>JBDGTT010000002.1:0-124831 GCA_042216525.1 Halobacteriaceae archaeon
CGACATCGACGAGGTCATCCTCGTCGGCGGGTCGACCCGGATGCCGATGGTCCAGTCGCAGGTCGAGGAACTCACGGGCCAACAGCCCAAGAAGAACGTCAACCCCGACGAGGCCGTCGCGCTGGGCGCGGCCATCCAGGGCGGCGTCCTCGGCGGCGAGGTCGACGACATCGTCCTGCTCGACGTGACGCCCCTCTCGCTGGGCATCGAGGTCAAGGGCGGCCTGTTCGAGCGCCTCATCGAGCGCAACACAACCATCCCGACCGAGGAGTCGAAGATCTTCACCACGGCGGCGGACAACCAGACCTCCGTGCAGGTGCGGGTCTTCCAGGGCGAACGCGAACTCGCCGAGGAGAACGAACTGCTGGGCGAGTTCCAGTTGACCGGCATCCCGCCGGCGCCCGCGGGCACGCCCCAGATCGAGGTCTCGTTCAACATCGACGCCGACGGCATCGTCAACGTCGAGGCCGAGGACAAGGGCTCGGGCAACGCCGAGTCCATCACCATCGAGGGCGGGGCCGGCCTCTCCGACGACCAGATCGAGTCGATGAAGGAGGAGGCCGAAGAGCACGCCGAGGAGGACCAGAAGCGCCGCGAGCGCATCGAGGCCCGCAACGAGGCCGAGAGCGCGATCCAGCGGGCCGAGACCCTCCTCGATGAGAACGAGGAGCTCGTCGACGACGACCTGCGCGCGTCCGTCGAGGACCGCATCGACGACGTCGAGACCGCCCTCGAGGACGAGGACGCGACGACCGAGGACCTCCAGGACGCCACCGAGTCGCTCTCGACCGAACTCCAGGAGATCGGCAAGCAGGCCTACCAGCAGCAGGCCGCCCAGGCCGGCGCGGCGGGCGCGGGAGCGGGTCCCGGTGCCGGCGCCGCGGGGGCCGGACCGGGCGCGGGCGCCGCGGGCGCCGGTGCCGAGGACGGCGAGTACGTCGACGCCGACTTCGAGGACGTTGACGAGCAAAGCTCGTCAGCCCGCCAGACGTCGTCTGGGGACGTGGACGCGGACGCGGACGACGCCGACGAGGAGTAGGACCGACTCCGCGAGCCGGGCTTTTCAAGTACGACCGACGCCCTATCACCGATAACTGATGAGCGAGGACTTCTACGACGTGCTCGGCGTCGGGCGGGACGCCGACGCCGACGAGATACAGCAAGCCTTCCGCGAGAAGGCCGCGAAGTATCACCCGGACGTCAGCGACGACCCGGACGCAGAGGAGAAGTTCAAGAAGGCGAAGAAGGCCAAGGAGGTGCTGACCGACGAGGAGCAGCGACGCCTCTACGACCAGCTCGGCCACGACCGGTACGTCCAGGCCGACAAGCAGGGCGCCACAGAGAACGGCGGCGCCGGGGCGGGCGGCATGGGCGGCGGCCCCTTCGGCGGCGGCGGCCGCGGCGGGATGGGCGACATCAACGACATCTTCGAGCAGTTCTTCGGGGGCGGCGGCCGCGGTCGCCAGCAGGGCCCCCGACAGGGCCAGGACCTCCAGACCAGGCTGGACGTCACGCTGGAGGACGCCTACCACGGCGTCGAGAAGCAGATGACCGTCACCCGGCCCGAGCGGTGTGACGCCTGCGACGGGCGCGGTCATCCTCCGGACGCGGACGTGCAGACCTGTCCGGAGTGCGACGGGCGCGGGCAGACCACGCGCGTCCAGCAGACGCCGTTCGGGCGCGTCCAGCAGTCCAGCACCTGCACCCGCTGTGAGGGGACGGGCGAACTCCACTCCGAGACCTGCAGCGAGTGCGGGGGCGACGGCGTCGTCCGCCGCGAGGCGACCATCCACGTCGAGATACCGGCGGGCATCCGCGACGGACAGACCCTCCGGATGGACGGCGAGGGGGCACCCGGCGACCGCGGGGCGCCGAACGGGGACCTCCTCGTCGAGGTGCGCGTCGCGGACCACGACGCGTTCGACCGGGACGGCGACGACCTCCACCGCCGTCACCCCATCTCGTTCCCGCAAGCCGTCTTCGGTGCCACCGTCGAGGTGCCGACGCTCGGCGGCGCGGTCGACCTCGACGTGCCCGCGGGCACGCAGAGCGGCGAGACGTTCCGCCTCCGGGGCGAGGGCATGCCCCACCTCCGCGGGCGGGGGCAGGGCGACCTCTACGTGCACGCACAGGTCGTCACGCCGGAGTCGCTCAACGCCGAGCAGCGGGAAGCGCTCCAGCAGTTCGCGGAGGCCGGCGGCGAGGAAGTCGACGTCGAACCCGGCTTCTTCGAGCGCCTGAAGAACTCGCTCTAGTCCCAGTCGTCCGGGCCGAACGAGGGGGCGACCCGCCTGTCGCGGGTCTCGACGGCGTCGATGCGCGCGACGTCCTCGTCGTCGAGGTCGAGGGTCCGGCTCTCCCAGTTGTCGCGGACGTGCGCCTCGCTCGTCGCCTTCGGGATGGCGGTCGCGCCCTTCTCGCGGACCCACGCCAGCGACACCTGGGCCTCGCTGACGCCGTGTTTCTCCGCGACGGCCTGCACCGCGGGCACGTCGAAGACGGCACCGCGAGCCAGCGGCGAGTAGGCGACGAGTTCGAGGCCGGTCTCGGCAGCGTAGTCCCGCAACTCCTCCTGTGGCAGCATCGGGTGCATCTCGACCTGGTTGGCGAAGATGGGGACGTCGGCGGCCTCGCGAGCGGCGTCGACGTGGTGGGGTTCGAAGTTGCTCACGCCGACGCGCTCGACGAGGCCGTCGTCGACGAGGTCACCGAGGGCGGCCATCGTCTCCTCCGGGTCGTAGGTCCGGGCGGGCCAGTGGACGTACAGCAGGTCGAGGTAGTCGACGCCGAGTTTCGCCACGCTCTCGCGGGTCGAGGAGCGCACGTCGTCGGCGCCGAGGTTGGAGATCCACACCTTGGTCGCGAGGAAGACGTCCTCGCGGTCGACGTCCGCCCGCGCGATACCCTCGCCGACGTCTGCCTCGTTGCCGTAGGCCTGGGCGGTGTCGACGTGGCGGTAGCCCGTCTCGAGGGCCGTCCGCACGCTCTCGGTACACTGCTCGGGATCGGTGTTCTCCCACGTGCCGATACCCAGCGTCGGCATCCCGTCGACGCGTCGAACTTCGTCGGTCCGTGACATACGCGTGCGAGGGCGAGCCCGGAATTAGGGATTGCGGATTCGGCCGGCGGCGTCAGGTCGAGAACTGGTCGCGCGCGAACCGGGCGATGAGAGGGAGGTCACCGAGGTGGAGGAACTTCGTGACCGCGCGGACGTCCCCCGCGTTCGCGTCGGCCAGCAGGTCCGTGCCGACGCGGTTCATGTCCCGGAGGAGGCGGTCGTATCGCTCGTTGGACGCGAGGTAGAGCAACCGCGTCATCGCCAGTCGCTTCCGCCAGTTCGGCGCGACCCAGTCGTAGAACAGGTCGTCGTAGACGGCCATGCTCTCGGCGGACGTGTCCGGCGTCGACGACGTCAGGCAGCGGTCGGCGGTGATGGCCGCCGCGCGGGCCGACTTCATCCCCTTGTGGATGCCCTCGCCCCAGAGGGGGTCGATGCTCGGGACGGTGTCACCGATGGCCATGAAGTTGTCCGTGCTCAACCGGCCGGGCGGCTGGATGTGGGCGGACCCGCGGTGCTGTTGCTTGCCCGAGATTCGCTCGGCGTCCGCGAACCGCGGATCGGTGTCGAGCCAGTGCTCGAGGTAGTCGTCGATGCTCATCCCCTCGTCGCCGTACTGGTGGTAGCGCTCGTTCTGGATGTAGCACAGCCCCACCTTCGCGGTGTCCCCGCCCGTGTGGAATATCCAGGAGTAACCGCCGGGAGCCAGGTCGTGGTCGAGGCGGAGCATCATCGCGTCCGTGAGGTCGGCGTAGTCCTCGTGGTCCACGTCGACGCCCTCCATCTCCCACTCGACGCCGATGGCCTGGTTCCGGCGCTCGAGGTCGCTCACGCCGAGTTTCTTCGCGAGGGGGGCCGCCGGACCGGTCGCGTCGACGACGACGTCGGCGTAGACCTCCTCCGACCCGGCGTACTGCACCCCGACGACCGACCCGTCCTCGGTGATGGGGTTGTTGACGCGCGCGTCGAAGCGGTAGGTCGCCCCCTGGTCGCGGCCGTCGCGAACGAGGAAGCGCTTGAACTCCGCGAACTCGAGGACGGCCCCCGGTTGCGGCGCCACGTAGTGCTCGGTCGGGCTCTCGAGGACGACGTCGTCGGTGAAGTTCATCACCACGTCGTCGGGGACGCCGAAGGCGCCCATCATCGACGGGAACGTGCCCGCGGTCGACTTGTTGCTCTGCCGCGGGAACCCGTCCTCGGACTCGGCCTCCAGGACGAGGACGTCGTAGTCTCGCCGGGCGAGGTCGCGGGCGAACTGTGCGCCGGCGGGGCCCGCGCCGGCGACCACCGCGTCGACGTGCTCAGACATGGCCCGGAGTCCGGTCGTCGGCGGACTGGCGGTCACGCCCCAGGGTCTCGACGCCGGCCGGTCGGTCGGGTGTGGGCCCACGGAGTCGCTCCGTCGGTTCGTCCGTGGTCATGGTTACAGGGTCTAACTCGCGTGGGCAATAAAAAACACGCGGGACGATTTCTGACGCCGGCCGGTGGGCGAAATCGGGTCACCCGGTGGTCGTGTGGCCGTCACGGGTCCACCGCGCGACCGTCCGCGCGTCCCCGGCCGTCCGGTGGCGGACCGCGAGCGACGCGGGCAGGTCCTCGGCGACCGTCACCGACGCGTCGTACGGGAGGGTCCCGACGCACTCGACGCAGACGTCCGAGCCGTCGGGTTCGGGGGCGACCGTGAGGACGAGTTCGTCCTCGGCCATCGCGGCGTCGGCGAGCACCGGCACGTGACAGGGCGTCGGGGCGCGGAGGTGGCCCGCTATCGAGAGCGTGGTCCCGTCGCGCGAGACGGTCGCGTCGTCTCGCTCGCCGCACCGTGGCCGCCCCCCGACCAGCGAGTGGTCGACGACCACCGGGGCCGGACAGTCCGCCGACGACGTCGTGTGGTGCTCGACGCGGTCGGCCACCCGGACCGTCGTCGTCGACCCCTCGCAGTCGAACAGCGTCGCCGGCAGGTCGACCGTGCTCCGGAGTTCGCCGTCGACGCTGACGTCGAGGCGGTAGTGGGCGGGGTCGACGACGGTCACCTCGTAGACGCCGTCCCGAGGGAACTCGCGGTCGGCGCTCGCGACCGTCGTGTCGTCCCGGCGGAGCGAGAAACCCACCCGGCGGGCCTCGCCGGTCGCGTTCCAGACGCGGACGACGTGCGGGCGGTTCAGGTCGGGGAGCAACACGTCGTCGGCGGTCCCGACAGCCATCGTCGCGACGGCCCCGTCGGGGGCCTCCCAGGGGTCGGGCCGACGACCGCCACCGGGACTGACGGACGTCGCCGTCTCTCCCGTGGTGGTGGTCGTGCCGTCCCTGGTCGTGGTGGTGGTCGTGCCGTCCCTGGTCGTGGTCGTTCCGTCGTCCGGCCCCTCGGGCGACCCCGAGGACCGGCCGGCACACCCGGCGAGGCCGACGGCCGAGAGGGCGCCGAGTCGGCGGAGGAGGACGCGCCGTCGCATAGCTATCCGTACGCCGGTGCGGGATAAACAGGTCCGGGTGACTGAAAGTCCGGTTTGAGTCAGTAGAACTCGCGGACGAGGTCGGTCGCACCCTCGGGCGCGCCGTCCGGGATGTCGGCCATGTTGCCCTCGACGCCGAAGGACTCCTCGTAGGAGGTGGCGTCCTCGTCGCGGTAGAGCACGCCCATGTACTCCTTCTCGGGGTCGAGGATGGTGTCGCGCGCCTGCTCGTAGTCGGTCGGGTCGTAGTCCTCGTCCGCGAGGTCGACCAGCGAGTCGCGGAAGTAGTCGTAGGTGTCGACGTCGTTGAACGTCACGCAGGGCGAGAAGACGTTGACCAGCGCGAAGCCGTCGTGCTCGATGGCCGCCTCGACGATCTCGGTGTGGCGCTGGGCGTCCGAGGCAAAGGACTGCGCAATGAAGGATCCGCCGGCCGCGAGGGCGAGCGCCAGCGGGTTGACCGGCGACTGGTGGGTGCCCTCGGGGGAGGTGGCCGTCTCGAAGTCCTCGCGGGAGGTGGGCGAGTACTGGCCCTTGGTCAGCCCGTAGATGCGGTTGTCCATGACGACGTAGGTCATGTCGACGTTCCGCCGGACGGCGTGGACGAAGTGGCCCGCGCCGATCGAGTAGCCGTCGCCGTCGCCGCCCGCGACCATCACTTCGAGGTCGGGGTTGGCGAGCTTGACGCCGGTGCCCACGGGGAGCGCGCGCCCGTGGACGCCGTGGAGGGCGTACGAGCGCATGTAGGTCCCGATCTTGCCGGAACAGCCGATGCCGGCGACGACGAACGTGTCGTCCGGCGAGTTGCCGGTGTTCGCGAGGGCCTTCATCATGCCGTTCATCGTCCCGAAGTCCCCACAGCCGGGACACCAGGTCGGTTGCTTGTCGGACTTGAAGTCGGTGAACCTGACGTCGGAGCTCATGCGCTTGCCTCCTGTGCTTCGAGTGTCTCCCGAATCGCGGCCGCGAGTTCGTCGGCCTTGAACCGCACCCCGTCGTACTTCGTCACGCGCTCGACCCGCGTGAGGGTGTCGTGCTCGATGAGGTCGGCGAACTGGCCGTTCGCGTTGCACTCGACGACGATGACGTCCTCGGCGGCCGCTACCTCCTCGGAGAGGTCCGGGCGGGGGAAGACGTACGGCACCGAGAGGAAGCGCACGTCGACGCCCTCTTCGTCGAGGAAGCGGACGGCCTCCCGCATCGCGCCCTCGTTCGACCCCCAGGAGAGGACCAGGGTGTCGGCGTCCGGGTCGCCGAACTCGCGGTAGTCCCACGTCTCCTCTCGCTCGGCCGTCTCGACCTTCCGGTTGCGCTTGTCGACCTGCTCGACCCGGACGTCGGTGTCCTCGGTCCGGCGGCCCAGCGCGTCGTGTTCGAGGCCGGTGCTCATGTGGACGCCGCCCTCGGTCCCGGGGAGCGCCCGGGGGCTGACGCCGTCCTCGGTCGGGAAGTGGGGCTGGAAGCGGCCCTGCTCGTCCTGCCACTCGCCGACCTCGTCCTCGTCGACGATCTTGCCGCGGTCGATCTCGACGGCGTCCATGTCGAACGTCTCGGGGTCGAAGGTCTGCTCGGTGACCGCCAGCGAGAGGTCGGCCACGAGGTAGACCGGCGTCTGGTACTTCTCGGCGAGGTTGAACGCCTCGACCGTCTTGTGGAAACACTGGGCGATGGTGGTCGGCGCGACGACGAACCGCGGGATCTCGCCGTGGCCGCCGTACAGCATCATGTTCAGGTCGCCCTGCTCCTGCTTGGTCGGCATCCCGGTGGAGGGGCCGGAGCGCATCACGTTCGCGATGACCAGCGGCGTCTCCGAGGTGGCGACGAGGCCGAACGTCTCGGCCATCAGATCGATGCCCGGGCCGGAGGTGCCCGTCATCGAGCGGGCGCCTGCGCGGGCCGCGCCGAGCGCCATGTTGACCGCCGAGAGTTCGTCCTCGGCCTGGACGACGTGCCCCCCGAACCGATCGATGCGGCCGGTCAGGTACTCCATGATGTCCGTGGCCGGCGTGATCGGATAGCCCGCGTAGAAGCGACAGCCGGCGGCGATGGCACCCATGCCGATCGCCTCGTCGCCGTTCAGGAGCACGTAGTCGCTGTCGGTCGTCTCCAGCGTGTAGTCGAAGGCCTCCTTCTCGGCCGCGTAGTGCTCCCGGACGTACTCGGCGCCGGCCCGGGCGGCCTCCTTGTTGTTCGCGACGATCTTCTCGCCCTTGTCACCGAAGCGCTTCTCGAGCGCCTCGTCGAGGTTCTCGATGGGGAACTCACACACCTCGCAGGTCGCACCCAGGGCGACGACGTTGCGCATGATGGCCCCGCCGGCCTCCTCCGCGAGGGTCTTCAGCGGCACGTCGACGGCCACGGCGTCCTCGGGGACGTCCTCGGCGTCGGTGCGGTCCTCGTCGTAGATGACGACGCTGCCCTCGCGCAGTTCGTCGAGGTTCTCGTCGATGGTCCGCTGTGTCAGCGCGACCAGGACGTCGAGGCGGTCCACGACGCTCTGGACGCGGTCCACGGCGGTCCGCACCTTGTAGGCGGTGTAACCCCCCCGGATGCGGGACGCGAAGTCCTTCGAGGTGAACACGTGCCGTCCGGCACGGGAGAGTGCCTGGGCGAAAATCTTCCCGGTCGAGTCGATTCCATCGCCGGCCTCGCCGCCGATGGCCCAGTTCAGGTCCTCGTCCATGTGTAGGAGGGTTGCGATACCTGCCGCAAAAGGCTTCCGAACCGCCACAGTTGGGGAATCGCTTTTGCCCCCGACGTGTAAGCGCCGTCCATGCCCCAGTCGTTCGAGGCGACGGTCCGGTCGGTCCGCCCGGTCGGCCCGGACACCGTCGCCGTCACGTTCGAGACGCCCCCGTCGTTCGCCGCCGCCCCCGGGCAGTTCGTCCGGGTGTCCGTCGACGGCGAGTCGCGGTTCTACACGCTCTCCTCGCCCTCCACCGAGGGCGGGTTCGAACTCACCGTCTCCGTCGACCCCGAGGGCGAGGTGGCGCCCTGGCTCGCGGACCGGGAGTCCGGCGACGCGGTCGACGTCGAGGGCCCGTTCGGCCGGAACTACTACGAGGGGGAGTCCGCCGCGGTGGTGCTCGCCGGGGGTCCCGGCGTGGGCCCGGCCGTCGGCATCGCAGAGCGCGTCGTCCGAGACGGGGGCCGGGTCGCCGTGGTCTACCGCGGCGACCCGGTCCACGAGGACCGCCTCGCCGGACTGGCCGCGGCGGACGCGCCGGTCTTCGTCGTCTCGGACGACGCGGGCCTGCGGGCCGCCACCACCCTCGCCGTCGCGGACGTCGGCGGCCAGCCCTTCGTCTACGGCTTCGCGGACTTCGTGGCCGACGCCGAGGACGCACTCGAGGCCGCCGGCGCGGACGTCGCCAGCGCGAAGGTGGAGTCGTTCGGCTGAGCGCCCCCGGGCGGCCTGTGAGGCGCTCAGGCCCCCTCCACGCGGGCCTTCAGCGCCCGGTTCATGGCCTCGTAGTCGCCGGCTGCGTCCCGGGGCACGACGAAGGCACGAGGAGGCCCCGGGCGCGTTCGGCGTTCGTCAGCCGGGTGCGCGCACCGTCGTCGAGCGGGTCGAGTTCGAAGGAGTGGCGACCCTCGAAGAGCCACCTGGTGCCCGCCCGCCCGACCCACGCCAGTCGGCGCGGCGGGTCGAACGCGACGACGCGGACCGGCATCGAGCGGACCCGCCCGCCGCCGACCTGCACCTGAATCTCGAGGCGACCGCCCGCCGTCAGGTCCGCCGACGCGAACCGGACGTGCGGGTTCCACTCCGGGTAGGCCTCGACGTCGGTCAGGACCGCCCAGACCGCCTCCGGCGGGGCGTCGACGTCCACGGTGGTCCGAATGCGTCGCATCGACGGTCACCCGGGGAAGAGCAGGTACGGGACGGCGAACAGGGCGACGGCGACGCCCGCCAGCACGAGGAGGTAGCCGGCGGCCGTCGCCGCGGCGGCGGTCCAGGCGGCGTCGCGGGCGGTCGAAGGCGGAGTCACAACGGCCCATCCCACGACGGCGACCACGATAAACACGGGGGACCGCGCGACCGGACCGGTGGACCGCGCGACCGGACCGGTGGACCGCGCGACCGGACCGGCGGATTCACGCCCGCGCGCTCGCGAGCGCCGGTGAGTTAGATGACGTCCCCGATGCGCCGGGGTTCGCCGTCGAAGGAGGGGGACTCCTCGATGAGAGCGATCACCTCGTGGTCGGTCACGTCGCCGTACGATTTCTGCGTCGCCTCCTCGATGAGCTCTCGCTCGAGGCGGAACTCGTGACCCTCGTAGACCGCGTCGACGCCGTCCTCGTCGATGGAGAGTATCGTCATGTCCGAGGCGAGGCGGTCGCGACGTATAAGCGAGTCGGGCGACGCCGACGGGCCGTCAGGGCGTCTCGGCCGTGGGCGACTGGCGGCCGTGCATCTCCTCGACGGCGAGTTCGTACCACGCCGGGTCGAGTTCGTCGACGGGACGCTCGAAGACGGTGAGCGAGACGGTCGTCTCGTAGGGCGCGAACACCGACGCCGCGTCGAGGGCCGCGGGCGAGTCCCCCTCGATGGGCGAGAGCCGACCCTCGACGACGACGCTCCGCCAGTCCGCGGGGTCGGTCCACTCGTAGGCGGTGAGGGTCACCCGGTCCCCGGTCGTCACGTAGTCGCGCTTCCGGCTCTCGGGGTTGAACAGGAACTGGAAGACGCACCGGTCGTTCAGCACGTGGTAGCCGAACGACATCGGGAGCGCGTAGGGCGGGTCCCCGCCGAACGACAGCACCCCGTGGCCGTGTCGCTCGAGGAACGCCGCCATCTCCGCGGGCGACATCTCGACCCCGTAGACGTCTTCGGTCACGGCCGCGCTCGGCGTCCGGCCCGCATAAGTCGTCTGACTACGCGGCGTCCGGCGGCCGTGCGACGCGCGTCCGACGCCGCCGTGCGATTTAAGCGGACTCGGGGACAGCAGAGACACGTGTTCGGTTCCGACCCGCTGGAGAAACTGGCGCTCCCCGACGGCACCACCATCGAGGAGCACGACCTGGTGACCGAGGGCGACGTCCTCGTGGGCGGCCAGAGTGTCGTCGACTTCGGGGTCCGCGGGCGGAACGTCATCGCCGGCGAGCGCGTCCGGTTCGGCGGCCACATCGAGGCGGAGGGCGACTGCCGCCTGGACATGTGGTGTGACGTCGCGGAGAACGTCCTCGTCGGCGAGGACGCCTATCTCGGGGAGCGGGTCCACGTCGGCGGGCAACTCGTCGTTGCGGGCGACCTCGACATCGGCGACGACGTCGACATCGAGGAGGGCTTCGAGGCCAACGGGTGGATCGTCATCCGCAACCCGATGCCGACCATCGTCTTCCTCGTCGTCTACCTCTCCCAACTCCTTCGCCTCGGCGAGGAGGACGCCGCCCGGGAACTGCTCGCGGAGTTCACCGACGACGACGTCGAGGCTGACCCGGTGGTAATCCCCCGGAGCGCCAGGGTCTCCGACGACGCGTGGCGCGTCTCGACGCCGGCAGAGATCGGCGACGACTGCCGACTCCACGGCAACGTCCGCGCGACGGAGATCACGGTCGGCGCCGACAACGAGGTGTTCGGGAGCCTCCGGGCGCAGGGCGACATCACCGTCGGCCCCGACACGACGGTCCACGGCGACGTGACCACCCGGAACGGCGACGTCACCGTCCACGGCGACGCGACGGTGCTCGGTGACCTCGCCGGGACGGACGTGTCGCTCTCGCCGGAGGCCAGCGTCGACGGCGCCATCCGGGCGACCGGCGAGACCCGACTGGTCGGCGGCGAGAGCGACCCGGTCTGACCCGCCAGCGTTTTGCCGACCCACGGCGAGGGCGGCGTATGCGCGCACACCACTACGGGCTGACCGTCTCGGACCTCGACCGCGCGGTCGCGTTCTACGCCGACGCGCTGGGCCTCGACGCCGTCCGGGAGTTCAGCGTGGGCGGCGAGGCGTTCGCCGACGCGGTCGACGTGCCGGGGGCGAGCGCCGAGTTCGTCCACCTCGACGCAGGCGACGCCCTCCTCGAACTCGTCGCCTACGACCCCGCGGGCGACGACCGGACCGGGGGCGACGTCAACGACGCGGGCGCGACACACCTCGGCCTCGCCGTCGACGACGTGGACGCCGTCTTCCACGGGCTGCCCGACGCAGTCGAGACCCACTCCAGCCCCCAGACCACCGAATCGGGGACGCGCATCTGCTTCCTGCGGGACCCGGAGGGGAACATGGTCGAACTCCTCGAGGCCTGAGCGCCCGCACAACCGAAAGGCAGTTTCCGCCGTCCCGGGTACGGGGTGGTATGCTGTCGCTCGCGCTTGCCGGCAAGCCAAACGCCGGCAAGTCCACGTTCTACACGGCGGCCACGATGGCGGAGGTGGACGTCGCCAACTACCCGTTCACGACCATCGATCCGAACCGCGGGGTGACACACGCCCGGACCCGGTGTCCCTGCCTGGACCGGGCGGCGCGCTGTGGCAACGAGCGCTGTCACGACGGCAAGCGCTACGTCCCCGTGGAGTTACTCGACGTCGCGGGCCTCGTCCCCGGGGCCTCGGAGGGGCGCGGCCTCGGCAACCAGTTCCTCGACGAACTCACGAACGCGGACGCAATCCTGACCGTCGTCGACGCCTCCGGCGGGACGAACGCCGAGGGCGAACCCGTCGAGGTGGGGACCTACGACCCCGTCGACGAGGTCGACTTCATCGCGACGGAGATGGACAACTGGCTGGCGGGCATCGTCGACCGGAACTGGGAGTCCGTCGAGCGATCCTCCCGCTCCCCGGGTTTCGACGTCGACGAGGCCCTCCACGACATGCTCACGGGATTCGGCGCCACCGAAGCGGAGGTGTCGGCGAGCCTGCGCGAACTCGACTACCCCGAGGACCCGATGCAGTGGACCGACGAGCACCGCCAGTCGCTCGCGGAGTCGGTCAGGGCCCGCTCGAAGCCGATCCTCGTCGTCGCGAACAAGGTGGACGTCGCGCCCCCGGCGTTCGTCGACCGCCTCCTCGAGTTGGAGGTCCCCGTCGTCCCCGCGACGGCCCAGGGCGAGTTGGCCCTGCGACGCGGCGCCGAGCGGGGCGTCCTCGATTACGACCCCGGCGACGAGTCCTTCGAACTGACCGGCGACGTGAGCGAGGAGCAGCGGGCGGTCCTCGAGGAGTTGCGCGAGACGATGGCCCGGTTCGGGGGCACCGGCGTCCTGGCGGCGCTGAACGGGGCGGTCTACGACCTGCTCGACCACCTCACGGCCTACCCGGTCCAGGACGCGAGCAAGTGGACCGACGGCCAGGGGAACGTGTTGCCCGACGCCCACCTCCTCCCGCGCGGGTCGACGCCCCGGGACCTCGCCTACGCGGTCCACAGCGACATCGGCGACGGCTACCTCCACGCGATTAACGCCCGGACGGACCGGCAGGTCAGCGACGACTACGAACTCGAGGAGGGCGACGTCGTCAAGATCGTCTCGACGGCGAACTGACCGGGGCCGAGAGCAGAGCGGTCCAGCGAACGCGGTGGCGCCGTCGGGACACCCGCGAGCGAGCGGAGTCGGGGGTCTCCGGCACCGACGTCGAAGCGCGGCCGGCAGGCCGCGCACCTGGCGGTCCGCGGAAGACGCGGAGCGTCTTCCGGGACGCCGAAAACGCCGTCGGCGTTTTCGGAAGAAATGGAACGGGCCACCGGCGGACGCGAAGCGTCCGCCGAGGTGCCGAGAACGCTCCGCGCTCTCGTAGCACGAGCGCGAATCCGTGTCCGCAGGACCGGATTCGCGCGAGGGTCCTCGAAAATCACAGATTTTCGGGCTCCCGGAAACGCGGAGCGTTTCCGGAGACGTTCAGGCGAAGGTCTTCGCTCGGGTAGCCGGCACCGACAGCGAAGCGCGGCCGGCAGGCCGCGCGCCTGGTGGAAATGAAAAGGGCGAGGGCGAATCCGTGTCCGCAGGACCGGATTCGCGCGAGGGCTTTCAGGCGAAGGTCTTCGAGATCTCCTCGTCCTCGTCCTCGGCCTGGACCTTCTCCTGGGCGCCGCGGAAGTCCGCCATCGTGATCTCCGTGCGGTCGTCGCGGATGGCGAACATCCCGGCCTCGGTGCAGATGGCCTTCACGTCGGCACCCGAACAGCCCTCGGACTCGCGGGCCAGCGCGTCGAAGTCCACGTCGTCGGAGACGTTCATGTTCCGCGTGTGGATGCGGTAGATCTTCTCGCGGCCCTCGACGTCGGGCTTTGGCACCTCGATGAGGCGGTCGAACCGCCCGGGCCGGAGGATGGCGCGGTCGAGCATGTCGAAGCGGTTCGTCGCCGCGATGATGCGGATGTCGCCGCGCTCCTCGAAGCCGTCCATCTCCGAGAGGAGTTGCATCATCGTGCGCTGGACCTCCGCGTCCCCCGACGTCTTGGACTCCGTGCGCTTCGACGCGATGGCGTCGATCTCGTCGATGAAGACGACGGCGGGTTCGCGCTCCCGGGCAACCTCGAAGAGGTCGCGGACGAGTTTCGACCCCTCGCCGATGAACTTGTGGACGAGTTCGGAGCCGGCCATCTTGATGAAGGTGGCGTCGGTCTGGTTGGCCACCGCCTTCGCCATCATCGTCTTGCCCGTCCCCGGCGGCCCGTAGAGAAGGACCCCCGACGGCGGCTCGATGCCCACCTCGTCGAAGAGGTGGGGGCTCTCGAGGGGCATCTCGACCGTCTCGCGGATCTCGGTGAGTTGCTCGTCGAGACCGCCGATGTCCTCGTAGCCCACGGAAGGACTCTCCTCGACCTGCATCACGCGGGCACGGACGTCGGTCTGGTCCTCGAGGCGGTCAACGATGGAGAGAGAGTTGTTGACCGCCACCCGGGCACCCGCCTCGATGTCGTCCAGCATCTCGTCGGTGACCTCTGTGAGTGCCTCCTGGTTGTTGCCGTGCTGCTTGATGATGACGCCGTCGTCGTTGACCTCCTGGACGGTGGCGACGAACAGCGGTGACTGCTTGAGTTTCTTGTTCTCGTGGGTGAGACGCTCGAGCTTCTGCTGGTACTTGTTGTTCTCCGCGTTGGCGTCGAGCAGTTTGTCCCGCATCTCCTCGTTCTGCTGCTCGAGGACCTGCAACCGCTCCCGCAGCGCCTCGATCTTGTCCTGCTGCGAGGCGCTCTCGTCGTACGGGAGTTCGGCGTCTTCGACCGTGTCGGTCATCACCGACGGTTACGGCGCTGGTTCATAAGAGGCTTCGGGTCGTCGGAACGCCCACGATCGGTCGGCCGCGCAATTCCCTGTGGTAATAATCCAGAACAGAAACTATTATCCCTCCGCATCAAAAAGGGGCTGGCATGAGCGCGACAGACACTCGCCCGACCGACGCCGACGAACCGACGGACCTCGACGCGATACGGGACCTCCCCCCGAGCGCGAAGCTCGTGGCGAAGGTCCTGGAGTACGACGGCACGCTGACGCAGAGCCAACTCGCCGAGGAGACGCTCCTGCCGGCGCGGACCGTGCGGTACGCCCTCTCCCGACTGGAGGAGACCGGCGTGGTGGAGTCCCGCTTCTCCTTCTCCGACGCGCGCAAGCGCCTCTACACGCTGACCGTCGAGACGCGGTGACCCCGCCGAGTCGCCGTCGCCGGACCTAAGACCGGGGGTCGACTACGACACCCCAATGACGCGGGTCATCCACACGGGGGACACCCACATCGGGTACCAGCAGTACCACGCCCCCGAGCGCCGCCGGGACTTCCTCGCGGCGTTCCGGCAGGTCGTCGACGACGCGGTCGAGGCGAACGTCGACGCCGTGGTCCACGCGGGCGACCTGTTCCACGACCGGCGGCCCGGCCTGCCAGACCTCCTCGGGACCATCGAGACGCTGCGCGCCCTCCGCGACGCCGGCGTTCCCTTCCTCGCCGTCGTCGGCAACCACGAGGACACGCGCGACGCGCAGTGGCTGGACCTCTTCGAGCAACTGGGCCTGGCGACGCGCCTCGACGCCGAAGGGACGGTGGTCGGCGACGTCACCGTCTATGGCCTGGACCACGTCCCGCCCTCGCGCCGGGACGAACTGGACTACGAGTTCGCGCCGCCGGACACCGACCACGCCGCCCTCGTCGCTCACGGTCTGTTCACGCCCTTCGCCCACGCCGACTGGGACACGGAGGCCGTCCTCGCTGCGTCGAACGTCGACTTCGACGCCGTCCTCCTCGGGGACAACCACCACCCGGACACCGCGGAGGTCGCGGACACCTGGGTCACCTACTGCGGGTCGACCGAGCGCGCCAGCACCGACGAACGCGCCGACCGCGGGTACAACGTCGTGACCTTCGAGGAGGAGATCCGCATCGCGCGGCGCGGTATCGAGACCCGCCCGTTCGTCTTCCTCGGGGTGGACCTCGCGCCGGGCGAGGGGACCGAGCGCGTCCGCCAGCGCGTCCGAGAGGCCGACGTCACCGACGCCGTCGTCGTCGTGACCGTCACCGGCGACGGCGACGAGGTGGTCCCCGCCGACGTCGAGGCGGCCGGCGACGAGGGCGGGGCGCTGCTCACCCGCGTCACCGACCGCCGCGAGCGCGAGGGGGACCCAACCGACGTCGAGGTGTCGTTCGCGGACCCCGACGCGGCGGTCCGCGAGCGGGTGCGGGAGATGGGACTGAGCGACGCCGCCCGCCGCGTCGAGGCGACCGTCCGGGACGAGGACCTGGCCCGGTCGAACGTCCGCGAGGCGGTCGAGCGGACCGTGGCCGACCTCGTCGAGGACGACCTCGCCGCCCTCGACCCCGTCCCGGAGGACGCCGACCAGGCCTCCGGGGGTGACGGGACCGACCAGGCCGCCGGGGGCGCCGACGACTCGTCCGGCGCGACCGAGGGCGGCGCGGACGCCGGTGAGAGCGACGCGAGCCGGAACACGACCATGGAGGAGTTCCTGTGAGGGTCGAGCGCCTCCGCCTGCGGAACTTCAAGTGCTACGAGGACGCCGACGTGCGCCTCGACGAGGGCGTGACGGTCATCCACGGCCTGAACGGGAGCGGCAAGTCCTCGCTGCTGGAGGCGACCTTCTTCGCGCTCTACGGGGCGACCGCCCTCGACCGCACGCTGGACGAGGTGGTGACCATCGGCGCCGAGGAGGCGGAGGTCGAGGTGGTCTTCCGTCACGACGGCGCCGACTATCGCCTCCACCGACGAGTGCGCGCGACCGGCGAGCGCGCGTCCACCCCCGACTGCACGCTCGAGGGGCCTGACGGCACCGTCGAGGGCGTCACCGACGTCGAGGCGCGGATCGCCGACCTCCTGCGGATGGACGCCGACGCGTTCGTCAACTGCGCGTACGTCCGGCAGGGAGAGGTGAACAAGCTCATCAACGCGACGCCCGGCCAGCGCCAGGACATGATCGACGACCTGCTCCAGTTGGGCAAACTGGAGACCTACCGGGCCCGCGCCGGGGACGCCCGCCTCGGCGTCGAGGACGTCCTCGGGACGGCCCGCGGCCGCCTCGAGCAGCTCGACGACCAGATCGCCGACCTCGAGGACGCGGACCTGCACGAGCGCCGCAACGCCCTGCAGACCGAGTTGAACGAAGTCGACGCCGACGTCGAGGAGTACGAGGAGAACCGCGAGGAGGCCGAGGAGACTCTCGCCGAGGCCGAGGAGACCCTCGGGGAGTACGAACAGCGCCGCGAGGAGGTCGCGGACCTCGACGAGGAGATAAAGACGCTCCGGGAGGCGATCGAAGAGACCGAGTCCGAGCGCGAGGACCTCGCAACCGAGCGCGCCGAACACCGGGAGCAGGTCGCGGCCCTCGACGAGCGGGTGGCCGACCTGACCGCCGAGACGGACCTCGCGGACCCGACGCCCGAGACGGTCGCGGAGCGGCGCGGGGACCTCGCGGACCGGCGCGACGCCCTCGAGAGCGACCTGCAGGACCTGGTCACGGCGCTCGCTGAGGCCGGCAACGAGGCCGACCGGGCCGAGGAGCGGGCGTCGGACCTCGCGGAGCGGGCGACCGAGAAGCGAGAGGAGGCAGACGCGGTCGCCGACCGCGTGGCGGACCTCGACGACGACGTCGACGAGACGCGCGAGCGGATCGCCGAACTCGACGAGGAGATGGCCGCCGAGCGTGCGACCTTCGAGGACGCGCCGGTCGAGGCGGGGGCGGCCGACGACCTGTGCGAGCGCCTCGCGGACGAGCGCGCGGACCTCCAGGAGCGGATACAGGACCGGCGCGAAGAGCTGGCGTCGGTGGCAGACCGCCTCGCGGAGGCAGAGGAGCTCCGGGAGGCCGGCAAGTGCCCCACCTGCGGACAGCCCGTCGCGGACTCGCCACACGTCGACGCCATCGGGGACCGCCGCGAGGAGCGGGACGCGCTGGAGGCGACGGTCGCGGACCTCGAGGACGAACTCGCAGCCCTCGACGAGCGAATCGAGCGCGCCGACGCGCTGCGCGAGGCGGAGTCCCGCATCGCGGACCTCGAGCGGACCCGGGAACTCGCCGAGGAGCGACTGGCCGACCGGCGCCGGGAGCGCGACGAGAAGGCCGACCGCGTCGCGGACCTGCGCGAGGCGGCGGCGGACCTCGAGAGCGAGGCCGAGGCGGCCCGCGAGGCGGCCGCGGCGGCCCGCGAGCGCCGGGCGGACCTGCAGTCGGAACTCGGCGAACTCAACGCGGAGAAGGCGACGGTCGTCGAGCGACTGGAGACCCTGGAATCACTCGAGACGGCGCTCCGAGAGCGCGCCGACCACGAGCGCGAGGCGCAGCGGGCCGCCGAGCGACGGGCGGACCTCGCCGACCGGAACGACGAGCGCCGGGACCGCCTCACGGACCGACGGGAGCGACGCGCGGACCTCCAGGAGCGCTTCGACGAGCAGCGGGTCGAGGCGGCCCGCGAGGACGCCGCGCGGGCCGAGCAGTACCTCGAGCGGGTCGAGGGCGAACTCGACGACCTCCGGGAGCGCCGGGACGAACTCGTCGGCCAGGTGAGCGCCGTCGAGTCCCGACTCGACGACCTGGAGTCGCTCCGGGGGGACCGCGAGGCCCTGCAGACCCGGGTCGACGCCCTCGAATCCCTCCACGGCGAGACGGAGGCGCTCGAGGAGATGTACGGCGACCTCCGCGCGGAACTCCGGCGACAGAACGTCCACCGCCTGGAGGCGCTGCTCAACGAGACGTTCGAGACGGTGTACGGGAACGACGCCTACGCGCGCATCGAACTCGACCAGTCCTACGAGTTGACGGTCTACCAGAAGGACGGCGAACCGCTCGACCCCGAGCAGCTCTCGGGGGGCGAGCGGGCCCTGTTCAACCTCTCGCTGCGCGTCGCCATCTACCACCTGCTCGCGGAGGGCATCGACGGCGGGGCGCCGATGCCGCCGCTCATCCTCGACGAGCCGACGGTGTTCCTCGACGAGGGCCACGTCTCGCGGCTGGCGTCGCTGGTCGCAGAGACCCGCGGGTGGGGCGTCGAGCAGGTGCTGCTCGTCAGCCACGACGCGGAACTCGTCGGCGCGGCCGACCACCTCGTCCGGGTCCGCAAGGACGCGACGACGAACCGCTCGCACGTCGAGCGGGCCGCGCCGACGACCCTCAGCGAGTGAGGGCGTCGACGGCCACCCTGGCGTCGTCGGTCAGCCGGTAGCCACGTTCGCCGCCGACAGTCGCCTCGGCGACGAGTCCGGCCGCCCGGAACTCCGCGAGGAGTCCGTGGAGGTCGCTCTCACAGCAGTCGTAGTCCGCGAGCATCGCCGTCACCGGGAGCGGGCCGCGGTCGCGGAGGTCGACGAGCAGTCCGAGGCCGCGGTCCGAGTGCGCCGCGCGAACGAGACGGCGCGTCGCCTCCGGGACGGCAGTCGCCGCGACGTCGAGGGGCGACTCGCCGGCGACCGTCACCGAGTCGGTCGGGAGGTGGCGTCGCTCGCCGCTCTCGGGGTCGCGCACGAGGCAGGCGTCCGCCGAGCGCTTCAGGAGGAGGTAGGTGTGTCCGTCGGCGTCCCGCACGGTTCGCATACCGGCCCTAGGGGTCGCGCGGCCGTCAATCTTCGTCTTCGCCGGTCTCGGCGTCGCGCGCCATCTCGTGGCGGTAGCCCCGGTAGCCACGCAGGAGGGCGAACAGGCCGACGAGGAGGGCAACGCCGCCCCAGAGGTACTCGCCGCGGAAGCCCACGAGCATGGCCCCGAGCGAGAGACCCAGCAGCGCGAGGTTGAACTGGAGCACCAGCGACCAGAAGGCGACCTGCAACTCCCGGGGGGCGTCCGCCCCGTCGGGGACGTCGACCGACGGCGGGTCCACCGACGGGACGTCGACGTCGGGCCCGTCCACGGACGGGGCGTCGGGGGCGCGTTCCCGCTCGGGTTCGTCGTCGTCGAAGAGGGCCACGGACGCGCTCGGGCGGCCGCGGGGAAAACGGTGCTGGTGCTACTGCTCGAGGGGCACGGTCATCGTCGACCGCACCCACGCGAGGGGGTTCTCGGCGTCGAAGAAGACCGTCCCGTCGTCGGCCTCGTATGCCTCGACCGTCGGGCGAGCCTCCTCGGCCCCGGATTCGACCGATCGCCCCGTGCCGTCGTCGTCCGTTCGTGCGTCGTCGGTCATGGTCGACGACCATGGGAAGGGATGGCACGCATATATGCCTTCCCGTGTCGGTAGCACTCTCCGACCGGACGGAAGGGCGGGTTTTTAGCCCGCCGACACCAACGGCCCTCACGATGGTCGACGAGGGCGAGCAACTGGGGTTCGACGCGTTCGCGCCCGGCGGGGACGACGCCGGCGCGGCGACCGACGTCGCGGAAGCGCGGGTCGTCGCGGACGGGGACAGCGATGCCGACGCGGCGGTCATCGACCCCGCGAGCGAGCGCTACCCCGAGGCGGACGGCAGCGTCGAACTGGCGGTGACGCAGGTCGACTACACCGTCGAGGGGAGCAGCGACGAGGAACGACCCGTCATCCACGTGTTCGGGCGGACGGCAGACGACGCGCTCGAACACGTCACGGTCCACGGCTTCCGGCCGTACTTCTACGTGCCGACGGACGGACTCGACCCGGGGGACCTCGACCACGGCGCGATCACGGGCGCCGAGGAGGGCTACGAGAGCATCCGCGGTGAGGCCCTGACGAAGGTGTTCGGCCGCACGCCACGCGACGTGGGCCAGGTCCGCGACCGGTTCGACCACTACGAGGCGGACATCCTCTTCCCCAACCGCTTCCTCATCGACAAGGACGTCCGGTCGGGAGTGCGCGTGCCCGCGCGCCGGCGGTCCGACGGGACCATCGCCGTCCCCCACGAGGAGGTCGAGGCCGTCGACGCGACCTGTGACCTCCGGGTCAACACCTTCGACATCGAGGTCGACGACCGCAACGGCTTCCCCGAGGACGGCGAGGAGCCAATCGTCTGTCTGACCAGCCACGACTCCTACCGCGACGAGTACGTCGCGTGGCTGTTCGACGCGCCGGCGGGCGACGCGCACGCGCCGACGGCCCTCCCGGACTACGAGTTCGTCGAGGGCGGCGACGCCGACGTGCGCGTCGAGACCTTCGAGACGGAGGAGGCGATGCTCGCGGCGTTCCTCGACTACGTGACCGAGACGGACCCGGACGTCATGACGGGGTGGAACTTCTCGGACTTCGACGCGCCCTACCTGCTGGACCGCCTGGACGTCCTCGAGAGCGCCCACCACGACCACGACCTGGATTCGGACCGCCTCTCCCGCGTGGACGAGGTGTGGCGCTCGGACTGGCAGGGCCCGGACGTCAAGGGCCGCGTCGTCTTCGACCTGCTCTACGCCTACCAGCGCACGCAGTTCTCCGAGCTGGACTCCTACCGACTCGACGCGGTGGCCGAACAGGAACTCGGCGTGGGGAAGGAGCGCTACCCCGGAGACATCGGGGACCTCTGGGAGCAGGACCCCGAGCGCCTCCTGGAGTACAACCTCCGCGACGTCGAGTTGTGCGTCGAGATCGACGCCAGACAGGACATCATCCCGTTCTGGGAGGAGGTCGCTTCCTTCGTCGGCTGCAAACTCGAGGACGCGACGACGCCGGGCGACGCGGTGGACATGTACGTCCTCCACAAGGTCCACGGCCAGTTCGCCCTGCCCTCGAAAGGCAACGTCGAGTCCGAGGACTACGAGGGCGGCGCCGTCTTCGACCCCATCACCGGGGTGCGCGAGAACGTGACCGTCCTCGACCTGAAGAGCCTGTACCCGATGTGCATGGTGACGGTCAACGCCAGCCCCGAGACGAAGGTCGACCCGGATGCCTTCGACGGCCCGACCTACCGCGCGCCCAACGGCACCCACTTCCGGCGGGAACCGGACGGCGTCATCCGGGAGATGGTCGACGAACTGCTCGCCGAGCGCGAGCAGAAGAAGTCCCGACGGAACGACTACGACCCCGACACCCCCGACTACGAGCGGTTCGACCGCCAGCAGGCCGCGGTGAAGGTCATCATGAACTCGCTGTACGGGGTGCTGGGCTGGGAGCGGTTCCGCCTGTACGACAAGGAGATGGGGGCCGCCGTCACCGCCACCGGCCGGGAGGTCATCCGGTTCACCGAGCAGTCGGCCAACGAACTCGGCCACGAGGTGGTGTACGGGGACACCGACTCGGTCATGCTCGAACTCGGCGGCGACGTGGGCACGGACGAGGCCATCGAGGCGTCCTTCGACATCGAGGAGCACATCAACGCCTCCTACGACGCGTTCGCCCGCGAGGAACTCGACGCCGACGAGCACCGCTTCCAGATCGAGTTCGAGAAGCTCTACCGCCGGTTCTTCCAGGCGGGCAAGAAGAAGCGCTACGCCGGCCACATCGTCTGGAAGGAGGGCAAGGACGTCGACGACATCGACATCACCGGGTTCGAGTACAAGCGCTCGGACATCGCGCCCATCACCAAGGAGGTCCAGCGGGAGGTCATCGAGATGATCGTGACGGGCACGCCCATCGAGGAGGTCAAGGAGTACGTCCACGAGGTCATCGAGGAGTTCGAGTCCGGGGCGGTCAGCCTCGACGACGTCGCCATCCCGGGCGGCATCGGCAAGCGCCTCGACAACTACGACACCGACACGGCCCACGTCCGGGGGGCGAAGTACGCCAACCTCCTCCTCGGGACGAACTTCCAGCGCGGGTCGAAGCCCAAGCGCATCTACCTCCGGAAGATACACCCCGAGTGGTTCCGGCAGGTGGAGGCCGACCGCGACCTCGACCCAGCGACGAACCCCCTGTACGCGGAGTTCAAGCGCTCGCCCGACGTCGTCTGCTTCGAGTACGCCGACCAGGTGCCCGACGCCTTCGAGGTGGACTGGGAGAAGATGCTGGCCAAGACGCTGAAGGGGCCCATCGCCCGCGTCCTCGAGGCCGTCGACGTGTCCTGGGAGGAGGTCAAGTCCGGGCAGACCCAGACCGGCCTCGGCCAGTACATGTGACCGCGGGCGCCCGGACTTTTCGATAGTGAAAGATTGTTTCCCGAATCGAAAATCGAAGGGGTGGAACCCGAAAGGGTTATGGGCGACCTAAACTTTGTATGAGACGGTAACCGTATGGCGACCCTAGAGCTGAACAACCTGCACGCGGAAGTCGCTGTAGAGGACGGGGAGCAGATTCTCCACGGCGTCGACCTCGAGGTCCGGTCGGGCGAGATCCACGCCCTGATGGGCCCGAACGGGTCGGGCAAGTCCACGACGGCGAAGGTCATCGCTGGGCACCCGGCCTACGAGGTCACGGAGGGCGAGATAACCCTCCACCTCGAGGACGGCGACTTCGGACCGGAGTTCGACATCCCCGACGACAAGCGCACCTGGGACCTCCTCGAACTGGAGCCGAACGAGCGCGCCGCTCTCGGCGTGTTCCTGGGCTTCCAGTACCCCGCCGAGATCGAGGGTGTGACGATGACGAACTTCCTCCGGACGGCGCTCAACGCCAAACTGGAGGAGCGCGAGGACCTGTTCGAGGACGAGGACGCCGACGACGAGGCCGACGAGGAAGCCGGCTACGAGACGAGCCCGATGGCGGGGCCGGCCGACGAGGGCGAGGTCGGCGTCGCGGAGTTCCAGCAGATCCTCCAGGAGAAGATGGAGCAACTCGACATGGACGAGAAGTTCGCCCAGCGGTACCTCAACGCCGGCTTCTCCGGCGGGGAGAAAAAGCAGAACGAGGTGCTCCAGGCGGCCATCCTCGAGCCGGCCATCGCGGTGCTGGACGAGATCGACTCCGGCCTCGACATCGACCGCCTGCAGGACGTCTCGACGGGCATCAACGCCCTCCGCGACGAGCAGGGAACCGGCATCCTCCAGATAACCCACTACCAGCGCATCCTCGACTACGTGGAACCCGACCACGTCCACGTCATGCTGGACGGCGAGATCGCGATGAGCGGCGAGGCCGACCTCGCGGAGCAGCTCGAGGACGAGGGCTACGACTGGGTGCGCGAGCAGGTCACGGCCTGATACCACACACACCATGAGTTCAGACGACCTCAAAGACACCGACACCGAGGCCCGCTTCGAGTTCAAGAAAGAGCAGCGCGCGGCCTTCCAGTCCGAGAAGGGACTGACCGAGGAGACCATCCGGGTCATCAGCGAGGACAAGGACGAGCCGGAGTGGATGCTGAAGCGTCGCCTCCGCGCGCTCGAGCAGTTCCACGAGATGCCGATGCCGACCGACTGGCCGGGCCAGCCCGACCTCTCGGAACTCGACATCGAGGAGATCGTCCCCTACATCCGCCCGGACATCGAGACGCGCGGCGGCGTCGACGACTGGGAGGACCTCCCCGACGACATCAAGGACACCTTCGACAAACTGGGCATCCCCGAGGCGGAGAAGAACGCCCTCTCGGGCGTCGGCGCTCAGTACGAGTCCGAGATCGTCTACCAGAACATGAAAGAGCAGTGGGAGGAGAAGGGCGTCGTCTTCATGGACATGGACCGGGCCGTCCAGGAGCACCCGGACCTCGTCCGCGAGCACTTCATGACGACCTGCGTCCCGCCCTCCGACAACAAGTTCGCCGCGCTCCACGGCGCCATCTGGTCGGGCGGGTCGTTCGTCTACGTCCCCGAGGACACCACCGTCGAGATGCCGGTCCAGGCGTACTTCCGGATGAACTCCGAGGGGATGGGCCAGTTCGAGCACACGCTCATCATCGCCGAACCGGGCTCGGAGGTCCACTACATCGAGGGCTGTTCGGCGCCGAAGTACTCGGAGTTCAACCTCCACAGCGGCGGCGTCGAGGTGTTCGTCGGCGAAGACGCCCACGTCCAGTACTCGACGGTGCAGAACTGGTCGAAGAACACCTTCAACCTCAACACCAAGCGCGCCATCGTCGACGCGGGCGGCACGATGGAGTGGGTCTCCGGGTCGATGGGCTCGAAGGCCACGATGCTCTACCCGAGTTCCATCCTCAAGGGCCGGGGCGCGACGGACAACCACATCACCATCGCGTTCGCCGGCGCGGGCCAGGACATCGACACCGGCGCGAAGGTCTACCACAACGCGCCGGACACCAAGTCCACAATCGAGTCCAAGTCCATCAGCAAGGACGGCGGCCGCACCAACTACCGCGGACTCGTCCACATCGCGGACGGCGCCGCCAACTCCTCGACCTCGGTCGAGTGTGACGCGCTGATGTTCGACAACGAGTCCACCTCCGACACCATGCCGTACATGGAGATCAACGAGTCGAAGGTGGACGTCGCTCACGAGGCGACGGTCGGCAAGATCGGCGACGAGGACGTCTTCTACCTCCAGTCGCGCGGTCTGGACGACGACGACGCCAAGCAGATGATCGTCGCCGGGTTCATCGAACCCATCACGGAGGAGTTGCCCATCGAGTACGCGGTCGAACTCAACCGCCTCATCGAACTCGAGATGGAAGGTAGCCTCGGCTGACATGAGCACGCAACTACCCGCAGACATCTCCGAAGAGACGGTCCGCGCCATCTCCGAGGAACGCGACGAACCCGAGTGGCTGCTGGAGACGCGCCTCGACGCGCTGGACCGACTCGAGGACCTCGACTTCCCGTCGGTCATCCGGACGCCCGGGCGGCAGTGGACGAACCTCGCGGACCTCGACTTCGAGTCGCTGGTCGCACCGTTCGAGCAGACCGAGCGGAAGGAACTGGAAGCCCCCGACGACGTGTCGGTCCTCTCGGTCCACGAGGCCCTCGCGGCGCACGGAGACGTCGTCGCCGACGCGTTCGGGTCGGTCGTCGACCCGACGGAGAACCGCCTGACCGCGCTGTCGACGGCGCTGTTCACCACCGGCACCGTCGTCTACGTCCCGGCGGGCGTCGACGCCGAGGACGTCACCATCCGGACGACGATGAACGGCCGGTCGCTGTTCAACTACACGCTGATCGTCACCGAGGAGTCCTCGTCGGTGACGATCCTCGAGCGACAAGACACGGGCGACGCGATCGACGGCGAGCGCTACTACAGCGGCGTCGTCGAGGTAGACGCCGGCGAGAACTCCTACGTCCAGTACGGCAGCCTGCAGGACTTCGACCAGCAGACCTACAACTACACGGTCAAGCGCGGCGACGCCGACACCTACGCGACGGTGAACTTCGTCGAGGTGAACCTCGGGTCGCGGCTGACCAAGACCGAAGTGTCGACGCGGTTGAGCGGCGACGCCGCCGAGACCAAGATCGTGGGCGCCTTCTTCGGCCACGACGACCAGCACTTCGACCTCGACTCGAAGGTCTGGCACCGTGCCGAGCACACGACCGCCGACCTGGTGACCCGCGGCGTCGTCGACGACACCGCCCGCTCCGTCTACGAGGGCGTCCAGGACGTCGGCACGGACGCGTGGGACACCAACTCCTACCAGCGCGAGAACACGCTGATGTTGAGCGACGAGTCCGAGGCCGACGCCTCGCCCAAACTCATCATCAACAACCACGACACGGAGGCCTCCCACTCCGCGACGGTCGGCCAGATCGACCAGGAGGACCTCTTCTACATGGTCACGCGCGGGGTCGACCCGCGGCGCGCGCGGAACATGCTCGTCGAGGGGTTCTTCGTGCCCGTCCTCGAGGAGATCGAGGTCGCCGAACTCCGGGAGGACCTCGAGGGGCGGGTCGCGGACCGCCTCCGGACCTGAGCGCCGTTTCGGAGACGAGACGAAACGGTTTATGCCGGCGAGGCCCCCACCTGCGTGCATGAGCGTACCCGAGGCCGCACCGGGTGGGTGCCCGTGAGCGTCGCGGCGAGCGTCGACAGTGACGCGCAACTCGCCCGTCTGCTCCAGATCGGGATGGTCCTCGAGGAGGTCGTCGAGGTGCGAGCGCACCGCCACTACCAGACCCTGCCGGCCGCGGAGCGAGACGAGGCCATCGAGGACATGCTGGAGTCCGCGCGCACGGAGTCCGCCGAGCACCGCCGCCGCCTCGAGTCGCTCGTCGACGCCCTCGACGCGGAGGGCGTGCCCATCGACGAGATAGAGGACCTCGTCCTCGCGGAGTACGCCAACAGCGAGCCGACGGACTTCGACGGCGTGCTCTACGACCAGTTGAACGGCGAGGAGACCGCCTACAAGTTCTACGACGACCTCGTCGCGGCCGTCGAAGCCTCCGACGCCCACTTCGGCGTCGACCGCGAGGAACTGCTCGCGACCCTCCGCGAGTTGCGCGAGGACGAGGCCGCCGGGGCCGAGGAGGTCGCCGAACTGATGGAGGCGCGCACATGAACACGGCAGACCAGTACCTCAAGGCCATCTACCTCGTCGAACAGGTCGAGGACGGGCGGGCCGCGACGGGGTCGCTCGCGGAGCGCCTCGGCGTGAGTCCGGCCTCCGTCAACGAGATGGTCGGGAAACTGGAGGCGCGGGGCCTCGTCGACCACGAGAAGTACAAGGGCGTCCGCGTGACGCCGGAGGGGGCCGCCCGCGCCGAGGAGGCCCTCCAGACCTACTGCATCCTCGAGCGGTTCCTCCGGAACGTCCTCGAAGTGAACGACTTCCGCGCCGAGGCGCGACAGCTCGAACCGGTCATCGACGACACCGTCGCGGAGCGCCTCGACGTGCTCATCGACCGCGAGGAGTGCTGTCCGGACTGTTTCGACGCGGTCACGGACGCCTGCGGCCGCCTCGAAGTCGACGGCGCGGACTGAGACCACAATGACACGGGCAGACAATTATAATGGTTGACGGACGAGTTATATGGCGGGGGAGGACAATCGGCGTGATCACCACGCTGCGCTCGCTCGTCGGACCGGGCCGAGCGCAGACAGAGACGGTCTACGAGTGCCGCCACTGCGGAACCACGGTGGATCCGGACGCGGCGCAGTGCCCGTCGTGCGGGCGGACGCAGTTCGCCGAGTTCAGCATCCGGTGACCGCGGGGCCACGCGAACCACAACCGTAAGGTACTCGCGACCGGTACCGACTGGTGTCTCCGCGTGCGGCGACGCGGTGCAGTCCCGTGGTGTAGCGGCCAATCATGAGGGCCTTTGGAGCCCTCGACGGCGGTTCGAATCCGCCCGGGACTATCTCCTCGCGAACGCAGGTGAGCGAGAGATATCCCCGGCGGATTCGCGGCCCAGAGGACGAGCGGATTCGAGTCCTCGCGGTTCGAATCCGCCCGGGACTATCTCCTCGCGAACGCAGGTGAGCGAGAGATATCCCCGGCGGATTCGCGGCCCAGAGGACGAGCGGATTCGAGTCCTCGCGGTTCGAATCCGCCCGGGATTATACCTAACACGGTACGAATCCTCCGTTTCGAGGCGAATGGTTCGAAGGAGAACGTCCCCGTGATAGTCGTCCCCGGCGTGGTAACTCGGTTCGCCACGGTATTCGGGATTCAACTCGCGTTCGTGCTCGTCGCACCGGTCCGGTCCCGGCCACGGAACCGCCGCCCGGTACGCGTCGAACGGCCCGCGATCGACGTCGCTGCGGACGAGGCCAGCGGTCGGCTCGTCAACGTGAACGAATGACGGAGCGGGTGCCCGGGGTACGCGACCGCATTCTCCGGCACCCCGACGACGAAGACGGGAGGCGGCGCTCGGATGGCCTCGACGTCGTCTCAGTGGTACGTCGTCGTGGCCGAGCACCGGAACTGACGCCGACCGCCCGGAGCGACCGCCTCTCCGCCGACCCCGATCGCCCGTCGCAGTTCACCGGTCTGTCGTCTCCTCGGGGAAACGGCTCGGTCGTCCCCGTGGACCGAACGCCGACCTGTCGACGGTCGGACTAACGGACTCGCTCCGAGGTGTGAGTCGAGTTCATCGCGACTCACGCCGGTACCGACAGGTCGACGTTTCCGAGCCGCCGTGCGTTGATCGCGACGATGACCGTCGAGAGCGACATCAAGACGGCTCCGATCGCCGGCGAGAGGAGGACGCCGAACGGGGCGAGGATTCCCGCCGCGAGCGGGAGCGCGACGACGTTGTACCCGGAGGCCCACAGGAGGTTCTCGCGCATCTTCCGGTAGCTCGCCTTCGAGAGCGTCACGAGCCGGACCACGTCGAGAGGGTTGTTGTCGACGAGGACGATGTCGCCGGACTCGATGGCGACGTCCGTCCCGCTCCCGATGGCGATGCCGACGTCTGCCCGCGCGAGCGCCGGCGCGTCGTTCACTCCGTCCCCGACCATGGCGACGAGTTTGCCCGCGGACTGGAGCTGTCCCACCGTCGTGTCCTTCTCCTCTGGAAGGACCTCCGCGAAGTACTGGTCGATGCCGAGTTCCTCGGCGACGGCGCGCGCGACCGCCTCGGAGTCGCCGGTCAGCATCGCGACCTCGATGCCCATCGCGTGCAGTGCCTCCACTGTTTGACGACTCTCCTCTCGAACGACGTCGGCGAGCGCGAACGCCGCCATCACTGCGGATTCGTCCTCGACGAGGTAGACGACGGTCTGGGCGTTGGCCCCTGCGTCTGTGGCGAACGCCTGGATCACGTCGGGTGCCGTGACGTCGAGTTGCTCGAGGAGGTTCGGTCCGCCAACGTGGTAGGCGTCCCCGTCGACCGTGGCGCGGACGCCGAGGCCGCGGAGGTTCTCGAAGTCGGCGGCGCGTGCCCGCTCCACGCCGCGTTCCTCGCCGGCGGTCCGGATGGCGCGAGCGATCATGTGTTCGGAGTCGGCCTCGATAGCGGTGGCGACGGAGAGGGCTCGCGCCTCGTCCCAGTCTGCGCTCGTCTCGACGCCGACGACGCCTTGTTCCCCCTTCGTGAGGGTGCCCGTCTTGTCGAACATCACCGTGTCGAGGTTGCGAGCGTCCTCCATGGCGATGCGGTCGCGGACGAGCATCCCGTTCTTCGCGGCGGTCGAGGTGTTGATCGCGACGACGAGCGGGACGGCGAGGCCGAGCGCGTGTGGGCACGCGATGACGAGAACGGTGACGACGCGTTCGAGGGTCCCGAGGGTGAACCCCACGGCGACGACCCACGCGACGGCGGTGATGGCGGCGACGCCGAGTGCTGCGTAGAACAGCCACCCCGAGGCACGGTCCGCGAGCAGCTGCGTGTGGGACTTCGACTGCTGGGCTTCCTCGACGAGCCGCATGATGCCCGCGAGCGCCGTCTCCTCGCCCGTCTTCGTCACGCGTACGCGGAGGCTGCCGTCCTGATTGACGGTCCCCGCGACGACCTCCGACCCGGATTCCTTGTCCACGGGGCGGGACTCCCCAGTTATCATCGACTCGTCCACGGAGGACGCTCCCTCGACGACCTCGCCGTCGGCGGGGATGCTCGCGCCCGGGCGAACGAGCACCGTGTCCCCCTCTCGGAGTTCGGCCACCGGAACCACCTCGGTGTCGCCGGCCCGTGTCCGGCTGCTCGCGGGACTCCGTCCCGCCCTGTCGCCGCTCTCGGTGACTCGCTCTGCGGTGTCCGGCATGAGCCGTGCGAGTTCGTCGAGCGCTCCGGAGGCCTGCCGGACCGAGCGCATCTCGATCCAGTGGCCCAGCAGCATGATGTCGATCAGGGTGACGAGTTCCCAGAAGAACGGCGTCGTCCCCTCGACGAAGACGCTCCCGATGGAGTAGACGAACGCGACCGTGATGGCGAGCGAGATGAGCGTCATCATCCCGGGCTCGCGGTTCTGGAGTTCGACGCGCGCCATCGAGAGGAACGGAACGCCGCCGTAGGCGAAGACGACGATGGAGACGACGGGCGTGATCCACGCGCTCCCGGGGAACGTCGGCGCGGTGTAACCCAGCACGCTCTGGACGAACGCGCTGAAGACGATCACCGGGATGGTGAGTGCGAGCGACACCCAGAAGCGCCGACGGAACATCTGCTCGTGCCCGCTGTGGTCGACGTGGGCACCGTGCCCGTCGTGGTCGTGCGCGCCACCGGGCATCCCAGAGTGATCGCCGTGCATGCCCTCGTGTGCGTGGGCACTTCCGTCGTGTCCGCCGTGCTCTCCGTGGTCGTGGCCTTCGGTGGAGGGGTCACCGTGGTCGTGCGCGTCCGTAGGCGCGTGCCCGGCGTTGGGGACCTTGCCGCTCTCGTCCTGGAGGGGCCCGTGGTCCGGCGGCTGTCGTCCGTCACGTTCGCGAGGATGGGAGCTATCGTGGCTGCCAGCGTGGCGTTCCCGACGACCAGGTGACGCAGTGAGCGCGGCAGGGGCGTCCGAGAGAAGCTGACAGATGCGACAGCAGCCCACCGCGTCGTCGGTGCGGACGACCGACCCGCCCTCCGGTACTGAGCCACCGGCGTGATTGGACTTCGGTGGAGGAGTCACGTCTACGAAGACGGTTCGTACATCCATAACACTGGGTGTGAGTGCCATCCGGAGCGGTCTGTCGGACCCGAGGCCCGCTGTTTCGGGAGTGCCTCCGGAATCGATCCGGGTGAGGTGAACCACCCGGAGCGGGACCGGTCTCGTCGTCAGTGACGGCGTCGACGAGGTCCACGCCGAGTTGCGTCCGGAGGATAAAGTGAGCGTGATCGGCGAACCGTCGCCGACGGCCCGCGTACGACTAGTCGGCGGACGACGCTGCCGCCTCGACGCCGAGCGGGTCGGCCGTCGAGGAGGCCGTGACGAGTCGCAGGAACTGCCCGGCGTTCGTGAGGAACTTGTTCTCCGCCTTCCGGAGGTGCTCCTCGAAGGTCGAGCGCGCGACCGCGGTCGACGCAGCCATGTCCCCGACCGTCGTCCGCCGGGGCTGCTCGTAGTAGCCCCGTTCGAGTGCCAGTCGCAGGGCGGCCAGTTGCCGCTCGGTCAGGTCCGCGAACAGCCGGTCGACCGGCGCGAGCATGCTGTGGGGGATGCGCTGCTCCGAGACGGGCGTCTTCGAGAGAACCTCCACGTCCCGGTCGGCCTCCAGGTCGCGGAACAGCGCCCGGACGTCGCGCTCGTCGAAGGCGATCACCGTGTAGTGCTCCCAGCCCTGCCGGTGGACCGTCGGCGGCTGGTACAGACAGTCGTGGGTCTCGAAGCGGTCGACGATGGACTCCTCGAGCGAACAGAGACAGGACTGCGTGACGACGTGGAGCCCGTCGTCGCCGACCGACCGGTGGAGGACCGTCCCGAGGCGGTCGACCTCCGCGAGAAGGGCCTCGGTCGGGGCCGTCGGGGACGTGAGTTCGACCACCTGGCAGTCGCTCAGGTACCACTCGCGGATGGTCAGGTCCGGGTAGCGCTCCGATATCTCCCGATACGGACACTCGTGTCGGACCCGGAAGGAGGCCTCGTACAGGCTCATGCCGGACCACGGGACCGATCTCCATTAACGCTGCCGGTCATAGCCGGCAGCGCTCACATATTACGGCAGTTCCTACGGGCGAGCGTCGATGTCACGGAACGGACGCCGAACGGCGACCGCGTCGAGCGGACGACCGGGTGACCGGATCCGCGCCCTCCCCACGGACCGGCCGCGACGGAGTCGAGCCCCACCGACCGCACGGCGGCGCGTGCCATGAGACCGGTCACCGGCCCCGAGCAGGGGATCCGGACCCACCTCGGCCAGTTCTCGCTGCACGTCCTGTTAGTGTTCGCGACGGGGCTGACCATCGGGTCCGAGCGTGCCGTCGTGCCCGTCCTGGGCCGGGACGTCTTCGGCGTCGAGTCGCTGCTCGTCGTCGGGTCGTTCGTCGTCTCGTTCGGCGTCGTCAAGGCCGTGCTCAACCTCTACGCCGGCAAGTGGGGGAGCGAGTACGGCCGCAAACCGGTGCTCGTTCTCGGGTGGATGACCGCACTGCCGCTCCCGATCGTTCTCATCTTCGCGCCGAGCTGGAGCTGGATCACCGTCGGGAACATCCTGCTGGGCATCAACCAGGCGCTGACCTGGAGCATGGCGATCAACGCCAAGATCGACATTGCAGGTCCCGAGCAGCGCGGGCTCGCGGTCGGTATCGACGAGGCATTCGGCTACACCGGCGTCGCCGCCGGTGCCTGGATTACGGGCGTTATCGCTGCTCGGACGAGTCTCCGACCCGAGCCGTTCTACTTCCTCGCAATCGTGGTCGTGCTGGCGTTCCTCATCTCGATCTTCCTGATCAAGGAGACGGTCCAACTCGCGGAGGCCGAAATCGGTGACGAGGAGCACTACGACGCCAACCTCCCGTTTGTCGAGGTGCTGAAGCGGGCGACCTACGGTGACAAGACGCTGTTCGCCGCGGCCCAGGCAGGCCACGTCGAGAAGTTCGTCGATACGTTGTTCTGGCTCGCCGTCCCGCTGTACCTCTCCAGTCAGGGACTCGGAATCGCAGCTATCGGATTCATCGTTGGCGTTCACAGCGCGATGTACTTCGTCCAGATTGCGACCGGTGGCCTCGCAGACCGTATCGGTCGGCGTCCGCCCGTCATCGCCGGGATGTTCCTCGCCGGCGCGGGCGTCCTCGGGATGGTGCTCGTCGACGGGTATCTCCCGTGGGTCCTGCTCTCAGGTGTATCCGGCATCGGGATGGCGCTCCTGTACCCGAACCTGATGACGGTCCCGGGCGACGCCGCCCACCCGACGTGGCGCGCGACCGGGATGGGCGTCTACCGGATGTGGCGCGACGCCGGGTACGGCGTCGGCGCCGTCGTGGTCGGCCTCTCGATGGAGTTCGTCGACCTCGAGTTTGCGTTCGTCGTGACCGCGGGGGCGATGGTCGCCTCGGGCGCGGTCGTCGCCCTGTGGATGGAGGAGACCCACCCCGAGTTCGGCACGCACGAACCGCCGGCCCCCGCCACCGAGGGCCGAGAGCGAGCGGCTGCCGGCGACTGAGCGACCCACGCACCGGCGGGCACGGAGTGACGCGTCGGGGCTCACGGTCGGTGTCGGCGGGAGGGCCGGCCGGGTGCATCCGGACCCGTTCGAGGCGATGCGCGCCCGCGAGGTGGACGAGCGGCCGGCGACCCGGGCGGACCGAACCGGCCTCAGTCGGTCTCGCCGCGGGCGGCGGCGTCCGTGTAGGGGAGCCAGACGAGGCCGAGCGCCACCAGGAGCAACCCCACGTCGCGGAGGAAGACGCCGTCGACGCCGTTCGAGACGAGGACGTCGACACAGATCTCCGCGAGGAGCAGCGTGGCCGCGGCCGCGCCGGCCGTCTCGAACGCCGGGAGGAGGAGGGCGACCGCGGTGGTCGTCAGGAGGAGGCCGTGGACCTGCACGAGGCGGAGCGTCCACGGGAGCGTCGCGACCGCCCGCGGGACGTAGGCGGCCCAGTAGGCCGGGTCGAACAGCTCCCAGACGCCGAAGCCGACGAAGACCGCCGCGATGGCCACCCGGGGGAGGAGGTACGGGAGGTCGGCTCTCGACACGTTGGGCGTCCACGCGGTCGCTCGCGAGTTACTTGATGACGTAGCCATTGGAATCCACCTTGACCGGGGCGTCGTCGTTGAGTTCGGTCTCCCGCTTCGGCCCGTCGTCGCCGAGACTCGTCTCGATGAAGTAGAGCTTCTGGTCGTCCCTGACGACGACGCTGTACCGCTTGTACCGCGACTCGTACGGGTTCAGGGTCACCCTGACGGCGCTGTCGTTGATCCGCGTGCGGTTCCGGGCGAACCCGTCGAGGGCCCGTTTCGCGTCCGGCGAGAGGGTCTGCCCGGAGATGAGGAAGGCGTAGTTGGCGTACTTCGAGTCCATGAGCTTCAGCCGGTCCGACTGCGTCGTCGTGGCGGTGGTCGTGGCCGCGTTGGTCGTCGTCGCGGTGGTCGTCGTGGTCGCTGCAGGTCGAGTCGTCGTGGTCGTCGAGGCGGCGGCGCCGGTGGCCGAAGTCGTCGGCTGCGACCGCGTCGTCGTGGTCGACGCGGCCCCGGCCCGCGAGGGACCACGGAGCGGTCCCGCTGCCGCCGCGGCGGCCGGTGCCCCCGACGGGGGCACAAGCACCACGACGGCGACGCCCACGACGACGGTGAGAAGCAGTATCGTGGCGTCTCGTCCGAGAGGCAATCCAGGCATGCGTTCTCGGGTGGGTCCGCGTCGGGCTTAACCGCTCGCGTCCACTCGTCGAAAGGCAGACGCGCCGACGTCGACCGACGGCGCCGCGACCGCGTCAGCCGCCGTCGGGGGCGAGTTCGTCCAAGCGCGCGCGGTGGAGCCACGTCTCGAGGGCGGGTTGGGTCCAGTAGCGGACGGCCCGACTCCGTTCGTCGTAGTCGACGACGCCGACGTCCGCGAGCACCTCGAGGTGCCAGTGGTAGAGTTCCGAGGCGACCTCCAGGTACCGGTCGCGGGTGATGGCCTCGCCGTCGACGGCGGCCTCGAGGGTGGCCACCGCCTCGACCAGGTCCGCGAAGTCGATCACGCCCCGCCGAACGTCGGCCAACTCGTAGAGCGCGTAGCGGCGACGGCGGTCGGCCAGCAGTTCGAAGACGGCGTCCAGAGACAGCGACAGCTCGTGCCCCGCCGACTTTTCCACCTCCCCGTCACTCACTGTGGACCACCTGGCGAACACGTTAGGGGAGTGATGTGCAGAATTTAATACTGTTGTTTCGACGCGGCGACCGCACGTCTGCGCGGAGAGCGGTGCCGTCGACCCACGTGACCGGCGAGGAGCGCACCGCCGTTCGCGACCGCGCACTCGGGACGAACGCGGCGGACGACCCGACCGGACTGGGGGCTCCGGGCGGCGTCCGCGGCGAGAAGTCGGTCGAACGGCGACCCCCTGCGCGTCCCGCGACTCACGCGAGCAGGTCCGGCGCGCGCGCCTCGACCTCCGGGCGGAGTCGGGCGAGGGCGGCGTCGAGGCCGGAGACGAAGGCGTCGACGTCCCCACCGTCCATGGCGGTGGACGTACAGCCGAGCAGGGAGTGGGAGAGCCACAGGCCCTCGTCGAGCAACTCGAAGTAGAGGTCCCGCTCGACGTCGGGGTGGGCCGCGGCGACGTCACGGTGGTCCGTGAGCGGCGTCGCCGAGCAGTAGAGGTTGAACAGCGACCCGCGGTGGGTCACCTGCAACCGGTAGCCGCGGTCGTCGATGACGTCGCGGGCGCGCGCCACGAGGTCCGCCGCGAGGTCGTTGACGCGGGCGACCGCGTCGGCGTCGTAGGCCTCGAGTGCCGCGAGACCGGCCGCGGCGGTCGCGGGGTTGGCGTTGAACGTGCCCGAGTGGGTGATGTCGGGCCCGCCGGAGGGATCGAAGCCGGCCATCAGGTCCGCTCGACCGCCGAACGCGCCGACCGGAAAGCCCCCGCCGATGATCTTCCCGAAGGTCACGAGGTCGGGGTCGACGCCGTAGACGTCGTGGGCGCCGCCGTGCGCGACCCGGAACGAGATGACCTCGTCGAAGATGAGGGGCACGTCCGCCTCCGTGGTCCACCCCGCGAGGCGTTCGACGAAGGCCCGTGTCCCCGGGACGACCGCCGACCCCATCATCGGGGACACGATGACGCCGGCGAGGTCCTCGCGGTGTCGCTCCAGCGCGTCGACGGTGGCCGAGGGGTCGTTGAACGGCAGGGTCAGGACGTCGGCGGTCACGCTGTCGGGGAGGCCGGCCGACTCGGGAACGCTCTCGGGGGCGGCCCGAGGGCCCGCGAGGTGGCTCGGCGGGTCGACGCTGACCTGCACGTCGTTGTGCGTGCCGTGGTAACAGCCCTCGAACTTCGCGAGGAGGTCGTTGCCGGTGTAGGCGCGGGCGGCGCGGACGGCGTTCATCGTCGCCTCGGTGCCGGAGTTGGTGAACCGGATCTGCTCGACGGCCGGCGACCGCTCGACCATGTGCTCGGCCCACTCGACCTGCGGGCGACTCGCGCCGCCGAGGGCCGCCCCCCGGCGGACCCGTTCGACCGCTCGCTCGACGACCGGTTCCGGCGCGTGCCCGTGGACGAGGGTCGTGTAGTCGTTCAGGAAGTCGACGTACTCGGTTCCGTCCTCGTCGACGACGCGGGACCCCTCGCCCTCGACGAGGTAGGTCGGGTACGGGTCCGTGTAGGTGGCGTTCCGGGTGCTCCCGCCCGGCATGGACGCCCGCGCCCGTTCGTTGAGTTCGCGCGAGGTCGGCGTCCGCTCGTAGTACCGGCGCACGGCGCTCGAGTGTTCGTTCCGCCCGGCGTCCGCGTCGTCTTCCGTGGTCATGGCTTCCGGAGGCGTCGCTCGCGGGGATATTACCTCTTTGGGGAGGCCGGACGGCGGGATGGAACCGAGTGGTATCATCGAGTGATACCGTTATGTGCGTCCAGGTGAAACGGGCGCGTGATGGCCGAACCGAGACACGACGTGACGGCAGCGCTGGACGAGCGACTCCCGGCGGCCCTCCGGGAGATGGGGCCCGCGTGGGTGGCCGGGGCCGTCGCCGCGGGACCGGCGACGATGGCGAGTGTCGTCAGCGCCGGCGCGTCGTTCGGGTACGCGTTCCTCTGGGTCGTCGTCCTCTCGGCGGTGCTCGGCGCCACCGCCCAGTACCTCGCGATGCGACTCGGGCTGCTCACGGAGGCCGGCATCGTCAGCGCCGTCGAGTCCCACCTCGGACCGCGGTGGGCGTGGGTGCTGGTCGTGGACGCGGTCCTGGCCGCGGGCCTCGCCCAGCTCGTCATCATGAAGGGACTCGCAGACGTCTCGGCGACGGTGACCGGCGTCGACGCGTCCGCCTGGGCCGTCGCCTGGGCGGTGGTCCTCGCGGCGGGCCTGGCCGGACGGGGCTACCGGTTCGTGGAACTGGCGGCGAAACTCCTCGTCGCCGGAGTCACGCTCGCCTTCCTCGCCTCGCTGCTCGTCGTGCCGACGGACCCCGCCGCTGCCGCGGCGGGACTGGTGCCCCGGACGCCCGGCGGTGCGGCGGGCGCACTCGTCGCCGCGGGCGTCCTCGGTGGCGCCGTCCACGTCACCCTCGTGACCATGCACTCCTACACGATGCGGGCGCGGGGGTGGACGGCCGCGGACTACGGCCTCGCCACCGTCGACGTGGGCGCGTCGATGCTCGTCGCGTTCGGCGTCTACAGCGTCGCCATCTTCCTCGTCGCCGCGAGCGTCCTGCACGACCCCTCGGTGGACGCCGGTGGCCTGACTGCGGTCGCCGCCGCGCAGGCGCTCGGACCGCTGGTCGGGCCGGCGGCGAAGTGGCTCTTCCTCCTCGGATTGTGGGGGGCGGCCGCCTCGACGCTCGGCGGCAACACCGTCGTGGTGCCCTTCCTCGTCGCGGACAGACTCGGCTGGGAGACGGACCTGCGCGACGGGCGCTACCGGGCGCTACTGGCCGGCGTCGCCCTGCTCTCGGCCGCGGGCGCCGTCGTCGACGGCTCGTTCTTCCCGCTCCTGGTGTTCGTCCTCGCCTTCGGCCTCGTGGGGACGCCGTTCGCCATCGCGGTGGTGCTCGCCCTGCTCAACTCCGAGGCGGTCCCCGAACGGAACTCCGCGGCGGCCAACGTCGGCGGCCTCGTCCTCCTGGCGGTGACGGCGACGACGGCCGCGTCGTTCGTGCGCGGCCAGGTTGCGAGCGGCCTCGACGACCCGGTCGTGGCGTTCGTCCTCGCCTTCGCGGTGACGATGGGCGTCGCGACGCTGGCGCTCCTCGGGCGCGTGGTCCACCGGCGGGTGCAGGACCGGCGGACGCCGGCGAGCGGATGACCGACGTCTCCCTGAGCGGTACCACGCTCGTGCTCGGGCCCTCGAACGCGGGCAAGACCCGGCTGACCGCGACGGCGCTGGAGACGTGGGTCGAGCGCAACGGTGCGACGGGCGTGGTCGTCCTCGAGTTCGGTCCGGAACTCGAGCGCGACGGACGGGTCCTCGGCGGTCGGCTGACGCGGTTCACGACGGTACCGGACGACGCCTGGCACGGCGTCCTCGACGCCCACGCACCCCGCGCAGCGAGCGCCGACGACGCGGGCGCTCTCGAACGCGCGGCGGACAACGCCCGTCGGGCGGCCACCGTCCTCGAAGCGGCACCCGACCGGCCCCGGGCCGTCTTCGTCAACGATGCGACCATCCCGTTCCAGCACCCCGCCGGCGACGTCGCGGCGATGACCGACTACTGCGACCGGGCCGACGTCGCGGTGCTGAACGCCCTCGAGAGCGACGAACTGGGGCGCCACGACCCCGTCTCCCGGCGGGAACAGGAGGTCCTGGGGGCCCTCCGCACCTGGGCCGACCGCGTCCGGGTCCTCGGCGACTGATCACCGCGTCGCGTCGAGGAGCGCGAGGGCGCGGTCCGTCGCGTCGACGGCCGTCTCGCCGAAGACGTAGGTGACGGGTTCGACGCCGTAGGCGCCCTCGTGATAGGCGACGGCGGGCACCTCGCCCCGCGACTCGAAGCGCGTCCTGAGGCGGTCCCGTCGGCCTTCGTAGCTGGCGTCGAACGCCAGCGGGTCGAGGCCCCGGTCCCGCGCCGCGTCGAGGAGGCGGTCGTCGGTGACGACGTCGAGCGCTCCCCGCACGGCGGGGTCGACGGCCATCGCCGTCAGGACGGCGCCCGCGACGTGTTCGGACGCGCCGAACTCCGGTCGCGACGGGACGGTGACGCGGTCCCTGGTCGCGTGAATCCGCCCGGGGATCGCCGCGACGTCGGTCGCGTCGGTCGCGTCGGGGAGAGCCATGGCGACGTTGGTGCCCACGTTGGGGACCAGCGAGGCGGCGCCCGGGGCGGTCTCGAGACGGCGGGCCGCCCGGCGGACGTTCGAGAGGAGCGAGCGCTCGACGGCCAGGTCGGCGTCGAACCCGCGGACGCAGAGGTCACAGCCCAGACCCTGGAGGGCCGGCATCGCCTCCTCGTGGGCCGCACAGATGGGGCCCCGGTCCTCGAACTCCCACACCAACTCGAGGACGGCCGCCAGCGCCTCGTACTCGTCCATCGTCCCCGCGGCGAGGCCGTCCGCGACTCTGTCGACCGTCTCCCGGGTCCGCGGGTGCTCGCGGAACCGGTCGTCGCCGGCGGCGGCCTCCCCGCGCAGGTAGTTGCTGACCGCCGCCTGCGTCACGCCGAGGTGGTCGGCTACGGCCTGCTGGGTCAGCCCCCGGTCCGAGAGGGCGACGGCGAGGGACGCGCGGACCGCGGGGAGGAACCGGTCCGCGACGATCTCGCTCGGGAGCGTCAGCGCCATGCGCTGCCTTCGGCCGTCGCGGCTATTAAGGCATCCGCCGGCACCGCCGCCCCGGTATTCCTGGGTTATATCATAAGATTATAACCCGGTCGGTGCCAACCGGCTGCCGTGAACTCCACCGACGACCCCGAACCGGTCCCGACGACCGCCGGCGACGGCCTCGCGGGAGGGAGCGACTGATGGTCACCCCGACGACGGGGCTGGCGCTCGCCGTCTGCACACTCGCCGCGTTCACCGCCATCGGGGTGTGGTACTCCCGGGGCCGGGTCGGCTCCGTCGAGGACTTCATCTCCGCCCGCGGGTCCGCCGGGCAGGGCGCGACGACGGCGACGCTCGTCGCCTCGGTGATGGGCGTGTGGATACTCCTGAGTCCGGCGGAGGCCGGCGCCGCGTTCGGCGGCGTGACCGCCGTCGCGGGTTACGCCGCGGGCGAGGCGCTCCCCATGCTGGTCTACGCCCGCCTCGGCCCGCGCATCCGCGACCTCATCCCCGAGGGGCACACCCTCACCGAGTACGCCCTCGCCCGCTACGGTCGGGCGATGTACGCGTTCGTCCTCGGGGTGAGCGTCCTCTACATGTTCGTCTTCCTCGCGGCCGAGCTCACGGGCATCTCGCAGGCCCTCGCGCTCACCGCGGGCGTCCCCCGGTGGCAGACGGCGGCCCTCGTCGGCGGGTTCGTCCTCGTCTACACCGCCTACGGCGGACTCCGGGCCAGCATCTTCACCGACACCGTGCAGACGCTGGTCATCCTCCCCCTCCTCGTCGCGAGCGCCGCGGGCGCCGTCCTCGCGCTCGGTGGGACCGGCGCCGTCTACGAGCACGTGGTCGCCGCCGACCCGAACCTCCTGAACCCCGGATTCGCGGAGGGACTCCGGTTCGGCCTCTGGGTCGGCGTCGCCGTCCTCGGCGCCGAACTCGTGAACCAGACGTGGTGGCAGCGCATCTACGCCGCCCGCGACGCCGCGACGCTCCGGCGCTCGTTCACCGTGGCCGCCGTCGCGAACGGCGTCGTCGTCTTCCTCGCGGGTCTGTTCGGCGTCGTCGCCCGGGGGTACGTCGACCTCGGCGTGACCGGCGACGGCGCCTACCGCGCCAGCGTCGCGTTCTTCGTCCTCCTCGGGGAGGCGTTCCCGGAGTGGGTGGCCGTCGCCGTCGTCCTCCTCGCCCTCCTCTTGGTGATGAGTTCGGCCGACACGCTCGTCAACGCCCTCGCGAGCGTCGTCACCGCCGACCTCCCGCGGTTGCTCGACGACCCCTCGGACCGGACGCTCACCCGGGCCGCGCGGGCGTTCACCGTCGTCGTGGCCGTCGCCGCCGTCTACGTGAGCCTCCGCGCACAGAGCGTCCTCCGCCTGTTCCTGTTCGCGGACCTCCTCGGGGCCGCGGTGATGGTCCCCCTCCTTGCCGGCCTGTACTCCCGGCGCGTCTCCGGCCCGGGCGTCCTCGTGGCGGGTCTCGCCGGTCTGACGGTCGGCGTCGTCCACTTCCCGCCCGAGGTGGTGCGGGGCGTCGTCGCGGCCGTGCCGGTCGTCGGCGCGGTCCTGCCCGCGCCCTCGTTCCTCCGGGCGTTCCTCGGCGCTGCGGGCGTCTCGACGGCGCTGACCATCCTCGCCGCCCTCCTCGGACGCTCGACGTTCGACCTCGACCGGCTCTCGCGGTCGGTCCGGCGACTTGACGAGCGCTCGTCCGATAGCGCCGGGGAGGAGGGAGAGCGGTGACCGCCGCGATGGGGCCGGCGGCCTTCGCCGCCCTCCTCTGGGGGTCGGTCGCCCTCGTGGTGGCGGTCCTCGCCTACGAGGCCGTGGTCCTCGTCCGCGAGTGGGGCGGCTGAGGGGCGGTCAGCGGCCGAGCGCGCGCCGGAGGCGCGCGAGGACGCCCGCGCCCAGCACCTCGCGCCGGACGTGATCGAGTTCCGCGTCGTCGAAGCGCTCGTCCGCGCGGGCCTCGACCAGCCAGGACTCCCACTCGGCGGCCGAGAGCGTCCCCTCGGAGGCGTCGCCCCACTGCTCGGCGAGGGCCTCGCGGTCGGCGAACGGGACGTCCATGTCGCCCCCGCCCCAGTACAGCGGCGAGAGGTAGAACGCCACGTCCGCCTCGTCGGCGGGGACGAACCGGTAGGGGTAGCCCTCGAAGAGGAAGACGTCCTCGGGGGTGACCGTCTCGCCGTCGGGGAGCGTCAGGGTCTCCTCGGCCATCTCGGTCCGCACTAGGCGGTCGAGGCGGATGAGGGGCTCGGTGGCCGCAGTCGACCACCGCGTATTTGTGTCCCCACCACCTACGACCGACACCAATGCGACACCTCGGACTCACGGCACGGATGGCGGTCGTCGGGTCGCTGCTCTTCGCGTTCTACGCCGTCGCCGCCGTCGTCGTGATGGGCGTGTTCGGGTGGCCCCTGTGGCTCGTCCTCCTCGGGAGCGTCGCCTTCGTCGGCGTCCAGTACAAGGTCGGCAAGTGGATGGCCCTGCGGAGCGTGGGCGCGGAGGACCTCCCCGAGGACCAGTACCCCGAACTCCACCGCCGCGTCGAGGCGCTCGCCAGCGACATGGGCATCGAGAAGCCGCGACTGATGATCGCCGGGATGGGCGTCCCCAACGCCTTCGCCGTCGGACGGAAGGGCGCCGGCACCGTCGTCGTCTCCCGGGAGTTGCTCGCGACGCTGGAGATGGACGAGGTGGAGGGGGTCCTCGCGCACGAACTCGCCCACGTCCGGAACCGCGACGTCGTGATGATGGTGCTCGGGCAGGGCATCGCGTCCATCGTGGCCATCGTCGCCCAGTGGGCCGTGTTGCTCACCGGCGACAACGACATCGCCGACTTCTTCCTCGCCATCGTCGTCGGGCAGGTGACCCAGATGTTCGTCATGCTGTTCGTCCTGGCCATCTCGCGGTACCGCGAGTACGTCGCCGACGCCGACGCCGCGGAGACGGTCGGGAGCGGCGAACCGCTCGCACGCGCCCTCGAGAAGATCCAGCGCGGCAACGACCGCGCCCAGTCCTCCGCGGTCGACGAGCAGGTCAACGCGCTCTGCATCTTCGGGGAGAAACACGGCATCGAGCGCCTGCTCGCCAGCCACCCGCCGGTGGAGAAGCGCATCGAGCGCCTCCGCGCTCGATGACCGACTTCCGGACGCTGCTCGCGGCGGTCCTCGGCGTCGGCGTCGGCCTCGTCCTCCTCGCCGCCCCGGACGCCGTGGTGCGCGTCCAGACCCTCGGACGCGTCCCGCGGCGCCGCGGCGAGTACGGCGCCGACGGCGACGCGCCGACATGGGCTCGCGCCCTCGTGCGGGTCGTCGGCACGGGCCTCGTCCTCGGGGGCGCCTACTTCGGGTGGACGCTCGTCTGAGTCACTCGAACGCGCGGAGGTCGGTCGGCGCGGTGTCCCGGAGCGCGCGGCGGACGCGGGCCTCGTCCCAGCCGAGCGGCGAGACCACCTCCGTCGCCGCGCGCACCAGCCGCGTCGCGTAGCAGTCGGCGTCGTAGTCGGTCGGGTCCTCGAAGGCACAGCGGACGCGCTCGCGGCCGGTCGCGCCGTCGTCGACGACCACGTACCGGACGGACTGGCCCGGGTGCCGGTCGACGCCGCGGTCCGCGTAGCGGTCGAGGGCCGCCGTCACGCGGGTGTCCGCGTCGTAGTCGTCCCGGCGCTTCCCGGCGCGCCGGGTGACCGCGAGGTCCGCGGGGTCGACCCGGCCCCCCCGGAGGGTCGCGAGGTGGACGCCGAGTCGCTCCACGACCGCCTCGGGCGTCCGCCGGGCGTCGAAGGCGCGGAACAGGTCGCGCTGGGCGTCCGCGACGAAGGGCGACGTCGAGCGGCGGCGGCACGCGACGCCGCGGTACTTGAACGCGTCGGGGTCGTCGCGGGCCACGCCGGTGCGCCGGCCGACGTAGGACGTGAGCGCGCCGCGGCGACCGTCCCGGGTCGGGAGCACGGACACCCAGTCGTAGCGCGCCTCGCGCTCGAGTGGCACGCCGGCGTCGGCGGTGACGCGGGCGACGACGTCCGCGACGGGGTCGGGGTCCTCGGCCGCCGGCGTCACCCAGAGGCTGTCGACGATGCCGTGGACGACGCGCCAGCCCGCGTCCTCGAAGGCGGCCTTCGCGTCGAGGAGCGTCTCGCGGGCGACGGCGTTGATGGCCTCGTGGCACTCGATGCGACCGAACTTGGCGTTCCGGTAGCCCTGATAGCCGAAACAGGAGACGAGGACCCACTTCAGCGCGGACGAGACGGCCTCGAGGCGGGCCCGCTCGTCGGCGGGGGGATCGTCCCGCAACCGGGCCTTGGCGTCGGCGCGGTCCGCGAGCAGCGGCTCCAGAACGTCCGGGAGGAAGCCGCGCTCGTCGCAGAGCGCGTAGCCCAGTTCCGGGACGTCCGCGCGCTCGCGGTGGCAGGCGCAGTCGACCGTCTCCGGGCTGACGTTGTGCTCGCAGATGATGCGGGGGTACAGCGAGGCGAAGTCCACCTCGACCACGTCCTCGTAGTGGCCCGGCTCCGGCTCGACGGCGTGGCCGCCCCGGTCCGCGGCGTGGAGGACGCGCACGGGCTTGAACCGCTCCGGCTCCCACTTCTGCCAGGGGACGAGGACGTCCCGGTCGCGCGCCTCGCGCACCTGGATGGCCGTCAGCACGGTGCCGATGGACCCCCACGCCGTCTCCTGGAGCGGTCGCCACGAGCGCTCGACGAGCGCGAGCAGGCCGTGGAGGCCCGCCTCGCCGTACAGAAACGAGTTCGAGCGGTCGACGAGGACCCGCCCGGGCACGTCGTAGCGCGCCGGGGCGTGGCCAACCTGCCCGTAGCTCTCGTAGGTGTTCGCGCCGGCCAGTTGCGTGTGACCGGCCTCGCGCCCGAGGTGGCAGTCCACGCCGAGCGCCGCCGCCCGGTCGTGGACGAGGGGGACGAGGGCGGCGTCAGAGAGGACCAGCACGTCGGGGTCGACGGCGGCGAGTCGGTCGGCGAGAGCGCGCAGGGCCGCGCGGTCGGTGTCGCCCGCCGGATCGCCGTCGACCCGGAGCGCCGAGAGGTCGCCGTTCGCGAGGGCCCGCGTCGGGCAGTCGAGGGCGAGCGTCCGCAACGCGCGGGCGGGAGTCGGGTCGGTCCCCGTCGCGAGGCAGTATCGGAACTTCGGGGCGAGGTCCACGCCGTAGAACCGGAGGACGCCCGGCGCGTAGTCGTCGGCGTGGCGCGCCCGCGCCTCGCGGGCCACCCGCCGGGGGTCGCCCGAGCGAGCGCACTCGACCGCCAGGACCGTCGTCCGCTCGTCGGCGTGGAGGTCCGGATAGCGACGCGTCCGCGAGGTCCGGGCGACCTTCGGGTCGGGCGCGAGGCCGTCCGCGGCGGCGCGCAGGGCGTCCGCGGGCCCGCCGACGTACAGCGTCGGCCGGTAGTCGGGGTTCTCGCGGCGGTCGACGCCGTCGGCCGTGCAGTGGTACTCGACGGCGACGCCGTCGTGGAACTCGACGTCGAGCACCGCTCACTCCCCGTCTCCGCTCCCGTCGCCCCGTTCGCGCAGGCGCCGGAGGTCGGCCTCGTGGGCCAGCAGCACCGAGAGCAGGACCGCCGTCTCGGGGTCGGTCCGGTTGGCCTGGCCCGCGGCGTCGGCGTGGGCCCGCGCCCGGTCGAACAGGCGGTCGAAGTCGGCCTGTCGCTCCCGGCGGAGCGCCCGGCGGTACGGCGACCACGACGACTCGTAGCCGTCGAGGAACTCCCGGAAGGTCGGGTTGGTCCGGCCCATCAGGCGTCCACCTCCGGGACGGCGGGCGCAGGGCTGTGCCGGCGGTCGTCGTCGACGGCGCCGAACAGGTCGACCCAGTACGGCACGGTCGTCTGCCAGTAGCCCCGGCGGTGGTAGCCCCGCGGGGCGAAGGCCTCGCCCTCGACGACGGTCCCGAGGCGAGTGTCCCGGACGGCGAGCGTGGCGTCGGCGGCGTCGCGGACCCGGTCGGCGAGGGCGTCGGCGGCGTCGGCGCGGACGGAGACGAGCGCCGGAACCTCGAGGACGTCGGCGAGGCCGGCGAGGGTGGTCAGCGTCGCGTCCAGCAGTCGTTCGCCCTCCCGGCCGGGGACGTCGTCGTCGCGGTAGAGCGACGCCACCGCCGGCGCGACGAGGAGCGCGGTCCGGGCGTCCGCCGCCCGGGCCGCCGCCCGGACGACGGCCACGTGCTGGTAGGCGGTGAACGCGCGGGCGACCCGCAGGCCGCGGAGCGTCCGCTCGTCGGCCAGGTCGTAGAGCAGGTACGTCGAGGCGTCGCCGCGGGCGTCCACCCAGAGGGCGGTGCCCGCCCGGTCGGCGAGGGTGGCCAGCGCGAGGCGGTGCAGTCCCGTCCCCCGGTCCGGGCGCTCGAGCACCGTCACGCCCGACTCGAGGCGCGGGAGGGCGGGGCTGGCGTCGAGGGCGTCCATCTCCCGGTCGGCGTCGGCGGTCGCAGTCGCGTTCGTGTCCATCGGTCTCCCCGGCGACGGTGGGGTCGGGAGCGCCCTAAAGTCGAGCCAGCCCCGCGCCGGAAGTGAAAGTCGACGCCGGCGTGGTGGAGGGGGTCAGAGGGCGTCGAGGAGGGCGTCGACGTCGTCGGCGGTGTTGAACGCGTGGACCGAGGCGCGCACGGCCCGCCCGTCGACGTCGGGGTTCGGGAGCGAGCGGACGTAGACGCCGGCCTCCTCGAGGCGCTGGACCGTGTCGTCGGGGTCCGGGTCGGTGAACGTCACGAGGCCGGACTCGTACTCCCGAGGGCCGAGCAGGCGGTCGCCCAGGCCCGCCTTCAGGCGGTCGGTGAGGCGCTCGATGCGGGACTGGACGGCGTCGATGCCCACCTCCTCGAGGAGGTCGACCGCCGCCACGAGGCCGGCGTGCGGGGCGGGCGAGACGGTGCCGACTTCGAGTCGACGGGCACCCGCCTTGTACGCCACCCCCTCGTCGCCGGCGTCCTCGACGCCGCGGTAGCCGGCGACCCGGGGGGCGAGGGCCGCCGTCGCGTCGGCGTCGACGTAGAGCATCCCCGCGCCCCACGGCCCGAGGAGCCACTTGTGACCGGCGGCGGCGACGAAGTCGGCCCCCCACTCGCGCACGTCGACGGGGTGTTGGCCCGGGGACTGGACCGCGTCGACGAGGACGTGGGCGCCAGCGTCGTGAGCCACGTCGACCACCGCCGACACCGGGAGGCGGGTCCCGTGCGTCCAGGTGAGCGAACTCAGGCAGACCAGTCGGGCGCCGTCCACGGCGTCTTTCACCCGGTCGACGTCGAGGCGCCCGCCCGACGTCTCGACGACGCGCACCTCGACGTCGCGGAGGTCCGCCAGTCGACGCCACGGGAGGACGCCCGCCGCGTGTTCGAGGTCGGTCCGGACCACCACGTCGCCGGGTTGCCAGTCGATGGCGCAGGCGAGGCGGTTGATGCCGTCCGTCGTGCTCTGGGTGAGGGCCACCTCGGCCGGGTCCGCGCCGAGCAGGTCCGCCGCCGACTCGCGCGCGGTCTCGAGCGCCTCGAAGGCGTAGGTGTACATGCCCTCCTCGCCGGGCGAGCGGTACTCGTGGGCCTCGAGGACCGCCCGCATCGCGTCGACGACGCGACGGGGACTCGGACCGCTCGCGCCGGTGTTCAGGTACGCGATGTCCTCGACGCCGGGCATCTCCGACCGGAGGTCCGCAGGGTCCATGGCGCCCCCATCGGCCGGCCGCACCGTATATCCATCGCGGCCGCCCGCGGCGCCGCCGGGGCGGTCGGTGGCCGGCGTCCCGCGGCCACGGCGGACGCCGCGTTCGACTCGGTTTCGCGGCGTCGTAACGCTAAAGAAGCGAACCTGCCTACGGTTCCACACCATGAACAAGGGATCGAACGACAAGGGGGCGGTACCGTGGGTGTCGAGATAAAGGAGACCCCGGTCACCGAGGAGGCGTTCGCCGAGATGGAGCAGTTCGTCCGGGACTACCTCCAGGCGAGCGTCGACAACGAGGACGACGGCGGTCGGATGCGGTGGTACCCGTGGCACTCCGCGGAGTACCGGTTCAACCACATCCGGAACGTCGTCGACCTCGGCGAGCGCATCGCGGAGCGCGAGGGTGCCGCCGTCGACGTCGTCAGGGTGGCCGCGCTGTTCCACGACATCGCCAAACTCGACGCCGAACAGGACGAACACGCCGCGGAGGGGGCCCGCGTGGCGCGGGAGTACCTCGAGACGCACGGGGACTACCCGCCGTCGTTCGTCGACATGGTCTGTCGGGCGGTGGCCGACCACTCCCACGACGGGGACCTCGCGGCCCTGCCCCTCGAAACGCGGTGTCTCGTCGAGGCGGACCTCCTCGACAAGATCGGGGCCAACGGCACGGCGCTGATGTTGCTCCGGATGGGCTACGAGGCGCGGACGCACCTCGACGCAACGGAGATGCTCGACCGCATCCTCGAGCGGGGCACCCGCGCCGCCGACCGCGTCGAGAGCGACGCCGCAGAGAGCATCGCCCACCGTCGCCTCAAGCGCGTGCGCTGGTTCCGCGAGTGGCTGGCGGACGAGGTGCCCGGGATGGCCGACTAGACGCCGACGAGCGCCCGCCAGCAGAAGGCGAGGCCGAACAGGACCAGCACCACCGCGCTGGCGGACGCCACCGCCCGGGCGAACCGGTCCACGCGGTGGCCGGCCGCCGCAATCGCCGCCGGGAAGGCGACGACCCACAGGAGGATGCCGGCGAAGAAGCCGACGACGGTGAGGGGCCCACCGGTTCGTGCGACGACGTGCCCGAACGCCTCGACGTCGCCCGGCGAGAGGAGGGCGACGCCGGCGGTGAGCCACCACGTCACCTGGTAGGGGTTTGTGATGGCCAGCGCGAACGCCTTCAGGAACCCGGCGGCCGCGTCGCCGGCGTCCCCCTCGGCGCCGTCCGTCTCGCCCGCGAAGGCCGCGGCGCCGTCGAGGGCGCCGTACGCGACGTAGAACATCAGGAGACCGCCGGCGAACACCATCACCCGCTGGAGCGCGGGCGCAGACCGGACGACGGTCACCACGCCGGCCAGGGCGAGGGCGAAGAAGGTGGCGTCGGCGGTCATCGCTCCGAGTCCGGCCGCGAATCCGGCGGGCCAGCCGCGGGTGGCGGACTCCTCGGCGATGACGGCGTTCATGGGCCCCGGCGGGGCCGCCAGCGAGAGGCCCAGGGCGACCCCCGCCCCGGCGGCGACTGCGCCAGCGAACATGTGACGGCGGCGGTTCGTCGTGCGGGCGGTTAAGGGCCGTGTTTCGCCCGGCGGCGGGCGTGTCAGGCCGCGCCGAGGAGGCCCGCCACGACGGTGCTCACGACGGTCTCCCAGATGGAGACGTCGACGAGCACCGAGAGGCCGGTGTCGAACGCGAAGAAGCCGAACAGCCCCGCCCCGGCGAGGTGTGCCTTCCGCAGGTCGAACCGGTGGGAGAAGCGGTGGAAGAACAGGGCGTTGGCGAGGCTCACCGGGACGATGGCGAGCATCTCGCCCACCCAGATGGCGGTCGGGTGCGCCGGGTAGGTGGCGGCGATGGTGATGGTGACGAGCTGGGTCTTGTCGCCGAACTCCCCGAAGGCCATCATCGAGAAGATGGGGAGGAAGCCGCCGAGAACGGAGGGGACCTTCCAGTCGAGGACGGGGACGCGCACGTCGAGGCCCTCCGCGCCGGCGAGCAGGCCGCCGTCGGTCTCGGCGACGTCGACGCCCGGGTCGGGCCTGGAGCGCCAGAGCAGGACCGCGAACAGCGCGAACATCGCGGCCGTGAGCACCGCGAGGACGTCCCCGGGCAGGGCCTGCTGGAGGAACCGGCCGAAGAGGATCTCGAGGACCGTCCACCCGGCGAAGGCGGACCCGGCGGCGGCGACCACGAGCAGGGGGTGATAGCGCGTCGAGAGACCGGCGATGATGAACTGCACCTTCTCGCCGGGGAGGACGGCGAGTTGCGCCCCGAACGCGATGGCGAGGACGGACAGCCACGTCGCCTCGCTCACGGGTCGGGCACCTCGACGGGGTCGTCGCCGGGCGCGTCGGAAACCGCGCGGACGCGGATGGACTCCGCGACGTCGTCGGGCAGTTGCTGGTCGACGCCGTCGCCGGTGACGCGCACCAGTCCGATGGGCGTCCGCTCCGCGAGTTCGAGCGTGACGCCCGGCTGGATGCCGGCGTCCGAGAGGTACGCGAGTTCGGACTCGTTCCGGTCGCTGACGCGCGCGACGACCACCCTGTCGCCCACCTCGTGGGCCGAGAGCGGCGCGGTGTCGTCCTCGGAGAGGGGGCGGAGGTCGGGGCAGGGTATCGGGTCGCCGTGCGGGTCCACCGTCGGTTCGCCCAGGACGGACGCCATGCGCTCCTCGAAAGCCTCGCTGATGTGGTGTTCGAGCGTGTCGGCCTCGTCGTGGACCTCACCCCACCCGTAGTCGAGGTGCTCCGCGAGGTAGGTCTCCAGCAGGCGGTGGTGGCGGACCACCTCCAGCGCCACCGTCTCGCCCTCGGCGGTGAGTTCGACACCGTGGTACTTCTCGCGGTCCACGAGGCCGCGGTCGGCCAGTTTCTCGAGCATGCTCGTCACCGTCGGCGGCGTCACGTCCAGGGCCTCCGCGATAGCCGAGGTCCTGACCGGTGGCCCCCGCTCGCGCTGGAGCGTGTAGATCGCCTTGAGGTAGTCTTCCATCACGTCGCTCAGCATGGGCGGGTTTAGACGCGTCTAAAACTTATAGCTGCCGGGGCGCGCGAGGCGCGGGCGGGCCGGGGGGTCAGGCGTCGGCCTGCCACTCGCGGACGGCGTCTGCGCTGACGCCGTCGACGTCCGCGGCCACCTCGTCCGGGTCCGCCTCGGAGAGGTCGCCCGCCGACTCGATGCCGGCCGAAGCGAGTTTCTCCGCCGTCGCGGGGCCGATGCCGTCTATCTCCTCGACGCCGCGGCTGGCGCGGAACTCTCGGTAGTTGCAGATGGGACAGCCCAGTTCCCAGGGGTCCCCGTCGCCGTCCCGGATCTCCAGTTCCGGGAGACCGTGCTCCTCGCAGGTGGCGTCCGTGACGACCACCTCGCCCCGGCGCGGGAGCGGCAGCGAGTACTCACAGTCGGGGTAGCGGGTGCACCCGACGAGGCGGGAGCCGTTCTGCAGGGTCTTCACGGCGAGTTCGCCGCCGTGCTCTGCGCCGCACTCCGGGCAGTCGCCGATGACGCGGTCCTCGGTCTCGTCGGCGCGCTCGGCGGCACAGAGCGGGCAGCCGTGGACGAAGGTGTCACGGCCGGCGAGCATCTTGACGTGGCGGAGGCCGTGGTCCTCGCAAGTCTCCGGCAGGACGACCGGGTCGCCGGTGTTCGGGAGCGGCAGGGTGAACTCGCAGTCGGGGTAGCCGTCACAGCCGACGAAGTGCGAGCCGTAGCGGTTCTCGCGGACGAGGAGGTCCTCGCCGCACTCCGGGCAGGGACCGAGCGTGCGGTCGGCGCGCATCGCCTCCCGGAGCAGGTCGGCCACCTCGTCGCGGTTGCCCTCGAGGTCGGCGAAGATGCGCTCGAGGAGGTCGCGGGACTCCTCGGTCACGTCGTCGTAGGTGGCGTCGCCCGCCGCGATGGCGGTCATGTCCTCCTCGAGTTGGCGGGTCATGGCCTCGTCGACGACGAGGTCCGCGTACTCCTCGGCCGCCTCGACCACGGCCATCGCCAGTCTGGTCGGTCGCGGGGGGTTCTCCTCGATGTACCCCCGGTCGTACAGTTTCTCGATGGTGTTGTGCCGGGTGGACTTGGTGCCGATGCCCATCGACTCCATCTTCTCGACGAGGCGGGACTGGCCGTACCGGCGGGGGGGCTGGGTCTGCTTCGCGTCGAGGCGGACCTCCGTGACGTCGAGTTCGGCGCCCTCCACGACGGCGGGCACGTAGTTCTCGTTGGTGCTCGCGTAGGGGTAAACGGCGTGGTAGCCCCGCTCGACGAGGCGCTTGCCGTTGGCCTTCAGCGACTCGCCGGCCGCCTCGGCCACGACGCGGAGGTGTGCCCACACCGCGGGGTCGGCGTAGGTCGCCATGAACCGCCGGACGACGAGTTCGTACAGTTCCCACTCCTCCTCCGAGAGGTCGGCGCGGTCCGGCATGTCCGGCGTCGGGTGGATGGGCGGGTGGTCGGTGCTCTCGGTGTCGCCGCGCGTGGGCGTGAGGTCCTCGCCGTCGAGGAGCGACGCGGCGCCCTCCGCGAACGGCTCTGCCTCGCCCAGCGTCGCCAGCAACTCGGCCGGGTCGAGGTCCTCCGGGTAGACCGTGTTGTCGGTGCGCGGGTAGGTGACGTAGCCGGCGGTGTACAGTTCCTCCGCGACGTTCATCGCGTGGCTCGCGGAGTAGCCCAGACTGCCCGCGGCGCGGATGAACGCCGTCGTGTTGAACGGGGCCGGCGGGTCGTCGGTCCGGGTGCGACGGCGCACCTCGGTGACCGTCGCCGTCGTCGCGCCCGAGAGCGCCTCGTAGGCCGCCTCGGCGGCCGCCTCCTCCCAGACCCGTTCCGCCTCGGTCCCCTCGTCGTCGAGGTAGAAGTACTGCGCCTCGAAGGACGCGTCCTCGGCGCGGAGGTCCGCGAACAGTTCCCAGTAGTCCTCGGGGTCGAAGGCCGCGATCTCGCGCTCCTTGTCGACGATGAGACGGAGCGTCGGCGTCTGGACCCGGCCGACGCTGATGAAGTCGTCGCCCCGGCGCCGCGCCACCAGCGAGAGGAATCGGGTGAGTGCGGCGCCCCACACCAGGTCGACGACCTGCCGCGCCTCGCCGGCGGCCGCGAGGGCGTAGTCGAGGTCGTCCGGGTCGGCGAAGGCCTCGGTGACCTCCCGGTCGGTGATGGAGGAGAACCGCACCCGGTCGGCGGGCACGTCGGGGTTGACCTCCCGGACCAGGTCGAGGGCCTCCTTGCCGATGAGTTCGCCCTCGCGGTCGTAGTCGGTGGCGACGTGGACCCGGTCGGCCTCGCGCGCCAACTCCCGGAGGGCGGCCACGATGTCCTCTTTCGTGGGCCGCGTGACGACCGGCGCAGCGACGAGTTCGCGGGGTTCGACGTCCCGCCAGTTCTCGTACTCGGGCGGGAAGTCGAGGCCGACGACGTGCCCCGAGAGCCCGATGCAGCGCTTGCCGCCCCACGCGTAGACGTTCGTCCCGCGGACCGTCTCGACGCGGGCGCCCCCCTCCGAGAGGATGTCCGCGATGCGGCGGGCGACGTTCTCCTTCTCGGTGATGATGAGTTCCATTCGTTCGCTACCGGGTCGGTAGGCCGGTGGAGGAAAAGAGGCTTTCGGCGAAAAACCGCAAGACGGCGCGCGCATGCGTTACACGCCCGCAGCGGGTGCGCGGCCACGCGGGCGTGCAGGCGACGACGGCACGGCCGGGGTCCGGTGGCGCCTTCGACCGGTCCGGTGACGCCGTCGCACGGCCGGGTCCGGTGGCGCCGTCCCGTCGGCGCCGGTCAGTCCTCGAGTTCCTCGCGGAGCAGTCGGTTCACCTCGCCCGGGTCGGCGCTCCCGCCCGTCTTGGCCATCACCTGTCCCACGAGGAAGTTGAGCGCTCCCTCCTCGCCCGCGTGGTAGTCCGCGACGGCGTCGGGGTTCTCGGCCACTGCCTCGCTGACGGCGGCGGCGACGGCCTCGCCCCCGGTCTTGCCCAGCCCCTCCCGCTCGATGACGGCGTCGGGGGCCAGTCCCTCGTCGAGCATCGCGCGGAGGACGACCTCCTCGGCGTTCTTGGTCGTTATCTCGTCGGCGTCGACGAGTTCGACCAGGCGCATGAACTCGTCGAGGCGGTCCGCGACGTCGGTGACGTCCATGTCCCGGTAGTTGAGTTCGCCCAGGAGGTTGTCCGCGACCCACGTCGCCGCGAGGTCCGGGTCGAAGCGCCGCGCCACCCGCTCGTAGAAGTCCGCCACCTGCTTCGTCGAGGTCAGCTTCGAGGCCGCCTCGGCGCTCAGGCCGTACTCCGTGCGGAACCGCTCGCGGCGGGCGTCGGGTAACTCCGGTATCTCCAGTCGCTCGGTCCAGTCCGAGACGGCCAGGGGCGGCAGGTCGGCCTCCGGGAAGTACCGGTAGTCCTTCTCCGCTTCCTTCGAGCGCATCGAGACGGTGACCCCGCGGGACTCGTCCCAGTGGCGGGTCTCCTGCTCGACGGCGCCGCCGCGCCGGAGGAGGTTCTTCTGTCTCGTCACCTCGTAGGCGAGGGCCTGTTCGGCGCCGCGGTGACTGGAGATGTTCTTGACCTCGGTGCGGTTGGCGTCGGCGAGCGTCTCCGCCGGGATGGACCCGTCCGCGGCGACCGCCTCGCCGGGGACCAGCGAGATGTTCGCGTCGACGCGCAGCGACCCGTCGCGGGTGCTGTCGAAGACGCCGAGGTACTCGAGGACCTCCTCGAGTTTCGCGAGGAAGGCCCGCACCTCGTCCGGGGAGCGGAGGTCGGGTTCGGTGACGATCTCCATCAGCGGCACGCCCGCGCGGTTGTAGTCGACGAGGACGTAGTCGGCCGTGTCGATGCTCCCGCCGACGTGCTCGATGCTCCCGGGGTCCTCCTCGAGGTGGGCGCGTTCGACGCCCACCTCCCGTCGCTCGCCGTCGACCGTCACCGAGAGCGTCCCGCCCTGGCAGATGGGCGCGTCGTACTGGCTGATCTGGAAGCCCTTCGGGAGGTCGGGGTAGAAGTAGTTCTTCCGGTGGAAGCGGGTGCGCTCGGGGACGTCCGCGTCGATGGCCATGCCGAGTTTGACGGCGGCTTCGACGGCCGCCTCGTTCACGACCGGGAGCGCCCCCGGGAGACCGAGGCAGGTCGGGCAGGTGTGGGAGTTGGGTTCGTCGGTCGGGTCCGTCGAACACCCGCAGAAGATCTTCGTCTCTGTCTCGAGTTGGACGTGGACCTCGAGGCCGATGACGACGGCGAGGTCCTCCGTCCGCGCGGCCTGCTGGCTCATTGGTCGGGGTTCGGCGTGGCGCCGCTAAAACGTAACGGGGTGGGGCCGACGGCGCGACCTGTCCACGCGTCTGACGGTCGGCTTGCGCAGGCTTATGTGGCTCCGGCGCGGGTTGTCTCACATGACCGACAGCACCGACCGCGTCGAGGACCTCGAACGGCGGGTGGCGGAACTGGAGGCCACCGTCAAAGGGCTGACCGAGGAACTCGTCGACCGGACGGAGCGAATCCGGACCCTCGAGGAGGCCGTCGAGGCCGACCCGGCGGGACTGGGCCACGTCCCGGAGGCGGACAGCGACGTCGGCGTCGAGGTCGGCGTCCCGGGGGAGACGGCATCGAGCGGCGAGGAATCGACCGACGGCGAAGCGGAGGCAGTCGTCGACGCGGCCGACAGTGACATGACGGAGGAGCGCACAGACTCAGAGGACGCCGAGGGCAGCGAGACCGACGACATCATCGTCGCGTAGGCGCCACGGCCCGGCCCCACCATGCACATCGACGAGATCGTCCTCGAGAACTTCAAGAGCTTCGGACGAACCACCCGAATCCCGTTCTACGAAGACTTCACCACCATCAGCGGCCCGAACGGGAGCGGCAAGTCCAACATCATCGACGCCGTCCTGTTCGCTCTGGGCCTGGCTCGCACCCGCGGGATGCGGGCCGAGAAGCTCACCGACCTCATCTACAACCCCACCCACGAGGGCGAGGGCGAGACGGAGGGTCCCCGCGAGGCCAGCGTCGAGGTCGTCCTCTCGAACGCGGACCACACCCTCGACCGCTCGCAGGTCGTCAACGCCGCGGGCACCGACGACGTGGGCGACGTCGAGACGATCAGCGTGAAGCGCCGGGTGAAGCGGACCGAGGACAACTACTACTCCTACTACTATCTGAACGGCCGGTCCGTCAACCTCTCCGACATCCAGGACCTGCTCTCGCAGGCCGGCGTGACCCCCGAGGGGTACAACGTCGTCATGCAGGGCGACGTGACGGGTATCATCAACATGACGGCCCACGAGCGCCGGGAGATCCTCGACGAGATAGCCGGCGTCGCGGAGTTCGACGCCAAGAAGGAGGACGCCTACGGCGAACTCGACGTCGTCGAGGAGCGCATCGACGAGGCGGACCTCCGCATCGGGGAGAAGGAGTCGCGGCTGGACCGACTCGAGGACGAGCGACAGACCGCCCTCGAGTACCAGGAGAAGAAAGAAGAGAAAGCCGAGTACGAGGGCTACCGGGCCGCAGCAGAACTCGCGGAGAAGCGCGCGGACCTCGAGGCGACCCGGGCCGACGTCGCGGACAAGGAGGCGGAACTCGCGGAGTTGCGCGAGGAACTGGACAGCCGCCGGGGGAAGGTCGCCCGCCTCGAGGACGACCTCGCGGAGTTGAACGCCGAGATAGAGCGCACCGGCGAGGACGAGCAACTCGCCATCAAGCGCGAGATGGAGGAGATAAAGGGCGACATCTCCCGCCTCGAGGACCGCGCGGAGGCCGTCGAGGAGCGCATCCAGTCGGCCGAGTCGGAGCGCCGGGAGGCCTTCGTCGACATCGACCGCAAGGAAGAGCAGGTCGACGACCTCGAGTCGGACATTCGAGAGCGGAAGGTCGAGAAGGCGTCCATCCAGGCCGACGTCCAGGAGAAACGAGCCGACCTCGCGGACGTCCAGGCCGAGATCGACGCGGTCGACACCGAGTTCGACGAACTCAAAGAGCGCCTGTCCGACCTGAAGGACGACCTGGAGGCGGCCAAGACCGCGCGCAACGACGAGCAGCGAAAGAAAGACCGCCTGCTCGACGAGGCCCGCCGGCGAAGCGAGGAGATTCGCGAGGTCGAGGACGACATCGAGGCCGCAGAAGGACGCCTGCCCGAACTGGAGTCGGAGCTCTCGGAGCTAGCGGACGAACTCGACAAGGCCCGGAAGAACAAGGCCCAGATAGACGAGGTGGTCGCGGACCTCAAGGCCCGCAAGCGGGAGATACAGGGCGACGTCGACGACGTCGAGGACGAACTCGCGGCCGCCCAGCAAGAGTACGCCGAACTGGAGGCGAACGCGGCCGAGGACGGCGACGCCTCGTTCGGTCGCGCGGTGACGACGGTCCTGAACGCCGGTCTGGACGGCGTGCACGGCGCCGTCGGCCAGCTCGGCAACGTCGCGGAGCAGTACGCGACGGCCTGCGAGACGGCGGCCGGGGCGCGCCTCGCAAACGTCGTCGTCGACGACGACGGCGTGGGCCAGCGCTGCATCGAGTTCCTCAAGTCCCGCAACGCCGGCCGAGCGACGTTCCTGCCGCTGACCGAGATGGGCGAGCGCCGCCTCCCGAGCGTCCCGGACCACCCCGGCGTCGTCGACTTCGCCTACCGCCTCGTGGACTTCGACGACCGGTACGCCGGCGTGTTCTCCTACGTGCTCGGCGACACCCTCGTGGTCGAGGACCTCGACGTCGCCCGCGAGTTCACGGGCGAGTACCGCCTCGTCACCCTGGACGGCGACCTCGTCGAGAAGTCGGGGGCGATGACCGGCGGCTCCCGCAAGGGGACCAGGTACTCCTTCCAGCACGGCGGCGAGGGCCAGCTCCGGCGCGTCGCCGAGCGCATCGAGGAACTCGAGGACGAGCGCCGGTCGCTCCGCGAGGACCTCCGGGACGTGGAGGGGCGCCTCGACGACGCCCGCGACAGGCGCTCGGACGCCGCCGACCGCGTCCGGGCGGTCGAGAGCGACATCGAGGACACGGAGGCCGAGCGGGAGGCGACCAGGGAGCGCATCGCGGACCTCGAGGACCGCCTGGACGAGTTACAGGACGAGCGGGACGGGGTCAACGAGCGGATGCAGTCGGTCGAGAGCGCCATCGCGGAGCGGGAGGACGAAATCGCGGCCGTCGAGGCGGACATCGAGGAACTGGAGGGCGAACTCGCGGACTCGAAGGTGCCCGAACTCACCGAGCGCAAGGAGGAGATTCGGGACGAGATAGCGGCCCTCGAGGACCGCCGCGACGAGGTGGACGCGGAGCTCAACAGCCTCCAGCTCGAGAAGCAGTACGCGGAGGAGGCCATCGAGGACCTCCACGACGACATCGAGGCGGCGCAGAACCGCAAGGCCGAGGCCGAGGCCGAACTCGAGGACGTCGACGAGCAGATAGCGGCCAAGCGGGCGGACCTGGAAGAGAAAGAGGACGCCATCGCGGACCTCGAGGAGGAACTCGCCGACCTCAAGGACGAGCGCGAGGACCTGCGAGCGGACCTGCAGGCGGCGACGTCGGCCCGCGACGAGCAACAGGAACGGGTGTCCGCGGCCGAGAACCGCCTCGAGGCGATGGAGCGCAACGCCGCCCGCCTCGAGGCAGAACTCGAGGACCTGGAGGACCGCGTCGCGGAGACGGAGGCAGACCCCGACGAGGTGCCGGACATCGAGACGGTCGAGGCCGAGATATCGCGCCTCGAGTCGGAGATGTCGGCGCTGGAACCAGTGAACATGCTCGCCATCGAGGAGTACGACGAGGTGGCCGACGCCCTCGAGGACCTGCGCGAGAAGCGGGAGACGCTCGTCTCAGAGCGCGACGGCATCGAAGAGCGCATCGAGTCCTACGATCAGCAGAAGAAGGCGGCGTTCATGGACGCCTACGAGGCCATCGGCGACCACTTCCAGCGCATCTTCTCGCGGCTCTCGAACGGGACGGGCGACCTCCACCTCGAGGACCCCGAGGACCCCTTCGAGGGGGGCCTGACGATGAAGGCCCAACCCGGCGACAAGCCCATCCAGCGCCTCGACGCGATGTCCGGCGGGGAGAAGTCACTGACGGCGCTCGCGTTCATCTTCGCCATCCAGCGACACAACCCCGCGCCGTTCTACGCGCTCGACGAGGTGGACGCCTTCCTCGACGCCGCGAACGCGGACCGGGTGGGCGAACTCGTGGACGAACTCGCCAGCGACGCCCAGTTCGTCGTCGTCTCGCACCGCTCGGCCATGCTGGAGCGGTCCGAGCGGGCCATCGGCGTCACGATGCAGGAGGACAACGTCTCGGCGGTGACCGGCATCGACCTGCGAGGTGGCGGCGACGCGGAGGTGAGCGCGGATGACTGAGGCCGGCCCCGACCTCCCCCCCGCCGAGGCGACGGGAGACGGCGAGGAGGTCGAACCGGTCGAGTTGCTCGTCCAGTTGGCCGAGGAGGGGGACATCGACCCGTGGGACATCGACATCGTCGCCGTGACCGACGAGTTCCTCGCCGCCCTCGACGACGGCGACCTGCGCACCTCCGGACGGGCGCTGTTCTACGCGAGCGTCCTCCTCCGGATGAAGAGCGACGCCATCCTCGAGGACGACACGGCGGAGGAGGCCCCCGAGGAGGGCGACCCCTGGGAGGACTGGGACCCGGGAACCGGCCTCGGGCCCGGCGGGGCGTTCCCGGGCGAGGCGCCCACCGCGGAGAGCGACGCCGGCCCGGGCGGGTTCGACCCCGTCGCGGCGATGGAGTCGGAGATGGAGCGTCGCCTCGACCGGAAGCGCCAGCGGGGCACGCCCGAGACGCTCTCGGAACTGGTCCGCGAACTCAGGGAGGTCGAGCGCGGGTCGTGGTGGAAGGAGTCCCGGACCTACGACACCTCGGGGTCGCCACGGGGGTTCCAGCGCGGCGTCCAGGAACTGGACTACCACGCCGACGACGCCGGCCGGGCCGACTACGAACCGACCGAACAGCAGGTGACCGGCACCGCCCACGCCGAGGACATCGAGGCGACCATCGCGGACGTGCAGGCGGCCCTCGACGAGCAGTTCGGGGCGGGACGGGCCGAGGTGCTGTTCCGCGAGATACGAGACGCCGGCGGGTCGCGGGTGCAGACGTTCCTCGCGTTGCTCTTCCTCGCGAACCGGGGCGCGGTGCGCCTCCAGCAGGACGACCTCTTCGGCGACCTCTGGGTGCAAGACTCCGCCGGGGCCCGCGGGAGCGACGAGGCCGTCGCGGACTAGCGCAGTCGGTAGGCGTCCTCGCCGTCCGCGTCGACCCGTTCGACGACGCCGCGGCGGACCATCTCGTCGAACACCTCGCCGAGTCGGTTCGGCTGTGCGATCTCCATCTCGATGCGCTCGACGCCGTGGTGGGCCTCGAGGAGGCGCCTGACGTCACCGGCGTCGTGGACCGCGTCGTCGGACGCGTCCATCACGCCGGCGACGAGGTCGACCATGTCCTCGACGAAGTTCCACGGGTAGACGACCCAGGTCCAGTCCTCGAGGCGTTCACCCACGAAGTCCGGTTCGAACTCGCTCGTGCCCAGCAACTGGACGGTGCCCGTCCGGACGGCGTTGGGGTCGCGGTCCGCGACGTACTCGGCGGCGTGCTGGATGGACTGGCCCGTGTCCGCGATGTCGTCGACGACGAGGACGTCCTTGCCCGCGACCGATCCCTCCGGCATCGGGTAGCGGACCTGCGGTTCCTCGGCCTGCCGGGCGGTCCCCACGTAGTGTTCGACCTTGAGGCTGGTCAGGTCGTCCAGTCCGAGGAAGTCACAGAGACAGCGACCCGCGAACCAGCCACCGCGGGCGAGGGCGACGATGACCTCCGGCCGGAAGTCGGCGGCGCGGACCTGGTCGGCGACGGCGCGCGTTCGGTCGTAGATGTAGTCCCAGTTGGTGACGGTGACGTCGAACTCGTCGGGCAGGTCGCTCATCACCCGGACACGGGTGCCGGCCCCTCTTGAACCTGTTTCAGTCGTCGCCGAACTGGAACTCCGACTCCGGTTCGCGGAGTTCCTTCACGTTCCGGTTGACGGAGTTGAGGTCCTGTTGCATGTCCGCGAGGCGGTCGTCGAGCACCGAGAGGATGTCGCTCTTGAGCGTCTCCCGGTCGAACGTCTCCGCGAGTTCCTCGTCGACGGCGCCCGTGAGCGTGTGGTAGAGCGCCCACGCCTTCCCGAACCGCCAGACGACGACGCCGAACAGCGCCGGTACGAGTCCCGGCGCCGCCGTCCGGAAGACGACCCCGTACGACTGGCCCGCCACGTAGGCCTCCCAGGCCGGGTCGAGGCCGAGCACCACGCCCGCCAGGATCAGGCCGACGCCGACGACTGTCGCGAGGGCGGTAAACAGGAAGTAGTACCCCGAGTAGCGGAACGCCCTGTTTCGGTCCATCGGGAGAGAGATGCGAGTCTGCCGCCTTAAATGGTATGTCTCTCGAACCGAGAGGTCTGGTGCGACATGGGCTGGCGTGCCAATACGCGGTCGTGCCACAACCTACTAAGCCAAGGACCGCGGTGTCTCAACCGACGATGGGAATCCGGTGGCTCAACGACATCCGGGCGAACGACGTCGGGTCGGTCGGCGGCAAGGGCGCGTCCCTCGGCGAACTCACGCGGGCGGGCCTGCCGGTCCCCCCGGGGTTCGTCGTGACGGCGGACACGTACCGCGCCTTCATCGACGACGCCGGCATCGCCGCGGACCTGTTCGAGGCGGTGGAGGTCGACCCCGAGGACGGCGAGGCACTCGCGGCCGCAGAGGAGCGGGCTCGCGAACTCATCCTCGGGACGCCGATGCCCGATGCCGTCCGCGAGGACGTCCTCCAGGCCTACGACGGCATCGGCGAGGAACCCTTCGTGGCCGTCCGGTCCTCGGCCACCGCGGAGGACCTCCCCGAGGCCTCCTTCGCGGGCCAGCAGGAGACGTTCCTGAACGTGACCCGGGACGGCCTCGTCGACGCGGTCCGGGAGTGCTGGGCCTCGCTGTTCACCCAGCGCGCCATCGCGTACCGCGAGCGCCAGGGCTTCGCGCACCGCGAGGTCGACATCGCCGTCGTCGTCCAGCAGATGGTCGACGCCGAGAAGTCCGGCGTCCTCTTCACCAAGCACCCCTCGACCGGCGACCCGCGGACGGTCATCGAGGCGGCCTTCGGACTGGGCGAGGCAGTCGTCTCCGGCACCGTCTCCCCCGACAACTACGTCGTCGACGCCGCCGGCGAACTGGTCGAGGAGACGGTCGCCACCCAGAACCGGTGGTTCACGCGCGACCCCGAGACCGGCGAGACGGTCGAGCGGGACCTCCCCGAAGAGAAGCGGGACGTGCGCGTGCTCACCGACGACGAGATAGACCGCCTCGTCGACCTCGGCAAGCGGGTCGAGGATCACTACGAGCAGCCCCAGGACGTCGAGTGGGCCATCGTCGGCGGCGACCTCTACGTCCTGCAGTCCCGCCCCATCACGACCATCGACCGCGATGCCGGCGGCCGGGCGGCCGAAAGCGAGGAGTCCGGTGCCGTCCTCCTCTCGGGGCTCGGCGGGTCGCCCGGGCGCGCGTCCGGGCCGGTCCGCATCGTGACCCAGCTCGACCAGCTCGACAAAGTCGGGAAGGGCGACGTGATGGTCACGCGGATGACCACGCCGGACATGGTGCCGGCGATGCAGCGGGCGGCCGCCATCGTCACGGACGAGGGCGGCGTCACCAGCCACGCGGCCATCGTCTCCCGCGAACTGGGCGTGCCCGCCGTCCTCGGCACGCGCGACGCGACGACCCGCCTCTCCGACGGCCAGGTCGTGACCGTGGACGGCGAGCGGGGGCAGGTCACCGCCGGCGAACCCGAGCGCCGCGAGCGCGAGACCGAAGACGAACCGGAGCGACGGACGGGCGCGACGAAGCCCCTCACCGCCACGGAGATCAAGGTCAACCTCTCTGTGCCGGACGCCGGCGAGCGCGCGGCCGAGACGACGGCCGACGGGGTGGGGCTCTTCCGGATGGAGCACTTCATCCTGATGACGAACAAGACGCCCCGGTACATCGTCGAGAACGAGGGTGCCGAAGCCTACGTCGACGTCATCGTCGACGGCATCCGGCAGGTGGCCGAGCCGTTCTACCCGCGACCCGTTCGCGTGCGGACGCTCGACGCGCCGAGCGACGAGTTCCGCCAACTCGAGGGCGGCATCGACGAACCCCGCGAGCACAACCCGATGCTGGGTTACCGCGGCATCCGCCGCTCCCAGCAGGAGACGGACCTCTTCGGGCACGAACTGGCGGCGTTCAAGAAGCTCTACGAACTGGGCTACGACAACGTCGAGATAATGTTCCCGCTCGTCAACGACGTCGAGGACGTCCGCTGGGCCCGCGAGCGACTCGTCGAGGCGGGCATCGACCCCGAGAAGCGCGAGTGGGGCGTGATGGTGGAGACCCCCGCGGCGGCGCTGACGATGCCGACCATCGCCGCCGAGACGGACGTCGACTTCGCCTCCTTCGGGACGAACGACCTCACCCAGTACACGCTGGCGGTCGACCGGAACAACGAGAACGTCGCGGACCGGTACGACGAACTCCACCCGGCGGTGCTCTCGCTGGTGGGCGACACCATCGAGACGTGCCGCGAGCACGGCGTCGCGACGAGCATCTGCGGGCAGGCCGGCTCGAAGCCCGAGATGGTCCGGTACCTGGTGGAGGCGGGCATCTCCTCCATCAGCGTGAACATCGACGCCCTGACCGACGTTCAGCAGCTCGTCAAGCGGACCGAACAGCGGTTCATCATCGAGTCGGTCCGCGACTGACCGTGTTTCGCGGCGACGACCCGGTCCCGACCGACGACCGCGCGCCCCAGTCGTTCGACCGCGTGCTCTCGTCGATGTGCACGCGACCACATCCGGCGGCCCGCCGGGCGGCCGAGCGGTTTCTCGCGAGTAACCCGGGCGACCCCGCCACCTACGGGACGGTGGCCGACCTCGAGGCCGAGACGGTCGAGATGCTCGGCGCCGTCGCGGGCCTCTCGGACCCCGCGGGCTACGTCGCCTCGGGCGGCACCGAGGCGAACGTGCAGGCGGTGCGAGCGGCGCGGAACGTGGTCGACGCCGACGCGCCGAACGTCGTGGCCCCGGCGAGCGCCCACTTCAGTTTCCGGAAGGCAGCCGAACTGCTCGGCGTCGAGTTGCTGACCGTGCCCACCGACGAGGACCACCGAGCCGACCCGGTGGCGATGGCCGCGGCGACCGACGGGGACACCGTCCTCGTCGTCGGCGTGGCCGGCACCACCGAGTACGGGCGCGTGGACCCGATACCGGCGCTGGCGGACGTCGCCGCCGACGTCGGCGCCCGCCTCCACGTCGACGCCGCGTTCGGCGGGTTCGTCCTCCCGTTCACCGACGCGGCCTGGAACTTCGCGGACGCGGCGGTGGACACGATGACCGTCGACCCGCACAAGATGGGGCAGGCGGCCATCCCGGCGGGGGGCTTCCTCGCGCGCGAGCGCTCGACCCTCGACGCCCTCGCCGTGGAGACGCCGTACCTGGAGTCGGCCTCACAGGCGTCGCTGACGGGCACCCGGAGCGGGGCCGGGGTAGCCAGCGCGCACGCCGCGCTGTCCGCGCTGTGGCCCGACGGCTACCGCGAAGCCTTCGAGCGCACGATGGGCAACGCGACGTGGCTGGCGGGGGCACTTCGGGATCTGGGCCTCGCCGTCGCCGACCCGACGCTCCCGCTGGTGACCGCCGACCTCGACCCCGCGGCGTTCGCGGCGCTCAGAGAGCGGGGGTGGAAAGTGGCCCGGACCGACGGCGGGTCGCTGCGGGTCGTCTGCATGCCCCACGTGACGCGGTCGGTCCTGCGCGAGTTCCTCGACGCCCTCGACGCCGTGCGGTGAACGGACACACTTACGTCGGTCGGTCGCTTCTCTCCGCACGAAACCGTGGCCGTCACCGCCATCGCCGCCCTCCCACCCGTGGTCCCGCCAGTCGGCGCGGCGGCCGCGCTCGACTTCGGGCTCTCGGAGGTCGTCCGCACCGCCACGGGTCCGGTGGGCCTCGCCGCCGTCTTCGTCTACTCGGTGCTCATCGCGTTCGCACTCCCGGGCGTGTCGGAGGTGGTGTTGCTGGCTCCGCTGGACCTCGGACTCCCGCCGTGGCTCACCCTCTCGACCATCGTCGTCGTGAGCAGCGTCGGCAAGGCCGTCGGGAGCGTGGCCGCCTTCCACATCGGCCAGGAGGCGAAGCAGTCCGGGCCCGTGGTGCGGATGCTCCGGTCGTCCCGGTTCGACGTCCTCGAGTGGTCAGAGGCGCGGACCCTCGGCCTCGCCCAGCGCTACGGCTACGCCGGCCTCGCCGGCGCGCTCTGCGTCCCGGGCTTCCCCGACACCCTCTCGATATACGCCTTCGCCGTCCTCGAGGAGGACTACTGGCTGTTCGCCCTCGCCACGTTCGTCGGGAGCGTCGGCCGCCTCGTCCTCACCTGGTTCGGCGCGTCGGCGGTCCTCCACTTCGTGTGAGCGGCCCGTCCTCTCTCGGGGCGGGCACTTTTGTCGGCGGCCGGTGAACCGGCGCGCATGGCCCGCCCCAGTCGGTCGCTCACCGGACAGGTCGTGTTCGGCGCGCTGGTCGTCCTCCTCGGCGTCCTCCTGTTGCTCAGGACCACCGGCGTCTACGACGGCACCGGCCTCCTCGTCTACGTCCCGTCGCTGTTCGTCCTCCTCGGCCTGTACAACCTCGTGCGGAGCGGGTTCCGCAACGTCGTGGGGCCGACCGTCCTCGTCCTCGTCGCCGGCGCGTGGCAACTGGTCGCCCTGGACTACCTCTCGTGGGGCGAAGTGGGCCAGTTCTGGCCCGTGTTCGTCATCCTCGGCGGACTGGCGGTGTTGCTTGGCCCCCTCCGGCGCCGCCGACCGCCGGGCACGTCGGAGGGGGTCGTCACCGGGTTCGGCCTGTTCGGCGGCGTCGAGCGCCGCGTCACCGCCCGGGCGTTCGAAGGAGCGGACCTGCTCGCCGTGTTCGGCGGCGTCGAACTCGACCTGCGCGACGCCGAGGTGGCCGAGCGGCCGGCCCACGTGACGGCGACGGCCCTGTTCGGCGGCGTCGAGGTCATCGCGCCCCGGGAGTGGAACGTCCGGATGGAGGTGTTCCCGATCTTCGGGGGCGCGGAGGACGAACGCGCGCGGTCAGAGCGGACCCACGAGGAGGTGGACCTCGTCGTGAGCGGGTTCGTCGCCTTCGGCGGGGTCAGCGTCTCGGACTGACGCCGGGGCGACGGCTTTATCGGCCCGCGGGCCGTGTCTCGCGGTGTGACCCCGACCCCCGTCGGTTCGCGGCGGCGCGCTCTTTCTATGCGGTAGCCGACGCGCCGGGTGGACCGGCGACGCCCCGAGAAGGGCGCGCCGCGAACCCCGGGGACGCGGACCGCACCGCCGACCGACCGCCAGCGAGACGCCACCACGATGACAGAGAACCGGCGGGTTTTAGCCCCGCACGACACGGAGGAACAGCCATGAGCCACGAGGAGTTCCCGACGGACCGGCCCGCGGTGGTGACCTGCGGGCTGCCGTACGCGAACGGCGACCTGCACATCGGACACCTGCGGACCTACGTCAGCGGCGACGCCTACACCCGCGCCCTGCGCCGGATGGGCCAGCAGACGGCGTTCGTCTGCGGGTCGGACATGCACGGGACGCCCATCGCGGTCAACGCCCAGAAGGAGGGCGTCTCGCCCGAGGAGTTCGCCCTCCGCTGGCACGAGAAGTACGAGGAGACGTTCCCCCGGTTCGGCGTCGACTTCGACAACTACGGCCACACCCACGACGCGACGAACACGGACCTCACCCGGTCCATCGTCGCAACCCTCGACGACCGCGGCTACGTCTACGAGAAGGAGATCGAGGTGGCCTGGGACGCCGAGGCCGACCAGCCCCTGCCCGACCGGTACGTCGAGGGGACCTGTCCCTACTGTGGCGCCCACGCCCGCGGCGACGAGTGCGACGACGGCTGCCAGCGCCACCTCGAACCCGGCGAGATAGAGGACCCGCGGTCGGTGCTGACGGGCAACCCCGCGGAGTACCGCACTCGCGAGCACAAGTTCTTCGAACTGTCGGCGTTCAAGGAGTACCTCGGGGCCTTCATCGACCGCCTCGAGGGCACCTCGAACGCCCAGAACCAGCCCCGCGAGTGGATCGAGGGCGACCTGCAGGACTGGTGTATCACCCGTGACATGGACTGGGGCATCGACTACCCCGACGACGAGTCCGAGTTGGTGCTGTACGTCTGGGTCGACGCCCCCATCGAGTACATCTCCTCGACGAAGCAGTACTCGGAGCGCGTGGGCGCCGACGAGTACGACTGGGAGACGGTCTGGCACGACGGGGGCGACGGCGGCGGCGAGATCGTCCACGTCATCGGTCGGGACATCATCCAGCACCACACCGTCTTCTGGCCGGCGATGCTCCACGGCGCCGACTACGCCGAACCGCGGGCCGTGATGGCGTCGGGGTTCGTCACGCTGGAGGGTGACGCCTTCTCGACCTCCCGGAACCGGGCGGTCTGGGCCGACGACTACCTCGACACCGGTCTCCACACGGACCTGCTGCGGTACTACCTCACCACGCAGGGCAACTTCGAGCGAGACATCGACTTCTCGTGGGACCGCTTCCAGGAGCGGGTGAACAGCGACCTGGTCGACACGGTGGGCAACTTCGTCTACCGGGCGCTCCTGTTCGCCTACCGCACCTACGACGGCACGCCCGACGCCGACGTCAGCGAGGAGGTCCGCGAGGAGATACGCGCGGCCGTCGCGGACTTCGAGGCCGCCGTCAACGACTACTCGCTCCGCCGCGCTGGCGAGGCCGCCGTTCGCCTCGCGCAGTTCGGCAACGAGTACATCCAGCGCAACGAGCCCTGGAAGCTGACCGACGACGACCCCGAGGCCGCGGCCCAGGTCATCCGGGACTGCGTGCAGGTCGTGAAGGCGCTCGCGGTGTTGCTCTCACCGTTCACCCCCGAGACGGCCGACCGGCTGTGGACCCAACTCGACGAGTCGGGGTCGGTGACCGACGCCGGCACCGAGGACTGCCTGGTCGCGCCCCCGGGCGCGTTCGGTGAGCCGGCGGCGCTCTTCGAGAAGATCGAGGACGACCAGATCGAGGCGCTAGAGGCCGACCTCGCGGCCCGCGTCGAGGCTGCGACGCCCGCCGGTGACGACGAGAGCGCCGGGGGCGAGGGCGAGTCCGCCGCGGCGGCCGACCTCGAACCCGTCGCCGAGGAGCGGGTCCCCTTCGAGGAGTTCGCGGCGCTCGACCTCCGCGTGGGCGAGATCGTCTCCGCCGAACCCATCGAGGGCGCCGACGAACTCCTGCGCTTGCGGGTCGACATCGGCGTCGAGTCCCGGCAGGTCGTCGCGGGCCTCCGCCAGCTCCACGACGTCGACGCGCTCCCGGGGACGCGCATCGTCCTCGTGGCCAACCTGGAGAAGACCGAACTGTTCGGGGTCGAGAGCGACGGGATGTTGCTCGCGGCGGGCGAGGAGGCGGACCTGCTGACCACGCACGGTGACAGCCCGCCGGGCACGAAGATCCGGTAACCGTCGACCGTCGGGGAGACGCACCCCCTTTTTACCCCCACGTCGCATACGGCCGATATGCGAAACGCGAAGATCGTCTGCACGCTCGGCCCCGCCACGTCCTCGCGGGAGGCGATCCGCGGACTCGCGGACGCGGGGATGACCGTGGCGCGGGTCAACTCCAGCCACGGGGAGCGCGAGGACAGGACCGCGCTCGTCGACGCGACCAGAGCGGTGGACGACGCGACGGAGAAGCCGGTCGCGGTGATGGTCGACCTCCAGGGGCCCGAGGTCCGCACCGCGCCACTCGACGAGCCGATTCACCTGGCGGAGGGGAGCGTGGTCGCCTTCGAGGTGGGAGAGACGGCCACGCCCGAGCGCGTCGGCCTCTCGACGAGCGTCGCCGCCGCCGAACCCGGTGACAGCGTCCTGCTCGACGACGGCCGCATCGAGACGGTGGTCGACCGCGTCGAGGGGGAGACGGTGTACGCCCGCGTCGAGAGCGGCGGCGACCTCGGCGGCCGGAAGGGCGTCAACGTCCCCGGCGTCGAACTCGACGTCGACATCGTGACCGAGAAGGACCGCCGCGACCTCCGACTCGCGGCGCGGAAGAACGTCGACTTCGTGGCGGCGAGTTTCGTCCGGAGCGCCGACGACGTCCTCGCGGTCAGCGAGGTGCTCGAAGAGGCGGGCGCGGACGTGCCCATCGTCGCCAAGATAGAGCGCAAGGGCGCGGTCGACAACCTCGACGAGATAATCGACGCGGCCTACGGGGTGATGGTCGCCCGGGGCGACCTCGGGGTCGAACTCCCGATGGAGGACGTCCCGATGATACAGAAGCGCATCATCCGGCGGTGTCACGACGCGGGCGTGCCGGTCATCACCGCGACGGAGATGCTCGACTCGATGGTCCACCAGCCCCGGCCGACCCGGGCGGAGGCCTCGGACGTGGCCAACGCCGTCCTCGACGGGACGGACGCGGTGATGCTCTCGGCGGAGACGGCCGTCGGCGACGACCCGCGACTGGTGGTCGAGACGATGGACCGCATCGTCCGCGAGGTGGAGAACAGCGCCGAGTACGACGAACTCCTCGAACAGCGGGTGCCCGGCGCCGGCCGGTCCCGAACCGACGCCCTCGCCCGGTCGGCGCGCTTTCTCGCCCGCGACATCGACGCCACGGCCGTGGTCGTCGCCTCCGAGTCGGGCTACACAGCGCTGAAGACGGCGAAGTTCCGCCCGGCCGTCCCGGTGGTCGCGGCCACGCCCAACGACCGGGTGCGCCGCCAGTTGGCCCTCTCGTGGGGCATCGTCGCCCAGTACGCCGAACTCGACGAGCAGGGTGCGACGGCCGTCATCGAGCACGCAGTCCAGTCGGCCCTGGAGTCCGGAACGGTCGAGGACGGCGACACGGTGGTCGTCGTCTCGGGGATGATGACCGAACTCAAGGGCACCGACACCGCGAACATGCTCAAGGTACACGTGGCTGCCGAGACGATCGCCACCGGGCGGGTCGTCGTCTCCGGGCGCGTCTCGGGCCCGCTCGCGGTGCTCCGGTCGGGCGACCTCGCCGACGTCGCGGACGGCGCCGTCGTCGCCCTCGCCCCCGAGTTCGAGGGCGAGTTCGCCGGCGACCTCTCGAAGGTGGCTGGCATCATCGACGCCCGGGAGGGACTGACGGGCTACGCGGCGATGGTCGCCCGCGAACTCGGCGTCCCGATGATCAGCGGGGCGGACCTCGACCCGACGGGCCTCGAGACGGTCACGCTGGACGCCGAGCGGGGCGTCGTCTACGAGGGCGACGTCGGGGGGCGCCAGCGCCACCGCTCGCGAGTGGAGGCCGACCGCCGGTCGTGACCGGCCGCCGGCGACGGACTTTTGCCGGGGACCGGTCTATCCTTGGCATGGACGACTCGGACGGCCGAGAGTGGCGCTTCGACGGGTCCGAACCGCTCCGCGAACCGGTCGAACCGGGGTCGCCGACGCCCGAGAACGTCGCGTTCCTCCTCCTGGGCGTGGCCGTGGCCCTCACCACCATCGCCACGTTCCTGCTGTAGGCGAAGCGTTTTGCCCACGACGCCCTAACCACCGGTATGGCAGAGGTCTTCGGCACCTCGCTGGCCCTCCTGTTGACGGTGGCGGGCATCGCCCTCGTCATCGGAGAAGCGCTTGCGCCGGGCGCCCACTTCATCGTCCTCGGCGTGGCGCTGCTCGTGGCCGGACTGGTGGGACTGCTCGTCCCGGCGCTCGCGACGCCGCTCGTCCTCGCGGTGCTCGTCGTCGGCGTGGGGGCGGCCACCCTGTGGGGCTACCGCCGCTTCGACGTCTACGGCGTGGAGGCGGGACGGACCGCCGACTCGACCTCGCTGCGCGGGAAGGAGGCGACGGTCGTCCAGCGCGTCACGTCGACGAGCGGGCGCGTTCGCCTCCGCGAAGGGGGCGGGTTCGACCCCACGTACTCGGCGCGGTCGGTCGACGGCGAGATCCCCGAGGGCGAGACGGTCATCGTCGTCGATCCGGGCGGCGGGAGCGTCCTGACCGTCGAATCCATCGACGGGGCAGACGACATCGACCGCGAACTGGCCCGCGAGCGGGCCCGCCGGAAGCACGGAAGCACGCGGGAGGCCGACGCCGACCGCGAGGGCGCGCGAGAGTAGCGCCGGCGGACGAAGGTTTAACCGCTCTGCACCGAAGGCAGGGACATGGACATCGTCCTCCAGACCGTCCCCGGCGGGTCGGTTCTGACGCTCGTCGCCGTCCTGTTGCTCGCGCTGGCGGTCGTGACCGTCTGGCAGATGGTCGAGATCGTCGACGCGTACGAGAAGAAGGCCCTGACCGTCCTCGGGGAGTACCGGCGCCTGCTCGAACCCGGCATCACCTTCGTCCCGCCGTTCGTCTCGCGGACCTACACCTTCGACATGCGGACCCAGACGCTGGACGTGCCCCGGCAGGAGGCCATCACGCGGGACAACTCCCCCGTGACCGCGGACGCCGTCGTCTACATCCGCGTGATGGACGCCAAGAAGGCGTTCCTCGAGGTCGACGACTACAAGACGGCCGTCTCGAACCTCGCCCAGACCACGCTCCGGGCGGTGCTGGGCGACATGGAACTCGACGACACGCTGAACAAGCGCCAGGAGATAAACGCCCGCATCCGCGAGGAACTCGACGAACCGACCGACGAGTGGGGCATCCGCGTCGAGTCGGTGGAAGTCCGCGAGGTCAACCCCAGCGCCGACGTCCAGCAGGCGATGGAGCAACAGACCTCCGCCGAGCGCAAGCGCCGGGCGATGATCCTCGAAGCGCAGGGGGACCGCCAGTCCGCCATCGAACGCGCCACCGGGGAGAAGCAATCCGACATCATCCGGGCGCAGGGCTCGAAGCAGTCCCAGATACTCGAAGCCCAGGGCGACGCCATCTCGACGGTCCTGCGGGCGCGAGCGGCGGACTCGATGGGCGAGCGGGCGGTCATCGACAAGGGCCTCGAGACGCTCGCGGACATCGGCACCAGCGAGTCGACGACCTACGTCCTCCCGCAGGAGTTGACGTCCCTGGTCGGCCGGTACGGCAAGCACCTCACCGGGAGCGACGCGCGTTCGGACGGCGAGTCGCTGGACTCGCTGTCCTTCGACGAGGAGACCCGCGAACTGCTCGGCCTCGACGACATCGACGAGATACTCGGCCAGTTGAGCGAGGAGGAGATGGAGACGCCGACGGCCGAGAGCCCCGAAGAGGTCCTCGAGCGGATGGACGCCGAGATGGACGACCTGGAGGCCGAGATGGACGTCCCCGACGCGACCGTGTCGGAACCGCCCGCCGGCAGCGAGGAGTCGGACGCAGACGCGGACGTCGAGGACGACCCGGACGGGACCTGACCGGCGAGCGAAGGGATTTTGTCCGGTGCGGACCAACGTGCGGTAATGGTTGACCGGGTGGACGAGGACAAGCGGGCGACGCTCCGGCGGTTCGCGGCCCTCGGGGCTGCCAGCCCGCTCGCCCGCCTGGCCGACAGCCGACAAGGCGACGCCGAGTCGGAGAACCTCTCCCGCGAGGCCATCACGGGCTATCTCGCCACCAACCCCGGCGCGCACTTCTCGAAGCTCCGCGACGACCTGCAACTCGGCACGGGCGAAGCCCAGCACCACCTCCGGCGCCTCCTCGACGCCGGCGCAATCGAGAGCTACCGCGACGGGGACTACAAGCGGTTCTACCCCGCCGACCGGTTCACGTCCTTCGAGAAAGTGGCGCTCGGTTACCTCCGACGAGACACCCCCCGCGGGATGCTCGTCGAACTCCTCCGCACGCCCGACGCGACGGGCGCGGACCTGGCCGACCGCCTCGGCGTCTCCCGGGCGACGGTGAGCAAGTACGCGGCGGAACTGGCGGCGACCGACCTCCTCACGCGGGAGGACGGCTACGCCGTGCGGCGGCCCGAGTCCATCCTCGTGTTGCTCGTCCGGTACGCCGACTCGCTGGGCGACGACGCGGCGGCGCTCGCGGGCGAGGCGGACGGCCTCGTCAGCTACGACCCCTGAGGCGGCCGGTCAGGCCGTGACCATCCACGTCGTCGACGAGGAGTAGCCCCACTTCTCCACGTCGAGTCCGACCTCGTTCTCCTCGAGTGCGGCCATGTTCGACCCGACCTCCTTCGCGGAGAGGTCGAGGGCCTCGCCGATGAGCCGCGACTTGAAGTAGGTCTGCTCGCCGACGTGGGTCTCGAGGTACGCGAGGATGCGGCGCTGCTTGGGCGTCAGGTCCGTGTCGGCCACCGTGGGGGCGGAGGCTGTCGCGCTCATACCACGCCGTTGGGGAGAGGCCGGCATGAGGGATTTGGTACGTCCGGTTAACACCGGGCCGTCTGCCGATTCTCCGCGCGAGCGGGGCAACTGCACGGGCAGGGTGGGTCGTCAGCCCCGGAAGTGGTACGTCCGGTTAACGCCCGCCGGGCGGGGCGAAGTCGTCCGGGCCGAGTCCGGCGAGGTCTGCGCTCAGCGCCCAGAGGCGTTCCTGGGCGTCGCGGTCCCGGGCTGCCTCGGACGGCGCAATCGCCGACCGTTCTTCGAAGTACTCGCCGGTAGACGCCCGCGTCTCGGGCGAGACGGCGACGTAGCAGATCGCCGCGGCGCCGCCCGCCTCGTCGACGACGGGACGCCGGATGAGGGCCCGCGGGACGTACTGCAACAGCACGAGGAGGCGCTGGAACGGCCAGGGGAACCGCCGGTAGAAGTTGCTGTCCGCGACGAATCCCGGGTGGAGGGCGTTCGCCCGCAGGTCCGGGGCCCGCCGTGCCAGCGACGCCGTGAACAGCACGAGCGCGAGTTTCGAGCGGTTGTAGGCGTCGAAGGCGCCGTAGTCTTCGAGGTCGCGCGGGTGGAAGTCCGCGTCGGCGAAGCGATGACCGTTCGAGGAGACGTTGACGACGTGGCCGTCCGGCGCGGCCCGGAGGAGGCCCAGCAGGTCGTGTGTCAGTCGGTAGTGGGCCAGGTAGTTCACCGCGAAGGTCCGCTCGACGCCGTCCTCGGTGAGCGAGGGCTCCCGGAAGATGCCCCCCGCGTTGTTCACGAGGACGTCCAGGCGGTCGAAGCGATCACGCACCTCGCTCGCCAGGTCGCGGACGGCGGCCTGCGAGGCGAAGTCGGCGGTGAACAGGGCGGCGTCGCCCGGCCCGGCGTCGCGGAGGCGGTCCCGGACGCGCACGCCCTTGGACTGGTCGCGGCCCGTCACGCCAACGGTGGCTCCGAGGCGGGCGAACGCCAGCGCCGCCTCGCGGCCGATGCCGTCGGTCCCGCCCGTGACGAGGACGGTCCGCCCGGTGAGGTCGACGTCCGCGACGCCGGCCTGGGCTTCGGGGCTGGTCATCGGTCGCTCACACCTGCCCGTGTGCCCGCGCCCACTCGACGGCCGTCTCCATGCCCGGGTCGAGGGCTGCCGGTGGCTCCCAGTCGAGGTCCCGCATCGCCTTCGAGGGGTCGGCGGCGATGTGGCGGCTCATCTCCCAGGCGACGTGGAAGTTCTGGCTGTGACAGTCGACGCGCTCCAGGGTCCGCTGGACGTACTTCGCGACGGTGGGGAACGGCTCCCGGAACCGGAGCGGCGAGATGTCGACGCCGAGGTGGCGCGCGATTGTCTCGTATATCTCGTTCGTGGTGTAGGGCTCCTGGTCGGCGACGACGTAGGACTCGTCCTGGCTGACCGAGGGGGTGTCCATCACGGCCTCCATCAGGTCGACGAGCGCGGGGACGTAGGTCATGCTCCGCCGGTTCCGGCCGTTGCCGAACATGATGGGCCGCCCGGAGTCGATGGACTGCATCAGCGTCGCCATCCGGTCGGGTTGCTCCGGCCCGTAGTACCAGCACGGCCGGAGGACGGTGTAGGGGATGTCGTAGGCCTCGCGGTAGTCGTGGATGTGCTCTTCGGCCTCCAGTTTGGCCTTGCCGTACTCGGTCCGCGGGCGCATCGGGTCGTCCTCGTCGAGCAGGTGGTCCGGTCCCTCGCTGAATCCCTCGGCCACGATGGAGGAGACGTAGACGAAGTGGCCGACGCCGTGGCGGCGCCCCGCCTCCAGCATGTTCCGCGTTCCGCCGGCGTTGATGGCGTGGATGGCGCTCACGCCGCCGCGGAAGCCGGGGTGGTTGACGCCCGCGCAGTGGAAGACGGTGTCGACGCCGCCGGCGAACGCGTCGTCGAGGCTGTCCGCGTCGGTGACGTCTCCGGTGACCGTCTCGACGTCGTAGTCGTCGAGGGCCGCGGGGTCGAGGCCCTCGTAGACGAGACAGCGGACGTCCTCGTCCCGGTCGTCGAGGCGGTCCACGAGCGTGGACCCGAGCCACCCGGGCGCACCCGTAACGAGCACCGTCATTATGACAGAGGGTAATGATGTGGCCGTAATATGGGTGTTGGTTCCGCCGCCGGGGCCGTCGCGTCCGACGGGACAGGGCGTCCAGAAGGTATATACTCGCGCCTGCGTGACACAGAGGTGAATGAGCGAGGAGTCGCTGGCGGTGAGCGTCGTCCTCCCCGCGTACAACGAGGAGGACACCATCGAGCGGACCGTCCGGGTGACCCTGGAGACCCTCGAGGCGTTCCTCCCGGGCGACGCGTTCGAGGTCATCGTCGCGGAGGACGGCTGCGACGACCGCACGCCGGACATCGCCGACGACCTCGCCGCCGCGGACGCTCGGGTGCGACACTTCCACAGCGACGAGCGACTCGGGCGGGGCGGGGCCCTCGAACGGGCCTTCCGAGCGAGCGACGGGGAGACGCTCGTCTACTTCGACACCGACCTCGCCACGGACATGCGTCACCTCGAGGAACTGGTCGAGAGCGTCCGCTCGGGAGAGTACGACGTGGCGACCGGGTCGCGCTGGCTGCCCGAGAACGTCGCGGACCGGCCGCCCAGGCGGGACGTCGCCTCACGAGGGTTCAACCGACTCGTGCGGACGCTGCTCCGCTCGGAGGTGCGCGACCACCAGTGCGGGTTCAAGGCCTTCGACCGGGACGTGCTGTTCTCGCTCCTCGACGACGTCCAGGACCAACACTGGTTCTGGGACACCGAGGTGCTCGTGCGCGCCCAGCGACGGGGCTACCGCATCAAGGAGTTCTCCGTCGACTGGGAGCCGAAGGGCGACACGAAAGTCGACCTCGTCCGCGACGTGTTCGGGATGGGCTCGCAGATACTGCGGGTGTTCTACGAGTTCTCCATCCAGCCACACGCAAACCGGCGGACCGGGATGGTCGCCGGGTTCCTGATGTTGTTCGCCGCCGTCGGGTTGATGTTCTTCTACCTGGACCCGCGGGCGGTCTTCGACGCGATGGCCACGGCCGACGTTCGCCTCGTCGCCCTCGCCGGCGCCGTCTTCGTCGTCTCGTGGCCGATACGGGGGCTTCGCTACCGCGACATCCTGCTCGAACTCGGCTACCGCGAGGGCGTCCCCTTCCTGACGGGCGCGGTGTTCATCAGTCAACTGGGCAACCTCGTCTTCCCGGCGCGTGCCGGGGACGGGGTCCGGGCCTACGTCGTGAAGGCGCGCCGTCGCGTGCCCTACACGACCGGGTTCGCTTCGCTGACCGTCGAGCGGGTCTTCGACCTCCTGAGCCTGACGCTGCTCGCCGGCGGCGTCCTCGTGGGCTTCGCCGTGTTCGCGCCCGAGCAGATCGCACGCCTCGCTGGCGCTCTCGCCGGTGGCGACGCGCCGGGGAACGCGCCGCGACAGAGCGCGCAGGTGGCCGTCGTCGTCGCGAGTCTCGTCGGGGCGGGCGTCGTCGTCCTCGTGGCGACCATCCTCGTGACGGCGCGCTCGGAGCGCAACCGCATCCGACCCATCGTCGAGTGGGCGAGCGACGACTCCTACGTCGAGTACGTCGCGTCGGCGCTGGAGACGTTCGTCCGCGACGTGCAGGCCGTCGCCGTCGACCGGGGCGTCCTCGCGCGGGTGACCGTCGCCAGCCTCCTGGTGTGGATGCTCGACGCGACGACGGGGCTCATCGTCTTCTACGCGTTCGGCGTCGACCTGCCCCTCGCCACGCTGTTCGTCGTCGGCTTCTTCGCCGTCAGCGTCGGGAACCTCTCGAAGGTCCTCCCGCTGTCGCCGGGCGGGACGGGCCTCTACGAGGGCGCGTTCACGGTGCTGGTCGTCGCGCTGACGCCCGTCACGCCGGAGGTGGCGCTGGCGGTGGCCATCGTCGACCACTTCACGAAGCACTTCGTCACCCTCACGGGCGGGGTGGCGTCGCTGGTCCTCCTGAACGTCTCGCTCACCGAAGCCGTCGAGGCCACCGAGGACATCGACGCCGAGGCCTCCCCCCAGGCCGTCGAGAACTGACCGGCGAGTGTGGGCGAATCGCACGCGGGTCCCCGAATAGGAACGCTTAAACGGAGAACCGGCAAATATGTTGCTCACGCTCAGACGCCGGGACGATATCCCCCCGGTTTTCACGCAACAATGAGAGAAGCGAGTGTGCGAACGACAGAGGAGCAACGCGAGACCGGTCCCGACGAGTCCCACGGCTGTCCGGAGTGTGGTGGCTCGCTGGTGAGCGACGACGGTCACGGCGAGACGGTGTGTGCGGACTGTGGCCTCGTCGTCGAGGAGGACGAGATAGACCGCGGGCCCGAGTGGCGCGCGTTCGACTCCAAGGAGAAAGACGAGAAGTCCCGCGTCGGCGCCCCGACGACGAACATGATGCACGACAAGGGACTCTCGACCAACATCGACTGGCGCGACAAGGACGCCTACGGCAACTCGCTGGGGAGCCGTCAGCGTCAGAAGATGCAGCGGTTGCGCAAGTGGAACGAGCGGTTCCGCACCCGCGACGCCCGGGAGCGCAACCTCAAGCAGGCCCTCGGCGAGATCGACCGGATGGCCTCGGCGCTGGGCCTGCCCGAGAACGTCCGCGAGACGGCCAGCGTGATGTACCGGCGGGCCCTCGACGAGGACCTCCTGCCGGGCCGCTCCATCGAGGGCGTCTCGACGTCCTGTGTCTACGCCGCCGCGCGGCAGGCGGGCGTGCCCCGGAGCCTCGACGAGATAGCCGACGTCAGCCGCGTCGAGAAGAGCGAGATCGCGCGCACATACCGCTACGTGGTGCGCGAACTCGGTCTCGAGATCAGGCCCGCCGACCCGACGAGCTACGTGCCGCGGTTCGCCTCCGAACTCGGGTTGAGCGAGGAGGCCGAACACCGCGCCCGGCAACTGCTGGAGACGGCCAAGGAGAAGGGCGTCCACAGCGGCAAGTCGCCCGTCGGCCTCGCCGCCGCCGCCGTCTACGCCGCCTCGCTGCTGACCAACGAGAAGACGACCCAGTCCGCGGTGAGCGAAGTGGCCGACATCAGCGAGGTCACCATTCGCAACCGTTACCACGAACTCCTCGAGGCCGAGGACGGCGTCCTCGTCTGAGAGGGCACTCGCGACGGGAGCCGAGCCGACACCTTTTCCGCACGCGGCGTCTGTCCCCGGGTATGGAGTTCGACGAGTTCGTGCTGGCGGCGGCGACGGCGGACCTCGCGACGGAGCCGCGCGCCCGGGACCACGCCGACGCCGTCGAGTTCAGGATGGACCTCGCGACGTCGCCGCTCGACCAGCTCCGGGGCTACGACGGCGACCTCCCGGTGCTGGCGACGAACCGCGTCGTCCACGAGGGCGGGGAGAGCGCCGACGACGACGCGCGCCTCGACGCCCTCGTCGCGGCGCTCGACGTCGACGCCGTGACGGCCGTCGACCTGGAACTGTCCGCACTCCGCGACGGCGACGCCGCCCGGGTCGTCGACGCGGCCCGGGACCGCGGCGCCGGCGTCGTCGTCTCGGTTCACGACTTCGAGGCGACGCCGCCGCGCGCGGACCTCGCCGGCCTGCTGACGGCCGCGGCCGACCGCGGGGACGTGGGCAAACTCGCGGTGTGGGCCCACGACCGGGGCGACGTGCTGGACCTGCTCGCGGCCACCCACGAGCGAGACGCCGCGGGCGACCGCGTGGCCACGATGGCGATGGGCGAGGCGGGGCGTCACTCCCGCGCGGTCGCCCCCCTCTACGGGTCGCGAATCGGCTACGCGCCGGTCGACCCGGCCGACGCCACCGCACCGGGCCAGTACGACCTCGCGACGCTCGACCGACTCGTCGGTGACCTCAGGGGGCGCGACCAGACCGTGGCGGGGGACCAGACGTGAGCGGCGCCGGGTCCGGGGGAGGCCGGTCGAACGGCAGCGCCCGCCGGGGGCTCGTGGCCGCGCTGCTCGCCTTCGTCTACCCGGGCGTGGGCCACCTCTACCTCCGGGAGTGGCGACGCGCACTCGGGTGGTTCCTCGCGTCCTTTCTCGTCGGCGCCGTCGTCGTCCTCGTCGGCGCACCCGACGCGATGCACGCCGTCGAGTCCCAGGGGCTGAGCGCCATGTCGCAGGTGCAGGACGCGCTCTCGACGACGGAGCTGCTGCCGGTGATGGCGATCCGGGCGCTGAACATCGCCGACGCCTACCTCATCGGGGCGCGCGGGCGGGCCCCCGGACGTCGCGACGGCGGCGTGACCGACGCGGCGGACGGCCCGACCTGTCCGAACTGCGGGAAGGAACTCGACGAGGACCTCGACTTCTGTCCGTGGTGTACGACGCGCCTGGACGGCGAGGCCGACGCCGACGCCGTCACTTCTCGATGATGGTCTCCTCGATGGCCTCGCCGAAGTGGCGACCGCCGGACTGCGTGTAGACCAGTATCTCGTCGCCCGGTTCGAGGTCCGTGACCGCGGTGCGTCCCTCGCGGGTGTGGACCTTGATGGTCTCGGCGTTCTGGAGGAGCGTCTCGATGGGGTCCTCGGCCTCCCCGCCCTCGGGCACGGCGCGCACCCGGAACATCGGCCGGCGCTCGATCTTCGCCCGACCGACGACGGCCTCGCGGGTGTGGCCCTCGGTGTCGACGACCTGCACCTCGTCCCCGCTCTGCAGTTCGGAGAGGTACTTCGTCCCACCGTCCGGCGTCCGGATGTAAGCGTGGACCGCACCCGCGTTCACGCGGAAGGGCCTGGAGGCGACGTAGGGCGACTCGGCGGTCTCCGCGTGGACGAAGAAGAGCCCCCGGGACATCGACCCGACGAGCATGCCCTCGTCGTGGTCCAGCAGGTTCCCCGTGTCGACGCAGACCCGGTCGGCCAGGCCGACGGGTTCGACGTCGACGACCTCCGCCCAGGCCATCTCGAGGTGCTCGCGGTCGGCGGCGTCGCGCGCCTCGACGGTCTCGCGGATCTCGTCGGGGTCGTCGGCGTCCAGCAGGACGCCGTCGGCGCCGAGTTCGAGCGTCTCGAAGGCCGTCTCGGCCTCCGCGGCGGACTGGACGCCGGCGACGAGGTCGGTCTCGTCGCCGATGCGGGCGATGAGGTTCTCGAGCGGGATGATCTTCCAGTCCTCGCCGACGACGATGGTGTAGTCGGCGTCGCGGGCCGCCCGCTCCGCGAACGCCTCGTAGGTCTCGTCGAGGATGCGGACGTAGGCGCCGCCGACCGCCTCGTCTCGCTGGAGCGTCGTCAGGTCAGCGGACCCGGAGAGGTCGGCGGGCAACTCGACCGTGCCGTCGCCCTCGGCGCCTTTGCCGACGACGTAAGTGTCGGCCTCTGCCTCCTCTTCGGCGTCGTCGACGCCCATGACGTCGACGTCGTCCGCGCGGAACGCGGCGACGTTGACCGCGCCGAGTTCCCGCACGCGGGCCACGTCGCCCTCGTCGACGAGCACCCAGTCCACGCCGGCCTCGAGGCCGGCGGTGATGCGGCGCTTGCGCGTCTCCCAGTCCCCGACCGAGTCGTCGGCTTTCAGCCAGACCGTTCGGCTCATTGTACGCTCCCACGGGGGGTCGGGATTTCAACGTGGCGGATGGGGTCAGGCCGTGGTCCCGAGTTCCTCCATCGCGACGTCGACGGCCGCGTCGCGGTGGACGACGGCCGAGACGGCCCGGGTCATCGCGGCGGGGTCCTCGTGCTGGAAGATAGACCGCCCCATCGAGACGCCGGCCCCGCCCGCGTCCATCGCGCCGCGCACGGCCCGGAGCGTCTCGCGGTCGGTGTCCGGTTTGCCGCCGGCGATGATGACAGGGAGGCGGGTCGAGCCGGTGACGTGGGCGAACGAGTCCGCGTCACCGGTGTAGCCGGTCTTGACCACGTCCGCGCCGAGTTCCTCGGCGAGGCGGACGGCGTGGCCGACGGCCTCGGGGTCCTCGGCGGACGCGTCGTGGCCCCGGACGTAGGCCATCGCGAGGACCGGCACGCCGAGGGCGGTCGCCTCGCGGGTCACCGTCGCGAGGTCCTCGATCTGCTCGCGTTCGTACTCGCTGGCGACGTTGATGTGGAAGGAGACGGCGTCCGCGCCACACCGAACGGCCTCCTCGACGGTGGCCGTCCGGCGCTTGTCGTTCTCGTCGGGACCGAGCGTCGTCGACCCGTTCAGGTGGACGATGTAACCCTTGCCGTTCTTGTTCGGGTGGACGCGCTCCGCGACGCCTTTCTGCGTGAGGACGGCGTCGGCGCCGGCTCCGGTGACCGCGTCGACCGTGGACTCGAGGTCCCGCAGGCCGCGGACGGCCCCGAGGGTCAGACCGTGGTCCATCGGCACGGTGAGGTAGCGACCGTCTGTCCCGATTCGCTCCAGTCGTGCGCGTTTCCCTGTGTCCATCGTTTGCGGGGAGGTAACAAGCGGGCCGCTATGTTCGTTCCGGTTTCGCCACTCCCTCGACCGCGCCGGCCTTGAGTTCACGCGCCGTCGCGCGGAGGCGGTCGGCCACCGCAGTCGTCGGGTCGTCGTTCGCGACGCCCTCGGCCACGACGTCGACGAGGGCGCTCCCCACGATGACGCCGTCCGCGCCGGCGGCGACCACCTCGCGGGCCTGCTCACCCGAGGAGATGCCGAAGCCGACGGCCTTCGGGACGTCGTAGCCGGCGAGGCGATCGAGGCTCGCGTCCGTCTGGTCCGAGAGGTCGGCGCGCGCGCCGGTGGTCCCGAGGCGGGCCTGGACGTAGACGTAGCCCGAGACCTGGGACATGAGGCGGTCGAGTCGCTCCCCCCGGGTGGTCGGCGCGACGACGAAGACGAGGTCCAGGTCGAACTCGTCGCAGGCCGCACGCAGGGGGCCGGCCTCCTCGGCCGGCAGGTCGGGCACGACGAAGCCGTCGAGGCCAACCGCCGCGGCGCGTTCGACGAACGCCCGCGGGCGGTCGGCCGCCTCGCCGCCGTACCGGTAGATGAGGTTGTAGTAGGTCATACAGACCAGCGGCACGTCGACGTCGAGGTCCGCGACGAACTCGAAGAACCGCTCGGGGGTCATGCCGCCCTCCAGCGACCGGACGACGGCCTGCTGGATGGTCGGCCCCTCCGCGATGGGTTCGGAGAAGGGCAGTCCTAGCTCCACGAGGTCCGCGCCGCCCTCGACCAGCGCCTCGACGTAGGCCCGCGACGCCTCGACCGTCGGGTCGCCGACGGCGAGGTAGGGGACGAAGGCGGGGCCGTCCGCGAACGCCGCCGGAATCCGGCTCATCGGTCCCCCTCCGCGCGCTCGAAGACGTCCATCGACGGCGCGCCCGCCAGGTCCCGGTCGGCGGTGGCCTCGACGACCGACTCGAGGTCCTTGTCGCCCCGCCCGGAGAGGTTCAGGACGGTGAGGCCCAACTCGTCGGGGTCGGCCTCGTGGAGGTAGCCGAGGGCGTGGGCCGACTCCAGCGCCGGGATGATGCCCTCCTCCCGGGAGAGGCGGTGGTAGGCCGACAGCGCGGCCTCGTCGCCGACGTTGACGGCGCGCACGCGGCCCACGTCGACGAGGTGAGCGAGTTCCGGACCGACGCCCGCGTAGTCCAGGCCCGCCGAGACGCTGTGGGACTCCATGATCTGCCCGTCGGCGTCCTGGAGGACGAGCGTGTGCGCGCCGTGGAGGACGCCCTCGGTGCCGGTCGAGAGCGACGCGGAGTTGGGCGCGACGCCGCGCTCCTCGTCCACCTCGAGGGAGGACCCGCCCGCCTCGACCGCGTAGAGGTCGACGTCGTCGTCGGCGAAGGCGTGGAACGCCCCCATCGTGTTCGACCCGCCGCCGGCGCAGGCGACGACCGAGTCCGGCAGTCGCCCCACCTGCTCGCGGACCTGCCGGCGCGCCTCCTCGCCGACGACGGACTGGAAGTCCCGGACCATCCGCGGGAAGGGGTGGGGACCGACGACCGACCCGATGACGTAGTGGGTGTCCTCGACGTTGGTCACCCAGTCCCGCATGGCCTCGTTGATGGCCTCCTTCAGCGTGCCGCGACCGGCCGTGACCGGCGTCACCTCGGCGCCGTCGATGCGCATCCGGAAGACGTTGGGGCGCTGCCGGTTGATGTCCCGGCGGCCCATGTACACCTCGCAGTCGACGTCGAGGTGGGCGGCGGCCATCGCAGTCGCGGTGCCGTGCTGGCCCGCGCCCGTCTCCGCGACGATGCGGTCCTTGCCCATGTAGGTCGCCAGCAGCACCTGTCCGAGGGCGTTGTTGAGTTTGTGCGCCCCGCCGTGGAGCAGGTCCTCGCGCTTGAGGTAGACGTCGTGGCCGTAGCGCTCGCTGAGGCGGTCCGCGCGCTGGAGCGGCGTCGGGCGGCCGCCGAAGTCCCGCAGGCGGGCCCGGAAGTCGTCCATGAAACCGTCCTCGTTCTCGAGGACGTAGCGCTCGTAGGCGTCCGCGAGTTCCTCGACCGCAGGCATCAGCGCCTCCGGCACGTACTGTCCGCCGTACTCTCCGAATTTCGTGTCCGTCGTCATGCTTTGGTCAGTCGCCGCGTGTTCGCCAGCACGTCGTCGCCGCCGTCGCCGGCTGCGCCCATGATCGCCGACCCGACGAGGAGGGCGTCCGCGCCCGTCGCGCGCATCCGGCGCGCGTCCGCGGGCGAAGTGACGCCGCTCTCCGCGACGGTCGTCACGTCGTCCGGAAGCGTCGGCGCCACCGCCTCGAACGTCGAGAGGTCCACCTCGAGTCGCGCCAGGTCCCGGTTGTTGACCCCGACGACGTCGGCGCCCGCCGCGACGGCGGCGCGGGCCTCCGCGCGTGTGTGGACCTCCACGAGGACCTGGAAGCCCCGCTCGCGGGCCGCCGCGAGCAGTCCCGGGAGGTCGTCGACGAACCGCGCGATGAGCAGGACCACGTCTGCCTCGACCACGTCGAGGTGTGCCTCCCGGAGCAGGAAGTCCTTGCGGAGGACGGGCACGTCGACGGCGTCCCGGACCCGCCGGAGCGTTTCGGGGGACCCCCCGAAGTGTTCGGGTTCGGTCAGCACCGACAGCGCGGCGGCCCCGCCGGCGACCATCTCCTCCGCGAGGGTCACGGGGTCCTCGGTGCGGGTCCCCTCGGTCGTCGGACTGGTCGGCTTGACCTCCGCGACGACCGGCACGCGGCCGTCCGCGGCGGCGGCCGCGAGCGCGTCCGGCAGCGACCGGGCGTCCACCGAGAGGGGCGCCGTCCCACCCTCGCGGGCCCGCGCCGCCGCCAGGATCGACCGAATCGCCGGGGCCATCTCGCTCGTCTCGTCCATCAGTATACATCGATGTACTCATCTGTACATAAGCCTTGCGTCACGCCGGCGAACGTTGAAGTCCTCGCCCGGAGACGGACGACCATGGCCACGGCCGGCATCTACGCTCGCGAGTCCGCCTACCTCGACCGCTACGTGCAGGTCGGCGTCGCCGGCGACAAGGTGGTGAGCCTCTCGTTCCCGGAGGTCCCCGACGAGGACGCGACCGAGGACAGCGACCTCCTCGACCGCATCTTCGCCTACCTCGAGGGCGTCGCCGACGACTTCGCGGACGTGGACGTGGGCCTGACCGTCCCCACGGACCAGCGACGGGTGCTCGAGGCCGTCAGGGGGATCCCCTACGGCGAGCAGACCGCCGTCTCGGAGGTGGCGCGGATGGCGGGCCTCGGGAGCGACGCCGAGGCCGAGGACGCGGTCCGCGAGGCCCTCGACGCCAACCCCGTGCCGCTGCTCGTCCCCGACCACCGCGTCCGGGACGGGCCGAGCGCGGCGCCCCCGGCGGTCGAGCAGCGCCTCCGCTCGCTGGAGGGGCTCTAGGTCTCGTTCGCGAGGAACTCCAGCGCGTCGACCAGGTAGTGGGCGAGGACCGCTGCCGCGAGACTCCCGGTGAGGACGAACAGCGCCGCGAGTGCGAACCCCAGCAGGCCGGTCACGACCATCCCGGCCGGTCCCTGCGCGCCGTGGGCGAAGCCGAACAGAGCGCTCGACGCCCCCGCGAGCACCCAGGGGGAGACGCCGACCCCGGCAGCGACGGCGCCGACGAGCGCCCCGCGGAACAGCAGTTCCTCGAACCCGGCGATGACCGGCAGGACGCCGAGGAGCAGGACCGCCCACTCGGTCGCCGAGTCGGGCGCCAGCAGGTCACGGATCGCCTCGCTGTAGGGTGCGCCGAGGCGGTCGGCCACCCACGCGAGCGACTCGTCCCCGAGGTAGAGCGCCAGCCCGCCCGCGACGCCGGCCGCGAGGGCCGGGAGCCCGAGCCACCCGGGACCGGCGCCCAGGGCCGCCGGTGGCACCCGCGTCACCCACGCGCCGACGAGGAGGACGGCGCCGAAGACGCCCTGCGAGAGGGCGACGTTGACCAGCAGCGCGCCGGTCGAGACGTCCGGGTCGGCCGGTCCCTCGACGGCCCGGGGCGACGCCGCGTGGCCCGACCCCAGGGCCTCCGCGTCCGTCGGGACGCCCCCCTGCGAGAGACGGGCGAGGCCGACGAGCGCGAGTGCGACGAGGACCGAGAGCCCGGTGAACGCCTGCCACGCGGGTTCGACCATGGCCGCCGTAGGGCGGGTGGCGGCAAAAACGTCAGGACCACGAACTCCAGACCAGCACGGCGAGGGCGGCCGTCTCGAGGCAGTGGAGGAGCGCCATCGCCCACAGGCCCGCCGTGGGCGTGTACTCGCCCGCCAGCCACGCCGTCAGCCCGGGGTCGAGCAGGTACATGTAGACCGAGAGGAGGTTCTCCGCGAGGAGGAGGGCGGCCACGGTGACCAGGCCCGCGGTGTACCGCGAGCGGTACCGGCGGAGGTTGCGCCCCCAGATGGCCAGCAGCCCCAGGAGCAACAGGACGTTCGACGCGGCCGCTCCGCGGGTGAGCGAGAGCCAGAGGGCGTCGCTCACCGCGGTCACGCGCGCTCCCCCCGTCCCGTCTCGCGTCCGGTCCCGGTCATTCGCTCACGTGTGCTGCGATCTCCTCGACCACGTCCCAGTGCTCGCGGACGGCGTCGGTCGGCAGGTAGACGGTCCCGTAGCCGTCGCCCCGCTCGACGACGACGTCGTGCTCCCCGAGGCGGTCGAGGTGATGGGTCACGGTCTTGTAGTTCAGTTCGAGGTCCTCCGCGAGCTGGTTGGCGTTCCGCGGCCGCTCGTCGAGCGCACGGAGGATGCGTACCCGGTTCTCGCCGCCGCGAGTTCCCGCCAGCACGTACCAGAGGATACCCTCCATGCCACGGTGCTCCCTCGGTCGACCCGGGTAGAGATTCGTCGGCATCCGCAAAAATCTGCCCCCGTCGGGCTCAGTAGCCGCTCCCCCCAGCCATCTCTGTCGACGTCCCGTCCCCCGACGTCACCGTCCCCTCGACGACGACGAGGCGGCCGAGCATCGAGGGCGGGTGGAACCGGCAGAGGTAGTCGTACGTGCCCGCCTCGTCGACGGTGACGGTCGTCTGCTCGCCGCCGCCGAGTTCGCGGTGGACGTCGAGGGCGGGAATCGTCACCGTGTGCCCGTAGCCGTCCTCGTTGGTCCACCTGACTTCCGTGCCGGTCGACACCCGTGCGACCAGTGGATGGAACGCGGACCCGCGCAGCGTCACCGAGTCGGTGGCCGTCGGCGACGCGCCGTCGAGCGAGGACCACGAGTAGTCCGGGTAGGCCTCGCGCGCGGCCGCCGCCCGGGCGGTCGTCGCGGTGGTCGGCGCCGTCGAAGACGGCTGCTCGGTCGCCGTAGTCGTGGCGTCGCCGCCGCCGTCGCTCTGGCCGCCGCCCGACCCGCCGCCGTCGCCGCCGTCGCCACCGGCGCCACCGGCGCACCCGGCGAGCGCGAGCGTCGCGGTCGTCAGCCCTGTCAGGTAGTCGCGTCGTCGCATCGAATCGCGTCGGGACCGCCGGGACGAAAACAGTTCGCCGAACTCGCCCGGCAAAGACACACGACTGCGACACGAATTACACTCAACTCCGGGGGGAATCGGCCTCGCGGGAAACTCCGAGGAGAGGGGTTACTGCGGGCTCGGGTTCGCGCCGCCGGTGCTCCCGACGTCGCGGTTGAGCGCCTGGCCGGTGATCTCCTTGAGACGGTTGACCAGCGAGTCCTTCTCGGGCTTGCCGACGAGGGCAACGTCGAGCACCTCGCTGATGTGCGAGACCGGGATGATCTCGATCTGCTCTTTGTACTCGTCCTCGATCATCACGTCCTGCTCGTTGGCCTTCGGGATGATGACGCGCTTGCACCCGGACTTCGCGGCGGCCTCTATCTTGTGCGTGACGCCGCCGACCGGGAGCACGTCGCCGCGCACCGAGAGCGACCCGGTCATCGCCATCGACTGGTCGACGGGGATGCCCTCCAGCGCGGAGATGACCGCCGTCGCGACGGTGATCGAGGCGGAGTCGCCCTCGACGCCCTCGTAGGACTGGACGAACTGGATGTGGATGTCCTTCTCCGCGATGTTCTCCCCGGAGTACTTCTTGATGATGGCGGAGACGTTCTCGACGGCCTCCTCGGCGATCTCCTGGAGTTTGCCGGTGGCGAACACCTCGCCGCCCTCGCCCTGCCGGGGGGTGACCTCGGCCATGACCGGCATCATGATGCCGGAGTCCTCGCCCATGACGGCGAGGCCGTTGACGCGGCCGACCGCCGAGCCCTCGCTGACCTTCAGTTCGTAGTCCTTGCGGCGCTCGATGTAGTCGTCCGCGACCTGCTGCTCGATGGACCGGGAGCGCTTCTTCGCCCGGAGGACGTGCTCGCGGGTCGTCTGGTCGGCGCCCTCGGCGCGAGCGATGTCGCCCGCGACCCGCACCAGGCCGCCCAGTTCGCGGAACCGCAGCGTCAGGTGGTCCTTCCGGCCCGCCCGGCGCTTGGCCTCGAGGATGACCTCGCGCATCGCGTCGGGCGTGAAGTGGGGGAGGCGGCCGTCCTTGTCGACCTCCTGGGCGATGAAGCGAGCGTACTTCCGGCGCATCTCCGGGGTGTCCCCGACGGTGTCGTCGAAGTACACCTCGTAACCGTAGCCCTTGATGCGGGAGCGCAGCGCCGGGTGCATGTTCTCCATCGCGTCCATGTTGCCCGCCGCGACCATGATGAAGTCACACGGGACGGGTTCGGTGTGGACCATCGCGCCCGAGGAGCGCTCGGACTGGCCCGTGATGGAGAACTCGCCCTCCTGGATGGCCGTCATCAGCTTCTGCTGGGAGCGGATGTCGAGCGTGTTGATCTCGTCGATGAACAGCACGCCCTTGTTGGCCTTGTGGATGGCGCCGGCCTCGACGCGGTCGTGGCTCGGCGTCTCCATGCCGCCGGACTGGAACGGGTCGTGGCGGACGTCGCCCAGCAGCGCGCCGGCGTGGGCGCCGGTCGCGTCCTCGAAGGGGGCGGTCTGACGGTCCTTGTTGTTGATGAGGAGGTTCGGCACCATCGCGTCCGACCCGCGGGAGGAGTAGCGGAACGCGAGGTAGATGATGCCCGCGGCGAGGATGCCCAGCAGGACCTGGCGGGCGATGAGCAGCGAGTAGCCGATGACGATGGCGATGATGATCCACATCAGGAAGGAGCGCATCTGGTTGCGCTTGCGCGCCTCCTCCTTGTGGGCGTCCACGATCTGCTCGCCCTTCCCCGCCGGGACCGTCCGGACCTTCGGTTCGTTCGAGTCGTCGGGGTTGTGGTAGACGAGGACGTCCTGGAGGTTCTCCTTCGGGAGGAGTTCGGCCATCGCCTTCGCCAGCATCGACTTGCCCGTCCCGGGCGAGCCGATCATCATGACGTGGCGGTGCTGCTTGGACGCCTTCTTGACGATGTCGCGGGCCTCGTCCTGACCGATGACCTGGTCGACGAGACGTTCGGGGACGTGGATGTCCGCCGTGGTGTCGATCTGGAGGCCGCCGAGGAGGTCCTCCTCCTCGACGGACTCGTCGACGGACACCTCGCCCTCCACCTCGACCTCGCTCCCGAGGTCGTCGAAGCCCTCGTCGGGTTGGCGCCCGCTCTCGGCGTCGGACTCCCCGACGCCGGGGGCGGGACTCTCGGTCGGTGGGTCTTCGCTCATAGAATCGTTCGGTACCAGAAACCACGTGCGGAGAATTGATATACTTTCTCCCTCGGAACCGCACGGAGTCGGCCGGAATCGGGCGACTCAGGCCCCCTCGCGGCCGGACCCCGGGACGGGTCCGGCACCGTTAAGACGCCCCAGCGCGAGCCACCGCTAACGAATGACCCGCGGGTTCTACGTGGGCCGCTTCCAGCCGTTCCACCGCGGTCACCAGCACGTGGTCGAACAGATCGCCGAGGAAGTGGACGAACTCGTCGTCGCCGTCGGGAGCGCGGGCGAGTCCCACACCACCAAGGACCCGTTCACCGGCGGGGAGCGGGTGATGATGCTCACGCGGACGCTGGTCGACCTCGACCTGGTCACCTACGTCGTGCCCATCGAGGACATCGAGCGACACGCCGTCTGGGTGAGCCACCTGCGGAGCATGTGCCCGGAGTTCGACGTCGTCTTCTCGAACAACCCCCTCGTCATCCGCCTGTTCGAGGAGGACGGGACGCCCGTCCGCCGGGTGCCGATGCACAACCGGGAGGTCCTCGAGGGGACCGAGATCCGCGAGCGCATGGTCCGCGGCAGCGACTGGGAGCCCCTCGTGCCCGACGCCGTGGCCGAGGTCGTCAGCGAGATCGACGGGGTGGGCCGCATCCAGCGCATCAGCGAGTCGGACGCGAACGGGGAATGATCACGCTCGCCTCCGACTTCGGGTCGCCGTACCCGGCCGCGATGAAGGGAGTGATCTGCCGGGCCTCGGACGCCCGCATCGTCGACGTGAGCCACGAGTTCCCCCGCCAGGACGTCAGGACGGCGGCGTTCTGGACGCGCGAGGTGCTCCCCTGGTTCCCGCCCGCGGTCCACTGCGTCGTCGTCGACCCGGGCGTGGGGACCGACCGCGCCGCTCTCGTCGTCCGGGCGGGCGAGCACGCCCTCGTCGGCCCCGACAACGGCGTCCTCCTGCCCGCCGCGCGGGCCCTCGCCGGCGACGACGGTCCCGAGGTGTTCGCGGTGACCGTCGCGGACCCCGAGAGCGCCACCTTCCACGGCCGGGACGTGTTCGCGCCGACCGCGGCGCGAGTCCACGAGGCGGGCGTCGACGCCGTCGCCACCCTCGACGGGGTCGGCCCCGTCGACGAGTTCGTCGACCTGCGGTTCCCGGCGCCAGACACCGGGGCGGACGGGACCGTCCGGGGGGAGGTCCTCGTCGTCGACGGCTTCGGCAACGTCGTGACGAACGTGCCGGGCGACGCGGTCCGGGCGTCGATGGGCGACGCGCTGGCCGTCGACGGCGAGGCGGTCCCGGTCCGGCGGAGTTACGCGGCGGTCGATCCCGGCGAGCGACTCGTGACCGTCGGGAGCCACGGCCACGTCGAATTCGCGGTCAACCGCGGCCGGGGGGACGAGGCGTTCGGCCTGACGGTGGGCGACGCCGTGCGCCTGGGCTGACCGGCGGACACGCGGCTCACCGGGACGGCGACGCCACGAGAGAAGGGGAGAACCGTGCGTCTACTGGGCGGCGATGACGTCGTCGATGCGGATGATCATCGTCGAGGCCTCGGTGGCCGACTCGACCGCTTCCCGCTTGACGGCGGCGGGGTCGAGGACGCCGGCCTCGACGGGGTCCTCGATCTCGCCGGTCTCGCCGACGGCGAGCAGACCGGCCCGACCGGGCTCGCTCTCGCTGGCGGCTCGCAGGTCGACGAGCGCGTCGATGGGGTCCATGCCCATGTTCGACGCGAGGGTCCGCGGGATGACGTCGAGGGCGTCCGCGAACGCCTCGACGGCGAGCTGCTGGCGGCCCTCGATGCCGGCCGCGGCGTCGCGAACCGCGTTGGCCATGGCCATCTCCGAGGCGCCGGCGCCGGGGACGACGCCGCCGGCGTTGATGGCAGCGACCACGACGTCGACGGAGTCACCGACGGCGCGCTCGAGTTCGTCGGAGACGTGGCCGGTGCCGCCGCGGACGAACAGCGTCACCGTCTCGGCCTCCGCGCCGCCCTCGACGAACGCGAGTTCGTCGTCGCCGAAGGACTCGACGCGGATGGTCTGGGCGTGACCGAAGTCGGCGGGGTCGAGGTCCTTGATGGTCCCGACCTGCGTGGCGCCCACGGACTTCGCGACGGCGTTCGCGTCCGAGGAGGACATGCTCTCGAAGGCCACGATGTCCTCGGCCGCCAGGCCGGCGGCGACGCGGTCGTCGATGTCACCCGTCGCGAAGACGACGTCCACGTCCGCGTCTGCGATGTCGCGAGCGTAGCCTGCGAGTTCGCGCTCCTCGGCCTCGATGGCCTTCGTCAACTGGTCGGCGCTCTCGATGGTGTACTCCGCGTCGATGGACGCCTCGCGCGTCTCCAGGTCCCCGTCGAGGACGAGGATGGTGGCGTCCTCGACGCGCCGCGGCATGTCGTCGCGGACCGGTTCCTCGTCGACGACGACGCCCTCGACGAGTTCGGTCGCGCTCGACGCCGGGCCCGGTTGGGTGTGCAGGCGGATGGCGTCGCGGTCGACCGCGCCGTCGACCTCCACGTGACGGACGGCGTCGACGACCAGTTCCGCGAGGGCCTCGGCGTCGATGTCGCCGGTTCCCTTCCCGGTCATGCTGGACCGGGCGACGTCGGTCAGTTGCTCGTCGTCGACGCCCTCACCGAGGACCAGGTCCTCGACGGCCTCGGTCGCGATGCGTCGGGCCTCCGCGTACCCCTGGACGATGGTCGTCGGGTGTACGTCCTGTTCGAGGAGGTCCTCGGCCTTCGCGAGGAGTTGGCCCGCGAGGACCGCGGCCGTGGTCGTCCCGTCGCCGACCTCGTCCTCCTGCGTCTGTGCGACTTCGACGAGCATCTGTGCGGCCGGATGCTCGATGTCCATCTTGTCGAGGATGGTGACGCCGTCGTTGGTGATGACGACTTCGCCGGTGTCGTCCACCAGCATCTTGTCCATCCCCTTCGGCCCGAGGGTCGTGCGCACCGCCTCGGCCACCGCCTTCCCGGCGGCGATGTTCGAGGACTGCGCGTCGCGACCCCTGGTCCGCTCCGTGTCTTCGTTGAGGATGAACACCGGGCGTCCACCCATTCGTCCCTGAGACATACGGGAGATGTTTGACGACGGTTCTATAAATACGTTTCCTAACGAGGGCGCGCCCACACCGGACACCTATATTGTCCACGGGGGGAAAGGACGGGCAGATGCTGGAACTGAACCACCAGTTCCGCGCGCTCGACGTCCACGCCGCACAGACGGGGGCGGTGCCGTGGACGACGCGGGGTCGTTCCATCGACGGGGAGGAACTCGAACGGGAGATGCACCAGGCCGGCGTCGTCAGGGCCGTCGTCTTCCCGGCGGCGCCGGCGCCGGGAGCCGCGGTCGAACCTGGCTACCTCCGCGCGAACAACGCCGTGGCCCGGACGGCCGTCGAGCGGCCGTTCATCGCCTTCGCCCGCATCAACGGCCCGCGGGGCGTCGGGGAGACGGCGGCGTCCCGGCTGCGAAACCTGACTGCCGTGCGAGACGAGCGACACACCTCTCCCGAGGACGTCGAACAGTACGCCTACGACGACCGCTTCTCGGGGTTCAAACTCGACCCCGGACGGGACGGCCTGCCCGACGGCGACACGCTGGACGCCCTGGCGGACGTCGACCTCCCGGTCCTCGTCCACGCCGGTCGCCGGTTCTCTCCCACGGCCGCGGCCGAGACGCTGCTCGACCGGGGGTTGACGGTCGTCCTGGAGCACTTCGGCGGCTACCCCCTCGACCGCGAGTTGATGGCGGAGGCCGTGTCGCTGCTCGACGACTACGAGCGCTGCCACCTGGACACCAGCGCCGTCCGCTTCCGGTCGGTGCTCGAACAGACGCTCCGCGAGCACCCCGACCGCGTGCTGTTCGGGAGCGGGTCGCCGACGGTCCACCCCAGCGTCGCCGTGATGGAACTGCTGACCCTCGACGTCCCCGAGGACGCGATGCGGAAGGCGTTCACGAAGAACCCGGCGCGGGTGATTCCGGCCCTGGACTAGGCCTCGTGGCGGACCACGGTCCGGTCGACGCGGGCCGAGACGCCGTGCGGGTTCCGCGTCGACGAGGGGTCCGCGCGCCGGGCGAGCAGGCCGTCCCGGGTGCCGCTCACGAGGTTGTGACCCACCTCGAGTCCGGTGTGCGCCCAGGACGCGAGCGGGCGGTCGCCCCGGACGACGTCGCGGAGGGCGACTCCGGCGTCGACGGCAGCGTGTCGGAGGGGGCGGGCCACCGTCCGCCACCGGAGGCCGTAGTTCTTGGTCAGCCGGTAGGCCAGCGAGCGGTACTTCGGCCCCCGGACGGAAGCGCCCGGGTCGGCGGCCATCCGCGAGGGGATGTCGTTGCCCTCGGTGCGGAGGACCGAGAACTCCGGCGTCCAGCGCACCTCGACGCCCATCCCGGCGAGTCGGTGGGCGGCGTCGCGGGCGGCGCCGACTTCCAGGTACTCGTCGAAGCCGTCCAGCGCCTCGACGACGGCGCGAGTGAAGGCGACGTTCCCCCCGTCGAAGAACGTGACCTCGCGACCGAACAGCGACGTCCGCTCCTCGGCCTCGGTCGTCACGCCGCCCTCGACCGTGCGGTGGACCGGTCCCGCCACCACCTCGGCGCCCGCGTCGCGCGCGTCGCGGAGGGCCGTCAGCCAGGACTCCTCGACGGCGGACCCGTGGCTCACCATCGCGACGACGTCGCCGCCGGTCGCGCCGATGCCGGCGTTCCGCGCGGCGTTGAGGTTCCGCTCGGGGATCTGGAGCAGGTGGTCGACCACGGGATGGTCCCGGGCCACACCCGCCGTGCCGTCGGTCGAGGGGCCGTTGACGACCACGACTTCCGCGTCCGGGACGGCCTCGCGGAGGGCGTCGAGGCAGCCGTCCAGACGCTCCCGCCCGTTGAGGGTGGGCACGACGACCGACAGGTCCATGCGGGAACGTTCGCGGGCGCTGGTAAAAAGGCGACGCTCCGCTCAGACCTGGGCACGCCAGAACGACACCGTCGAGAGCCGGGCCCCGACGGAGGAGCCGACCACCGCGGTGTCGGCCCGCCGGAGCGGCGCCGCGACCCACCCGGGCATCTTGCGGTAGAAGCCGTAGGGCACGGCGAAGTCGTGACTGGCCTCGACCGCAGAGAGACCGGCGTCGGCGAGCAGCGACCGGACCTGGGCGCGCGTGTACAGCCGCGACCCCATCGGGAGCAGCCAGTTGTACAGCGACCGGGCGCTCCGGGCCATGAACGTGTCGAAGAAGACGACGTCCCGCGAGACCCGGGCCATCTCCGAGAGGAACGTCGCGGGCGTGTCCGCGAGGTGGAAAAACCGCATCGCGAAGACGGCGTCGAAGTGGTCGTCCGGGAACGGCAGACGGCCGGCGTCGCCGCGCATGAACGACAGGTGGTCGCTCACGCCGGCGCGCGCCGCCTTCTGCCGTCCCTGCTGGAGCATGGCTTCGGAGATGTCCAGTCCCACGACGTCGGCCCCGCGTTCGGCCAGCATGACGGTGAACCTGCCGGTCCCGCAGGCGATCTCGAGGACGTCCCGTTCCTCGAGGGGCGAGAGGGCGTCGAGGACCGCCTGCTTCTCCCGCCGGTCGATGAGACGACCGCCCCGGGAGAAGCGCTTGGCCTCGTATCGTTCCGCGACCTCGTCGGCCTGGTACCACTCCTGCCCTTTCACGTTCGGTGGTCTCTCGGGGCGGAGGTAAAAACGGTACTGAATCGCTACCGCCCGGCCGGCGGCAACGCTTACGCCCGCCGAGCCCCATGGTATCACATGGCAACCTGCCCGTCCTGCGGCGCCGACCACCCCGCGTCGGAACTCGTGCGCCACGAGGGCGAGACGTACGTCGTCGTCCACTGCCCGGACTGTCGCCGTCGGCTCGGCGGCTGGCGGAAGCGCTAGTCGTTCGGGTTCGCCCGGGTCGAGACGGCCGTGGGTCGGACGCGCACGATGATCCGGTCGACGCCCGGCTGGTGGTTCGGGTACTCATCGACGCCCATGTACCGGCGGGCGAGTTCGTCGATGTGGTCGTCGGCGCCCTCGGTCGTCACCTCGACGACGTCGCCCCGGATCGCCAGGTACCGGTAGGGGTCGTCGGGGTCGGTCACCGAGAGGGCGACCCGCTCGTCGGCCCGGACGTTTCGGGTCTTGACGCGCCCCTCTGCGGTGTTGAAGAGGACGTCGTCGCCGTCGTGGTCGATCCACACCGGCGTCACGTGCGGGCGACCGTCCGGCGCGAGGGTCGCGACGTGGGCGAACGTCTCTCGTTCGAGCAGGTCGACGAACGCATCCGGTATCGAGGCCATGGCCGTCCCGTCGGAGCCACGTCGGAAAGCCGTTGTCCCGCACAATCGATATAAGGCATATAAGGCATTCTAACCCACATATAGACAACCTTTACCTTCCGTCGAGGGAGCACCAGACCCATGAGCACGACCCAGTCGGAGCCCGAGGCCGACGCGGAGAGTCAGGGCGAGTCACCGTTCGAACTCGAGCGGTTCCGGGAGTCGCTCCGCGACCTCCCGCCCAGCGCGAAACTCGTGGCGAAGGTCCTCGACGCCGACGCGCCGCTCTCGCAGGGCCAACTCGCCGAGGAGTCGTTACTCCCCGACCGGACCGTCAGGTACGCGCTCAACCGCCTCGACGAGGCCGGCCTCGTCGAGTCCCGGTACAGTTTCCGCGACGCGCGCAAGCAGGTCTACTACCTCGACGCCTGAGCCGGTCCCGAGCGCGACGCTTTTCCCCCGTCCGTCCCAACGTCGCCCGTGAGCCTCGAGGCGGACCTCGAGCGGGCCCGCGCCCTCGACGAGGCCGAACTCGCCGACGCCATCGAGTCCATCGGCTTCGAGTGCACCCGCTGTGGCGGCTGCTGTACGAGCGAGGCCGACGACCCGCACACGGCGACCGTCTTCCCCGACGAGGTGCGGGACCTCGCCGAGCGCGGGTACGACTGGCGCGACGTGGCGCGCCCGACGCCGTTCGGCCTCCACGAGGGCGAGGCGGGCCCAGAGGGCGAGACGTTCGAGTGGGCGCTTCAGACCGACGACTGCGGCGACTGCGCGTTCTACGAGGAGAGCGAGGGGGTCGGGGTGTGTACCGTCCACGCGGACCGCCCGCTCATCTGTCAGACCTACCCGTTCAGCGTCGCTCTCGACGGGACGGCCCAGCCGATGGGCGAGGCCGTCGACGAGGCGGGCGTCGTCCGCGCCCACGAGTGCGAGGGCCTCGGCCGGGACATCTCCCGGGCGGACGCCGAGGCGCTGGCCGCGGCCCTGAAGGAGCGCGCGGTCCGCGAACTCGAGGAGGCCATCGCCGTCCGAGACAGCTACGCCCCCGTCGAGACAGACCCGGGCGAGGTAGTCGTCCACGACTCGGAGGGCGCGAAAACCCCCGACGGGACCCCCCGGTAGCCCGACAGGCATAAGGCGACGGCCGCCGTCGCACCCGACCGGAGGATTCACCTTGGAAATCTCTGAGAAGCTCCTGTGTCTGTTTAACGCCGAGGTCGACGTCCGCGACGACTCCTACGTCGTCGAGATTCCGCGCAGCGAAATCGAGAACGGCTCGGTCGACCCCGGCGAGATCTACCGCGTCGCGCTCATCGAGCGGCACGCCGAGAGCGACGACGAGCCCGCGGAGTCGACCGGCGCACCCTCGGAGCCCCAGCCCCCCGTCGAGGAGGGCGAGATCCGATACGTCGAGGTCGAGGACCTCGGCAAGCAGGGCGACGGCATCGCCCGCGTCGAGCGGGGCTACGTTATCATCGTGCCCGACACGGAGGTGGGCGAGCGCGTCAAGGTCGAGATCACCGAGGTCAAGTCCAACTTCGCCGTCGGCGAGGTCATCGAAGAGGAGTTCTAGAACCGACCTTTTCGCCGGGCGGCGAGCGTGGCTCGCCGTCCGGCCAACACGTCGATGAAAAACCGCCCGCACAGCCACGCCGACCGGGTCGTGACGGGTCGGTGGCTCGCTGCCCGGCCAACACGTCGACGAAACACCGCGCCGCACAGCCACGCCGACCGCCGCGCCGAAACGCCGCTCCAGCGCGATAGCACCGCGGCGCCGTCCCCACCTCAGTCCGCTCGGCCCGGCGCCCGCGCGGTGGCGAACTTCTCGATGGCGACGTCCTCGATCGGCAGGTCCGCCAGGGACTCGTAGGGCCGGTTGACCACCACGTCGCCCGCGCGACGGTTCCCGAGGCCCGGGATGGCGGTCAGTTCGTCCATCGAGGCCGCGTTCACGTCGAGGGGATGGGGGACGCCGGTCACCGAGCGGTAGCCGTGGTCGGTGACGGCCACGTCCGTCGTCTCGCCCAGGGGTCGCTCTCCCGGGACGGCGACCAGCAGCGGGTAGGTCCCGAGTTGCCGGCCGAAGGTCTTGCCGTCCCGGTGGTACTCGAGGTGGACGTCTGGCAGCACGGTCCCCGGCGGCGCGAGGCGCCGGAGCATCGGGTTGTCGACCTGTTCGCGAATCTCCTGCTTGTACCGCCTGAACTGCTTCTTGTGCTCGCGGGCGATGGCGGCACCGGTCTCCGACATCTCGGTGCCCTCGAAGGCCATGACCTGCCGGATGTTGACCCGCCGGAGGAGGAGTCCTTCGTCGAGGACGCGCTGGAGGAACCGCCGGTTGTGAGCGAAGGTCTGCTCGCGTTCCCCCTTGAGGCCGTGGACGAGGTTGATGCCCGGCAGGAGTTTCGGCAGGCGGGGCGCCGCGGCGTCGCCGACGGTCGGGGCGTCCGCGGGGTCCTCGCCTGGTCGCCAGCCCGCCACCTCGTTGACCACGCGGACCGCCTCCAGGCACTCCTCTGCGCTCACGAGGAGGTTGTTCTCCTCGCGGACCACCGGGTCGGCGGACTCCAGACCGAACGCCGCCGTGTCCCCCGGCGTGTTGCGCTCGGCGATGACGCGGAGGGCCTCGCGGGAGCGCTCCGGGTAGTCGACGATGGTGACCGGGTTCACGTTGTCGAGGTGGAGGGTCCCGAGGTCCGGGGCCACCTCCCGGATGCCCCCGTAGAGAGCGCGGATGGCGTCCGGGTTCGGGGCCTCGCCGTCGCCCCCGAACGCGAGAATGTCCGCCTGTCGCCCGAGGCGGAAGTGACGCACCCCCCGCTCGTAGAGAGCCTCGACCTCCCGCACGACCGACTCGGGCGAGCGGAAACCTGGGTCGCCGTAGAGCGGTTCCGTGCAGAACGAGCACCGGTAGGCACACCCCCGGGCGGTCTCCAGTTCCGCGATGAGGTAGTCCGGGTGGTTGGGGTGGTCCTCGACGACGAACGCGCCAAGACGAGACCAGCGCGCCACCTCGTCGTAGTCCCGGACGCGGTCCCCGAACCCCTCGAGGCCGTTCGAGACGAGGTCGTGGACGGCGGCCTCCACGTCGCCCTTCGCCACGAAGTCGAAGTCCAGGTCGTCGCGGGCCATGTCCTGTGCGCCCGCGTTCTCCTCGCCGACGCCGAACCGGATGGGACCGCCCATCAGGGTCGTCCCCTCCGCGGTCCAGGCGACGTCGCGGACCTCGTCGGGTTCGGCGGGCGTCCCGCCGACGTACTTCCCGGGGACGGTCATCCCGCCGAGGTAGACCACGAGGTCGGCCGCCGCCACGTCGCGCCACCGGGAGCGCTCGTCCCGGAGGGCGTCGATGGTGTGGTAGGTAACGTTCTCGGGCGCCACGCCGGCGTCCACGAGGGCGCCGGCGGTGAACCGCGGGTAGGTCGAGACGTACGGCGGGACCCCGAAGTGCGCGGGTTCGTCCACGTAGCCGTCCACGAGGACGACGTCGAGGGTGGCGGGGTCGGTCATGTCCGTGGACACGCACTCGACGGGGAAAAGCCTGTAGAACGGCCGCGGGCCGCCGCCCCGGCGGTCGGCTCCACCGGGCTTATGCTCCCGGCGGTCCAACCCTCTCCCATGCCCGCCACGCTGGAACTCCGGTGTGACAACCCCTCGTGCGAACTCGACATGTTCGAACTCCACTACACCTACGAGATGGACGACGACGTCGGCGTCGCGGACTTCACGTGTCCGTACTGCGGTGAGTCGGAGTCGCTCGCGGAGCTCGTGGTATGACCGGGACCGAACGCGGGGCCGCGGGACTGGGGAAGGCCGTCGGGCGAGCGGCGCTCAAGCGACTCGGCCGCCTGAGCGGTCGCATCCAGGAGGAGCGCCCGCTGGCCGTCGACGTCCTCGAGAGCGAGTCGGAGTACCTCCTCGTCTTCGACGCGCCAGGCGCGACGGCCTCCGACGTGCAGGTCCGGTACGTCGAGGACGAGGTCCGCGTGCAGGTCGACCGATTCCGCGAACTCCACGACGGCTTCGACCTCGTCGTCCCCGGCCGCGGACTTGCCCTCGACGGACGGGCCCTCCTCCCCGACGACGCCGTCGTCGACCCTGAGGCCGCCCGCGCCGAACTGACCGCCGACGGCACCCTCCGCGTCTTCCTGCCGAAGGCCGACGTCCACGAGGTGCCGGTCGAGAGCGGAGACGCCGGCGACGTCGAGGGTGGAGACGCCGGCGACGACTAGCGGTCGGGGTCCAGGCCGGTCCGGACCTCGACCGACTCGGTCCCGTCGAAGCGGCCGGGGTCGAACGCGGGGACGCCCTCGCCGCCCAGCATCTCGTCGACGACGGCCTCGGCCGCCGCCGGCGCGCGCATGAAGCCGTGGCCCTGCCACCCGGCCGCGACGTAGACGCCCGGCGCTCGCTCGCCCAGCAACGGATCGCGGTCGGGGGTCGCCGTACACAGTCCCGCCCACGCCCGGTCCGGACGCGACCGGAGGTTGACGAGACGGTCCTCGAGGCGGCCGATCAGTCGGTCGGCGTAGCCGTCGTCCGCCGCCTCGTCGTAGTCCTCGGGTGACACGTCGACGTCGACGGTGCCGTCCCCCGCGAGGACGCCGTGGCGGGTCGGACGGGCGTAGTAGTCGGCGGTGGCGTCGTAGAGGATGGGAATCGCGGGGCCGGAGACGCGCGCCGCCTGCACCCGGTAGGGACGGACCGGGACGGGCAGGCCCGCGTCCGCGAGGAGCGACGGCGTGTGCGCGCCAGCGGCGACGAGGACCGCCGACACCTCGCGGGACTCCCCCTCGACGACGACGCGCGGTGGGTCGGCGCGCACCGACGCGGGCGTGCCCTCGCGCACCGTCGCGCCCGCCGCCGCCGCGTCGTCGGCGAGCAGGGCCGCGTAGGCGCCCGTGTCGGCCACGCCGGCGTTCTCGGTGACGGCCGCGACGGCGACGTCCTCGACGCGCACCTGGGGGAAGCGGGCCCGGAGGTCCGCGGGGGCGACCAGTTCGGCCGCGACGCCGTTGGCGCACATCCGCTCGACGCCCTCGCGGATCAGGTCCGCGGCCCGGCCGCCGTCGGTCGCGAACCAGACGTAGGGCGTGGCCGTGAACCGGAACCGACCGTCGTCGGAGCGGGCCCGGAATCGCTCGAGCGAGCGGCGGGCCAGGTCGGCGTCCACGTCGACGGTGAAGGCGTCGTAGGCGATGCCGGCGGCGCGTCCGGTCGCCCCGGCGCCCGGCGTCTCGCGCTCGTAGAGGGTCACGTCGACGCCCCGACTGGCCAACTCGTGGGCGGCCGTCGCACCGACGGCGCCGGCACCGACGACGGCGACGCTCACAGCAGGGTCTCCAGGCCGCGTGCCGGGTAGCCGACGACGGTGTCGACGCCCGCATCGCGGAGCGTCTGGACTCGCTCGCGCACCGCGGCCGGCGTCCCCGTGAGGGCGTAGTCCCGACTCGCGGCCAGCAACACCTCGCGGGCGCGCCCGGTCGCCGACGCGTCGGTCGGTGCGCCCTCGGGCAGCGTCGACGCGACCGGTCGCCGGCGGGCGACGTAGGCGCCCACCGCGTCGAGGACGGCGGCCGCGTCGTCGGTGAGAACTGTCGGCGCGTAGACGGCGACGACCCCCTCGAACCCCGCCGCGCGCAGGCCGCGAACGGCGTCGACGGTGCCGCGGGAGAGGAGTTCGTACTGCGGGTTGCCGGTCGCCAGCGCGAGTCGCTCGACCCCCTCGGTACCGACCCACGCCGACGGGGCGTTCCCCGCGGCGGCGCCCAACCGCGGGGCGACGGCACGCGAGCGCTCCTCGTCGGTCAAGTACGCGGGGTTGCCGGCGACGAGGACGCGCTCGACCGCCGCGGGCACCGCGTCGAGGAGGTGGTCGGCGCCGAGGGGGTCGAAGCCGTCCGCGCGCACCGGCGTGGTGACCCGGACCGTCCGCTCGTCGGCCCACGACCGCAGCGTCTCCGCGGACGGGAGGTGCTCGCGCCCCTCGTAGTCGACCACGAGGTCGACCGGCGGGAGCGCCGCGACGCGGTCGAGGTGCATCTCCGCGGGTTTCACCGCGACGGCGTCGATGCCGGTCCGGTCGAGCGCCGCCGACCCCATCAGGACCCTCCGTCCCAACTGCGGTGTCTGCTCCGCTCGTGCATGTGCGACCGAACTCCGTCCCCGCGAAAAAGGGTGTCGCTTAGGGCAGTTCGTCCGGCCCGACGACCCGGTCCACGCCGGACGGGCGCTCCCACCGGGTGGTCAACTCGAGCAACTGGACGAGGATGCGGCCGGTCGCCCCCCAGACCGTGTAGCCGTCGACCTCGAAGTAGTGGACGATCGCCGGCCCGTACTCGGGGTGCTCGCGGCGGGCGGCGCGGTAGTTCCCGGGGTCGGTGAAGGCGGCCACCGGGAGGACGACGACCTCCGCCACTTCGCGCTCGTCGGGCGTGTACGCGCGGTCCGGGGCGCGCGAGACGAACGGCGTCACCGCGTAGTCGGTGACCGTCCGGATGTCGTCGAGGCGACCGACGACCTCGACCTCGCCGGCGCCGACGCCGATCTCCTCGTCGGCCTCCCGGAGTGCCGTCGCCTCGAGCGTGTCGTCCCACGACTCGCGCCCCCCGCCCGGGAAGGCCATCTGCCCGGGGTGTTCCCCCAGGTGGTCGGCCCGCTTCGTGAACAGGAGGTGCGGGCCGCTCGGGCGGTCGATGACCATCGCGAGCACCGCCGCCGCGCGCGCGTCGGACTCCCGAACCGCCCGCGGAGCGTACCGGGCGACGCGGTGGAGGTCCATACCCGAGCGTCGGGGCCTGGCGGCTTAACTGGTCCGCTGGAGGGTCGCGCGGACGTCGCCTAACTCGACCGGCGCCCACGCCTCCGCGTCGTAGGTCACGTCGAGCAACTGCCGCGCGCGCTCTGGGTCCCACTCCTCGGCCGCCCGCTCGGCGTCGGCCTCCAGTCGCTCGCGAACTCGCGCCGCCAGGGCCTCGCGGGGCACGTCGCGGTCGGGCACGTCGAGGATGTGGGGGAGGTCCTCGGCCCCCGCCGGGAGGGTCGGGAACGCCGCGGGTCCGGCGACCAGCACCGCCTCGTCCCCGTGATCGACCGCGAGGAGGCGGTAGTCCGCGAGCGCCTCGTCCACCGCGGCGTCGAGGGCGTCGGGGTCGGCCTCGACGCCGTCGCGGAAGGCCAGTTCGGAGAGCGCGCGCTCGAGGTCCGCGCGCGTCAGCCCCCCGAAGAGGTCGACGACGCCCGCCAGTTCGTCGCCGGTCGGGTCGAAGGACATGGCCACACCTCGGCGGGGCGTGGACAAAAGCCTAGGTCACGGACTCGCGGTCCGCGGCGACCGCCTCCCGCACCGCGGCGGGGTCGAGGTCCGTCTCGCCCCACGCGGGGAGGCGGTCCGCCGGACCTGGTGCGGTGACGGCCCCCGCGTAGGTCTCGACCTGGTCGCGTTCGGCCGCCGGGTCGAAGTCGAGGCCGTTGAACCCCGCGTCCGTCTCGTAGGCGCGGACGAGGCGGTCGGCCACCGCGTCGTATCGCTCACGGAGGCGGTCGAAGTCGACGTCGACGCCCCGGTCCCCGACGACCCGGAACAGCGTCGCACCCACGCCCTCGCTCATCTCCGAGAGGCCGGTCGGCCCGCTGACCGCGCGGTGGGCGTGTTCGTAGCGCCCGAGGTCGACCTGCGCGCTCCCCGCGAACCCCGCGACGTCGAAGGCCTCGCCCAGCGTGGCCACCTCCAGCCCCCACCCGCGGGGCACCCGCATCGACCGCGCGAGGTCGGCCGTCGCGGCGAACTCCCCTGCGAGGGCGTACCGGAACGCGTCGAGGTAGTCGAGGACGTCGGCGTCGTGGACCTCGCGGAGCGCCGTCACCACGGGCTCGTAGAACAGGCGGCAGAGCCGCCCGTAGAGGCGGTCGTTCTCCACCCGTGCGTAGTAGCCCTTCGAGAACGAGAACCCCCGGTCGAGGGGGTAGCAGAGCTTCCGGAGGTCACGGGCCTCGTAGGTGACGGTGTCGGCGTCGTGACAAGCCACGTAGTCGGCGCCGGCGAGCGCCAGGCCGAGGCCGAGCCACACGTCCCGGCCCTTGCCCCTCGGCCCGTCGAGGCCGTGGTCGGCCAGCAGGGCGGCGAGTCGCGACCCGCCACACCAGCACACCTCGAGCGACACGTCGAAGCCGTCCAGCCACTCGACGAACGGGCCGACCCGCTCCGCCGGGGCGTCGAGCGGGACGACGACCCGGCCCGGGTCGGCCCGCTCGAGTGCCGACAGGACGCCCTCAGCCGCGAGGCCGGCGTACTCGCGCTCGGTCATGGGCACGACGACGGCCGTGCGACCGACCGGGGCCGCGGGGTCTGCCGCGCCGAAGTCATGGCAGGTGGGGACCCGCTCCTGGGCGTAGTCCATGGGTCGGCGTCGACCGGTGGTCGGAAAAGGTCGCCGGTCGGCGGGAGTCTTTTTACCGGGGCGGGTGCATCCTCCGGTATGGAGTCAGTCCGGAAGGGGCTGCGAGCAGGGGACATCGAGAAGGACACGTACGACCGGCTGATCTGTGCGACGTGTGGCGAAGAACTCGGGAAGCGGAACGACCCCGAGGAGATCGGTGCGGTGCGACGCTGCCCCGAGTGCGGCCGCGAGTGGCGCCGCCTGTAGTCACTCGAACACCGCGTCGAAGGCGCCGGCACCGAGCGGTTCGTGTCTGCCGGCGTCGACGTCCTCGCGAGCGTGTTCGGCGTCCGTCGTCCCGACCAGCGCGGCCGTGACGCCGGGGGCGCTCCGGGCGAAGTTGATCGCGCGCTGGGCGGGCGTCTCGCCCGCGAGTTCGGCGTAGACGTCCTCCGGGAAGGCCGCCTCGTCGGTCAACCGCCCCTGAGCGAGCGCTGCCGACGTGAAGACGTCGAGGCCCGCGTCCCGGGCGAACCAGAGCGCGCACTGGTCCCCCTCTGCCCCGCGGTGGGCCTCGACGGTGAAGGCGTCGGCCATCGTCACGTTGAACGGTACCTGCAGACACCGCAGGTGCGTCGAGTCCGCGCCGGCCGCCTCGGCCGCGGCCCTGGCGCGCGAGACGACCTCCGGCAGCGAGAGGTAGCGGTCGTGTCCCCGGGGCACCCGGAAGGCGTCCCACGTCGCGACCCCGTAGTGGCGGATGTCGCCCGCGGCCGCGCGCTCCTCGAGGAGGCGGAACGTGGTCTCGAGCGCGTCGTAGACCGCCGCTCGCGAGCGGACGTCGAGTTGCACCTCGGGCTCGTGGACGTAGTAGCAGTCCACGGTGTCGAGGCCGAGTCGGGAGAGCGAGCGGTCGAGCATCGCGTCGACGAACGCCGGCGCGACGCTGTGCTGGCCGTGCGCGAGGTCCGCCTCGTCGACGAGCCCCGTCTCGACGAACTCCCGGTAGACGTACCGGCCCGGGTTCGACGGTCGCTCGCCGTCGAAGGGGACGTACCCGCCCTTCGTCGCGACGAACACCGACTCCCGCGGGACGTCCGCCGCCGCGATGGCGTCTCCGACCACGGGTTCGCTCCGGCCCGCCCGGTAGTTCGCGGCGGTGTCGACGACGTTCGACCCGGCCTCCAGAGCCGCAACGAGTGCCTCGCGGGCGTCGTCGTCCACGGCCCCCGTCGGGGCCCCCTGGTGGGTGCCGAGTCCGACGCTCGACACCGCGCGGGACCCCACCCGGCGGAAGTGCGTGCGCGCGAAGCCGTCGTGGCGGTCCCGGTAGTCGAATGTCGCCTGCGCGGTCGCCATGGGTCGGGCTACCGCCCGAGCGCGGATAAAGGCGTCACACCCGGGGTCAGATCTGGCCGGACATCGCCGCGAACAGCGTCTCGTGGAACTGCTCGCCGACCGCCACCGACCGGACTTGCCCCCCGCCCATGCGGGCGTGCCCGCCGGCGGTGCCGCCGTCGAGGCCGTCGAGGGCGACCTGCAGAGCCTCGCCCATGTGGACGCGGTCGTCCCGGGACCGCCCCGAGAGGTGGACGACGCCGTCTCGCCGGCCGTAGACGACGACGGTCGAGACGCCCTCGAGCTGGACGAGTTCGTCCGCGGCCTGCGGGATGGCGTCGACGTTCCCCACCTCGCCCACGTTGCTGACGGCGTAGGGATTCCGGACGACGCGGTTGCTGATGGCGCGGGCCTTCACGTCGAGGACCTCCCGGTCGACCTGGGGATGGGCGATGCGGTCGAGGAGTTCCTCGTCGACGCCGGCGTAGAGATACTCGGCGGCGTCGAACTCGGCCGGCGAACAGCCCCGCGTGAGGTCGTTGGTGTCCGAGAGCACGCCGTAGAGCAGGCCCGTCGCGAGCGACGTGCTCAGCGCCGTCTCCTCCGGCGACTCGGGGTCGGTGGGGACGACGCCGAGGTCGCGGAAGTAGCCGGCGACGATGGTCGCGCAGGCGCCGTACTCCATCCGAACGTCCGTGAACGCGGACCCCTCGCCCGGCCCGGGGTGGTGGTCGACCACGGCGTAGGGGACGATGTTCTGGGCACCGCCGAACCCCCGCGCCTCGTTGTGGTCGACGAGGACGATGGGACGCGGCGGGATGTCGGAGATCGTCTCGACGTTCTGGAAGTCCAGGTCGAGGACCGTCCGGAAGGCGCGGTTCTCCTGGTGGCGAATCTGGCCGGGGAAGTAGATGGTCGCCCCGGTGTCGACCGTGTCCGCGAGGCGGGCCACCCCCAGCGCGGACGCCATCGCGTCCGGGTCCGGATTCGGGTGCATGAGGACCGCCACCTCGTCCTTGGCCGCGAGCGTCGCCAGCAGTTCCTCGCCGGGCGTGCGCCGGTACCACCGGACCGCGACGACGAGCGACGCCGCCGCGAGCAGGACCACGACGACGGCGAGGACCACCGCCAGCGGTTCGGTTCGCGCGACTCTCGCCAGAGCGTCCGCGACGGACCCGAACTGCTGGCTGCCCGGAACGCCGACCATCTGTGATTTCGTTTCTCCGGGGGTGATATGAAATCTTCGTCAGGCCCGGTCGCGGTAGGCGGCGACCGCCGGCTCGTATCCCTCGCGGAACGTCGGATAGGTGAACTCGTAGCCGAGGGCGTGCAGGCGGTCGTTCGCGCAGCGCTTGCTCGCCCGCAGGCGGCGCGCCCTCGCGTCGGGGACGTCCTCGGCCGCGAGTCGCTCCGTCACGGAACGGGTCTCGGGCGGGTCGACGCCGCAGGCCGACGCAAGCCAGCGGGCGAGGTCGGCCTTCGCCACCGGTTCGTCGTCCACGGCGACCAGGGTGTCCGGGGTCGCACCAGTCTCGAAGAGGTGACGGACGACCCCGGCGGCGTCGACGCGGTGGATCAGGTTGAGGTACCCCTCGGTGACCGGCCCCTCGAGGTAGCGCGACAGGCGGTACCGGTCGGGACCGTACAGGCCACCGAACCGGACGACGGTGGCGTCGAGGGACGCGGCCTCGCCGGCGAGCCGTTCGGCCGCGACGAGCGCCCGGGTCCGGTCCGTCGCGGGGTCGAGCGGGGTGTCCTCGTCCACCCAGTCGCCGCCGTGGTCGCCGTAGACACCGGTGCTGGATGTGTAGACCAGTCGGTCCGGTGGGGACGCGCGGTTCCCGTAGACCTCGACTGCGGTCCGGAGGCCATCGACGTACACCGCGCGGGCCGCCGCGGCGTCGCGTCCGCCGGCGCTCGCCGCGAACACGACGGCGTCGGTGTCAGGGAGGGACGCCAGCGAGGCGGCGTCGGTCACGTCCGCCCGCGCGGCGTCGAGTCCGGCGTCGCGGACCGCCGCGAGGCCGTCCGCCGAGCGACGCACGCCGAGGACAGCGTGGCCACCGTCACGCAACTGCCGCCCGAGTTCGAGGCCGACGTAGCCACAGCCCAGGACCGTGACGTGCATCAGTAGGGGTTCTCCGACGCGACGAAGTGGTGGATGGCCGCGTACTCGTCGAGGGTCATCGGCTGTCGCCCCTCGATCTTCTGCTGGATGGTGCGGGCGTCGAGGTCGGTCTCGTCGCGCAGGCCCGTCTCGACGGCCTCGACGTCGAGCACCGCCGACGACATCTGGAGCATGATGTGGTCGCGGACCTCCAGTTCGACGGTCTCGGCGTCGGGCCAGTCCGCCGAGCAGCCGAGGATGGCCGCGGCCTCCGCCACGGTGACCGCCGGGGACTCGCCCGCGACGAGCGCGTCCAGTCGCTCGCGGTCGACGCCCGTCTCGGCCGTCACCGTCGCCGCGCCGACCGCGTCGACGACGTCGGCCAGCGCGGACTCGTAGGACGCGCGGACCGCCGCCGGCGTCGTTCCGGCCGGGTCGTCGATGACCTCGTAGAGCATGGGGAGGGGTAGTGGCCCGGGGGATAAGGGCCTGTCACTTCCACCCCGGCGTCTGCTCGTCGGCCTCGCCGTGGTCGCCGACGCCGTCGCCGCCCGGCGGCACCGCGACCAGCACGGGCACGGTCGCGTCGAAGGCGACGCGCTCGTTCCGGCCCAGTCGCTCGGCCTCGCCGTCGTCGTCGACGTCGACGGAGACGGCCTCGTCCCGGCGCCGGTAGGTGACCGCCGCGCCCCGGCCTGGCGCGTGCGCCGGCGCGGTCACCGCGACCTGCCGGTAGGAGCCGTGGACGTCCACGCGCCAGACGTTGACCGTCGCGTACCAGTAGGCCGGGACGGGCGTGATCGGGAGACCCGCAGGAACCGGCGCGAGCGACGTGGCGAGACGACGCTGGACGCGGGTCCGCACGCGCTCGCCGGCCCGTTCGAGGCCGCGCCGGACCGCGCGACGGACGAGACGCCGGCCCGCCGCACGCGTGGCGTTTCCGACGGCCTCGAGCGTTGCCGCCGAGGGCCGCGTCGACGGGGCCGCCCGGACCCGACGGAGCGCCGCCCGGAGACGCACCAGGGACCAGTCCCGGTCGACGCCGTCGACGTCGGTCCGGGCGGTGAGTTCCCCGCCGACGGCGGTGGCCAGCGACCCGTTAGCCGCGGCGAGCGCCCGCGCGTCAGTCGTCTCGTAGCGCGCGAGGGCCGCCCGGACGAGCGACCGCCGGCGCCTCGGGGGGAGGTCCGTCGTCCGGGCGAGCGAGCGAGTCAGCCGGCTCCGGACACGGTCCATTCCCTCGCCGACGGCCCGGCGCAGTCGGTCCCGGCGGTGGCGGAGCGTCGCGTTCGGTGCCCGGGCGATGGTTCGGTTGGCCGCCCGGAGGACGCGCGCCGCGTCGTGGAGGCTGGCCGACCCGTTGCCGCCGGGGAGGAGGTCACCCGCGACGGCGTCGGCAGCGTCGCCGTACGGCGCGGCGAAGTAGTCGCGATTGCGCGCCCCGAACCGCCGCCGGGAGGCGTCGACGGGGAGGTAGGCCGGGTCGGTCCTGACGCCGGTCACCGGACCCACAGCGGGGCGAGGGCGACCCGTCGCGAGCAGCGACCGGACGTCGAAGCCGCCGGGGTCGACGCCCGCCCAGGAGAGCGCGGTGTCCACGGCGTCTCCCGCACGGCGGTCCGCTCGCGAGCGGGCGGCGAGGCGGTCCCGGACCGCCGACAAGTAGGCCCCACGCGCCGCGACGCGGGCCTTCGCCGCCACGCTCGAATAGCGGTCGGGGACGCCGACGAGCGACGCTCGCCGGCGGTCGAAGCGGGACGCGAGACGGGCGGCCGGCGTCCGGTCGTGGACGGCCCCGCGGGGAACGTCGACGGTGGCGTTCCGGACCCGGTCGCGGAGGCGGGCGACGGCGGCGTAGAGGAACCGGCGAGCGCCGTCAGGCGGGTCGACCGGTACCGTGGCGTTCGCCGGGGCGTCGAGCGTCCCGGCGACGGCCGCCCGCGCGACGGCGTCGGTGCCGCCACGACGCCCGACGAGGCGACCCACGACGACCGGCGTGACGTTCGCGAAGTTCCGCCCGTCGAGGGGACCCCCGACGCGGTGTGCGCCGTCGACGCCGCGCGCGGGAGCGGTCGGCGTCCGGGCGTGGGCACCCGCGACCGTCACGCCGACGCGCACCGTCTCACGACGGACCGTCGTCGCCGTCGTCGTGTGGTTGCCCCGCGTGTACGTGCGCCGGGTCCGCTCGACGCGCCGGACCGTCCGGCCGAAGGTCCGCAGCGCGTGGTATCCCGGCGGTGGCGCCGGGCCCGCCACGTCCCCGGGCCCGACGTCGTAGTCGGTGTCGGTGTGGACGTCTCCGAGGTGCCAGCCGTCCGGGGCGTCCGGTCGCGTGACCTGGACGTCGACCGTCCGGGTGCGCACGAGGAGGCGCGCGTCGACCTCGTACACCTCCCGGAGTGTGTCCACGAGCGAGCGGTTCCCCCGCCCGCGGACGTAGTCGACGAAGGCGCGGTCGGCGCTCCCGCCCGCGCCGACCGAGACGGTGCGGTTCGCCCGCTCCAGCGATCGCGCGCGAGACGCCATCGACGGCGTCCCCGGGGGCCGCGAGGGTCGGACACTCCTCGCGGGGGCGTCGAATCTGTCGCGAGCGGCGGTGCCGGCGCCCAGGAGCGTCGACCCGAGGTGCCGCGCGACGGCGCCCACGAGCGCCGACCGGGCGCGGGGGTCCGGTCGGCCGAGGGTGGCGCGCTCCGTCGCGAGGAGGGCGCCGTTGGTCGCCGTCGTCACGTGACCGTTGTCGACGACATTCACGACCGGGGCGCCGGCGTACTGGGCGTACCCCCGACTCCATGCGAGGGCGTTGAGCCTGACGGCGAGGCGGCGGGCCAGTCCGGGGTGGGTCACGTTGCGCTCGAGCGCTCGCTGGAACGCGGCCGTCCGCCGGTGGAGCGCCAGCACCGGCGTCTCGACGGTCACGGTGGGCGAGACGGTCCGGCGCTCGACGACGCGTCCGTCCCGCCGAACCACGACGGGAACCCCCGTCAGGCGGACGGTGACGTTCCGCGGCCCGCGGGCCTCGACGTCGACGCGGTCGACGGCGCGCCGGACGGCGCGCGCGGTCCGCAACCGCGGAAGGCACAGGGTCGCCGTGACGTCACCGACGCGGGCGCCGCTCCGGCGGAAGGCGTCGCGAGCGGCGAGGTAGACCCGGAGCCTGTAGTACGAGCGAAACGGTCGCGACCCGTTCAGCGCCCGTGCGTAGGCGGACCCGTTCCGGTCGATGGCGGTCAGCGGATGGCGGGCCGCGGCACGGCCGGCGCGCGCGACGGCGTCCGACAGGGTCGTGCGGGCGGTGGCGGTCGCCGCCGCGACTGCGCGCGCCGTCTGTGACGGTGGAGACACCGGGTCGCGGCCGGCGAGGTGGGTCGCGTAGCCCGCGCTGGTGACGAGCAGCAGAGCGCCGACGACGGCGAAGGGGACCCGCGCACGCTCGTCGTCGGCCACCCTCACGGCGACCACGTCCTGACCACCACGCGCACGGGTCGTGCGTCCGGTCCGTGTCCCGGGACGGTGATCCTGACGGCGTCGGCGTCGGTGCCCGGAGGCGGACGACGACCCGCGCTGACGCGGACCGACCGGCCGTCGTCCGTGCGGCCGACCGCCGTGACTCCGGCACGGCCCGGGGCCCGACGGAGCGTCCGGTTGACCACCCGCCTGACGGCCGGAACGTACCCCCGCACGCGGCCCGGACGGCGACGGACGCGGACCGCGCCGGCGAGCAGTTCGACGATGGTCCCCTCCGCGCGTCGAGTGGCGACGCCGTTGGGCGTCCCGACGTGGTAGGTCACGGCGGCGTCGCTCGCAGCGAGCGTCGCCGCCAGCGGGCGCCCCGAGTCGTGGGGACGGCGGGGCGGCGGCGTCGCCGTGACGAGCGTCACCGCCGCCGCGCTCACCAGGAGGAGACAGAGCGACACGTCGACGACGGTGCTGACGCCCCGACGGTCGGTCACCGCCAGACCACCACCCGGAGACGCCCCGGTCTGACGCGGGTCGCCGCGACCCTGACCGGGACCGTGCGGCCGGCCGCGCCGGCGTCCGTCGGCGGCGTCGGGCCCCGGGACCACCGACGGCCCGCCGCGCGGAGGGTCGCGTTCAGGCGGTAGCCGGTCGGCGGGTCGACGAGGTCGAGGCGCCCGGGGCGGACCGACCCGTTCGAGCGCAGGCGCTCGACCGACCGCTGGAGGGTCGCCGGCGCGACGTCTCTCTCGGGCGGGTCCGGGCGGACGGCGGCGAACGCGCCGGCCCACGCCGAGAGGGTCACGCCGAGGACGGCCAGCGCAGCGAGCGCTGCCAGCGGTTCGACCTGCCCCCTACCCGACGAGCGTGACATCCACGTCCCCCCAGGAGACGCCGCGGACGCGTATCCGATCGATTCGTCGCCACGTCGGCCGTCGTCGCCGGGCCCGACCCACGGCGCGACGGAACGCGGCGGGGTCGTCGTACACCCGCGCCGGCGACGCTCCGGCGAGGACGAACCGGAGTCGGGACCCCGGCCCGACGGGCACCACCGGGCCGTAGGCGAACGTGGCGCTCGCCGTCCCGCCGTCGGTCCGGAGGGCGACGCGGTCGGGCCCCAGTCGGACCGCGTCCGCGTCGACGGACCGGACCGCGACGGTCGGGTGTGTCGTCGCCGCGACGCGGTCGACGGTGTCTGCGACGGGCGCCGGTGCGGGCGCCGGTGCGGTCGGCACGCCGAGGACGAGGCCCACCGCCGCGACGCCCGCGACGGCGAGTCCGAGGTGTGCGTACCACGCGTCGACTGGTGGTCCGAGCATGCCGGGTCTGGTCGCCTTTCCACACTTGAATCACAGGAGGCGAGCGCTCAGCGCTGCAGTGAGCGCGAACACGGGTGGGGCCGAACAGAGGGCGACGCCGATGGCGTACCCGATCGCCGCCCGATCCAGCCCCCGGTCGAGGGCCGCGGCGAGGGCCGCGAGGAGGACGGCCGTGACCACGACGTAGCCGCCGACGACCGCTCCGAGGGCACCCACGGGGAGCGACCCCGGGACGCGGTCGACGCCCGCCGCGTCGATGCGGGCCGCGAGGGCGACGGTGGCGCCGCCCACGAGTGGCCCAAAACAGAGGGCGGTGCTCCGCAGCGTGCTCACCACCGTCCGGAGGTTCGCCCGAGACTCGCGCTCGACCCGGTGGAGGGCGTCGAGGTGGTCGGCCACCTCGACGAGGACGGTGCCGCCGCGTGACCCAGCCGAGGCTGCACGGACCACGAGGGTCGCGGCAGCACGCGCCCGACGACTGGGCACGGTCGAGAGCGCACCGTCCGCGCCGACGAGCGACGCTCGCCCGTCGAGGCCGAGGCGGTCCCCGGTCCGCGCGGCGTCCCGGAACACCCGACCGGCGGGGCCATCGAGCGACTCGCCCGCCACCTCGACCGCCCGCTCGAGCGCGTCGCCCCGTCTGAGGCGGCCACCGACGACGGCGAGGGCGTCACCGAGGCCCGCCTCGAGGTCGCGCACCCGCTCGCGGACGGCGACGACGGGCCGGAACCAGACCACGAGAGCGGCGCCCGGCGCCGCTGCGAGCAGGACCGGTCGCGTCCAGACCGGGACGAGCGACCCGCCGGCCAGCCACGCGAGCGAAGCGACGCCGACGGCGGCCGCCGTCGCGTGGGCCCGCCGGTCGGGAACGCGGGGGTGCGTCCGAGGGACCGGCGACGGGGGGAAGGCGGTCGGGCGTCTGCCGACGACCCACGCGCCCCCCGCCAGCAGGGCGACCGGCAGGAGGACGTCGAAGACGGCCGCGAGCGCGACGAGCGGGACCGCCACGCCGGCGGTCCGGACGGCGGGCAGCGCCCCGACCAGTGCGAGGGGGAGGACGACGCCGAACGCGTAGAGCGCGCCGACAGGACCGCGGATGGCGGCGGCGTACCTCGCCGTCCGGTCGCGGACGCCGTCGAGGACGGCGTCGAGCGCCCTGTCGAGGAACCGGCCACGGTCGGCCGAGGGAGCCGCAACCGCCGCGTCGAGCAGCCCGACAGCCCGGTGGATGGCCGGTCCCCAGTCCCCCCACCGGTCCGCGAAGGCCGTCCACCCGGCGTCCGGCGTCCCGCGCGCACGGCGGACGGAGCGCGCCAGGCCGTCGGCCAGCGGGCCGTGCCCGTGGTCGGCGGCGAACGCGGCGGCCCCCTCCAGCGTCGGCTCGAGGTGCACCCGGAGGACCGCCAGCGCGAGGAGTTCGGGGGCACTGCCCAGCGCGCGGGCCCGGCGGACCGTCGCCAGCCACCGGGGAAACCAGAGGACTGCGTACCCGCCGATTGCGCCGGCGCCGGCGCCGACGAACCCCGGGAGGGGCGACCCCGTGACCAGGGCCGCGACCGCGCCGCCGAGGAGTCCGACGACCGCGAGGCCGTAGCCGAGGGCGACGACGGCCTCGGCGGACCGGTCGACGCCGAGGGTCCCCAGCGAGCGGTCCAGAGAACGCGACGGCGACGGGACCCACGCGGCGACCGCAGCCGTGAGGGACCGGACGGCGCTCACGCCCCACCCCGCCGCGCGGCGTGTGCGTCGACGACGTCGTCTGGCCCTGTTCGCCCCGCCGACGCGAGCGACTCGAGGACGTCGCTGCGGTCCTCGAGGGCGTCGAGGACGTCGCGGTAGGACTCGCCCGGGCGGGAGAGGTCGGCGACGACGCGACTGTTGCCGCGCTCGAGGCGGCCGGTCGCCACGGCACCGTCCGCTCCCGGTTCGAACAGTCTGGCGAACCCGTCACCGTCCGGTTCGGCGACGGCGGCGAGGCCCCGGTCGGTGCCCCGGGGCGTCTCGCGAGCCGCCACGGTGACCACGAGGTCCGTCGCGGCGAACGCCGTCTGGGGGACGCCGAGGTCCGAGACGACGCGCTCCCGGACCGTGTCGGCGCCGTCGCCGTGGACGGTGCCGAGGACGGCGCCGTCGTTCGCCCCGACGCGCATGGCCTCGTACAGCGCGGCCGCCTCCTCGCCCCGAACCTCCCCGACGACGAGGGCACCGTTCCCGAGGCGGAGGGCGGTCCGGAGCGCGTCCGTCGGGGAGAGTCCGCGGCGGTCGCCGACCTCGGTCCGAAGCCGCTGGACGTCCCGGCCCCGCTCCTGGAGCGGCGCCACCGGGAGTTCCGCGGTGTCCTCGATGCAGACGACACGAGTCGCGGCCGGCAGTTCCCAGAGGAGCGTACCGAGGGCCGTCGTCTTGCCGGCACCGCGGGCACCAGCCAGGAGGACGGCGGCGCCGCGCTCGACCGCGACCGAGAGGAGGGCCGCTGCCGACGCCGGAACGGTCCCGTTCTTGACCAGCGCCGGGAGCGTCCACGTCTGCCGGCCGTGGGCCCGGAACGCGAACCCCGCGCCGTCGCTCACGGGGTCGGTGACGCCGGCCGCGCGCACCCGGTCTGCGGTCCCGACGTCCCGGGCGAGGGCGTCGATGGCGGGGCTCGCGGGGGAGAAGGACCGCCCGCTCTCGCGCCGCAGCCGCGAAGCGAGGGTCCGCGCGCCCGTCGGCGTGAGGCGGACGTTCGTTCGCATCGTCTCGCCGTCCGCGACGACCCGGCAGTTCGTGGCGTCGACCGGCGCCGTGACGAACACGTCCGAGACCGCGTCGTCGGAGAAGAAGTCCTCGAGGACGCCGTAGCCCCGGGTGTGTTTCTCGAGGACGTCCACGAGGTCGGCCACCGGATCCGCGGCGGCGTCGGCGACGGCAGTCACCGCGCGGTGCGGGTCCGTCGCACCCGCCGCGAGTCGATCCCTCGCCGCCGCCAGCGTGGCGCGCGTCCGGTCGTCGAAGCCGGCCTCGACCGGTTCGAGGTGGTAGGTCCTGAGTTCCTGGTCGCCCGCGTACACCCGCGCCGTCGCGCCGGCGGCGAGCGTCCGCGTCGCCTCGAGCGACGCCCCGGGTGGCGGCGCCGGGTCGACGCCGGCGGCGCCGGCTGTCGGGCCGACGAAGGCACGGAAGGCGTCGTCGTAGCCGTCCGCGGCGGCCGCCACCTCGGCCAGCCCCGTCTCCGCGACCACGTCCGCGACCCGCCCCGCTCGCCCGGTGGCGGCGCGAGCGGCGCCCAGGGGGTCGCGACGTGCGCGAGCGGCGAGCGCGTCGTCGTGTGGAGCCACCCGGACCGCGAACCGCCCCGCGGCGGCCAGCAGCGCCACCGATCGGTCCCGGTAGCGTCGCGCCGTCCCGGCGTCGGTCGTGCGGACGGCGTCGCCGCCGTGGTCCCCGAGGGCCTCGACGGCGGTCGCCCGACAGGCGGGGGACGCGGCCAGGTCGCCCCCGCCGTCGCAGTCGTCGGCGGTCAGTACCACTCCGCTGGCCGCGGACTCGACCGAGCAGTCGCAGTCGCCGTCGGCCGACCCGTCACGGAGCGATGGGAGCGCGTCGAACACGCGACGGGGTGGCCGCCCGTTCGTACTTGAACCCGCGGCCGCGCTCGACGACCACTACCCGGTGGTCCGGCCCGCGGACGTACCGCAGGGTCACCGCGCAGTCCGCCCGGCAGACCAGCGGCCGGGCGTCCGGGGCGTCGACGTCGCCCATGCGGAGGTCCGCGTCGACGTGGACCACCCGGACGGGACGGCCCCTGACGCGGACTGCCACCACGTCGCGGCGCGGCCCGTCGCCGGGGGCCGTGTCGTTCGGGAGACCGCCGACGGAGACGGCGGCGACCCCGACCGATCCGGCGTCGCGTGCGGGAACGCGCAGGCGGACACGCCTGGTCGCCGCGGGCAGGCCGGGCCCGACGGCGTCCGACGATCGGACGAGGCCGCCGACCGCGTCCTCGAGTGCGTCGACCTGCCGGTCGCCGGCCCGGGCGGCGGCGTCGTGGCGGGCGTCCTGGACGGCGGGGAGGGCCGCGCCCACGAGCGCGAGGGCGAACACGACAGTCAGGACGACGCGGACCGTCACAGCCAGTCCGCGACGCGCTCCCGCAGCGACCGCGTCTCGCGGGCGGGCGGGTCCGGGACGGGGTTCGGATAGCCGGCCGCGCCACCGTCCGCGTCTGCGGCCGCGCCAGGCGAGGGCGCCCCCGCGGACGGCCACGGGCCGGAGTCGCTCCCCTCGGTGCGGGCCGGAGCGTCGCGCCGGTCGCTCGCCCGGCCAGGGTCGCGCGTGGCCCGACCCGCGTGGGCGTCTCCGGCGCCCGCCTCGGGGGGGAAGTCCCGGCCGTCGCCGTCCCGACCCGCGTCGACCGGGCCGCCGTCGTCCGAGGCGGGGGTGGTCGCCCCCGTCGCGTGGGCGTCGCGCCTGCGGTCCGCACCCGCGGCCGCGAACGCGGCGTCCGCGCGGCGCTCGACGTCGCGATTGACGGCCCGAACGTTGCCCACGTACCCCCGGAGCGCCTGCGTCGCGCCCTCGAGGTCGTCGACCGCGGCTTCCACGGCGTCGAGTCGGTCCGCCATCGCGTCGAGGCGGTCCTGGAGGGCCGCCTCGTCGGCCAGGTCGGCGACGGGGCGACCGTCGGTCAGCGTGCGTTCCACCGCGCGGAGTCGCTCGTCGACGGACTCGTCGTCCATGGAGGCGGCTGGTCGCCCGATGAGTCATAAATCCGAGCAACAACGTTGATAGGTCCACGCCAGAACAACTCGCGTATGCGTGCCGCCCTCGTCGGCGTTGGTCAGGCCGGTGGCAAGCTCACGCGGGCCATCGTCGAACAGGACGGCCGGTTCGGTCCCGACACGGTGGTCGGGGCGGTGGCGGTCAACACCGCCCAGGCCGACCTGGAGCCGCTCCCCCTCCGAACCCTCCTCGTGGGCCAGTCGCGAGTGAACGGACACGGCGTCGGCGGCGACAACGAACTCGGCGCCGAGGTGCTGCGGGAGGACCGGGCCGAGGTGCTGGACGCCCTCGACGGCATCGTGACCGCGGAGACGGAGGCGATACTCGTCGTCGCCGGACTCGGCGGCGGGACGGGGTCCGGCGGCGCACCGGTCATCTGCCGGGCCCTCCGGGAGGTCTACGACATCCCGGTCTACGTCCTCGGGATCCTCCCCGGGCGGGACGAGGGCGCGATGTACCAGGTCAACGCCGGCCGGTCGCTCAAGACCGTGACCCGGGAGGCCGACGCGACCGTCCTCGTCGACAACGACGCCTTCCGGACGTCCGGGGAGAGCGTCGAGGAGGGGTTCGCGTCCATCAACGGGGAGATCGCCCGTCGCGTCGGGTTGCTCCTCGCAGCGGGCGAGGTCGATTCGGACGGCGCCGTCGGCGAGAGCGTCGTCGACACCTCGGAGGTCATCAACACCCTGCGGGCCGGAGGCATCGCCGCCGTCGGCTACGCCTCCGCGGTGGCCAGCGAGGACGCCGGCGAGAACGTGAACGTCGTGACCAGCGTGGTGCGTCGCGCGATCCGAACGGGGATGAGCCTCCCCGGCGCGACGCAGGCGGAGAGCGGACTGGTCGTGGTGGCCGGGCGGCCGGAGCGCGTCCCGCGGAAGGGCGTCGAGCGCGCCCGGCGTTGGGTCGAGGACGAGACCGGCAGCATGCAGGTCCGGGGCGGTGACTACCCGGTCGAGAGCGACCACGTCGCGGCGCTCGTCCTCCTCGGGGGCATCGAGCGCTCGGAGCGGGTGGCCGCGTTCGTCGACCGGGCCCGAGAGGCCGCCGCCGCGGCCGACGAGGAGGGCGTAGACCCGGCGACGGCGTTCGAGACAGAAGAGATAGACGACCTGTTCTAGCCCTTGACGAGGCTGCGGCCGTCGAAGTCGGCCGCCTGGAAGTCGACGTCGAGGAGGTTCAGGAGCGTCGGCGCTACGTCGAAGAGGTTGACGTCGCCGTCGACGCGGACGCTCGGGTCGTCGACGACGAGCGTGGCGTTCCGGAACGTGTGCATCCCGTTGCGCGGACCCGTCGTGAACACCTCGCCACCGTCCGAGAACCCCGACTTCAGGTCGAAGCCGTCGTTGGGGATGGCGACGAGGTCGGGTGCGATGTCGTCGTGGTCGCCCTCGAAGGCCTGCTCGGTCTCGACGACGCGGTCGACGACGGAGCGGCCGTCGGGACCGGTCAGCGCCTCGAGGTCGGCCTTGAGGTCCGCGCGGACCTCCCGGTACCGGTCCTCGGGGACCGTCCCGCGCGGCTCTCGGCCCTCGAGGTTGAGGTAGAACCGGCCCGGGATGAACGAGTAGGCTCGGGTATTGGCGCTCACGTGGTCGAGGGTGGACGGGCCCGCGGCGGAGAAGGCGTCGGCCGGCGTCTCGGCCGCACCGCCGAAGGACGTGTCGACGTCGAACCAGCGCGTGGGGTGGACGACGACGTCCGCCTCCTCGCCGCGCGGAATCTGCAGGTCGGGCGACTCGACGCCCGGCCCGTCGTTACGGCCGGCGACGACCACGCGCTCCGCGACCGGTTCCCCGTTCGGCCCGGTCACCTCGCGGAGGGCCGCCGCGAGGTCGTCGACGACCGCCTCGTAGTCGTCCTCGGAGACGGTGCCCTCGGAGTCGCGGCCGTCGAGGTGGACCTTGAACCGACCGACCGCGTCGTCGTCCGCGACGGCGTAGACGTCGGTGTCCGCCGCCAGGTCCGCGGGGCCGGCGGGGTCGCCGTCGGCGTAGGCGAGGCGGCCGGTCGCCGCCAGCCACGCGTTCACGTCGAAGGTGTACCGGTCCTCGAAGTCCAGCCACCCCCGCTCGCGGAGCCACGCGTTCAGGTGGACCTCGTGGTCGAGCGTGGTGAACCCGTGGTCGCTGGCCACGACCATCGTCACGTCGTCGGCCAGCGAGGCGCGGAGGTCGCCCAGGTAGCGGTCCACCGCGGCGTAGAACTCGAGGAACTCCTCGCGGTACTCGCCGTCGCGCTCGTAGTCCTCGAAGAGGAAGTGGTTGACCCGGTCGGTCGTCATGAACACGCCGAAGAGGAGGTCCCAGTCGTCGGCCTCGACGTAGTGGTCGAACGCCTCGTAGCGGGCGTCGAGGGTGGCGTGGGCGTCCTCGATGAAGGCCGACTTGTCGGGGTCGTGTCCGAGTTTGGCGTCGACGTCGATGCGGTAGTCGATGGACTGGAGGTAGTCCCGCAGTTCGTCGGGGTAGGCCGCCTTCTCGACGCTCGGGGAGAGGAAGCCGGAGACCATCCGCTGGACGTTTCGCTGTGGGGGGAACGTCACCGGGACGTTCAGCACCGTCGCCCGGCGGTCGGCGCTCTCGACGCGGTCCCAGACGCGGGTCGCCTGGACGTCGCGGCCCATCGGGACGTAGGTCTCGTAGGAGCCGACCTCGCGGTCCTGGAAGCCGTAGACGCCCGTCTCGCCCGGGTTGACGCCGGTCGTCAGCGACGGCCAGCAGGCGCTCGACTCCGGGGGGACGATGCTGTCGATGGCGTCGCCGTCGCCGGCGTCCATCATCTCGTGGAGGTTCGGGAACGTCTCCGGGTGGTTCTCGACGAGGCTGAACGGCACGCCGTCGATGCCGAAGAACGCGACGCGGTCACCGACCCCGCCGCGTAACCGGTCGAACAGTCCCATGGACGCCTTACTGCCATGGCGTACAAGTATCCCTCGGCCTGTCCACGCACTGCCCGAACCGGTGACGGGCGGCAGGTGGTCAGCCGTCGACTCCCGGCGCCGTCACTCGAACTCGGCGGCGTAGAGGTCCTGGGCGTGTTCGATGGCCTCGTGGGCGGCCTCGCGGTCCTCCCAACCGAGCGTCTCGACTTCCTTGCCCTCCTCTAAGTTCTTGTACGTCGCGAAGAACTCGTCTATCTCATCGCGGGTCTGCTGGGTCAGGTCGTCGACGTCCCGAACGTGGTCGTAGCGCGGGTCCTCGGTGGGCACCGCGATGACCTTGTCGTCCTGTTCGCCGTCGTCGTCCATCCGCATCAGGGCGACGGGGCGAGCCTCGATGACGCAACCGGGGAACGTCTGGTCCTTCACGAGAACCAGGGCGTCGAAGGGGTCCTCGTCGTCGTAGTACGACCGGGGGATGAACCCGTAGTCGCTGGGGTAGTGGACGTTGCTGTGCAGGACGCGGTCGAGGACGACGCCGGGGATGTCCTTGTCGTACTCGTACTTGTTGCGCTCGCCCTTCAGGCACTCCACGACGACGTTGATGACCTCCGGCGGGTTCGGTCCCGTCTCGAGGTCCTCCCAGAGATTCGCCATACTCCCGGTTCGCCGGGGCGCCAGCAAATGGCTTTCGGGTTGGTTTCGGCGCGCTCGGAGTCGTCCGAAACGTGTTTATGCATCCGAATGACACTTCCGTACGCATGCCAGGGGGAAAGACGGTTGCGGACGTCGAGGTCCGTCAGTTGACCGCGTTCCAGCAGAACATTTTGACCGTGCTGGCGAGCCAGCCGATGTACGGGCTCGCCATCAAGCGCGAACTCGAGGCCTACTACGGCGAGGAGGTCAACCACGGCCGCCTCTATCCGAACCTCGACGACCTCGTCGAGAAGGGGCTCGTCGAGAAGAGCGAACGGGACAAGCGGACCAACGAGTACGACCTGACCGGGGCCGGCCTCGCCGCCGTCGAGGACCACCTGTCGTGGCTCCTCGACAAGTACGTCACCGGCGCCGACCGGGCCGACCGGGCAGGCGACCTCGTCAGCGCGGCGGAGTGACGCCGGCGGCCTCGAAGCATCGCCGGAGCGAGCGGTCGAGGGCGGACTGCTGTTCGTCGGACGGCCACGCGTTCCGCGGGAAGTACTCGGTGCGGAACTCCTCGAGTTCCTCGGCCGACGCCGAGGGAATCGGCTTCGCGTAGTGGTTGCTCATGAAGTCCGCGAGGGCCGCGGCCGTGTCGCCGTGGACGTCGCCGTGTTCGGCGCGAACCTGCGCCGCTATCTCGCGGTTACGCTCGTCGACGGCCGCCCAGTCGTCGGGGTCGCCCGCGCCCGTGAGGGGGACCTCGACGGCGCGGTCCGTGTCCTCGATGCGGTCCGTGCGGACGGTGCCGTCCTCGACCCACTCGGCGGGGTGACAGACGAGCGTCTCGTCCTCGCCCGCCCGGCGGACCCGGGCGACGAAGTCGTGGGCGTCAAGCAGTTCCGCCCGTCGCTCCCGGTAGGCCGCCGCCTCGCTCTCGTCGACCGCGCGCCTGGCGAGACGCGACAGCCGTTCGGCCTCGTCGACCGTCTCCTCGGGCAGTTCCTCAGTCATCGTCTAGCGCCTCGTTCGCGAGTTCGTCCGCGCGTTCGTTTACCGCTCTCGGTACGTGCGTGATGGACCACTCGTCGAACTCGTCGAGGAGTTCGCGGGCCCGGACCCGCAGGTCGCGCAACGCCGGATCGTTCGTCCGCCAGGCGCCCCGGACCTGCTTGACCACGAGTTCGGAGTCGCTCCTGACCTCGACCGCGTCGAACCCGTGCGCCGCGGCGACCTCCAGCGCCCGGACGAGGCCGCGGTACTCGGCCTGGTTGTTCGTCGCCCGGCCGATGCGCTCGCCGCCCTCGTCGACGATGCCGTCGCCGTTCACGAGGACCCACCCGACGGCCGACGGCCCGGGGTTGCCCCGACTCGCTCCGTCGAAGTAGACGTGGACGCGGCCGCTCCCGTCCGCGAGGACGGCCGTCACGTCCGTCGGACGGGCGCCCTGCACGACGACCTTCCCGGGGTAGGCGACGGCCGTCGCCTCGCCGAGGCGGGCGCGCCACAGTTCGTGGTCGGTGTTGCCCGCCTCGACGGTGGCCCCCGCCTCGACCAGGCGGTCACGGGCCGCAGCCACGTCGCACTCGATGACCGGCATCGACCAACAGTCGTTCCCACACGGTTAAATCCGCGTTGATTCACCAAACGTAATGGCGCTCCCGCCCCGCGAAACCGACAGGCGTGAACACGGTTCCCTGCCGAATTATGTTCGCCACCGGGCGTCAGAATCGGCGCAGACTTTAAGTTTTTGCGCGTTTCACCTATAAAAGTACGATGACACGGTCCACTCGCCAGCGGGAGCAAGAGCGCGGGCGCGAACGGGAGAGCGGGGAGGATGAGTCCGAGGGTGTCCGGACGTGTCCCGAGTGTGGGTCCGACAATCTCGTGAAAAGTACCGACCGCGCGGAGCTGGTGTGTGACGACTGTGGGCTGGTCGTGGACGACGAGCAGATAGACCCCGGGCCGGAGTGGCGCGCGTTCAACCACCAGGAGCGACAGGAGAAATCGCGGGTCGGCGCCCCGACGACCCAGACGATGCACGACAAGGGGCTGACGACGACCATCGACTGGAAGGACAAAGACGCCTACGGACGCTCCATCTCCTCGAAGAAGCGCTCGCAGATGCATCGCCTCCGGAAGTGGCAGGAGCGCATCCGGACGAAGGACGCGGGAGAGCGAAACCTGCAGTTCGCGCTCTCGGAGATCGACCGCATGGCGAGTGCGCTCGGCGTCCCCCGCTCCGTCCGGGAGGTCGCCTCCGTCATCTACCGGCGGGCGCTCAAGGAGGACCTCATCCGCGGGCGCTCCATCGAGGGCGTCGCGACCTCCGCGCTGTACGCCGCCTGCCGGAAGGAGGGCATCCCGCGCTCGCTGGAGGAGATCTCGGAGGTCTCCCGCGTCGAGCGCAAGGAGATCGGCCGGACCTATCGCTACATCTCGCAGGAACTCGGCCTCGAGATGAAGCCCGTCGACCCGAAGAAGTACGTCCCCCGGTTCTGCTCCGAACTCGACCTCTCCGAGGAGGTCCAGGCCAAGGCCAACGAGATCATCGAGACCACCGCCGAACAGGGCCTGCTCTCGGGCAAGTCCCCGACCGGCTACGCCGCCGCGGCCATCTACGCCGCCTCCCTGCTCTGCAACGAGAAGAAGACCCAGCGCGAGGTCGCCGACGTCGCGCAGGTCACCGAGGTCACCATCCGGAACCGCTATCAGGAGCAGATCGAGGCGATGGGCATCCACGGATAGACTCATCGACAGGGTTTTTGCGCGACGTTTAGAATCTGGGGGTATGACTGCCCCGTGGGCGGAGTGGGACCACGTCCTGAAGATCGACCCCGACAAGGAGCTGGCGCCGGGGGAGACCTTCGAGGACGTCGCCCGGACGGGCACCGACGCCATCGAGATCGGCGGCACGACCGGGATGACCAGGGAGAAGATGCAACGCGTCGTGGACGCCTGCAAGGCACAGGACGTGCCCCTCTACCAGGAGCCCTCGAACCCCGCCGTCGTCATCGAGGACTCCGCGCTCGAGGGCTATCTCGTCCCGACGGTGCTCAACGCTGGCGACCCGTTCTGGGTGACCGGCGCCCACAAGGAGTGGGCCCGCCTCGAGGACGTGGACTGGGACCGCACGTGGACAGAGGCCTACGTCGTCCTCAACGAGGAGGCCAGCGTGGCCGACTACACGGACGCGAACTGCGACCAGACGGCCGAAGACGTCGCCGCCTACGCGACGGTGGCCGAGAAACTGTTCAAGCAGTCCATCGTCTACGTCGAGTACTCGGGGACGCTCGGCGACCCGGACGTCGTGCGGGCCGCCCGCGACGCCCTCGACACCGCGACGCTGTTCTACGGCGGCGGGGTCCACGACTACGACACCGCCTACGAGATGGGGGCCGTCGCGGACGTGGTGGTCGTGGGCGACCTCCTCCACGACGAGGGCGTCGAGGCGGTCCGGGAGACCGTCCGCGGCGCGCGCGACGCCCACGCAGACGAAGCCCTGACGCGGTGACGGCGGGGCGTTTCGGAGGGTTTTACCGGACGCCCACAGAAGGAGCGTCCATGCGAGACCGCACCTACGCCGCGGACGCGGAGCCGGGTGACCACGTCACGGTCGCCGGGTGGGTCCACGAGATCCGCGACCTCGGCGGCATCGCGTTCCTCATCCTGCGAGACAAGACCGGGAAGATACAGGTCAAGTTCGAGAAGGACGACCTCGACGAGGACCTCGTCGAGACGGCGCTGGACGTCCACCGCGAGAGCGTCGTCAGCGTCACGGGCGACGTCGAGTCCGAGGACCGCGCGCCGACCGGAGTCGAAGTCGTCCCGGAGAGCGTGGACGTCCTCGCCCCGGCGGACCCCGAACTCCCGCTCGACCCCTCGGGGAAGGTCGACGCCGAACTCCCGACGAGGCTGAACAACCGCACGCTCGACCTCCGCAAGCCCGAGGTCAAGGCCGTCTTCGAGATCCGCGCCGAGATCCTCCGGTCGGTCCGCGAGTTCTTCCGGTCGGTCGGCTCCACCGAGATCAACACGCCGAAGATCGTCGCCACCGGGACGGAGGGCGGGACCGAACTGTTCCCCATCACCTACTTCGGGCGCGAGGCGTTCATGAACCAGTCGCCACAGCTGTTCAAGCAGTTGATGGTCGGCTCCGGCCTGGAGCGGGTCTTCGAGATCGGGCCCATCTTCCGCGCGGAGGAGCACAACACGCCCCGGCACCTCAACGAGGCGACGATGATCGACTTCGAGTCGGCGTTCATCGACCACGAGGAGGCCATGGACGTCTGCGAGGGCACGCTGAAGGCCGCCTACGAGGGCGTCGCCGAGAACTGCGGCGAGCAGCTCGAGTTGCTGGGCTACGAGGAGTTCCCAGTGCCCGACGAAGCGTTCCCGCGCCTGACCTACGGCGAGGCCATCGAGCGGGTCAACGCCACGGGCGAACTCGACGAGCAACTCCTCTGGGGAGACGACCTGACCACCGAAGCCGAGCGCGCCCTCGGCGACGACGTCGGCGGGCACTACTTCGTCACCGACTGGCCCTCGGAGATCAAGCCGTTCTACATCCAGGACTACGACGACGACCCGGAACTCTCGAAGGGCTTCGACCTGATGCACCCCCGGATGGAACTCGTCTCGGGCGGCCAGCGCGAACACCGCTACGACGAACTCGTCGCCGGCTTCGAACAGCAGGGCCTCGACCCCGACCAGTTCGAGTACTACACGAAGATGTTCAAGTACGGGATGCCCCCGCACGCCGGGTGGGCCTACGGCGTCGAGCGCCTCGTGATGACGATGCTGGACCTGGAGAACATCCGCGAAGCGGTCCTGTTCCCGCGAGACAGGCAACGCCTGTCGCCGTGAGGCGACGGCGTCCCTGTCGAGGGGGAGCCAGCGAGG
>JBDGTT010000002.1:124931-254748 GCA_042216525.1 Halobacteriaceae archaeon
CTGGCGAGCCAGCGAGACCGCCAGGTCTCGCCGGACCAGCAACGCCTGTCGCCGTGAGGCGACGGCGTCCCTGTCGAGGGGGAGCCAGCGAGGCGAGCGGAGCGAGTCTCGCCCGGTTCCCGCGAGATCGCCAGCGTCTGAGCCCGTAGGGCGAGGACCTGGCGAGCCAGCGAGACCGCCAGGTCTCGCCGGACCAGCAACGCCTGTCGCCGTAGCGGCGCGACCGCCTTACGGCGTGAAGGGCCGCACCTTCGTCGCGGTGCCCCCGTCGTCGACGGCCGTCTCGAACCCGCGAATCGCGTTCCGGACCACCTTGTTGTTCGCGGCGCTCGGGACGAACTCGTTGTCGACCACGTCGTCGGCCCGGACGGCGACGCCGACGAGTCCCTCCGGATCCGCGGTCGTCTCGTCGTCGACGAGCGCGTTGCCCACGACGTGGGTGTTGTCCACGGCCGGGCTGGTCTGGGTGAGGACGCCGCCGTACGGGTCCGCGCGCGCCCGGAGGAGCACCCCGTAGACCGCGTCGGTGACCTCGTTCCCGGTGAACTGGTTGTGGTCGGCCGTCGCGCGGAACCAGCCCCACGACCCGCAGGAGAGCGCCACGTCGGCGTTCATCACCCGGTTCCGCTGGACGCGGACGCCGTCGCTCTCGAAGACGAGAATGCCCGCGGCGACGGGCGTGTCGGCGCTGTACCGGTTGTCGCGGACCACGTTCCCGCGGACGTCCCCGCTGGCGCCGAACCCGACCTGGATCCCGTTCGGCCCCCACGCTTCGCCGAGGCCGGTGCTTCCGGTGACCACGTTGTTCCGGACGCGCACCCTCGGCGACGGGTGGGCGCCGCCGTCGCCGTTCGCGCCGATGCCGCCGCGCTCGTAGTCGCTGACGTGGTTGTCCAGGACGACGACGTCCGAGTCGCCGTAGGCGAGGACGCCGAAGGTGGCCTTCCCGCCGACGCCGACGTTCCGAACCGTGTTGTTCGAGACGGTCCCCGAGGCGTTCCGGTAGAGGACCGCCGGCTTCCGCGGGGCGTCGGGTTGCTCGCCCTGTCCGTCGAGGGTGAACCCAGACAGCGACACGGTCACGGTCCCGGTCCCGGAGACGTGTCCCTCCGACTCGGTGCCCCCGTAGGCGAAGACCATCGGCTCCCACGCCGGACCGCTCTCCGCGATGGTGAACGCCACCGGGTCGTCCGGCGGCACGATTCGGGGGGACGCGCCTCGCGCGCTCCGGAGGGCCAGCGACTCCGAGACGACGACCTGTTCCGCGTAGGTCCCGTCGCGGACGCAGACGACGTCGCCCGCGGCAGCGGCGTCGACGGCGCCCTGTATCGTCGCGTGGTCGTCCGGGACGACCAGGTCGCACCTGGCCGACCGAGCGCGACGGCCCGGTCCCGCGGCTACCCGCCCCGCCAGCGTGACGGCGCCCGCGCCGGCGACCAGCCCCCGAAGGGCGGACCGTCGGCCGACGCGACGCCGGGATTCCGTACAGTCTCGTGACATGACGTCCCTGTGGTCGAGCCGGCGGGATATAGTTACGCAGCCCCTTCTCCGACCCGACAGGCCGGCGTGGCGAGGGAGAACCGGGCGGCCGCCAATCCGAAGGCGTTAGGCACCGGCGGGGCAACTTCCGGGCGATGAGCGACGAGGCGCGGGCCTTCGTGCCGGGACACGTCACGGCGTTCTTCAGCACCCACCGCACCGACGACCCGGCCACGACCGGGTCGCGAGGGGCGGGGCTGACGCTCGCGGACGGCGTCGAGGCCACGGTCCGACCGGCCGACGAGACGCGGGTGACGCTGAACGGCGAGGCCGTCGACCTCACACCGGTCGGTGCCGTCCTCGCGGCGATGGGGGTCACGGCGCGGGTGGACTGCGAGACGTCGCTGCCCCCGGGAGCGGGGTTCGGCGTCTCGGGGGCGGCCGCGCTGGGCACCGCACTCGCGGCCAACGCCGCCGTCGACGCCGGGCGCTCGGAGAACGAACTCGTCCGGGTGGCCCACGTCGCGGAAGTGCAGGCCGGAACCGGCCTGGGCGACGTGGTGGCACAGGCCCGGGGGGGCGTCCCCGTCCGTCTCGAACCCGGGGCGCCACCGCACGGCCGCCTCGACGGGGTGCCCGTGCCGGCGGGCACCCGGGTCGAGTACGTGACCTTCGGCGAACTGTCGACGGCCGAGGTCATCGGCGGCGACACCGAACGGCTGACTCGCGCTGGCGAGGCGGCCCTGGAGCGCCTGCTCGACCGTCCGACGCTCCCGCGACTCCTCGCTGCCGCGCGGACGTTCGCCGCCGACGCCGGCCTGGTGACCGACGACGTCGCCGCGGCCGTCGAGGCCGTCCGCGAGGCGGGCGGCGACGGGTCGATGGTGATGCTCGGACGGACCGTCTTCGCCGTCGGCACGGGCCTCTCGGACGCCGGCTACGACCCGACGGTGACGCGCACGCACCCCTCGGGAGCCACCGTCGAGTGACCGGCGGCGCATAGACGGGTTTTTCCACGCCGACCCCCACCTGGACCACATGGACGAGGCGGACCTGCCCGAGGACCACCCCCGCTACCAGAGCCTGCTGACGCGCCACCGCATCGAGGCGGGCGTCGAGGCCGGACTGACGAGCAAGCAGGGGCTCATCGCCGAGGGACGCGGCGAGGCCTTCGACTACCTCCTCGGCGAGCGAACGATTCCCAGCGCCGACCGGGCGGCCCGGGCGGCGGCCGCCCACCTCCTCCTCGCGGACCACCCCGTCGTCTCGGTGAACGGCAACGTCGCCGCGCTGGTGCCCGACGAGGTGGTCGAACTCGCCCGGACGGTCGGTGCCGACCTCGAGGTCAACCTGTTCCACCGGACGGACGCGCGGATGGAGGCCATCGCGGCCCACCTCCGCGAGCACGGCGCCGCGGAGGTCAAGGGCCTCGACGCCGACGCCCGGATCCCCGGCCTCTCCCACGACCGGGCGGTCGTCGACCGCGACGGCATCTACGACGCCGACATCGTGGTGGTCCCCCTCGAAGACGGCGACCGGGCCGAGGCCCTCCGCGCGATGGGCAAGACGGAAGTGGTGATCGACCTGAACCCCCTCTCCCGGTCGGCGCAGGTGGCGGCCGTCCCCGTCGTTGACAACATCGTCCGCGCCCTCCCGCGGACGACGACCCACGCCCGCGAGTTGCGCGACGCCGACCGTGCGACGCTGGAGGACGCCGTCGCGGAGTTCGACGCCGCGGGGGCGCTGACGGCGGCCGAGCGCGCCATCCGCGAGGGCGTCTCGGCCGACCGGGACTGACGCCGGGGCTGACACTGACGGGCGCGCCGACAGTCTCGGTGACCGGAGCGGTGCGCGCCTCTATATCCCCGGAGCGCCTACGTGCGGACATGGATGGGGACTACCGCGAGGACTGTTCGTGCCCGCTCTGCGGACACGCCTGCGAGCACCGGGGCCACCTGCGTGGCCACATCCACCGCCACCACCGGAAGAGCGCGGTCATCGAGGCCTACCTCGGCGCCGTCGAGGCGTCGGCGTCCGAGTCGGACCCCGGGCGCGAGTCCGCGCCGTCGGACGCGGACCCGTCGCCGCGCCGCCCGGTCGTCAGGCGGACGAACCCGAGCGCGCGGTAACCGACCGCGGCGTCGGTCGCAGCCATCGCGAGCGCGTCGTGGGCCGCGGTCACGCGCCGGTCGAGGCGGTCGAGGGACGCGCCGGACCGCAGGCCGCCGGGGTTCCCCAGTCGGACGAGCGCCCCGAAGGCGACGTTCAGGGGCGCGGCGGCCCGAGACGGCGAGGACGCGGCGTCGAGGAGGGCCGCCCGACCGTCGGGCGCCAGCAGGTCGAGCCAGCCACGGACGGCGCTCGGCGGGTCCGCGAGGACGCCGACGACGAACGTCGCGAGGACGGCGTCGACCGGGCCGGACACGGGCGGGCTAGCGGCGTCGCCCTCGAGCACCGAGACGTTCGGCCACCGCGCGGTCCGGTCGCGGGCGAGCGACAGCGCCTCGGGCGTGAAGTCGACGCCGAGCACCCGGCCCGTCGGGCCGACCCGCTCCCGGAGCGCCGGCAGGTTCGCGCCCGTGCCACAGCCCATCTCGACGACGGTGTCGCCCGGCGACAGCGAGAGCGCGTCGACGGCGGCGGTCCGCAGTCCGCCGACCCCCGGGGTCCGGGTGGCGACGAGGTCGTAGAGGCGCGCGTAGCGACCGTAGAAGGCGCGCACTCGCGCGTCCGCGTCGGTCATCGACGCAGACTCCGTGGCGAGTGCGGATAAACCACCCGCGACGCGGGGCCGACGAGTTCGGTCAGGTGAGCGGCCGGACCGTCTCGACGGCCGTCGGCGCGTCGGCGGCGAGGACGTAGAGGACGGGTTCGACGCCGAAGCCACCGGTCTGGTAGACGACGTCCGCGTCGGGTGCGCCGGCCACGGCCGCCCGGACGGCCTCGTGGACGTCCGCCTCGGCGTCGAACGCGACGGCGCGGTGACCCGCCGCCTCGAGGCGGTCGAGGAGCGCCGCGTCGTACCGGACGTTCAGGGCCGCGCGGGCGTTCGACCCGCCCGCGCGGGCGGCGAGGAGGACGCCGGCCACGTGTTCGGACACGCCGAACTCGGGGTCGCCGGGGATGGTCGCGCGCCCCTTCACGTCGAAGATGCGCCCGGGGACGCCGGCCACGTCGTCGATGGACGCCGCGTCGGGCAGACACTCCACGACGTTCGACCCCACGTTCGGGACGAGGCCGGCGAAGCCGCTGGTGTTCTCGACGGTCCGGAGCGCGCGGCGGAGCGATGAGCGGACCCGCTCTCTGCTGCGCACCTCGCTGTCCGGGTCGTGGACGCGGAAGTCGCCCTCGTAGTCCGCGAGTTCGGGGACGGCCTCCTCGTGGAGACGGGCGAGGAGTTCGCCGCGGGCCTCGAGGCGGCGGACGAGTATCTCGGCCTCGACGAGCGCGGCGACGGGGCGGACGTCGCCCGACGCGAGTCCCGCGCCCACCTCCGCGACGAGCGAGCGGACGCGCTCGTCCTCGCGGACGCGCTCGTTGCCGGTCACGTCGCCGTGGGCGTACTTCGAGACGGCGCTCTGGCTGACGCCGAGGACGGCGGCCACCTCTCGCTGGGTCAGTCCCCGGTCCCGCAGGTCGGCGGCCAGCATCGACCGGAACGCGGGGAGGAACTCCTCGACGACCACCTCCTCGACGAACTTCATTGGTCGCCACCGAACTCCCGGTCGCCGCCGATCCGGGAGGCCTGCGGGCCGGCCTGGTCCTGGTACTTCGAGCCCCGGCCCGCGCCGTAGGGCCGCTCGGCCGGCGTGGAGAGTTCGGTGAAGGTCAGCTGAGAGACCCGCATCCCCGGAGAGAGCGCCACGGGCGCCGTCCCGAGGTTCGAGAGTTCGAGCGTGATCTGTCCGCGGTAGCCCGGGTCACAGAGCCCAGCGGTGGCGTGGACGACCACGGCCAGGCGACCCAGCGAGGAGCGCCCCTCGACGTGGGCGATGAGGTCCGGGGGAATCTCGACCCGCTCGATGGTGGTCCCGAGGACGAAGTCGCCCGGGTGGAGGATGAACTCGCCGTCGGCGTCGATGACCGTCTCGCTGACGTACTCGTCGACCTCGCGCTCGCTCGTCGGGTGGATGCAGGGGATGTTGGCGTGCTCGAACTCGAGGAACTCGCGGCCGAGGCGGAGGTCGACGCTCGCCGGCTGGATCTGCAACTCCGGGTCCTCCAGGGGCGCGACGACGAGGTCACCGTCGTCCAGGCGGGCCCGGATGTCGGCGTCGGAGAGTATCATACCCCGCCATCGAGGCCGCGCGGGTAAAACACGACGGTTCCGGGGCACGCCCCGACGAGCGGGGCGCAAGCGCCTTGGCCGTCCGGCGTCAGGCGGGCGTATGAAGCAGGCCATCGTCGCCCGGTCGGACCTCGGGATGGGCGAGGGGAAACTCGCCGCGCAGGTCGCACACGCCTCGCTGTCCGCCTACGAGGACGCCGACGAGCGGACCCGGCGGGCGTGGAAGGGCGAGGGGCAGAAGAAAGTCGTCCTCCGGGTGGACGGGGAGTCGGCCGTCTTCGAGCTTGCGGACGCGGCCGAGCGGGAGGGGCTCCCCCACGCCGTCGTGCGGGACGCGGGCCACACCCAGCTCGACCCCGGGACGGTGACCGCCCTCGCCGTCGGCCCGGGAGCGGACGACGTCGTCGACCGGGTGACCGGCGAGTTGCCCCTCTACTAGCACGCCAGTTAAGCCGGTCGAGTCCGCAGGCCCTGCATGCTCGATTACCTCGACCTCGAGGCCGACTTCGACCCGGAGGAGCGCCTGATCCGCGACACCACCCGGGAGTTCGTCGAGAACGAACTCCGCGAGGACATCGCCGAGCACTTCATCGAGGGCACGTTCCCCGTCGACGCCATCCCGGAGATGGGCGAGTTGGGGCTCTACGGACCGAACCTCGAGGGCTACGGCCTCCCCGGCGTGAGCGAGACGGCCTACGGACTCGTCATGCAGGAACTGGAGGCCTGTGACTCCGGCCTGCGCTCGATGGCGTCGGTCCAGGGCGCACTCGTCATGTATCCCATCCACGCGTTCGGCTCCGAGGCCCAGCGCGAGACGTGGCTCCCGAGGCTGGCGTCCGGCGAGGCCGTGGGCTGTTTCGGGCTGACCGAACCCGAGCACGGGTCGGACCCGGGGAGCATGGAGACGCGGGCCGAGCGCGTCGAGGCGAGCGACGGCTACCCGGGCGATGGCTACGTCCTGAACGGGTCGAAGACGTGGATAACGAACTCGCCCATCGCCGACGTGGCCCTCGTCTGGGCGAAAGCGCGCGACGAGTACGACACCGTCCGGGGATTCCTCGTGGAGACGGACCGAGAGGGGGTCACGACCAACGAGATAACGGAGAAGCTCTCGCTGCGAGCCTCCGTCACGGGCGACATCGGGCTGCAGGACGTCTTCGTCCCCGCGGAGAACGTCCTGCCCGGCGTCGAGGGGATGCGCGGCCCGCTCTCCTGTCTCACGCAGGCCCGCTATGGCATCGCGTGGGGGGCGGTCGGCGCGGCCCGCGACGCCTTCGAGGCCGCCCGCGAGTACGCCACCGAGCGCGAGCAGTGGGGCCGCCCCATCGGCGGGTTCCAGCTCCAGCAGGAGAAGCTCGCCGAGATGGCGACACAGATCACGCTGGCCCAGTTGCTCGCCGTCCGCCTGGCGGCCCTCAAAGAGCGGGGCGAGTTGCGGCCCCAGCAGGTGTCGATGGCCAAGCGCAACAACGTCCGGATGGCGCGCGAGGTGACCCGCACCGCACGCGAGATGCTCGGCGGCAACGGCATCACCGCCGACTACTCGCCGATGCGCCACCTCGCGAACGTCGAGACGGTATACACCTACGAGGGGACCCACGACATCCACAGCCTCGTCCTCGGCGAGGACCTGACGGGGCTGGCCGCCTACGAGGGATAGCTCAGTCCGCGCTGACGCCGGCCTCGCCCGTCCTGGCGGCCCCGTCACGCGCGTCGACGGCCTCCCAGAGGAGTTCGGCGACGTCGGTCACCTCGAGGGCGTCCTCGAAGCCGCCGGTCTTGCGGCCGTCCTCGTACATGGTCGTGCACGTCGGGCAGGCGACGACGAACCGGTCCACCTCGCCTGCGGTGTCCTCGACGGCCTCCCGGAGGCGCTGTTCGCTCGGCTTCGGGTCGTCGTCGAACTCCGTCCAGGCGCCGCCTCCGCCGCCGCCACAGCAGAACGAGTCCGAGCGGTTGCGCGGCATCTCCGCGAGGGTCGCCCCCGTCGCCTCGACCACGCGCCGGGGCGGGTCGAACACGCCGTTGTACCGCCCGAGGTGACAGGGGTCGTGGTAGGTGACGGTCACGTCGAGTTCCTCGCCCCCGAGGTCGAACCGGCCCCCGTCGAGGAGGTCCGCCAGCACCTGCGTGTAGTGGTAGACGGGCCGATCGAAGCCGACGGCGTCGTACTCGTTTCGGAACGTGTTGAACGCGTGCGGGTCGGAGCAGACGACGGCGTCGAACTCGCAGGCCGCGAACGTCTCGGCGTTCTCCTCTGCGAGCATCTCGAAGAGGCCCTCCTCGCCCACCCGGCGGACGTCGTTGCCGTCGTTCCGTTCGTCCTCGTAGAGGATGCCGTAGTCGACGCCGGCGGCCTCGAACAGGCGGGCGATGGCCCGGGCCATCCGCTGGTTGCGCCGGTCGTAGCTCGGGTAGTCGCCGACGTACCAGAGGTACTCCACCGACTGCTCGCGGGCGTCGGGTACCTCGAACTCGAGGTCCTCGGTCCACGCCGGTCGCGTGCGCCCGGGTTCGCCGAAGGCGTTGCCGTGCCGGAAGAGGTCCATCAGCACGTCGCCGACGTTCGACTCCATCGCGCCCGCCTCGACGAGGCGGCGGTTCATCTGCGTGAACTGCGTGACGTGCTCGACGTCGACGGGACAGGCGTCCATGCAGGCCATGCAGGCCACGCAGGACGACAGCGTCTCGGTGGCGACGACACTCTCCCCGCCGTCGGCGACGACGGGCACCGTCTCCCCGCCCGCGTCCCGCCGCTCGCGGTAGTCCTTCAGGTCGAGGATCACCTCGCGCGGGTCGAGCGGTCGGCCCGCCGCGTTGGCGGGACAGACCGACGAGCAGCGCCCGCAGTTCGTGCAGGCGTCGTGGTCGAGCAGTTGCTTCCAGGAGAAGTCCTCGAGTCCGCCGTGGCCGATGTCCTCGGGGGCGGCGTCCGCCGGCACGCCGGGGAGCGACCGGCCGGCGTCCGGGTCGCGGGTCACCACGTTCGCGAACGCGGAGAGCATGTGGAACGGCTTGGCGTAGGGGACGCTGGCGACGAAGGCCAGCGCGACGAGCGCGTGGGCCCACCAGAGGGGCGCGTAGGCGGCGGCGGCCGTCGCCGGGTCGAGACCCAGGCCGGCGAGGCCGACGGCGACGGTCCACCCGACGGCCGAGACGGTCTCGTACGCGGGGAACCCCTGTGCGAGGATGCGCACTCCCTCCAGCAGGTAGCCGCCGACGCCGAGGACGAACAGCGTCCAGACGAACAGGTCGTCCTCGACCGACGTGTGGGGGCCGTGGAGGCGGTCGTCGCGCACCCAGTACCGCCGGTAGAGGGCCATCCCCACGCCGACGACGAACAGGAGGCCGAGGGCGTCCATCACCAGGGAGTAGGAGAGGTAGAACCGGCCGACGAAGAAGGAGGTGCCCGCGAGCGGCCGGTAGAGGTCCATGTCGACCGCGAGGATGGTCGTCCCGACGAACAGCGTGAGGAAGCCCCAGACGACGAAGGCGTGCATCACGCCGGCGAACCGATCACGGTCGAGCTGTGCCTCGTTGGTGACGAGGAGGCGGGCCGCGCGCAGGACGCGCCGCCCGACGTCGTCGAGTCGGGCGGTCGGGTCGGCCGCGCCCCGGGCGTACCGGCGGACCCGCCCGTAGACGCCGAGCGCGAAGATGGCGACGGCCACCGCGGCGAGGTAGTAGAACAGCGCCTCGCCGACGTGGCCGACGTGCCAGAACGTCGGGCGGGTCTGGAGCGGGACCGTCACCGGCACACCCCGGCCGTCGCGGCGGGCGGTCGTGTCGCGGTCATCGTCCCGAGGCGCGGTCCGCGACCCTATGGACCTTACGGGGACCGGCGCGCTTTTGGTCGGGCAGTCGCGAGCACCCCCATGGCGCCGACGATACTGATAACGGGGGAGACGCTCGTCGACTTCCTCCCGACGGACGGCGACGACGAGGGTCTCGCGGCCGTCGAGTCGTTCGCGCGGCGTCCCGGTGGCTGTCCCGCGAACGTGGCCGTCGGCCTCGCCAACCTCGGAGCGGCCCCCTGGTTCTGGACGCGGGTGGGCGCCGACCCGTTCGGCGACCTCCTCGTCGAGACGCTCGCGGACGCGGGCGTCCCGGACCGCTTCGTCGAACGTGATCCCGACGCGAAGACGACGCTCGCGTTCGTCGCGTACGAGGGCGGCGACCCCGAGTTCAGTTTCTACCGCGAGGGCACGGCGGACGCGCGGATGGAACCGGGGCGGGTGCCCGACGAGACGCTGGACGCGGTGGAGTTCGTCTTCGCCGCCGGCGGGGTGATGCTGTCGGCCGACCCCGGGCGGGCGGCGACGATGGACGTCCTCGACCGGGCCGACGGCCGCGCGACCACGGTGTTCGACGCCAACGCCCGGCCCGAACTCTACGCCGACGCCGAGACGTTCCCCCGACGCGTCCGGACCGTCCTCCCCCACGTCGACGTGGTGAAAGGCGGGGCGGGCGACCTCCGGCGGGCGGGCTTCGCCGGGGCCGACGAGGACGAACTCGTCCGGACGGTCACCGGGGCCGGCCCGCACACGGTGTTGCTGACGCGGGGAGCGGACGGCGCGCGCTTCTACAGCACGGAGCCCGCGCCGTGGGGGGCCGTCGACGTCGCCCACCCCGGCTACGACGTCGACGCCGTGGACCCCACCGGCGCGGGCGACGCCTTCACGGCCGGCGCGCTGGCCGCACTCGCGGACGGCGAATCGCCCGCGGAGGTGCTCGCGTTCGCGAACGCCGTCGGCGCGACGGCCACGACGGCGGCGGGAGCGATGGCCGCGCTCCCCGGCCGCGGGGCCGTCCGGGCGCTCCGGGACCGGGACTGACACGCCGCCGGGTCCCGAGTCGCGGGTCGGGGGGTTGATGCCGGGGCGGCACGGACCGTCGACGCATGCGCAGCGCGCACCCCATCGAGCGCCGGGTCGGGATGGAGTGGTACGCGAGCGACGCCGACGGCACGGGCGGGCGCCTCCGCGACCGACCCGAGGACTTCCGGGTGTGGGAGATAGAGGACTTCGAGGTGCGGCCGGTCGACGCGGACCCCGGGGCCTACCCGCACGTCGTCTTCCGGGCCACGCTGCGGGGCTGGGACACCAACGACTTCGCGCGGGCGCTCTCGAGCGACCTGGGCGTCTCGCGGGAGCGGGTCTCGTGGGCCGGGACCAAGGACAAGGACGCCGTGACGACTCAGCTGTTCTCGGTCCGCGGCGTGGACCCGGGGGCCCTGCCCGCCCCGGGCGACGCGGACGTCGAGGTCCTGGGGCGGGCCGGCCGCGGCCTCCGGTTCGGCGACCTGGCCGGCAACCGCTTCGAGGTGCGGGTCCGGGACGCCGAGGCCCCCGAGAACGCCGACGCGGTAACCGCGGACCTGCGGACGTTCGGTGGCGGCCGGGTGGCGGTCCCGAACTACTTCGGCCACCAGCGGTTCGGGTCGCGCCGGCCCGTCACCCACGCGGTCGGACTCGCCGTCGTCCGCGAGGACTGGCGCGGGGCGGTCCGGGCGTACCTCGGCGATCCGAGCGAGCACGAACCGCCCGAGACGCGGGCGGCGCGGCGGGCCGCCGAGGACGCCTTCGACGGCGACGGGAACTGGAGCGACGTGGCGGAGCGGTTCCACGGCGGCCTGCGCTTCGAGCGGTCGATGTGTCACGCGCTGGCCGCGGGCGAGAGCTACCGGGCGGCCCTCGAGCGGGTCCCCTCGAACCTCCAGCGACTGTTCGTCAACGCCGCCCAGTCCTACGTGTTCAACCGCGTGGTCTCCGAGCGGATGGAGCGGGGGCTCCCCCTCGCCGAACCCGTCGCCGGCGACGTGGTCGCGTTCGCCCGGACGGTCGACGGCCTCGCGGTGCCCGACGCCGACCGGACCCAGCGGGTCGACGCGGACCGCCTGAGGACGGTGCGCCGGCACTGCGAGCGGGGCCGGGCGTTCGTGACCGCGCCGCTGGTCGGCACCGAGACGACCCTCGGGGACGGCGACCCCGGCGACGTCGAGCGGGCGGTCCTCGACGAGGTGGGCCTCGCGCCCGCGGACTTCGAGTTGCCCGGCGAGTTCCACTCGACGGGGACCCGGCGGGCCGTCCTCCTCCGCGTCGACCCGACGGTGACGCGGGACCCGCTGACGCTCTCCTTTGCCCTGCCGAAGGGGTCCTACGCGACGGTCCTCTGCCGGGAGTACCTCAAGGTGAGTCCGCTCGCCCTGTGACCAGCGGCCTTAACCGCCCGGGGCGGCGACTCCCTCCATGGAGTGTCGGCGCTGTGCGTCCCCGCTCGACAGGCCGGGCGACTACTGCCTGGTCTGTCACACCGCCAACGCCGACGCCGTCGTCGTCGACGTCGACCCCGAGCGCGCCGAGGTGACGATGCTCCGCGAGGACGCGGTGCTGGGCACGACGACGGTGACGACCACGCCCGAAGACGACCCGGAGCGCTCGCAGGTGCAGGTGCGGAACTTCGCGGGACGGGTGGCCGACGAGGTCAGGCGCAAGCGCCCCGAGACGGTCTACGTCGCCGGCGACCACGGCCTCGCCAGGGCGATCCGGGCCGACATCCACCACGAGGTCTACCGCCTCCCGGAGGGCGACCCGGTCGAGGCGGCCCTCTCGCGGCGGGGCGACCCGGCGCTGGAGGTGGTCGACACGCCCCCCGCGGAGAAACTCGGGGGCCGACACACCACGCTCATCGGCGGCCGGGCCGGCCAGCGCGCCGTCCAGACGGTCGCGGCCCACCCCCACGTCAAGAAGGTGGTGCCCGGCCCCATCGAGGCGGGCGGGTCCGGCGCCCGCGGCGGCGTCCGGGCGAAGGCGACGCGAGCGGACCCGAACGGGAACGTCCGCCTCCTCGTGCGAGACGGGTCGAGCGTCCAGGAGAACCGCGTCGTCACCACGGCGCGGGACCGGGAGGGGGGCGAGCGCGTTCGCGCAGACCTCAACGAGGCGCTCGCGGACGCTGGCTTGCGGGAGGCGTGACTCGCAGGGTTTATCCGCCGGCGTGCGGTACTCGCGGACACTATGGCCGAAAGCAAGGGCGGCCGGCAAGTCGGGAGCGCCGGTCGATTCGGCGCCCGGTACGGTCGCGTCTCGCGGCGCCGGGTGTCCGAGATCGAGCGCGACATGCACGACGACCACGAGTGTCCGGAGTGTGGCGCCGACGCCGTCTCCCGGGAGGGGACCGGCATCTGGACGTGTGACGCCTGCGGGTACACCTACGCCGGTGGCGCCTACCGGCCCCAGACGCCGGGCGGACGGGCCGTGCGACGATCCATCCGGACGGCGCTCCGGGAGGACGGCGAGGAATGAGCTACAAGTGCTCGCGGTGCAAGCGCGACGTCGAACTCGACGAGTACGGCGGCGTGCGCTGTCCCTACTGCGGGCACCGGGTCCTCCTGAAGGAACGCGCCGGTGACGTGAAGGAAGTCGACGTCGAGTGACTCAGGGTGGGCCCCGGTCGCAACCACCAGACGACGCTCGTTTTCACCTACGCCGACGCCTCGCGAGCGGCGACCGTCGCGGCCGCCGTCGGCCCCGAAGCAGGTGACATCGAGGGCGACCGCACCCGGGCGACGGTCGAGTCGGGCGGCGACAGCGTCACGGTTCGGATCGACGCGGCCGACCTGACGGCCCTCCGCGCCGGCGTGAACACGTGGTGTTCTCTCGTCGAGGCGGCCGAAGGGAGCGCCCGGGCCGCCGAGCGTCTGACCGCCGACGGACGGCGGTCGGACGAGTAGGCCGAGAACTTAAGTCCGCAGACAGTGTTATCCAGTACCATGTCGAACTCACGCACGCCCCCCGGCGGGGCGGACGCGGACTGGCGCATCGAGCGCACCGGCCAGCGGGCGGTCTGGACCGACGACGCGACGGACTGTGCGCACTGCGGCGAGACGCTGGACCTCGACCGCCCCCACTACTACGCCGAGGCGGTCCGGTCGACCGACCTCGAGGGGCGGCCCCTCCGGACCGAGAGCCGGTGGCACGCCTTCTGCGACGAGGGCTGCTTCCGGGCGTGGCGCGCTGGACGGGAATAACCACCACCAGTTTTCCCGTTCGCCGGTCGATAGGTCAGCATGGAGCGCCGAACGTTCTTGGCCGCCCTGCTGGCCGTCACCGCCGGGTGTGGCGGCGGTCAGACCGAGCCCCGGACCACCACCTCCACCAGAGAGACGACCGCCACGACGGAGTCGACGACGGTCACCACGACGTCGACTGCGACGCCGACAACGACCGGCACGACCGAGACGACGACAGCCACCACGGAGGCCACGACCACGACCACGACCGCCGAGGAGAACTACGTCGCACGCCTCCGGATCGACGAGGCCAGGGGAGCCCTGGGCGACGCACTCGAGGCCTACACCGCCACGACCGACGGGGGCGTCCTCGACGTCACGCCGGCGGACACCCCGGACCTCGAGCGGGTGCGCTCCCGGGTCGAGGACGCGCGGGCCGCCCTCGACGAGGCAGAGGCGGCGGCGACCGAGTCACAGCGACGGACCGTCGCGGACCTGCGCGTCGCCGCGACGTTCCTCGAGCGAGCGGCCACGGCCGACCGGGCGCTGACTGACGCACACGCGGGGGCGGTCAGCGTCCGCGAGCGCCTGCCGACGTCGCTGGGCATCGGCGACGCCCTCCGGAGGATGCGGGCGGCACTCGAGACGGCGCGGGCGGCCCTCGCGGACCTGTCCCCGGTCGACGGCGAGGCGGCGTCCGCCCTGGACGGCCTCGGCGACCGCGTCGTCGAGCGGAAGCGGACCCAGGTACGGGAGCGGACCGAGGGGTACGGGACGACCGCGGACGCGTGCGAGACGTTCGGTGCGGGGATGAGCGCCTTCGGGCGGGGCACCGACGACTACCGCTCCGACGCCTGGCGGAACGCGGCCGAGTTCTTCGCCACCGCGGCCGACCGCCTCGGACAGGCGAGCGAGGCCTACGACACCGTTCCCGAGGTGCCCGCGCTCTCTGACGTCCTGGCGGTCCTCGCGCCGGCCTGTGCGGCGCTGGCGACGGCCGCCGAGCGGGCCGAGGTCTCCGCGCGGGCCGGCGAGGACGAGCGCGAGAGCGACCGGAAGGCGGAACTCGAGTCGGCCAAGGACGCGGTTCGAGGGAACGAGTACGCGCGGCGGTTCCAGACCGTCGTCCGCTTCCTCGACTCGAACTGACGAGCGGGAGACCGTGGGTTTTTCACCACGGACGCCGACGCCTGGGATATGCAGGGTAACCTTCCGCCGGAGGCCCAGGAGAAGGTCGAACAGTTGCAGGACCTTCAGGAGCGGGCTCAGCAGGTCGCGATGCAGAAACAACAGACAGAGACGCAACTCGAGGAGGCGGAAGCCGCCCTCGACGAACTGGCGAACGTCGACGAGGAGACGACCATGTTCCGCGAGGTGGGCGAACTCCTCGTGCGGACGACCTACGACGAGGCCGAGGAGGACCTCGAGGAGAAGGTCGAGTCGCTGGAACTCCGCGCCGACACGCTGGAGAAACAGGAGGACCGCGTCCGGGACCAGTTCGAGGAACTCCAGCAGGAACTCCAGGAAATGTTGAGCGGCGGCGGTGCCGGCGGCATCGGCGGCCCCGGTGCGCCGGGACCGGGCGCCGGCGGCGCGTAAGGGCGTGGTCGACGAGACGGCGGTCGTCGAGGCCGCGGCGACGGCCGCCCAGGAGGTCATCTTCTCCCGACTCGGCCGCGACGCGGTGACGGACCTCGACGTGCGCGTCACCTTCGAGGCCGACCGCCTCGAGGTCGACGTCTACGTCGAAGCGCCCGACGCCGACGAGGACGACGTCCGGCAGGTCGTCGACGACGCCGCACTCGCCGCGCGCGCGGCCGCCGACGACTGCCTCGCCTAGGTCAGGAAGAACACGAGGGCGCTCACCGCCACCGTCCCGACGATTATGGCCGCCGCGAGCGCCCCGCCCATGGAGATGACGGCGTTGGCGTGGCTGGCGAGCGTCTCGGTGCGGTCGTTGCCGAAGACGGTGACCTCGGTGTGCTCGCTCGCCATGCCTCCGACGACCGGTTCGAGGTCGTCGTCGGCCTCGGCGACCAGGCGCCGGATCAGCGCGACGAGGTCCTCGTGGGGGATTGCGCTGCCGACCTTGTTGACGGACTCGACGGTGTTCACCACGTGGGTGTCGGTTGTCATCACCTCCATCTCGTCGACGCCGTCGATGGCTCCGACGATGGTCTCCCGCAGTCCCGGCTCCATGTTGTTGCCGTCGACGAGGACGTACGCCGTGGTCTGCCCCCCGACGTCGAGGACGGCGACGCGGACGCCGAGCGGCCCGATGCCGTCCGCCGCGGTCCACGGCGTCTGGTCCCAGGCCACGCCCAGTCGCATCGACGCCTGCTCGGCGTCGACCAGGCGACTCGCCACCTCGCTGGCCGCCTGGATCATGTCGAACGAGCGCCGACTCCCGGGGTAGACGTGCCCGAGGTCGTCGCCGTCGAGGCCGTCGTTGCAGTTGTGGGCGTCCACGAGGAGGACGTCCTCGACCCCCTCGGTCCGGGCCTCCGCGCGCGCGGCCAGGCCGACGGCGAACTCGACGTCGTCGGCGCAGGACGGCGAGAACGTGTTGACGAGGAGCGCGTCGTCGCCGACGGCCTGCCCCAGGGTCTTGGCGTCGCCCTCGACGGCCCGGACGCTCGGCGTCGCCGTCTCGTGGTAGGTGATGCGGTCGTGGGCGGTCCGTGCGGCGTCGATGAGGGTGTCGACCTCCCGCCGGGTGACGAGGTTGAAGTCGTGGCCAGCGCAGGCGTGTGGCGGGAACGCCAGCCCCTCGGACGACTCCGCCACCCGCCGGGGGAGGTTGCCGCCGCCGATTTCGCCCATCGGGCCGGGGTGGATCATCGGCAGGACGAAACGGGCCTTCTCGCTGCCGCCGGGCCGCCGGAACGAGAGGACCGTCACCGGGACGACCGCCTCCTCGCCGATCTGCTCGAAGAAGTCCTCGAGTTCGTCGGTGCCCTCGGCGATGTGGCCGACGAACCCCTGCAGGAAGTCGAAGGCACTGACGCCGAGCGCTCGCTTCCACGGGCGGTCGAGCACCCGAACGAAGCCGTAGGCGATGCCGGCGTAGAGGACCGACATCACGCCGAGGAGGACGAAGTCGTCCGGGGTGATGTACAGCAGTTCCGGCGGCGCCCGCTCCGGGCGGGAGAACAGCGCCTGGAGGAGCGGGCCGCCGACTTCGAGGTAGAGCATCGCGCCGCTGTAGACGAACAGGAGGACCGCGGCGGTCAGCGTCTGAATGCTCGCGGGGACGACCGCCGACCACGAGTTGCGCGAGACGGCGAGCACCACCAGCAGGCGGATGGCGAACACCAGCGCCAGCGCCCCGACGAGGACGTCGAAGACGAACAGTTCGCCGAGAGCGGTCAGCACCGCCAGCGTGCCGGCGATGGTGAGCATGCCGACCACGACCACCTCGCAGGTCAGCGCGAGCAGCGCCGAGCGGTTGTACGTCAGTTGCCCACCGAGCGCCCGGTCGACCGGCGTGGTGAGCAGGCCCGCCACGACGGTCGGGATGCCGATGAAGAAGATGCCCTGCCAGGCGTCCTCAAGCAGATAGCCGGCGTCGAAGGCCCCCATGCCGGCGACGGCACCGACCAGGAGGGCGAAGGCGGCGCTCGAGTACCACTTCGGCGCGCGGAAGATGTACTTCGAGAGGGCCGCGAGGTCACCCTGCGTGGCGGACATCGGGTATCACCGACTGCAGACGTCGACGAAGTTGCGAAAGACCTCCTCGCCGCGTTCGGTGTGCGCGACCTCGGGGTGGAACTGCACGCCGTAGTGATCCCGGTCCGTGTCGCTCATCGCCTCGACGTCACAGACGTCCGAGCGCGCGGTCCGCACGAACCCCGGCGGCAGGTCCGTCACCTCGTCGGCGTGACTGGCCCAGACCCGGGTCTCGGGGGCGAGGGACCCGACGAGCGGGTCGTCCGGGTCAGTAATCTCGAGGGTCACGTCCGCGTAACCGCCGTAGTCGCCGGACCCGACCGCACCTCCCTCGGCGGCGGCCATCAACTGCATCCCCAGGCAGATGCCCAGCACCGGCACGTCCATCTCGAGGTAGTCGGCGCTGCGGCCGACGTCGTCGATGGAGGGGCCGCCCGAGAGGACCACGCCGTCGGCGTCCGCCACCGCCGACGGCGGCGTCTCGTTGTCGACCAGTTCCGTGTCGACGCCGAGGTCGCGGAGCGCCCGCCGTTCCAGGTGGGTGAACTGCCCGTGGTTGTCCACGACGGGAATGTAGGTCATTGCCCGTCCGTAGTCGAGCGGCGACTAAAAACCCCGTCGTTGGCCCGTCGGACGGCGCCGTCACCGCCCCCCGTCGTCGCCGTCGGCGACGGCGAAGTGCCGACCGCCGCGGAGATAGTCGACGCCGATGAAGGCGAGGACGAGGCCGCCCACGACGGCGGCGAGGGCGCCGATCCGCTCGACCGTCGTCGCGGACTCCCCGAGGGCGGGCGCCTGAGCGGCCACCAGCCCCGCGCCGAAGACGAGGTGACCCGCCCCGACGAACACGTACCAGGGGAGGCGCCGGCCGCCGACGGTCACTGTGTGTCGCGCTCCGCCCACGACGAAGAGTGCGCCGGCGACGACCAGCAGGCCCAGGTTCGCCAGCGCTCGGGCGTCCCCGGGCGGCCAGAACGCTGCCGCGACGGCCGCGCTCGCGACGAGGAGGACGGCGCCGAGGAGCGCGATTCCGGGGCGATTCACGGCCGAGTTGTCACGTCCCCGGGAGATAAACCCCGGTCACGGCCCGTCCGACTCGTCGCGACGCTCGGCGGCCGTCGAGAAGTCGAGTTCCCGGCGCTCGTCGCTCCGTCGCTGCTCGCGGGCGGCCAGCGCCTCCGGGTCGGGGCCGACGTCGTCGGTTATCTTCGCCCACGACCCGTGGACCTTCGCGTGACACCACCGGCAGAGCACGACCGTTATCTCGTGGCCCGCCGCCTCGTCCGGGTAGGCGAGGTGGTGCTCCTCGAGGAGGGGTCGAGCGTCGGAGTGGGCGTCGCGGCGCTCCGCGAGGCCACAGCGCGCGCACTCCCGGTCGCTCGCCGTCGAGCGGTAGTGCGGGCAGTCCCGCCACGCCCACGCGCCGTCCGGGTCGGCCGCCGGACACCGGTAGTCGTCCGCGCGGCGGTCGGCGGCGAACGGCGGGTCGTGGCCCGCGTGCTCGCGGGCGTACCGGCACCGTCCCTCGCCCGTGCAGAAGTCACAGACACCGCCGTGCTCGTAGGGGTCAGCGACGCCCACCGTCGTCCCCCGTGGAGTGCGTCGCTCGCGGTCCGCGTCGTCGGGCGCCATCCGGTCGACGGCGGTTGGGTCGCCGCCGCCAAGCCTCTTCGGGTCCGGGGTCGGCCGTCCGAAGGGCATCATTTAAGAGGTGGGAGACCCTGCGGACGAACGTGGTAGTACGATGACCGGTGATCACTTTATTCGCCCCTGAGGGGGCACATCACACAGCTGTCGAATTTCTCGACACCACGTTGCGGGACGGGGAACAGGCCCCCGGCGTATCGCTGACGCCAGCGGAGAAGAGAGACATCGCTCGCCGCCTGGACAGGGTCGGCGTCTCGGTCATCGAGGCCGGGAGCGCCTGCACCAGCGCGGACGAGCGCGCGACCATCGCGGAGGTGACCGACCTCGACCTGGACGCGACGGTGACGAGTTTCGCCCGGGGCGTGCAGGTCGACGTCGACCGCGCGATGGAGGTGAACGTGGACGGCGTCCACCTCGTCGTGCCGGCGAGCGACCGGCACATCGAGGGGAAGGTCGGCACCGACCGCGAGTCGGTGGTGGCCAACACCGCCGACCTCGTCGAGTACGCGACGGACCACGGCCTCTGGGTCGAGGTCATCGGGGAGGACGGCTCCCGGGCGGACCTCGACTTCCTCGAGGAGCTGATGGCCGCGTCGATGGACGCGGGCGCCGACCGGGTCTGCTGGGCCGACACCGTCGGGCACGCCAGCCCCGAGGAGGCCTACCGCGGCGTCTCGCGGCTGGCGGAACTCGGGCCGGTGAGCACCCACACCCACGACGACCTGGGTCTGGGGATGACCAACGCCCTCGCCAGCGTCGCGGCGGGCGCGGACCTCGTCCACGCCACGGTCAACGGCATCGGCGAGCGCGCGGGCAACGTCGCCCTGGAGGAACTCGCCGTGACCCTGTGGCACCGCTACGACCAGGACGACCTCGACCTGACGGAACTCTACCCGCTCGCGGAGCGGGTGGCCGACGCGACGGGCATCCCCCTCGCGCCGAACAAGGCCGTCGTCGGGGAGAACGCCTTCACCCACGAGAGCGGCATCCACACCGACGGCACGCTGAAGGACGAGGCGATGTACGAGCCCTACCCGCCCGAGGCGGTGGGCCGGCAGCGCCGCCTCGTCGTCGGCAAGCACGCCGGACGGGCCGGCGTGAAGGCCGCCCTCGAGGAACACGGCGTCGACGTCGACGAGGACGACCTGGCCGACGTCGTCGACCGCGTGAAGAAACTGGGTGCCCGGGGCAAGCGCGTCACCGACGCCGACCTCCTCACCATCGCCGAGGAAGTCGGGGGCCGCGACCGCGTGCGCCGGGTCGAACTGGTGGACATGACCGCCGTCTCGGGCGGCGGGACCCCCACCGCGAGCGTCCGCCTGACCGTCGACGGCGAGGAGCGGGTGGCCTCCGGCACCGGGTCGGGCCCCGTCGACGCCGGACTGAACGCCGTGCGGGGCGCGCTGGCGGACGCGACGTTCCGCCTGGACGAGTACCACGTCGACGCCGTGACCGGCGGCACGGACGCCGTCGTCACCGTCGAGGTGCAACTCTCGCGCGGCGACCGGACCGTCTCGGTGGCGGTCAGCGACGCCGACATCACCCGCGCCAGCGTGGAGGCGATGGTCGACGGCCTCGACCGCCTCCTCCCCGAGGAGGGCGCGCTCGCGCACGCGGACGACTGAGGCTCGCGTCCACGCCGGATTTTTTGCCACGGCGACGCGTAGCCATCGCCGTGAGCGCGTTCGTCGTCGACGTCAAGCCTTCGGCCCGCCGGCGAAACGGCGCGGTCGGCCGCCTCGTCAGCGACCGTGGCGGGCGACACCGCTTCGACTCGCGGACGGCCGCCGAGTCCTGGGCGGCCGACCTCTCGACGGCCGACCGGCCGGTCTGGGTGCGCCGGGCCAACCCCGACGACCGCACAGGCGCGGACGCCTACCTCGTGAGTCGTCGGCCGAGACGGGGTGGCGGCGGCGAGACGCCGGGCGAGCAGCGAGCGCTGTCGGTCGCCGCGGACCCGGAGTGACGCCGGGGCTACTCCTCCAGGCCCTCGGCCCGGCGTCCGCCGGGGTGACCGGGTCGGTCGTCCGACTCCGCGGGGACGACCTCGCCGCTCTCGACCATCGTCTCCAGCGGGTGGTCGTAGACGCCGGTCAGCGGGAGGTCGACGCGGCCGCGCCGGCGCATCGACTCGTGGCCGGCGAACAGTATCTCCGTCGCGTTCAGCGCGAGTTCGGCTCGCACCAGCGACTCCCGGCCGGTCTCGAGGGACTCGATGACGTCGTCGATGGCCGCGGGGATGTCGCCGAGGAGTTCGTCGGCCACGTCGTAGGACTCCCAGCCCTCGCCGTCGCGGCGCAGGCGGAGCGTCGGCCCGTCGAGGCGGTTGATCTCGATGGCGCCCTCGGTGCCGACGAGGCGCATGTCCACGTCGTAGAAGTCGTAGGGGCCGCCCGAGAGGTCGACGTCGTCGCCGGTGGCGAGGACGCCGTGGACGCCGTTCTCGTACATCCAGGACACGAAGGCGTGGTCGGCGGTGTGGACGCCGTAGCGGACGTGCTCTTTCGAGTAGTCGAGTTGACCCATCACCCACTCGGCCCGGTGCTCGTCGTTGAAGAAGCCGGCGAGGTCCACGGTGTGGGTGCCGTTGTCGAAGAAGTTGCCGTAGGATATCTCGATGCGGTCCAGGTCGCCGATGCGCCCGTCGTCGAGGAGGGTCTTCGCCCGGACGTAGGGCTCCCCGAAGCGGCGCTGGTGGCCGAAGGTCAACTGCACGTCCCGGCGGGCACACTCCTGTGCCATCGCCCGGGCCTCTCCCCACGTCCGGGCCATCGGCTTCTCGCAGTGGACCGCGTCGACGCCCGCCGTCGCGCAGTCGATCACGATGTCGGCGTGCGTGGGAATCGGCGTGCAGACGGAGACGACGTCCGGGGCCGCCGCGTCGAGCATCGTCTCGTGGTCCTCGAAGACCCCCTCCGACGGGACGTCGAACTCCGCGGCGAACGCCTCGGCGTACTCGGGGACGATGTCGGCGCAGGCGACTATCTCGCAGTCGTCGCGGTCGGTGTAGGCGTCGGCGTGGTAGTAGGCCCACGAGTGGGCGCGTCCGCTGATGTCCACGTCGCGACCGGGGCCCACGCCGATGACGGCAACGCGATGCATGTGCCGGCGTACCGCGTGGGGTCGCATAACTCTGGGGGCAAGACGGAAGGACGCGCCGCCCGAAAGCCTGGCGTGGACGCCCCCGACCGCCAGCGGATGGTCGAGGAACACGCCCGCATCCCCGACTACGGGAGGAGCACCGGCGAGGTCCTCGTCGACCGCCTGCTCACCCGGAACGCGTTGCTCGCGGTGACGGCTCTCTCTGCCGTCGTCGCCGCCCTCCTCTACCCGGTGGCCTCCCCGCCGTGGGCGCTCACGACGTTCATCGTGTTCGTCGTCCTCGTCTTCTGTGGGGTCGCCGTCGGCGTGTGGCTCCACGTCCGCGAGACCGAACCCGGCATCGGCCGGACGCGACGGCCCTGACTCAGCCGTCGTCGACGGCCACCGCGTCGCCGGGCGAGACGTCCGCGGCCGCTCCCGCCGGTAGTTCGACCAGCGTGTCGGCCCGCGCGGCGGCGAGTCCTCGCCACGGCGAGAGCGTCTCGACGCGCTCGACGCGGCCGTCGACCAGCCAGAGCACGTCGAGGGCGAAGGGGACGAACAGCATGTGGACGCTCCGTCGACCGACCTCCTCGAAGGGGAAGACGAGCGCGTAGTCGGCGGGAACCGAGCGTCGGAACATCAGCCCGCGGGCCTGCGCGAGCAGCGACTCCGCGCGCTCGACCCGGGTCGCGAGCACCCGCGCTGTCTCGTCTGCCTCGTGGACGACCGCCATACCGGCGATTCCGCCCTCCGGGTCAAAAGCGTTCGGTCCCCCGCTGGACCACCACGCTCATGGACGTGTGCTGCGTACACAATACTTCATGTCAGACCGAGCCGATCCCCGACCCCGGATGCCGCTCATCGGCGACCCGTTCCCGGACCTCCACGTGACCACCACCCACGGGGAGATGGACCTCCCCGACGAGTACGCCGGCGAGTGGTTCGTCCTGTTCAGCCACCCCGGAGACTTCACCCCGGTCTGCACGACGGAGTTCGTCTCCTTCCAGCAGCACGCCGACGAGTTCGAGGCGCTCGGCGTGAACCTCGTCGGCCTCTCGGTCGACCGGGTCCACTCGCACATCAAGTGGATCGAGTGGATCGAGGAGAACATGGACACCGAGATCACCTTCCCCATCGTCGCCGACGACACGGGAGACGTCGCGGCGTCCCTGGGGATGCTCCACCCCGGCCAGGGGACCAGCACCGTCCGCTCGGTGTTCGTCGTCGACCCGGACGGCGTCCTCAGACTGGTGCTGTACTATCCGATGGAGATCGGTCGGAGCGTCGACGAGATCGTTCGCGCGATCCGCGCCCTCGTCACCTCGGACGCGGAGGACGTCGCGACGCCGGCGGACTGGCCGGACAACGAGATGCACGGGGACAAGGTCCTCCTCCCCCCGCCGGGCGACGTCGCCGGCGCCGAGGCCCGCCGCCGGGAGGCCGACGAGGAGGGCTACGAGTACCGCGACTGGTGGTTCACGCTCCGCGACCGCTGACCGGGCGAGACCGTCCCTCGGCGGTCGATCAGGCGAGCGGCGGCGAGGGCGAGATTCGAACCGCGGTCGCGACGCTCTCCGATGCGAACCGTCGACCGAACGAGAAGCGCCGAGGGGGAGATTTGAACTCCCGAGTCCTTGCGGACAGTTGCTCTCGAGGCAACCGCCTTGGCCGGGCTAGGCTACCTCGGCCCGTCCGGTACTACCCGCCGGGTCGTCTTTAGCCGTTTCGGTCCGCGTCGGCGGTCGTCTTGCCGTCCGCCCGGTCGCGGGCCCTCGCGTCGGGGTCCCGGTCCGCGGGGTCGCCGTACCCCCCACCGCCCGGCGTGCGCAGGGTGACCGTCGTGCCCGCGGACACGTCGACGGCCGTCTTCGCGCCGACCGGGTCGCCGTCGACGAGGTTCTCCCCCGTGGCGCCGGGCCGCCCGCCCGCCCGACCCGGCGGGGCGTGGCGCCGCCGCTCCGTGAGGAGCGAGACGGTCGCGGGCACCTCGACGGTGAGCGCGCGCACCAGTCCCAGGCCGCCGCGGTGCTCGCCGTCGCCGCCCGAGTCCGGCCGGAGGGCGTACCGCTCGACGCGGAGGGGGTAGGCGGCCTCCAGCGCCTCGACCGGCGTGTTGAGCGTGTTGGTCATGCCCACGTGGACGCCGTCCATCCCGTCGCCATCCGGGCGGCCGCCGGCCCCGCCGCCGACCGTCTCGTAGTAGGTGAACGCGTCGGTCCGGGAGCCGACGACGAGGTTGTTCATCGTGCCCTGGCCGGCCGCGGGCACCGCCCCGGGCAGCGCCTCTGCGAACGCCGCGAACACCACGTCGGTCACGCGCTGGCTCGTCTCGACGTTGCCGCCGACGACGGCCGCCGGCGGGCGCGGGTTCAGGAGCGAGCCCTCGGGGGCGGAGACGCTCACCGGGTCGTAACAGCCCTGGTTCGGGGGGATGTCGGGGTCGGTGACCGCCCGGACGACGAAGTAGACGGCGCTCTTCGCGACCGAGAGCGGCGCGTTCACGTTGCCCGCCACCTGGTCGGCCGTCCCCGCGAAGTCGACGGCGACCGACGGCCCGTCGACGGTGACCGTCGCCTCGACGGGCACGTCCGCGTCGGTGACGCCGTCGCCCTCCAGGACATCGCTCGCGTGGTAGGTGCCGTCCGGGACGGCGTCGAGTTCGGCGCGCATCCGCTCCCGGGAGTAGTCGAGCACGGCGTCGAAGGCCGCCCCGAGGGACACGTCGTGGTCGGCGCGGAGCGTCGCGAGGCGGTCGGCGCCCCGGTCGTTCGCCGCCAGTTGCGCGCGGAGGTCGGCCCGGCGCTCGTCGGGCGTGCGGACGTTCGCCAGGAGGACGGAGAGCACGTCCGTGGCCGTCTCGCCCCCACGGACGAGACGGACCGGGGGCAGGCGCAGGCCCTCCTGGTAGAGGTCGCGGGCGCCGGCGGGCATCGACCCGGGCGTCGCGCCGCCGACGTCGGCGTGGTGGGCGCGCGAGGCGACGTACCCGACGACCTCGCCCCCCGGCGCGACGGGCGAGACGAGCGTGACGTCCGGGAGGTGGGTGCCGCCCGCGTAGGGGTCGTTGCAGGCGAAGACGTCCCCCGGAGCCGGGTCGCGGTCGAGGACCGCCCGGACGGCGTCGGGCATCGCGCCGAGGTGGACCGGAATGTGCTCGGCCTGGGCGACGAGGCGGCCGTCGGCGTCGAACAGCGCCGTCGAGCAGTCCCGGCGCTCCTTGATGTTCGGGGAGTACGCCCGGGTGACGAGCACCTCGCCCATCTCCTCGGCGACGCTCTCGAGTTGCGTCCGGAGTATCTCGAGGGTCACCGGGTCCACCGCGTCCGGCGACCGGCCGCTGTCCCGGGTCATCGCTCCCTCCGGAGGCAGAGCGTGCCGTCGTCGGCCACCCGCGCGGCCCACCCCGGCGGGACCACGGCGGTGCTCTCCGTCCCCTCGACGACCGCCGGCGCGTCCAGGGACTGCCCCGCGGCGAGGGTCTCGCGACCGTAGACGGCCGTCTCGTGCGCCTCGCCGCCGAAGACCACCTCGCGGCGGTCGGTCGGCCCGCCCCCGCCGCCGGGGGCAGCCACCGCCGGCGGCGTCCGCTCGACGGTGGCCGTGATCCGGCAGTTGACCAGCGTCGCGGGGTCGTCCAGCCGGTAGCCGTACGCTCGCTCGTGGCGGTCGTGGAAGGCTGACGCGACCGCCGCCGGGTCGAACGGGGCGTCGACCGGGACCTCGAGTTCGAAGCTCTGTCCCGCGTACCGGCACTCGGCGCGACGCGTCACGGCCGCCGCCCCCGGGTCGGAGACGGCGTCGCGGACCTCGGCGGCGAGGGACTCGTAGACCGACTCGACCGCGTCGGGGTCACACTCCCCCAGGGGGACGCGGTACGTGCGAGCGGCGTCGCGGGTCTCGTCGGCCGCGAGGAGACCGTATGCCGAGAGGACGCCCGACGCCCGGGGCGCGAAGACGCGGTCGACGTCGAGGCGGGCCGCGAGCGACGCAGCGAACATGGGGCCCGCGCCGCCGAAGGCCACCAGCCCGAACCGTCGCGGGTCGTGGCCGCGTTCGACGGTGACCGCGCGCACCGCCCGGGCGAGGTTCGCCGTGGTCACGCGGGCGACGCCCTCGGCGGCCGCGACCGGGCCGTCGAGGCCGGCCGACGCGGCGAGGCTCGCGAGCGCGTCGCGGGCGGCCGCCTCGTCCACCGCGAGTTCGCCGCCGAGGCGCGCTCCGGGACCGACGTAGCCGAGGACGACCGCCGCGTCGGTCACCGTCGGCGCCGCGCCGCCGCGCCCGTAGCAGGCCGGCCCGGGCGCCGCGCCCGCCGACTCGGGACCGACCCGGAGCGCGCCCCCGTCGTCGACCCGGGCGACGCTGCCCCCGCCGGCACCGACCGTCTCGACGTCGACCGCCGGCACGCGGATCGGTCGGCCCCCGACCTCGATGGCCGTGGTGCGCTCGACGCGCCCGTCGCGGACGAGGCTCACGTCCGCCGAGGTGCCACCCATGTCGAAGGTGACGAGGCCGTCGGCCTCGCCACCCCGGACCGCTGCCGCGGCGCCGACGACGCCCGCCGCCGGACCCGAGAGGACGGTCGTGACGGGGCGCCGGCGCGCGGCCTCTGCGTCGACGACGCCGCCGCTCGCCTGCATCACGTCCGGGTCGGGCAGCCCACGGGTGCGGGCCCGGTCGGCGAGGCGCGCGAGGTAGTCCTCGACTGTGGGTCGCAGGGAGGCGTCGGTCACCGTCGTGGCCGTCCGCTCGTACTCCCGAAAGGTGGCGTCCACCTCGTGGGAGGCCGACACCGGCGCGTCGAGTGCCTCGCGCAGTCGCCCGGCGGCCCGGCGCTCGTTCGCCGGGTCGGCGTACACGTGGAGGAAGGCGACCGCCACCGCGTCGACGTCGGCCTCCCGCAGTGTGGCCGCGACGTCCTCGACGGCGTCGAGGTCCACCGGCGTCTCGACGCCCTCGACCGTCGTGCGCTCGGGGACGGCGAATCGACGGCGGCGGGGGACCAGCGGCGGCGGTTTCTCGGCGTCGACGTCGTACAGCGACGGGCGGTCCTGGCGCCCGATTTCGAGGACGTCCCGGAAGCCCTCGGTGGTGACGAGGCCCGTGGTGGCGACGGTCCCCTCGAGGAGCGCGTTCACCGCGACGGTCGTCGCGTGGGCGAACCCGTCGACGGCCGCGGGGTCGACGCCGGCCGCCTCGGCGGCCTTCTCGACGCCCGCGAGGACGCCGACACTCTCGTCGTCGGTGGTGGGGACCTTCGCGGTCACGAGGTCCCCGCCCGCGTGCAGGGCGACGTCCGTGAACGTCCCGCCGACGTCGACGCCGACGACCGCCCGGGTCACGCGTCGACCACGTCGAGGTGCGCGCGGAGCCAGGACTCCGCGCGGTCGAGTTCGCCCTCGTCCGTGCCCCGGAGCGTGACCCGGTTGTGGGTCTCGGCGCCCTTGGCGGGGTAGGAGCCGACCGAGACGTCGAAGGCGTCGCGTGCGTCGGCGAGGACGTCGACGACGGCGCCCTCGGGGGCGGGCGTGTAGAGCGTGCGGGCCCGGGCCGCGCCGCCGAACTCGTCGGCCACCAGCGCGAACATCGCCCGCATCTCCTCGGGGACGCCGGGCGTCACGTAGACGGACTCGACGACGCACCCCGGAGAGAGTGCCTCCGAGACGAGCAGGGGGCGCGCGCCCTGGGGGACCGCCGCCCAGTCCTCGACGGTGATGGCGATGTCGGGGTAGTCCTCCGCGAGGTCCGGGTTGCGCTCGCGGTAGGTGCGGACCTTCTCCTCGACGTGGGCCGCGGCGGCGTCGTCGAGGACCAACTCGCGGCCGAAGGCCGCCGCGACGGCGTCCATCGTCACGTCGTCGTGGGTGCCGCCGAGACCGCCGGTGACGAACACGGCGTCGTAGGCGTCGTGCCACTCCCGGACCGTCGACTCGATGACCGCGGCGTCGTCGGGGACCGTGAGGATGCGCGGGACCGTCGCGCCCCGCTCGGCCAGTTGTCGGGCCAGCCACGATGCGTTCGTGTTCTCGATGTCGCCGGAGAGCAGTTCGTCTCCGACGGTGAGCACGGCGACGTCCATGCCGGCCGGGAGTCGCCGCGCGCGGTTAAGCCTTCGTGCGGCCCCCGGGTCGCCGGGCGAGTTCGCGACCCGGTCGCCTCACTCTTCGAAGGTGGCCGCGACGAAGCCGTCGTCGACCGTGACGATCTCGCCGGTGGTGTAGCCGGCCGCGTCGCTCGCGAGGTAGACGGCCGCGCCGACCATCTCCCCCGGGCGGCCGAGGCGGCCGTGTGCCGTCCGCGAGGCGATTGTCTCGTACCGGGGTTCGCCCGCCGTGTAGGTGCCCCGGGTCTGGTCGCTCTCGACGAACCCCGGGCGGATGGCGTTGATCCGGATCTCGGGACCGAGTTCCTCGGCGGCGACGCGGACGAACGAGTCGAGACCGCCCTTCGCGGTGGAGTAGGCCGCGAGGTTCGGGATGGCCGTGACCGCCGACGCCGAGGCAACGTGCAGGATGGCGCCGGCGTCCATCTCCTCGGCGAACACCTGCGTCGCGCGAAACGCGCCCGTCAGGTGGACGTCGAAGACGTCGCGCCACTGCTCGTCGGTGACCTCGGTCACCGGTTCGCGCGCGATGTAGCTCGGCGCGTAGACGAGGACGTCCACGCCGCCGAACGCCTCGAGGACCGCGTCGCGCAGGTCGACGATGTCCGACCGATCGGTCACGTCACAGGTCACCTCGACGGTGTCGGCGCCGCGCTCGCGGAGGTCCGACGCGGTCTCGGCGACGCGGTCGGCCGACCGGGACGTGGCGACCACGTCCGCCCCCTCGGCGGCGAACCCGAGGGCGATGGCCCGACCGATGCCGCTCGTCGCGCCGACACAGACCGCCCGCTTCCCCGCGACCGTCACCGGTTCGTGTGTGTACTCGCGTGGCATCGGAGACACAGATGGGGACCTGGTATTAGGGCCTGTCCCCGCCGTCCCGGACCATCGCGGCGCGCGCCGCGTCGGCGTGCGTGCCGGGGTCGTCAGGCGACGTCGATGTAGGTCCCGGAGTGGTCCGCCGACTCGTCGATGGGGAGGTGGACGACGAGCACGCCCTCCTCGATGGTCGCGGAGATGTCGTCGCGACGGACCGGGCGGTGGAAGCCCACGTGTCGCTGCCGGATGCGGTTGCGGCCGGTCTCGGGGTCCTCGTGCTCGACGATGACCGAGAGGTCGCCGTCGCGCCAGCGCAGGTCGACGTCCACGTCGTCGGCGGGCAGGTCGACGTAGACGACGAACTCGCCCTCGTCCCGGAAGAGTTCCACCTCGTGACGTGGATGGTAGGGAACCATGTGAGAGCGTTGCCGACGGGGGGTGATAAAGAGAGTGGGAGGTGACGCCGCCCCCGCGGGACCTGCTCAGCCGGCCTCGCCGCCGTCGCCCGTTCCGTCGGGATCCGGAAACGCCTCGTTCTTCCGGGCTCGTCCCCGCGAGACCACGTCGAGGAAGCGGTGCTGGACGAGACCGCCGTGTTCGCCGGCGAAACTGCTCTCCTCGTCGGCCGTCCCGTCGATGCCGTAGGCGTGGTTGACGCCCTCGAGGCCGTGGTCGTTCAGGGTGTCGACGACCCCGGACGGCACCGGGTCGCCGGCGGGCACCTCGACGAACAGCACGCGGTCGGTGAAGCTCTTCGCCACCCACGCGTCGACGACGGCCTCGTGAGCCTCGACGTCGGCCGCGACCCGTTCGAGCGTGTCGCGTCGTCCCATCGTCCCGACCGAGGGCGCTCGCGGTCATCAGCCCCCGGCCGAACGCGTTCGGGACGGGCGGTCACTCGGGGTCCGGTTCCGGCGCGTCAGCCTCGGGGGCCGGCGCGGTCCAGAGGGCGTACCCGAGGGCGGCCCACGCCGCGGCGTACGGCAGCATGGTCAGTTCGCCGACGACGCCCTCGACGTCCACCGGGAGCAACACCACCCCGACGACGGGCGCGACGACGAACGCGGCGCCGACCGCTCGCGCGCGGTCGGTCGCCGGTCGGCGGACCGTCGCCGCGCCGAGGACGAGCATGCCGACGCCCGCGAGCGCCGTCCCGACGAGCAGCGAGAGGGCCGACAGCAGGGGGACGACGAGTCCCCGCTGGCCGCCGCCGTTGAGGAGGAAGCCGAGGAGGCCGAGCGTCGCGAACGCGAGGCCGGCGGCCGCGAGCCACCAGCCGGCGGCCCAGAGGCGACCGTACCGGGACCGGTCTCGGGCGCGCCACGCCACCGCGCCGCCGAGGTGGCTCGCCACGCCGGCGACGGTCAACAGGGGGAGGACGGTGTCCCGGACGAACTGCGGGCTCGTGATCGGGGGGTCGAAGAGGTACGAGTCCGGCACCGGGACGACGGCGTCGCCCACGGCGCCGACGAGGTAGCAGACGCTGCCGACGACGGCGGCCAGTGCGAGCGCCCGGACGGTCCGTCGCTCCACGGTCACCGACCCCCCACGCCGCAGACGGCCCCGTCGCTCGTGACGAGGACCGCCGCCTCGTCGGTCAGCGCCGGCGCGCGCAGGCTCCGGTCCGTGCGGAACTGCACGCCAGCCCAGCCGTCGCGCTCCCGGAACGACTGGAGGCCCTCGCCACCGGCGGGACCGGTCCCCGAGTCGATGGTGGCGAAGGCCGCGTCCCCGACCGCCGCCCACGCCGTCGCGTCGCCGGTGTAGGAACACCAGTACGGCGACCACCGGGGGGTCGGTTCGCCGCCCGCGTCGTCGCGTTCGAGGGCGAACAGCGACGCCGGCCCCTCGCCGGGTTGTTCGACCGTGTAGAGGGTCCGTCCGGCGACGACCGGCGCTTCGAAGGCCCGCCCGCCCCCGCGCTCGAACCGCCACCGGCGCGTCCCGTCCCGGTCGTAGGCGAGCAGGCCGTCGTAGCTCCCCACGTAGACCGTCCCGTCGGCGACGACGGGGAAGTCCTCGACGCCGCCGACCTGGTCCGTCCAGCGGACCGACCCGTCGGCGGGGTCGACGGCCTGGAGGGCCCCGCCGGCGACGAAGACGGCGCCCAGACCGACCGCGGGGCGGGTCACTGGTCCGTCCGTCGGGACCCGCCACCGGCGGTCGCCGGAGACGGCGTCGAACGCGTAGAGCGCGCCGTCAGTGGGGACGTAGACGTCGCCGTCGTGAGCGACCGGCGTCCCCGTCGCGGTGAGGTCGGGTCGCTCCCAGCGGGCCTCGCCCGAGTCCGTGCGGACGGCGACGACGCCATCGTCGCTCGCGACGTAGACGGTGCCGTTCGACGCCGTGACCGCGTCGGCGTTCCGGACGGCCGGCGCGCGCCAGCGCTCGCTCCCGTCCGCGGCAGCGAGGGCGTGGAGGGTGCCGTCGCCGCCGACGACGTAGACGACCGACCCGTTGTCGGCGATGGCGGGCGCACTCGGCCAGGCGGGGGAAGCGGCGACGTCCGTCCGCCACCGGAGCGTCGCTCCCTCGCCGGGGGGGTCGTTCGCCGGGCGCAGCCCGCGGTTGGTGGCGTCGCCGCGGAGCGTCGGCCAGTCCGGCCCGCCGACGGGGAGCGCCTCGCCCGACGGGTCGCCGTCGAGGCGGACCACCGTCGCGGGCGTCGGGGGGTCGCTGTCGGGACAGGAACTGCTACAGCCGGCGAGCGCGCCGAGGGCGACGGCGCCGGCGCTCGCGCGGAGGAAGGCGCGGCGCGAGCGCGCCGTGTGCGGGGAGGGCATACGTCGTGATTGGCACACAGGGCGCGAAAATACTTTGTGGACGACGCGTCCCGCCGGCGCCTGTCACCCGTCGGGAGCGTCCGCGCGCCGGAAGCCGAGGACGACGGTGCTCCCGTCGGGGTCGGTGTCCTCGAAGTCGAGGCGGCCGTCCGACGCCGTCACGACCCAGTGGACGAGCCACAGGCCGATGCCGCTCCCGTGTTCGAGCGCCGTCTCGCGCCCCTCCGTGAGCACCGCCCGCTCCACGGCCGGGACGCCGGGTCCCTCGTCGACCACCCGGAGTTCGACCCACTCGCCGTCCGGGACGACGGACACCGCGACGGGCGTCCCCGGTGGCGTGTGGTCGACGGCGTTCTCCACGAGTTCCGCGACGGCCGTCCGCACGTGGTCGCGGCCGACTGCCAGCACCGGCGCCCGCTCGGCCCCCGAGACCGGAACGTCCACCGGCGCCGTCGCGGCGGCCGCCGTCGCGGCCGCCGACAAGTCCACCTCGCGGAGGCCGTCGCCGCGGCCACGGAGCGTCGACTGGACGTACCTGGCCTTCTCACCCCGCTCGACGGTCCGGTCGGCGACGGCGCGTATCGTCTCGGCCCGGTCCCGGGCCTCGCCGTCGAGGTCCGCGGCCAGGAGGGCGGCGTTGCCCGACACGACGTTCATCTCGTTTCGGACGTTGTGCCGCAGCACCCGGTTGAGCACGTCGAGGCGCTGCTCCTGTTCCCGGAGGACGCGCAGTTCCGTGACGTCGCGAAGGACGACGAACCGCCCGACTGCGTCGCCGCGGAAGTCTCTGAGCGAGGTCGAGCGGACGTCGAGCGTCCGCCGGTCACCGTCCCCGCCGACCGTCGCCACGTCCCCGTCGGCGACGACCCCGAGGGACGTCTCCGCCAGCGGCGTCCCGACGCAGTCCGCACCGAAGAGACGCGTCGCCGTCGGGTTGCAGTCGACCACCCGGTCGGCGCTGTCGAGGACGAGGAGGGCGTCCTGCATCTCGTCGAACAGGGTCGAACGGGCCACCGGGACGAGGTCGAACATCTGGAGGCGGAACAGCGCGACGGCGAACAGCAGACCGCTGACCGCGAAGGCGAAGGTCGTCGGATCGAGGCGCGGGACGGGGTTCAGCGACGGGGCGAGGTTGAACACGGCGTTCGCCAGCAGGGGCACGAGGGCGCCCAGAACCAGGACGGCGCTCTGCCGCCTGTAGATGTGCGTGCTCCGAGCGAAGACGTAGAGCAACACGACGAGGCCCACCGCCATGAGGAGGTACGAGTACGCGAAGTTCGCCCAGTAGGCCGGCCCGAAGGTGAGCGTCGGCGTCAACGACCCGGGGTGGAGGGCGACGTCGCGCCAGACCAGGCCGTGGGCACCGTTCGTCCAGACCAGGACGAGCGTGCAGATCGGTTCCACGGCGAGAGCGGCGAGGAGGCGCCGCGAGACCGATTCCTCGTAACCGGCGTACTCGAGCGCCAGGAGAAACCACGCGGTCGGCACCGTCACGGACCCGACGAACGCGACGGCGTCCCAGAACAGCATGGCGGACAGCGTGGTCGCGGCCACCTCCACGCCGTAGCCGAACGACCAGACGCAGAGACCGCCCATCAGGAGGGCGAACGGTCGCGCGGCGCGCTCCTCGCGGTGGCGCAAGGCGTACACCGCCAGCACCGCACCGACCCCCGCCGCGAAGAGGGTCGGCACGGCAGACGGCCAGTGCATGGTGTCGACTCACTCGACAGTCACGGGGGCCGAGGATAAGCGTAGCGCCGCTCAGTCAGAGACGGCCTCGACGGCCGCCTTCGCTGCCTCGAGCGTGCGCTCGACGTCCGCGTCGGTGTGACTCGCGGTGAGGTAGTTCCGCCGGACGTTCATCGGCGTGAGCAACACGTTGCGGTCGATCATCTCCCAGCGGTAGTCCATCAGGCGCTCGTCGTCGTTGTGCGCGAGGATGTCGCGGTACCGGCGGACCGGCGGGTCCATGAAGTACGTCAGGAAGACCGGGCCGTAGCCGGTGGCGTGGGCGGTGAGGCCGGCGTCCTCGATGATGTCGTTCAGCCCGTCGGTGATGGTCTCGCGGCGGGCCGTCGCCGTCTCGTGGAAGTCCCCCTCGGCGAGCGTCTCGAGGACCGCCCGGCCCGCGGCCATCGACGCTGTGTGGCCGTTGTAGGTCCCGCCGAAGGCGACGTCCCCGCCCGCGGTGACGAACTCCTCCATCAACTCGCGCGTGCCCGCCACCGCCGAGATGGGGTAGCCGTTGCCCATGCTCTTGCCCAGCGTCGTGAGGTCCGGCGTGACGCCCTCGCGGGCCTGCACGCCCCCCATGGCCGTGCGGAAGCCCGTGATTATCTCGTCGAAGATGAGGACGATGCCGTGTTCCTCGGTGATGCGCCTGAGTTCCCGGAGGAAGCCGTCCTCGGGAGTGACACAGCCCATGTTGAACGCGACGGGTTCGAGGATGAGCGCCGCGACGTCGTCTGCGTGTTCCGCGACGGCCGCCTCGACGGCCTCGACGTCGTTGAACGGGAGGGGAACCGTGTCCGCGACGTTCGACCCGGGGATGCCCGCGGAGATGGGCGTCGTGCGCTCGACGTCCGCGGCGTCGCCGTGGAAGTTGACCGCGACCGGGTCGTACCAGCCGTGGTAGTGCCCCTCGAACTTGATGACCTTCGAGCGACCGGTGACCGCGCGGGCGAGGCGGACGGCGTGGGCGACCACCTCCGACCCGGTGTTGCCGAAGTGGACCCGGTCGGCCGAGGGGACGTGCTCGCAGACCAGCTCCGCGAGCGCCACCTCGTGTTCGGTGGCACCGAGGCCGACGAGGTCCGAGTCGGCGGTCGCCTCGTCGACGGCCTCATCGACCGTCGGGTGGCAGTGCCCGAGGACGACGGCCCCCCACGCGCTCACGTAGTCGACGTACTCCTCGCCGTCGACGTCGTAGAGGTGGGACCCGCGCGCCCGGTCGAAGGCGAGCGGACGGTCCACGTACCTGGCGAAACTGTTCACGCCGCCCGGAATCGATTCGCGCGCTCGCGCCATGCGCTCCCGTGCCGCCGCCGAGTCGTCCGCGTCCGTCATGGGCCGCCGTTCTGCGACCGGGACCATAAGTCATCGCGTCGCGGCGAGACCCCGCGGCTCAGGCCGTCACGCCGTCCCGACGGGGGGAGCGCCCGTCCTTCGCGAGTTGCCTCCCGAGGCGGCGGTAGACGGCGGCCGCGTCGCTCTCCGGCGCGTGGGCCTCGAGGGGAGACCCGGCGACGACGCTCCGCTCGACCGCCACGTCGTCGGGCACGGCGGCGAGGAGGTCGGTGTCGAGCGTCGCCGCGACCGACGTCGGGTCCGCGTCCGCGGTCACCTTCGTGACGACGACGCCTCGGGGCACCGTCCCCAGCACGTCGAGCAGCGAACGGGTGCGCGCCGTGTCCTCGACGGCCGGCGGGTCCGGCGAGGTGACCAACAGGACATCGTCGGCGACCTGGAGCGGGAGGGCGTTGTCGTGGCTCAACCCACCCCCCGTGTCGACGAGGACGCAGTCGTACTCGTGGGCCAGGCGGTCGACGACGTACGCGAACCGCGCGGGGTCCGCGGCCGCGTAGCCCTCGATCTCACCGTCGCCCGGCAACACGCCGAACCCTTTCGCGGCCCGGAGGACCGACCGGTTCAGCGAGGCCTCGCCCGAGAGGACGTCGTGAAGCGTCCCCTCGGGGTCGACGCCGAGGTGAGTCGCCACGTTCGGCATAGCGAGGTCCCCGTCGACGAGGGCGACCGAGCGGTCCTGGAGTCTGAGCGAGACGGCCAGGTTGACCGCTGTGACGGTCTTCCCCACCCCACCCTTCCCGCTCGCGATGACCAACACGTCCCCAGACATCTGAGGTGAATTTTTCTCCCCCGAGTTCCTTAATTGTTTTGAGAAGGTTGTCGAATCAAACAGGTCAGCGCGGCGACGCGTGGGGCTCAGCCCCGACGGGCGCGTACCCCGGCCTGTCGGGGCGGGTGTCTACAGTTCCGTCCGGCGGACGCGAGTGTCAGGGTGGTCGAACAGCTCCTCCTTCAGGCGCGTCCCCAGTCCCGGCGCGTCGGGCGGCGAGAGCGTGCCGTCCCGCACCGGGCACGTCTCGGTCACGAGGTTGTTGTGCCACCCGTCGTACCGGTCCCGGATGGTCTCCATGACGTAGAGGTTCGGAATCGACGCGCAGTAGTGGGCGTTGACGACGTGCAGAATCGGACCGCCGGAGTTGTGCGGCGCCACGGGCAGGTGACGGGTTTCGGCCATCTCCGCGATGGCGCGGGCCTCGCTGAGGCCGCCGACCCAGCAGAGGTCCGGCATCACGACGTCGACGGCCCCCGTCTCCATGGCCTGCTGGAACTCGTAGCGCCCGATCAGTCGCTCGCTCACCGTCATCGGCACGTCGACGGCCTCGGCGAGGCGGGCGTAGGCCTCGGGGTTGCCCTTCCGGACGACGTCCTCGACCCACATCGGGTCGTACTCGGCGACGGCGCGCACGATGCGCTTGGCGGCGGTCACCGACCACAGGCCGTGGAACTCGACGGCGACGTCCATCGCGTCGCCCACCGTCTCGCGTATCTCCCGGATGGGTTCGAGGCCGGCCTCCAGGTCGGCCGTCGAGATGCGCTGCCCGCGGGTCTTCTCGGCGTAGGGGTCAAAGGGCCACACCTTCATCGAGGTGATGCCCTGGTCCACGAGCGACTCGGCGAGGGCGCCCGCCTCGGTGTTGAAGTCGAACTCGTCGTCGTAGCAGGTGTTGTACGCGGGAATCTCCTCGCGCGCCCGGCCGCCGAGGAGTTCGTAGACCGGGACGCCGGCGGCCCGGCCCTTCAGGTCCCAGAGCGCGATGTCGAGGGCGCTCAGCGCCCGCATCTCCGCGCCGGCGTGGCCGTTGTAGTTGAAGTAGGTCTGCAGGTCGTCGCGGATGCCCTGCACGTCGCGGGGGTCCTCGCCGAGGACGTTCGCGGCGACGGGGCCGTGGAGCGCTTCGGCCTCCATCCCGCGGTGCGGGAACGTCTCGCCGAGGCCGACGACGCCCTCGTCCGTGTGGACCCGCAGGAACGTGAGGTCCATGTCCCGCTCCAAGTTCACCAACTCGGAGTCGCGGTCGAACTGCACCGTCTCGATGCCGGTGATCTCCATGGCGGAACGTCACCCAACCCCGTCATGAAGGTTGCGACCGGGTGACAGGGGGCCGCACCGGGGCTCGCCCCCGCCCGGGAGCGGGCGGCGCGGACGCGTCGGATTCGCCCGTTCCCGACGGGGAGTATTTATTTCCGGTCGCCAGTCGAATCTCGCGACATGCCGAGCGACGACCCCATCGCAACGTTCGAACGAGAGACGGAGCTCTCTTCGGCGGCGCCGACGCTCATCGAGGGACTGCCCGGGCACGGCATGGTCGCCTCCATCGCCGTCGACCAGATCACCGACCAGCTCGGGCTGGCCGAACACGGGACCATCCGCTCCGAGGAGTTCCCTCCCGTCGCCGCCTTCGAACACGGTCGCGTCCGCGAGGCGGTGCGGGTCTACGCCGGCGCCGACCCCGACGTGATGACCCTCCAGAGCGACGTGCCGATCCCGCCGAACTCTGTGCGGCCGCTGAGCCGGTGTGTCATCGAGGACCTCGCGGACGAGTTCGACCGCGCCATCTTCCTCGCCGGCGCCCCGGCGGACTCCGAGGGCCAGATCGGGGACGTCCTCGGTGTCGCGACCAGCGACGCCGTGGAGGCCGACCTGGAGGCCGCCGGCATCGACGTCGCCGAGGGGCCCGGCGCCATCGGCGGCGTCACCGGGGCGCTCGTCTCGGACTGCTTCCACGCGGACATCCCCGCGGCGGTGCTGGTCGTCCGCGCGAACCCCTACATGCCCGACCCGGCCGCCGCGCGGTCGGTCATCGAGAACGCGCTCGAACCGCTAGTGGAGTTCGACATCGACACGACGGAACTCGAAGAGCAGGCCGAACAGATCCAGAAGCAAAAGGAGCAGATCGCCAAACAGCTGCAGCAGCTCCAGGGCGCCCAACAGCAGTCCCAGCAGCCGAGCGGGCCGAGCATGTACCAGTAGCCGACGTGACGCGAACGTCACGCACACCGAGACCGCGGCGTCAGGCGACGTCGTCGAGTCGGCCGCCGGCGAACGTCTCCGTGCGCCAGAGGAGGAGGGCCGCGACGACCAGCCACGGCACCATGCCGACCAGCCCCACCGGGAGGGGACCGAGCAGCGGCGAGGGGCGGCCGGTGACGAAGAGCGCCCCGATGCCCGCCGCGGCGTTGACGGCGCCGTGACCGACAGCGGCGGGCCAGACGCTCCCGCTCCGGACGGTGAGCCAGGCCAGCACCGTCCCGACGGCGACGGCGAACAGGGGGAACAGCGCGAGTCCCGTCCACGGCGCCCCGGGGTAGCCGAAGCCGTACTCGTAGCCCATCAGGATGACGGGCCAGTGCCAGACGCCCCAGACGACGCCGTGGACGAGGACGGCGCGCCTGGTGCCCAGCGGCAGGAGTTTCGGGAGGAGGTAGGCCCGCCAGCCCAGTTCCTCGCCCACGGCGAAGGCGGCGTTCACGAGGGGACCGACGGTTACCGCCGCGAGTACCTGGACGGCGGCGAGCGTCCACACGTCGACCGGACCGCCGACCTGCGCCTCGACGGCCCGGGCGAAGGCCGTCATCGAGAGGTCGAAGTGCCGGGGGAACAGCGCGAAGTACAGCCCGGCGCCGAGGACGACCAGCGCCGCCGGTGCGAACCACGCCACGGCGTACGACCGCCACGCCGCACGCAGGCGGGGTCGGAGCAGGAGGCCCGCCCGCCCCTCGCCGGTGATGGCGCGCGTCGCAAGGTTCGCGACGGCGGGCGCGAACATGTAGCCCGTGGGGAGGAGGACGGCCGCGAGCGTGATGGACCCCCCGTCGAGGCTGACGAGCGCCGGACTGTCGACGAGGCCCCCGGTGGCGTAGATGGCCGCGCCCACGGCCCAGGCGACGCCGTAGGCGAACAGGACGAACAGGGCGAGGCGTCGGCGCTCGAACTCGGACACGCCAGGTCCGACGGGCACGCCCGGCTTAACTGTGGGTGGTGGCCCTGACGGCTCGGGACGCACCCGGCGGCGGCGGTGAGGGCCCGGGACCGCCCCGGCGCTCGGACGCGGGTCTCGCCGCTCGCATCTGGGCCGTGACCGCGGGACTCGTCGGGGTCGCCGCCGTCGCTGTGGGCGCCGTCCTCGCGACGGGCGGGCCGGCCCCGCTGGTCGCGGCCGGCGTCGTCGGCCTGGCGGCGCTGGCGGTGCTCTCCTACCGCTCCGGCGGCCGGTTCACCGCCGAGGCCGTCGGCGGGAGGGCCCTCTCGCCGAGCGACCCGCCGGCGGTCCGGACCGCGCTGCTCGACGTCTGCGAGCGGGCGGGGCGGCCGTATCCGCGGGTGCTCCTCGCGGACCTGAACGCGCCGGGCGCCGTCGCCGGCTACGAGCGGGGCCGCCCGCTCCTCGTCGTGGACCCCCTGCTGGCGCGCGTCGTCGGGCCCGAGGGGCTGCGGGCCATCTTCGCGCACGAGCTCGGGCACCTCGGCCGCGACGTCCACACCGACGCGGTCCGGGCATACCTGCCCCGCGTGGTGGGGTTCGGGACGTTCTGGGTGGTCTTCCTCGCCGGTCGGGGGCCCACCGTGGCCGGCGTCGGCACCGCGGGCTACCTCCTGGTGGCGACGGCGGAGGACCGACGCCTCGCCGCCGTGCGGATGGCCGCCGGCCTCGGCACCGAGACGCTCGCGCTCGCTGCAAGTCGATACGCCAACCGCCTCGAGGAGTACCGCGCGGACAGCTACGCCGCCGGACTGGTCGGCCCGGACGCCCTCGTCGAGGCGCTCTACCGCATCGCGGCCGTCGCGACGGGCGTCGACGACGAGGACGTGGCCGGGCCGGTGCCCTGGAACGCCGACCGCTCGCGTGCGTTCGCGACGTTCGCTACGCACCCGAGCGTCGAGGACCGCGCCGCCGCCCTCGGAGTCGATTTGCCGGCGTGGGTCGACCCCCACCGCCCACACCGCCGCGACCGGTAGTCACTGGTCGAGAAAGCGGGACTGCACGTCCGGGGTCGGGACCATGCAGGCGTCCTTCCGGCCGAAGACCTGGTAGCGGTGGTTCGCGACGAGGTCGTAGACGGCGTCCCGGACGGGGCGCGGCACGACCCGGAGCGCGTAGAGCAGGCGGTAGACGCCGCCGAGGTGGTAGGCGATTCGCAGGGCCGCCGAGGACTTCGTGTAGTAGTCGTCGCCCTCGACGAGGACGATGGAGTCGAACTCGCCGGTCGGCAGGTCGAAGCGGTCCAGCGCCGCCGCTCCCACCTCGGACTGGAGGGAGGCGAACCGCAGGACTCCCTCCGGGTCGCGCGGGATGAGGAACGTGACGAACCCCGTGCAGAGGTTGCAGACGCCGTCGAAGAGGACGACCGGGTGGTCGTCGGGCACCGCGTCGGCCATCGTCGACCGTAGGCACGGCCCGGATTTGAACGTTCGGGACCCGGTCGCCGCAGGGATTAAGGTCCGGACTCCCCGAGAGGAGGAGCATGGACCTCAGGGCCGCCGGCGGCCACGTCCGCTCGCGCGTCGGGCCCGCAGTCCGGCGGCGCGTCGGCGTCGACGCGCGGTCGCTGGCGGCCTTCCGCGTGGCGGTCGGCGCGCTCCTCGTCGCGGACCTCGCCCTGCGCTCACGGGACCTGGTCGCACACTACACCGACGCGGGCGTCCTCCCCCGGGCCGCCCTCGAGGCGAACTACCCCGGCTACTACCCCTACTCGCTGCACGTCCTCTCGGGGGCGGCGTGGTTCGAGGCGACGCTGTTCGTCGTCGCCGGCGCGTTCGCGCTCGCGATGCTCGTCGGCTACCGCACCCGGGTGGCGACGGCCGCCTCGTGGCTGCTGTTGGTCTCGCTGCAACACCGCAACCCGGTCGTGCTGAACGGCGGCGACACGCTCCTCCGGATGGTGCTCCTGTGGGGGGTCTTCCTCCCCCTCGGCGCGCGCTGGTCGGTCGACGCCCGGCGACGCGGCGACGGGCCCGCCCGGGTCGCGACCGTCGCCTCGGCGGCGCTCCTCCTCCAGGTCGTCCTGATGTACGGGTCGAACGCCCTCGCGAAACTGCGCGGCGACATGTGGCTCAGCGGCGAGGCCATCCGGTACGTGTTCAGCCTCAACCAGTTCACCGTCCTCCTCGGGGAGGTGCTCAAGCACTACCCGCTGGTCCTGCACGCCTTCGACCTGCTCTGGATCGCGATGCTCGCGCTCTCGCCGCTCCTGATGGTACTGACGGGGTGGAAGCGGGGGGCGTTCGCGGGCCTCTTCGCCGCGATGCACCTCGGGATGGCGACGACGATGATGCTCGGCCTGTTCCCCGTCGTCGCCGTGGCCGCGCTCGTGCCCTTCGTCCCGGGGGTCGCGTGGGACGCCCTCGCGCGGCGTGCCGACCGCGCCGTCGCGGCCGGCCGGCGGGCCCTGGACCGACTCGACCGGGCGCTCCCGTCGCTGCCCCGGCCGACGCCGCCGCCGCTGGCGGGCCACCTCCAGACCGTGGTGGTCGTCGCGTTGCTCCTCCTGGTGCTGTCGGTGAACGCGGACGCCCGCGGGTACGCCGACCGGCCGGCCGAGACGGACGCCGTCGTGGACGCGGCCTTCCTCCACCAGTGGTGGCTGATGTTCGCGCCGGAACCGGTGCTCGTCGACGGGTGGTACGTCGCCCCCGGTCACCTCGAGGACGGGCGGACCATCGACGCGTGGTCGCGGTCGAACCTCACGTGGGACCGGCCGCCGGACCTCGCGGCGACCTACCCCAACGCGCGGTGGCGCAAGTACGCGGTCAACCTCTGGAGACCGGGCTTTGCCGCCCAGCGTGAGCACTTCGCGGCGTACCTGTGCCGGCGCTGGAACCGCGCCCACCGGACCGACCTGGAGTCGGTCACGCTGGTCTACATGGAGCAGCGCTCGCGCCTCCACGGGCCCGAACCCGTCGAGCGCGACCAGTTGCTCGTCCACCGGTGCGAGACCGGGTGAGTGCGGCCGCTCAGACCGTCTCGGGCCGCTCGACGTTGGAGAGGTACTTCGCGAGGTCCGTCGTGGTGACCATCCCGATGAGGCCCTCCTCGTCGTCGACGACCGGGAGGTGGTGGAAGCCGTTGGCCAGCATGACGTCCGCGGCGTCGCGGATGGACGCCTGGGCCGTCGTCGTCACCACGTCGGTGCTCATGTACCGCTCGACGGTCGTCTCGGCCTTGGGCTGGCTCTTGGCGACGACGTCGACGAAGTCCGTGGTCGTCAGGATGCCCTCGAGGCGGCCGTCCGCGTCGACGACGAGCAGGGATCCGATGTCGTTGTCGAGCAGCAGCCCTGCTGCGTCCTCGACCAGGGTGTCCCGGGAGACGGTGTAGAGGTCCGTCGACATGACGCGCGCGACGAAGATGTCGTCCATGACTGGCGGTGACAGTCGACACGGGATAAATCCGCCGGTGACGGCGCTCGTCCGCCGGCGACACAACCCTTATCCCGTGGTGCGTCCCACGGTATCGTGAATCATGGTCCACGACGGCGAGTGCCAGCGGTGCGGGCGCGAGTTCGACTGGGCGGCGGACGCCTGTCCCGACTGCGGATGGGACCGGGCGACGTGGGTCGCCGGCGGGCGGTACGACCTCGGACGTCCCGGCGTCGGCACCTGGGATGACTAGTCCCGCCCGAGTTTCGCCCGCCGGGCGTCGTTGAGCGCGGCGCAGACGCCGCCCTGGCCGGACATGTTCACCCGGGCCAGTCGCGCGCGGCGGTGGACGCGCTCGAACGCCTCGGGCGTGACGGGGTCGCCGTCCGGGGTGCGGACGAGCGGGTCGCGCGAACCGATGTCGAGGGTCTCGCGGGCCTTCCGCAGGTACCGCTCGAGGGGAGCGGCCGCGACGCACACCGCGAGGGCGCCCTCGCGGACCGTCACCGCGGCGCGGTCCCCCCGCCCGTCCAGGTCGACGTCCGCCGGCCTGAGCGCCGCCACCTGCGCGGGCGTGAGGCCCCGGTCGAGGAGTTCCTCGACGGCCGCGTGCTGGCGCGCGAGGCGGGCCTTCTCGTCGAGGGTGGCGCGCACGTCGGCGACGCCGTCCTCGGCGTCGGGGAACGCCTCCGAGAACGACCGGTGGTCGTCGACGCCGGCGTTGATCTGCTCGGCATGCATGTGCTCGCGGAGGCGGACCCGCACGTCCGCGACGCCGTCGAGGGCCGCCACCTCCTCGCGGGCGTCGACCGCCATCATCCAGGCGAACGCGGGCGAACACCACGCGGTGGGCAGCGTGAGCGCGACGGTGACGGTGCCGTCGGCGACTCGGACCTCGTCGACGTACTCCAGGTCGACGATGGAGCGGTCGAGTTCGGGGTCGGTCACGCGGGCGAGTCGCTCGCGGACCGACGCGACGGGAACGGCGGCGCTCATCAGTCCGCCGCCGCCTCGTAGGACTCGCCGAGGCCGTACTCCTCGCTGATCTCGTCGTCGACGAACGCCTGCTTCCGCGCCTCGATGTCGACGTCGTAGAGGTCGGCGGCGTTCTCGCCCATCACCTTCTTCTTGGTCTCGAGGTCGAACTCGACGCCGTACTCGCTGCGTTGCTCGGGCGTGAGTTCGGCCTCCATGACCGTCTCGACCAGCCAGTCGGGGTTCCAGAGCGCGTAGTCCGACCCGAACAGCAGTTTGTCCTCGCCGAGCCAGTAGAGGAGTTCGCCCATGATCTCCCCGAACTTCCGCGGGCGGTTCTGGGCCATCGGCGCCGCGACGGCCAGTCCCCCGTAGACGTTGGGCTCCTGGGCGGCGATCCAGCAGAAGTCGTCGAGGCGAGGCAACCCGACGTGCTCGACGACGAAGTTCAACTCGGGGAAGGAGGTGGCGGCGTCGTCGACGTCGGCCACGTCGAAGGCGTCGCGGTTCAGGGGCCGGATCGTGGGGCCCTTGTGCGGGTGGATGTTCTCGATGCCGAGGTCGACGCACTTCTCGAGGAACCGGAAGGACTCCTCGCTGTCCAGGCGCCAGCCCTTCGAGTCGCCGCGCCACTCCGCGGTGTAGAGCTTCACGCCCTGGACGTCGTAGGCCTCCTTCTGTCGCTCGAGTTCGCGCAGGCCGGCGTCGCCGTCCCGCGGGTCGAACCGGCCGTTCAGGACGAACCGCTCGGGGTACGCCTCGGCGAGTTCGGCGTTCTGGTCGACCGTGTTGAACCCCTCGGCGTAGAAGTCGGTCAGGTGCGTCGGCTGGAAGATGCCCATGTCGACGGCGCCGTTCCCGAACAGGTCCCGACACATCCTGTCGGGGCCGTACTGCCGGTACTCCTCGAGGTCCCACTGGCGCTCCTCCGGCGTGAACCCGGTGTGGTAGTCGTAGAAACACCGGATGAACTGCTCGCCGCCCTCGTGGATGATGTTCTCCTCGCTGGCGTCCCACAGGTGCACGTGCGAGTCGATGACGAACACGTCCTCGCCCTCGTGTCGGTACATGACGCAGAGGTGTGGGACGTGTGACCGGATAACTGTTTGGGACGTTCGTGATAGTCGGCGGAGCAACACTTTTCGGCCCCCGCGGCGACGCCTAGACGATGCTCGCCGCGCGACTCCACGAGTACACCGACGACATGAGCGAGGCCCTGTCCCTCGACGAGGTGGAGCGACCGACGCCGGCGTCCCCCGACGACGTGGTGGTCGAGGTGGCCGGCGCCGGGTGGTGCCAGACGGACAACCACATCATCGAGGGGATGTGGACCGACTACGCCGACCAGGACCTCCCGATGACGCTGGGCCACGAGAACGCCGGCACCGTCGCGGCCGTCGGGTCGAACGTCGAGGTGGTCTCGGAGGGCGACAGCGTCATCTGTCACCCGCAGGCCACCTGCGGGACGTGTCGACCCTGCCGCCTCGGCGAGGACATGTACTGCGAGAACGCGCGGTTCCCCGGCCTGGACACCGACGGCGGGTTCGCGGAGTACCTGCTGACCAACGAGCGTGCGGTCGTTCCCCTGCCCGACGGCGTCGACCCGGTGGACATCGCCCCCCACGCCGACGCCGGCATCACGGCCTACCACGCGGTCAAGAAGGCGGTCAGCGACCTCTCCCCCGGCGACCACGCCGTGGTCATCGGCGTCGGCGGCCTCGGCCACATCGGCCTGCAGTGTCTCGACGCGATGAGCGCCGCCGAGATAACCGCCCTCGACGTGAAGCGGGAGGCCCGCGACCTCGCGGCCGACCTGGGCGCCCACCACACCGTCGACCCGTCGCGGGCCGACGTCGCCGCCGAAGTCGCAGACATCACCGACGGCGTGGGCGCCCAGCAGGTGATCGACTTCGTCGGCGCGGACTCGACGACGGCGCTCGGCCCCGACATCACCGCCGCTGGCGGCGACCACCACGTGGTCGGCTACGGCGGCCACATCCACGAACCGGCGCAGGCGCTGGTCAACGGCGAGTTCGCCTACCGCGGCACGCTGGTCGGCCGGTACGCCGAACTGCAGGAACTGGTCGCCCTCGTCGACCGCGGGGACGTCCGGTTGCACACCACGCGGTACGACCTCGACCAGGTGAACGAGGTGGCCGAGCGACTCGAACGCGGCGAGATAGAGGGGCGGGCCGTCCTCGTCCCGCCCTGAGACGGGCGGCCCGGCCCCTCAGACCGGGTCGAGGGAGTCCCTGGGGAACTCGACGCCGCAGGTGAAGTAGCCGGCGTCGGGGATGTACTGGTAGACGTGACACTCCACGCCGGAGTTGACCGACATGTGGAGGTAGGCCTCGCGCGGCGTGAACCCGTGGTCGTCGACCAGCCAGCGCATCGCGCCGGTGAACGCGCCGTCGAGGGCGTTCTGGTAGCTCCCGGCGTTCCGCGCCGACTCCACCTGCACCAGCGTGTCGGGCGTCTCCACGCGGAAGACCCCCGGCACCGCGTAGTCCTCGACGATGTCGACGCTCACCACGAGGTCGGCGGGCGTCTCGTCGGCCATCACCGTCAGTTCGGAGTCGCCCTGCGACCCGTGGACGTCGCCGAGGAACAGGAAGCCGCCGTCGACGAACGAGTCGAGGTAGACGGTGTTGCCCGCGGCGACGTGGCGCACGTCGACGTTCCCGCCCCACGGGCCCTGGGTGGTGACGGTGTCGTGGCGGCCCCGCGCCGGCGCCGTCGCGACGGTGCCGACGTGGGGGTTCAGGTCCCACTCCCAGCGCCGCCCGTCGAGTTCGAGGACGCCCCGTCCGTCGGCGGTGGTCCCGCTTGGCCCGGGTTCGTGGCGGACGTGGTGAACGAAGCTCTCGTCGAGGGCGTCGAAGGCGTCGGGACCGACGCCCACGCCCGCCTTGTAGCCCGTCCACCCGGTGTCGGCGGGGACCACCTCGTGGAGGTGGACGGCGAGGGCGTCGCCCGCCGACGCGCCCTCGACCCGGACGGGGCCGGCGACGGGGTTGGCCCGCGACCCCGGCGGGCCGCCGCCGAGTTCCGGGACGTCGTCGCCCTCGAACGCCGGCCCGTCCTCGAACATCATCCCCGCGCGGGCGTCCCACGTCTCCACGCGGAACCGCTCGCCCGGGTCGACGGTGAGGACCGGGTCGAGGTCCGGCCCGTACTCGTAGACGAGTGCGTCGTCGCGGTCGATGGTCTGCATACTGCCCGTCGCGGCGAGCGGGGCAATCAAGGTTGGCACGCGTCCGGGGCGGAGCGGGTCACCCGCCGGGTCGCACGTGCCCCCCGTCGGCGAGTCGCCACCGACCCTCGGCCAGCCACACGGCGAGTGTCCCGTCCGGCACGCCGGGCGTGCCCCGCGCCAGCGCCCTGTCGCCCGGGTCGCGGCCGGCCGTCCGCCGGAGGTTCACCCCCTCGCCCGTCGGCCCGACGATGGTCCCGCCGTCCCGGACGCGCGTCGCCCCGGACCGGGAATCGACGTTCGCGGCCGCCCGGTCGACGTCCGTGTCCGCCACGTCGGTCACGACGTTCCCCCTGGCGTGGGACTTGAACCGGCAGTTGCGCACCGTGGGGGCCGACGAGGCGTCGCCCCTGAAGACGACGGCGTAGTCCGTCCCGAGCCCGTTGAAGTAACACCCCTCGACGAGGACCTCTTCGCACTGCTTGGCGACGAGGTTCGCCCGGAAGTTCCCCGACCCCTGTCCGTTCTCTTCGACGTAGGCGTCCCGGACGGTGACGCTCTCCGCGACGCGGGCGAAGATGCCGGCGTCGTCGTTGTTCTCGTACTGGCCACCCCGGACGACGCAGTTCGAGGGGCCGTCGAAGTAGACGCCGAACCCGCCCGAGTGGATCATCCGGCAGGTGTCCAGGAGGATGGAGTGGGTCAGGTAGCCCGTCCGGAGCCCCGCATCGCCGGCCCTGAGCGACGTGCAGCCGTGGAGTTCCGCCGAGTTCGTCCCGTTCCGGTAGGACCGGCCGTCGCGTTCCCGTGTGTCCTCGAAGGCGTACGCGACGCCCGAGCAGTCGGCCACGTGGCAGTCGTACAGTTTCGGGAACTTGGTGCCACGGAACACGAACCCGCGGTCCCCACCCGTCAGCCGGAGGTTCCGGAGGACCGGCCCGGGCGGCCGCTTGTTGTCGACGTCGAAGACCAGTCCGTCGCGCCCGTCCGCGACCGCTATCTCGGGGCGCAGTCCCCCCGCCTCGACGGTGACGGCGGCCTCCGCGACGACCGGCCACCGCTCGAGCGACGAGTCGTACTCGGGCGTCACGTGGACGGTGCCGCCGGGCGACGCCGCGTCGACGGCCGCCTGGATGGTGTCGTGGTGATCGGGCGCTGCACCGACGTACTGCGTGGAGTCAGAGCGCGTGCGTAGCATCTGTGAGGCTCCGCTCTCGGCTGGTGTGACGACTGGCGCCGTGTCTATCGCCACCGGGTCCGGGACCGGTCCGCGAGCGCGGCCGGCGCACCCTGCGAGGGCGACGCCGAGGGCGGTGGCGCCGGCCGCGAGGACGGCCCGGCGGGAGACGGGGCGGGCCGCCCAGTCGTCGTGGACCGGGGAGGCCCCCCGCCGATTCGTGGGCCGCCGGTCAGCGCGCACCGAGACCACCGGGAGCGGGGTGCCCCGAACGGGAGCGGTGTGCGTGGCCGGGGGACCGCCGCGAGAGAGACCGGGCGCCCAGGTCGGAGGGTCGAATCACGTCCACGGGCCCGTAGGACCGGGCGTGCATTCATTATGGGCAGGGTAAGTCCGCGGGGCGGCAGACGAACGCGGGGCCGTCGCCCCCCGGCCGGTCAGTCGTCGGCCGGTGGGCCGGTTGCGGGCGTGACGTGTACCTCGCCGTCGCGGACGCGGACGGACGTGCCGGCGTAGCGGATTCGAAGCCTGACGCCCGCCCCCTCGCGGGAGAAGAGGTCGTCGACCGCCTCCGGGTCGACCACGTCCCCGAGCGGCGGGAGCGACTCGACGGGTGTGTCCGTCGCGTCGGCCACGGCGGTCACGACCCGGACGCTGACGGGAGCACTCGATGACGGCATTTGATTCGGGTTCGAACGGAGTTGATATAAATGGTTCGGGATCTATTACTATCTCTCCGGGAGACAGTTCCCGGTCCGAGACGCCCGACGGAGACGCGCCGCGACCCCCCGCCGTGGCAAGCCTTAACAACTGCCCCCGGGTGTGGCGCGCATGGAGATAACCGAAGTCGAGATACGCGAGTTCGAGTACCGCCTGGAGGACGTGGGGTCCCGCGACGGCCACCAGGTGTACGCCCCGGGCGAGTCGCTCGCGCCGCCCGGATTCGTCTTGACGATACGGACCGACGCCGGCGTCGAGGGCCACTACCGCGGGTTCATGTACACGCCGCCGGCGCTCACGCAGGTGACGATGGCCGCCCGCGAGTTCCTCCTCGGCCGGGACCCCCTCGAGCGGGAGGGACTCTGGCAGTTCCTCTGGACGCGCTTCCGGCACACCGACCACTTCGGCGTCGGGCCCATCGACGTGGCGCTCTGGGACCTCGCCGGCAAGTACTACGGCGAGTCGGTGGCGAGTCTGCTCGGGGGCTACCGCGAGCGGATTCCGGCCTACGCGTCGACCTACTGGGGGGACGACCAGCCCGAGGGCCTCTCGACGCCGGAGGCCTACGCCGCCTTCGCGGAGGACTGCCTCGACCGGGGCTATCCGGCGTTCAAGATCCACCCGCAGGGCGACCCGAGGCGGGACGTGGCCATCTGCGAGGCGGTGGCGGACGCCGTCGGCGACGAGATGGACCTGATGCTCGACCCCGCGAGCGAGTACCGCACCTACGCCGAGACGCTCCGGGTGGGGCGGGCGCTCGACGACTGCGGGTTCTTCTGGTACGAGGACCCGATGGCCGACACCGGCCAGTCCATCCAGATGAACCGCCGGCTCCGGAGCGAACTCGACACGCCCGTCCTCGGCACCGAGCACGTCCGGACCGGACCGTTCGGCCGCGCGGACCACCTCGCCGAGGGGGCGCTGGACCTGGTGCGCGCCGACGCCCACCTCGACGGGGGCATCACCGGGGTGATGAAGATCGCACACCTCACCGAGGCGTTCGGCTTCGACGTCGAACTCCACGTCGGCGGCCCGGCACACCTCCACTGCCTCGCGGCCATCCGCAACACCAACTACTTCGAGCACGGCCTGCTCCACCCGCAGGTCGACTGGATGGCCTCGCAGGGCTTCGAGGAGGACGTCGAGGCGCTGAACGACGACGGCACCGTCTCGGTGCCCGACGGACCAGGGCTCGGCGTCACCGTCGACTGGGGGTTCGTCGAGGACCGCCAGACGGACGTGACCGTCGTCGACGAGGCAGGGACGAGCGGGCTGTCATGAGTCCTCGCGCTCGCGCAACCGGCGCTCGAACCACTGCCACTCCCGGGTGAACTGCCCGGACGCCTTGAGGTCCCACACGTCCGCGTCCGTCACGGGGTCGCCGACGCGCGCCGACTGGACCACGTTCCAGAACCAGAGGACCACGCCCGCACCGAGGAGGAACGCCCCAGCGGTCGAGACCTGCTGGGCGACGGCGAACTGGGGCGGGTAGGCGGCGTACCGCCGCGGGAGGCCGGCGACGCCGAGCGCGAGCATCGGCAGGAAGGTGAGGGGGACGCCGAGGGCGACGACGACGGCCTGGACCCGCGCCAGGCGGCGGTCGTACATGCGGCCGACGAACAGCGGGTACCAGTAGTAGCTCGCGGCGAACAGCGACAGCACGACGACGCCGACGAGGACGAGGTGGAAGTGACCGACGACGTAGTAGGTGCCGTGGAGGGTGCGGTCGACGGGCACGGCCGCGAGGAAGACGCCGGTGACCCCGCCGACGACGAACGTGGCGACGCCACCGAGGAGACAGAGCATCGGGGCGGTCAGCCGGACGCGCCCGTTCCACAGCGTCGTGATCCAGTTGAACACCTTCACTGCCGAGGGGACGGCGATGGCGACCGAGACGGCCATGAAACTCGCCTGGAGCCGCGGGTCGATGCCCGTCGCGAACATGTGGTGGGCCCACACCCCGAAGGAGAGGACGCCGATCGCCAGCGTCGAGTAGACGACGAACGTGAACCCGAACAGCCGGCGGCCCGCGAACTTCGGGAGGAGCAGGCTCGTCAGGCCGAACGCCGGGAGGACGACGATGTACACCTCGGGGTGCCCGAAGAACCAGAACAGGTGCTGGTAGAGGAGGGGACCGCCCCCGCCGACGGTGAAAAAGGTCGTCCCGACGTTCCGGTCGAGCAACAGCATGACGAGCGTGCTCCCCAGGACCGGGAAGGCGAAGAGCACGAGCCCGCTGGTCGTGAGCATCGCCCACGAGAAGATGTCGAGGCCGTCCCAGGGCACGTCGTCGGCTCGTTCGGTCACGACGGTCACGACGAGGTTGATGGCGGCCGTCGTCGTGGCGACGCCGCTCAGGTGCAGGCCGAGCAGGGTGAGGTCGAACTGGGGGTTGCCCGACCGGAGCGCGAGGGGGACGTACATGGTCCACCCCGTGGCGGGCGGTGCGAGCGCGAGGAACGCGGACCCCGACGCACCGACTGCCCGGAGGACCGTCCCGAGGACGTCGGTCACCAGGCCCGCCCGCACGAGGAGGAGCGCCGGGGGGAGCAACCAGAACGCCACGGCGTTGACCCGCGGGAAGGCGACGTCGTCCGCGCCGATGAGGGGCGGGAGGAGGTAGTTGGCCAGCCCGGTGAACGCCGGCGTCACGAAGAAGAAGAGCATCGTGAACGCGTGCGTCGTGAACAGTTGGTCGTAGGTCGTGGGCTCCCAGACGGTGGCGGCCGGCGTCACGAGTTCGGTGCGCAGCATCAGCGCGTCCGTGCCGCCCCACAGCATCGCCACCACGGCGAACACGAGGTACATCGCGCCGACGTCCCGGTGATCGACGGTCGTGAACACCCGGCGCAGGCCCGTCGGCTTCGCCGCGGACGACAGCGTGGGGAACGCCGTCTCGCTGCCGAAGCCGAGGTCGGAGGGCACCCAGCCAGCGCGAGTCGCCCACCAGACCGCCCCGGCGACGACGAGGAGACCGGCCGACCCCAGGGCCGCGACCGGAACGACGCCGACCACGGCTCAGAACCCCTCCGCGCGGGGCGACCCGGTCGCGTCCGCGACCGGGTCGACGAGGCGACCGTACACCGCGCCGAGGACGAACCCGTAGGCGAGGTGGGCGACCAGCGTGAAGGCGGCGTACACGAGGAGGACCGCGCCCTGGAGCGATCCGCGACCGGTCAGGACGAACGCGACCCAGAGGGCCGTCGCGAAGCCGACACCGCGGACCGCCGGGTCGGGCCACAGCGGCAGGTACCGCTCCAGGCCGAGGAACACCAGCGGCCACGCGACGGCGCCCGCCAGGACGAACAGCGCGAACCCGAGGGCGACGTTCCCCGGGACCCCGACGAACCGCGCGACGACGCTGAAGACGGGGACGGCCGAGCGGGTCTGGACCGCCGCGAACAGCAACAGCGTCACGAGGACCGTCACCCCGGCGACGCCGCCCGCGAGCGCGCCGACCAAACGTCGGCGCCATGAGCGGGTCGTCACGCGGTGGTCACGTCGCGCTCACGGGGCGCTCGTCGTCGACCGGGACGAGGTGATGGGGGCCCGAGAGCGCGCGGATCTGCCGGCGCATCTGCCAGTAGTCAGCCATGCCCTCCCGAACGGGTCCGCCGGTCTTTCCTATGTGTGGCCTAGGGCGGTTACGAACTCGCTAACTCCCGCGAAGCGTCTCGGCGCGTGACTCAAGAGGTATGTCCGCGGCGCCGCCACCGCATCGTGTCCACGCCCGACTGGTCCTCGGCGGCGCGCGCTCGCCCGCGGCCGACGCCTCGTCCACGCCAGGCGCTCCGGGACGGCTCCCGGCGCCTCCGCGACGACCAGGATCCCGGAGTAATGCGTTCAGATTTCCGCGAGACGAGCGTCGAGCTGTCGATTTCGTCTCTATTTTAGACCGATTTCTCCCCTATACGCCCCCATATGTTCACCCACCCCAGTATTCATGTACTGATAACACCGATATTGAATCGTAAACTTGGTTTCGAAGTCCAAACTTCCGAAGGAGAGGGATTGATTCGCCGGTCGGCCGTCGTGCCCGCGTGCTTCGGGCGGTGCGACACGTTCATGTCGGTCGCGTCTCAACGTTCGAGCGGCGAACCTATGGGCGAGCACAAGATGGAGCGGGTGATCGACGAGTACGGCCTCGCCGGTCTCGGGGACGAACTCGAGGCGCGGTGGACGGGAGCGGCGGGCGAGCGGACGAGTCTGCGAGCGCTCGCCGATGAGACCAACCGGGAGATACTGCGAGCGGCGCTGAACGCCGCCGCCACGGACGTCGTAGAGGGGGACGTCGAGACGTTCTACGAGCGCCTCACCGACGACGACGTCCTGCGGGCGACGCGGAACCAGACGCGGCGCCGCCTGGAGGCGGAGGGCGTGCCAGTCGAGGCCGTCGAACGGGACTTCGTCTCCCACCAGACCGTCTACACCTACCTGACGGACGTGCGCGGGGCGTCCCTCGACGACGTCGACGACGAGGACCAGGTCGAGAAGGTGGACGAGCGGATACAGCGCCTCCGAGGCCGCCTGGAGACGGTCACCCGGAACGAACTCGAGACGCTGTCCAACACCGACCGCATCGTCCTCGGCGACGCGGACGTCTTGTCGTCGGTCCGGGTGCTCTGTCGGACCTGTGGCGGCGACTACGAGGTGAGCGAGTTGCTCGAGGAGGGCGGCTGTGACTGCGGGCGATGACAACCATAGATCAGTAAAAAGCGGGACGGCGACAGGTGCTGGCTCGGTCACGTCCGGAAACGCTTAAGGCAGTCACGGCCACACCGTCGTGTTGATGAATTCAGCGCAGGTCACGAACGATACGGTACGGATGAGCGTCGAGAACGTCGGGGGCATCGACGGGACGACCGTCGAGTTCCGGAGCGGGGTCACCGTCCTGACGGGACGCAACGCGACGAACCGGACGTCGTTCCTGCGGGCCCTGATGGCCGCACTCGGGAGCGACGACGTCTCGCTGAAAGGCGACGCGGACGAGGGCTCGGTCACGCTCGAGGTGGGCGGCGAGACGTACTCGCGCCGGCTCACGCGGCGGAACGGGACGGTCGCCCTCGACGGCGACCCGTACCTCGACGACCCGGAACTCGCGGACCTGTTCGCCTTCCTCCTGGAGTCCAACGAAGCGCGCCGCGCGGTACGGACCACGCGAGACCTCCGCGAGACGATCATGCGGCCCATCGACACCGAGGAGATCCAGGCCGACATCGAGGACGCCAAGCGCCGTCGGCAGGACCTCGAGGACCGAATCGACGACCTCGTCCGGGCGAAGCAGCGACTGCCGGAACTCGAGGAGCGCCGACAGGCCCTCATCGAGGACGTCGAAGCCAAAGACGAAGAGTTACACGACGTCCGCGAACAGATAGCGTCGGCCGACGCCTCCGTCGAGCAGACGCGCGCCGCCAAAGAGGAGTTCGAGGAGACCCTCGACGAGTTGAGCGACGCGCGCAACGAACTCCAGCGGGTCGAGTCGCGACTGCGGAACCAGCGACAGAGCCTGGAGGACCTGGGCGCGGAGCGGGAGTCACTCGAGTCCGAACTGGCCGGGATGGAGCCGGTCGCCGAGGGCGAACTCGCGGACCTAGAGCGGCAGGTGTCGACGCTCCGCGGCGAGAAGCAGTCCCTCGAGACGACCATCAACGAACTCCAGGGGGTCGTCCGGTTCAACCAGAGCACACTGGACGACGCCGGCGACGACACGTTCGCCGACCTCGACGAGGAGGACGCCGACCCGACCGACCAGCTCGTCGAGAACCGCGTGACCTGCTGGACGTGTGGCACCACCGTCGAGCGGGACCAGATCGAGTCCACGCTCGACCGCCTCCGGGAACTCCGGACCCGGAAGATGGAGCGGCGCTCGGAGCTCGACGACGAGATAAGCGACCTCCAGCGCCACCAGGCGGAACTCGAAGAGCGACAGCGACAGCGCGAGCAGCTCCAGTCCCAGATAGACTACATCGACTCCCAGGTGACCGACACCGAGGAGACGGTCGAGTCCCTCGAGGCGGAGCGAGAGCGCCTCAGCGACGAGATCGAGGCCCTCGAAGCGGAGGCCGAGTCGGTCGAACTCGACGACCGCGAGCAGATACTCGAGGTCCACGCCCGTGCGAACCGCCTCGAATTCGAGCGGGACCAGCTGGAGACCGAACTCGAGGACGTCGAGTCCGACATCGAGACCATCGAGTCGGAGGTCGCGGCCGTCGACGACCTGCGCGAGCAGCGCGACCGGGTGACCGAGGAGATCCACGACCTCCGGACGCGCATCGACCGCATCGTCGAGTCCGTCGTCGACGAGTTCAACACCCACATGGAGACGGTCCTCGACATCCTGGAGTACGAGAACCTCGAGCGAGTCTGGCTCGAACGCCAGCGCGGACAGGGCGACGAGGAGGCCGACTTCGAGTTGCACGTCGTCAGGACTTCGGCCTCGGGGGCGACCTACGAGGACACCGTCGACCACCTCAGCGAGAGCGAACGGGAAGTGGTCGGCCTCGTCTTCAGCCTCGCGGGCTATCTCGTCTACGACGTCCACGAGGTGGTCCCGTTCATGCTCCTCGACTCCCTCGAGGCGCTCGACTCGTCTCGCATCGCGGCGCTCGTCGACTACCTCGAACAGTTCGCGCCCCACCTCGTCCTCGCGCTCCTCTCGGAGGACGCCGCGGGACTCGACGACCAGTACGAGCGCGTACGGGAGATCTGAGCGCGCCGACGGTCCGTCGGTCCGGTCCCCGAATTACAGAACTACGCTCGTAATGCACCGGTCGTCAGGCGCCGGGGTCCCGCTCGACCATGAGCAACTTATCGCAGGCGAGAACCGTCTCGTCGTCCTGATTTCGCACGTCGAAATGCACGGTCACCACGCCGTGCTCGTCGGACCGCTCGGTCTTGTCGGTGACCTCTGACGCGACGCGAATGGTGTCTCCGAGCATGGTCGGTTTCACGAAGCGCATCGACTCGAAGCCGTAGAGGAACGCGTGTTCGTTCTCCGCGGCCTGGAGTGCGGCCGCGACGCTCAGCACCAGCAACCCGTGGGCGATGCGGCCGCCGAACTCCGAGTCGCTCGCGAACTCCTCGTCTACGTGGTAGGGGTGGAAGTCCCCCGAGACGCCCGCGTAGTTGACGACGTCCGCCTCGGTGATCGTCCGGGCCTGTGACGTGCGGGTCTCTCCGACTGCTATCTCCTCGAAGTAGCGGTTGCGTTCCATGCCGAATCGGCCTACGGAGAACGGCCATATGTGTCTTTCGTAGCCGGTCGCGTCCCCGACGCCGGGCGGTCTGTGCCCCCAGCTCGGATTTCGACTATCGAATCGATCGATTGGCCCTGTAGAACGCCCGAGTGCCACCGACGCATCGACCCCCCTCCTGCCGCACACTCCAACATTATAGACCGTGCTAAATTTTCGAGGGCGAAACGGTTTCGACCCGTGCGAACGAGGATACCGCGGCGTAAGCCGACCGAGACGTCGGCGGAACCGACAGACGGCGACCCGTCGTGGCGTCGTCTCCGTCGCAGCCCGCCACCGTGAGGCACGGTCCCTTGTGAACGTGTGTCACCTGCGCCGGGCGTTTCGTATTGCGAAACGCATATGTGGCGACGCCACACAGAGTGAGTATGGCCACCGACGAACCCCAGCGCGTACAAGCGGTCGAACACTCGATCGCGATGCTCGAGGCGCTGGTATCGACCGACGGGGCCACGCTGGCCGACCTCGACGAGCGACTCGGCGTCTCGAAGAGCACCATCTACCACCACCTCGAGACGCTGCGTGCGCACGGACTCGTCGAGAAGCGCGACGGCGAGTACGACCTCGGCTACGGACTGCTGGCGCTCGGCGGCTACCTCCGCGACCGCTCGAAGCTGTTCCAGTTCGCGCGCCCCGTCGTGGACAGCGTGGCCGACGAGACCGGCGAGTTCGTCGCCCTCGCGGTCGAACACCGGCTGCAGTCGGTCCACGCCTACCGGGTCGAGGGCGAGCAGGCGCTCCCGACGGACTCCTACCTCGGCGTCCACCTCGACCTCCACGCCGCGGCGTCGGGGAAGGCGCTCCTGGCGAACCTGGGTGACGAAGCCGTCGACCGATACGTCGACGAGCACGGACTGCGGCGCTACACCGACGACACGATAACCGACAGGGACGCGCTCTTCGAGGAACTGGAGACGGTGCGCGAGCAGGGGTACGCGACGGAGGACGTCGAGCGCATCGAGGGGCTCCGCTCCGTCAGCGTGCCGGTGATGGACCGCGGCACGGAGGAGGTCCTCGGCTCCGTCGCGATCGCCGGGCCCACGAACCGCATCAAGGGCGAGCGGTTCCGGGAGGAGTACCCGGACCTGCTCCAGCGGAACGTCAACATGCTCGAAGTGAAGCTGACGTACTCCTGACCGGCGCGCACCGGCGGGTCGAACGGGGAAACTCTTATATGACGAAGATTGAAATGGGCTACCATGGCTATGGACGCGGACGAGTCGTCTGCGGGCGCCAGCGGTGACCAGCACGGTTCGGGGCAGGCACACATCCGCCTCGAGAACGTCCGGAAGACCTTCGGCGGCGGGGAGATCGTCGCCGTCGACGACGTCGACCTCGACGTCGACTCGAACGAGTTCGTCGTCCTCCTCGGGCCGTCTGGCTGCGGGAAGACGACGACGCTCCGCTGTCTCGCCGGGCTCGAAGAGCCCGACTCCGGCCACATCTACATCGGCCCGGACGAGGTCACCTACGACAAACCCAAGGACCGGAACCTCGCCTTCGTGTTCCAGTCCATCGCGCTGTTCCCCCACATGTCCGTTCGCGAGAACATGGCGTTCGGCCTGGACATGACCACCGACATGGACTCGGCGGCCAAGCGGGAGCGCGTCGAGGAGGTCGCCGAGATGCTCGGCATCGACGCGATGCTCGACCGCAAACCATCCGCGCTCTCGGGCGGCCTACAGCAGCGCGTGAGTCTCGGGCGCGCGATGGTCATGGAGCCGGCGGCGTTCCTGCTCGACGAGCCGTTCTCGGCGCTCGACGCGAACCTCCGCGACCAGATGCGGGTGGAGGTGAAACAGCTCCAGCGCCAGCTCGAGACCGCGATGGTGTTCGTCACTCACGACCAGGAGGAGGCGATGACGCTCGGCGACAAGATCGTCATCATGGACGACGGGCGCATCCAGCAGATCGGCACGCCCTACGAGATCTTCAACGAGCCCGTCAACCAGTTCGTCGCGACGTTCATCGGGTCGCCGTCCACGAACCTGCTGGACTGCCGCACGGTCGAGACGAGCGACGGCGTCGACGTCGTCGGTGAGTTCTTCGAGTTCTCCCTCTCCGGGGACCAGGTCGAGCGATTCGAGGGCGAGGACGGCGAGTCGCTGCGACTGGGCATCCGCCCCGAGTACCTCGACATCGACGACGAGGACGCCCTGTTCCGGGCCGACGTCTCGGTCATCGAACCCCACGGGTCCCGGGACGCGGTCCACCTCACCACCGGGGGCGTCGAACTCACGGCCGTCACGGCCCAGGAACACGTCGCCCGCGGGACCGAGACAGTAGCGGTCGACATCCAGCGAGACGAAATCTGGCTCTTCGACGGCGACGGCGAGCGGGTCCTGTAGGGGCCGCGTGGGAACCTTTATGGCCCGGTTGGGTCAATCCCCGTCCGGATGCAGTACGAACACCTCCTGCAGGAGACGGAGGGACAGGTGTCCCACGTCACGCTGAACCGACCGGACAAGCTGAACTGCCTCGCCGAACAGACCTGGTCCGAACTCGAACACGCGCTCGACGCCGCCGACTCGGACCCGGACGTCCGGGCCGTCGTCCTCTCCGGGGCGGGCAAAGCCTTCTGCGCCGGCGACGACATCAGCGACCTCAGCTTCGACGACGCCCGTGACGCCCGCGAGTACGCCCGGTTCGTGATGGAGCGAGCGGTCGCCCTCGAGCGCGTCGAGACGCCCGTCGTCGCGAAGGTTGACGGCATCGCACACGGCGGGGGCTGTGAACTGGCGGCGACCGCCGACGTGACCATCGCGTCGGAGTCCTCGACGTTCCGGCAGCCGGAGGCGCTGCTCAACGCCGCGCCGGGCGTCGCCCTCGTGCGGTACGCCGAACTCGTCGGGATAAGCCACGCCCGCGAGATGATGCTCACCACCCGCGAACTCGACGCGACGGAGGCCCAGATAATGGGGCTGGTCAACGAGGTCGCCGCAGACGACGAACTCGACGACGTCGTCGAGAAGCGACTCGACCAGGTGACCGCCATCTCGCCGATGTCGGCCCGCGTCATCAAGCAGGCGATGAACAGCCAGCTCGGGATGGAGGAGGCGGCCGTCGACGCGCTCTCCTACCTGTTCTCGATGGACGACATGCAGGAGGGCATGGAGGCGTTCTTCGAGAAGCGCGAGCCCGAGTGGGACTACCGGTAGGCTAGGCGTCGCTCCCCTCGGCGCGCTCCGCGAGGCGTCGCTTGTCGAACTTCCCGGTGCTCGTCGTCGGCAACTGCTCGACCACCTCGTAGCCGTCGGGCAGCCACCACTTCGGGAACCGCTCGCGAAGGTGGGCGTCGAGGGCGGCCGTGTCCACGGTGGCGTCGGCGGCGGGCACCACGAACCCGAACGGTCGCTCCTGCCAGGTGTCGTCCGAGACGCCGACGATGGCAGCGCTCCGCACGTCGGGGTGAGCCATCAACTCGTTCTCGAGTTCGACCGAGGAGATCCACTCGCCCCCGCTCTTGATGACGTCCTTCAGGCGGTCGACCACGTTCACGAACCCGCGCTCGTCCCAGGTGGCCACGTCGCCGGTCCGGAGCCACCCGTCCTCGGTGAACGACTCGACGTCCGCCTCGGGCCGGTCGTTGTAGGCGTCGATGACCCACTCGCCGCGGACCTCCAGTTCGCCGGCCGATTCGCCGTCACGCGGGACCGTGGCCCCGTCGTCGCGGACGCGCACCTCGATGCCGGCGACGGGGCGACCGGCCGTCGAGCGGTAGTCGAGTCGCTCGTCGGCCGGGACGTCGGGCGGCGCCCGAGCGAGCGTGGCGAACGGGGCCGTCTCGGTCATGCCCCACGCCTGCAACATCGGGACGTCGAAGGTCTCCTCGTACCGGCGGAGCAGCGACGCGGGCGGCGAACTCCCGCCGGTCTGGATGCGCTCGAGGGACGAGAGGTCGGCGTCCCCCGACTCGAGGTGCGCCGCGACGTCGATCCAGACCGTCGGGACGGCGGCCGTGAGGGTGACGCGCTCGCGTTCGAGCGCCTCGACCAGCGTCTCGGCGTCGGTGTGGGGGCCGGGGAGGACGAGGTCCGCGCCGGCCAGGGTCGCAGCGTAAGGGTAGCCCCAGGCGTAGCCGTGGTACATCGGGACGACGGGCATCACCGTGTCGGCCTCTGTGACGGCGACGGTGTCGGCCTGCTGCATCATCGCACTGGCCCGGGCCAGGCCCCGGTGGGTGTGCTGGACCCCCTTGGGAAGCCCAGTCGTCCCCGAGGTGTGACAGAGGCCACACTCTGCCTCCGGGTCCGGCGTCGGCCAGTCGTACTCGGTGGGGTGGCCCGCGAGGAGGTCCTCGTAGGCCACGACCGGGTCGAGCGACGTCTCGGGGACCTCCTCGGCGAGGACGACGTACTGTTCGACGTGCGACAGCGACGGCGCGTGCTGCTCCACGCGGTCGACGAACGCCGGGTCGACGAACAGGACCCGGTCGCCGGCGTCCTCGAGGACGTACTCGAAGTGATCGTCGGGGAGGCGGACGTTCGCGGTGTGGAGGCTGCGCGCGGAGGCGGCGGGCGCGAAGTAGAGTTCGAAGTGACGGGAGTGGTTGGTCGCGACGGTGCCGACTCTGTCGCCGGCGTCGAGGCCGAGATCGTCGAGCGCGTGCGCGAGCTGGCAGATGCGGTCGTATGCGTCGGCGTACGTGTACCGGTCCCACCCGCCGTCTGCGGTCAGCGTCGCCACCTCGCCGTCGGAGGCGAGGCGACGTGCCCGTTCGAGGATACCCCGCAGGGTCAACTGGAACTCCATCATTCGAATATCTGGCATTACCCACAGTGCGTTATGAAGGTACTGTTCGCGAGGTGCTCGGCGGACGGGTGTCACCGATCGACGGCTATTTGACGTCGGACGGCGACGAACGGCCCATGCCACAGGCACTCGACGACGTCACGGTCGCGGACTTCACGCAGTTGATGCAGGGAGCGTGGGCCGCCCAGAAACTCGGTGACATGGGCGCCGACGTCATCAAGATCGAACCACCCCGCGGCGAACCCGAGCGGCACGTGAGCTACGGCGGCGAGTTCTTCGACGGCGTCGCGCCCGGCTTCCTCGCCAAGGACCGCAACAAGCGCAGCGTCGTCCTCGACCTGAAGACCGAGGAGGGCCACCAGGCCGCCCTCGACGTCATCGCGGAGGCCGACGTCCTCATGGAGAACTTCCGCCCCGACGTCATGGATCGGCTCGGCCTCTCCTACGAGGACGTCCAGGAGGTAAACGAGGACATCGTCTACGTCTCCGCCTCCGCCTACGGGTCGTCGGGCCCCTACGCCGACCGGCCGGGCCAGGACCTGCTCTACCAGGCCATGACCGGCCTGACCTCCTACACCGGCCGGGCGGGCGACCCGCCCACGCCCGCCGGCACCGTCGTCGTCGACGAGCACTCCGCGACGAGCATCGCGCTGAGCGTGATGTTCGCGCTCTTCTACCGCGAGCGAACCGGCGAGGGGCAGAAACTCGAGGCGAGCCTGCTGGACTCGGCCGTCGACTTCCAGTGCCAGGAGATAACCTACTCGCTGAACGCCGACGAGGACCTCGAGCGCGGCGAGAAGACGCTCGGACACCCCGCGCTCGTCCCGCCGTACGGCATCTACGAGTCGGCGGAGAGCTACGTCGCCATCGGGATGTCTCCCCTCGACGTCGTGGGCGAGGCGCTCGGCGTCGGGGCCGAACTGGCGGCCTACGACAGCCAGGAGGCACAGTTCGAACACCGCGACGAGATACACGACGTCATCGAGTCGGCCACCCGGGAGTTGCCCGCCGACGAACTCGTCGAGCGACTCAACGCCGCGGACGTCCAGGCCGTCGAGGTGGCCCAGACCACGGACATCGTCGACGACCCGCAGATCCAGCACAACGACATGCTCATCGAGGTCGAACACCCCAACGGCGGCACGTTCACGACGACGGGGTTCCCGGTGAGCATGTCCGAGACGCCCGAGCAGGTCACCCACCGGCCGCCCGAACTCGGCGAACACACCGAGGAGGTCCTCGCCGAGTTCGGCTACGACGAGGCGGACGTGCAGGCCGTCCTCGACGCGAACGGCGAGTGAGCGGCCGCCCCCGGCGGCGGTCGACCGAGCGGCAATCTTTAATTGCACCGGGGCGCGTTCTCCGGTCGTATGCCACAGGCACTCGACGGTGTCAGAGTCGCTGACTTCACGCAGTTGATGCAGGGCGGGTGGGCCGCCCAGAAACTCGGCGACATGGGCGCCGACGTCGTCAAGATAGAGCCCCCGCACGGCGAACCCGGCCGGTACTACCGCGCTGCCGGGCGGTTCCACGAGGGCGTCAGTCCGTTCTTCCTCTCGATGAACCGCAACAAGCGCAGCGTCCCGCTCGACCTGAAGACCGAGGAGGGCCGACAGACCGCCCTCGACGTCATCGCGGAGGCCGACGTCCTCATGGAGAACTTCCGCCCCGACGTCATGGATCGGCTCGGCCTCTCCTACGAGGACGTCCAGGAGGTAAACGAGGACATCGTCTACGTCTCCGCCTCCGCCTACGGGTCGTCGGGCCCCTACGCCGACCGGCCGGGCCAGGACCTGCTCTACCAGGCCATGACCGGCCTGACCTCCTACACCGGCCGGGCGGGCGACCCGCCCACGCCCGCCGGCACCGTCGTCGTCGACGAGCACTCCGCGACGAGCATCGCGCTGAGCGTGATGTTCGCGCTCTTCTACCGCGAGCGAACCGGCGAGGGGCAGAAACTCGAGGCGAGCCTGCTGGACTCGGCCGTCGACTTCCAGTGCCAGGAGGCCACCGTGGCGCTGAACATGGACGTCGACGTCGAACCCGGGCGCAAGACCCACGGCCACCCGCTCCTGTGGCCGCCCTACGGTGTCTACGAGGCGGCGGACGGCAGCGTCGCCGTCGGCATGGCCGACCTCCAGGTCGTCGGCGAGGCCCTCGGGGTCCCCGGCCTGGAGGAGTACGACACCGAACGCGAGCAGTTCGAACACCGCGACGAGATACACGACGCCATCGAGGCGGCCACCCGGGACCGGCCGGCCGCGGACGTGGTCGCGGACCTCGTGGCGGCCGACGTGCAGGCCGTCGAGACGGCCACCGTCGCGGAGATGGCCGACGACCCGCAGATCCAGCACAACGACATGCTCATCGAGGTCGAACACCCTAACGGCGGCACGTACACGACCACGGGGTCCCCGGTGACGTTCTCGGAGACGCCGATGGAGGTCCGCCACCGGCCGCCGCGGCTCGGTGAACACGGCGAGGAGGTCCTCCGCGAAATCGGGTACTCGGCGGCGGAGGTCGAGGAACTCGTCGCGTCGGGCGCCCTGGGCCGCGACGAGGAGTGAGGGCCGCGATGCCGCGCTCTCGGCCGCCCACTCGGACGGCACCTCGCGGTCGACGTCGACGGTCGCCGTGGCCGCCGGCCGCGCGTGGGAGCACGAGGTGCGGTGTCGCGTTCGACGAGTCATACATAGTTTTTTATATTCGAAGGCGCAACCCGTCTCACGGGCTATCGCCCATGACAGACAACCACAATCCCAGCGGTCGGAAGGGCATCGTATCACGTCGGTCGATACTGAAGGCGACGGGCACGTCCATCGTGACCGCCGGTTTCGCCGGCTGTTCGGGCGGCGGCGACAGTGGCTCCGGGGGGTCATCGGGCGGTTCCGGCGGGTCCTCGGGCGACTCCGGTGGCTCCTCGGACGGGTCCGGTGGCTCCGGCGGGACGACGACGTCCGGCGGAAGTTCCGACGACCTCTCGGACGTCGAGTTCCAGTACTGGAACACCGTCAACGTCCAGTCGCGGAAGGCGAAGGCGGTCAGCCAGGCGCTGCTCAGTTCGTTCCAGAAGGACACCGGCGCGTCCGTGAAGACGAACTGGACCGGCTACGGCGGCGTCATCGGCGCGAAGTGGAAGACGTCGTTCGGCCAGGGGAACTACCCCGTCCTGTACGACTCCACGTCGGCGTGGGACGGCCAGTTCGAGAAGTGGATCAAGCCCTTCTCCGAGTACCAGGGCCAGTTCTCCGACGACTTCCTCGAGGGCATCGAGTGGCTCACACCGAAGCTCAAAGAGCAGTGGGGCGGCTTCGGCAACGACGTGGTCTACGAGGTTCCGCTCGGGTTCTCCGTCCAGGTGCCGTTCGTCGCGCGCATGGACCACTTCGACGAGGCGGGCCTCTCGCGGGACCGCTTCCCGCCGAAGAGCTACGACGACCTCATCGACATCGCGACGACGCTCCAGAAGGACGGTCCCGGCGAGTACGGCTACCAGATGCACGGCACGAAGTTCGACGCCTTCGACTGCCGCGCGCCGGACCTGGTCGCCGACGTCGGCGGCGAGAAGGGGACCTTCCTCAACGAGGACTGGTCGGACACCTACTGGGACAACGACGCCTACAAGACCGGCGTCCGCCGGTGGGTCGAGATGTACACCAAGCACAACCTCTCCGGTCCCGGCACGCCGAACCACGACGACGAGGCGATGGTCCAAGAGATCGTCTCCGGGCGCTGCAGCATGACCGGCGGCGACTTCCTCAACCACCCGAACTTCCTGGACTCCGCGCCCGACATGATGGAGAACGGCGACATCCAGTGGGGCGCCATGTGGAAAGGCGGGGCGAGCGACGCCTCGGCGGCCGGCTTCATCCGTCCGCTCACCTTCGGCATCACCAAGCCCCCGGAGGGCGCCGACCAGGCCGCCTGGGAGAAGAAGCAGAAGGCCGCCATCGAGCTCATCAAGTACTTCACGAGCAAGGGCAACCAGAAGGCCCTGTTCGAGAACTTCGGCCTGATGCCGGCCCGTGACGACGTCTGGGACGAACTGCCGACGGGCCAGCCCCACAACGTCTACAACGCGGCCACGACCATGGCGGAGAACACGGACATGGTCTGGGAGGCACACCCGGCGACGGTCTCCATGCAGTACAACGTCCCCGGTCCGGAGCTCCAGAAGGCGCTGAAGGGCGAGATTTCCCCGGAGCAGGCCTGCGACAACGTCGCGTCCACCATCCGGAACGAGTTCCTCTGAGCGCGGCCAGCGTCGTGGCCGAGCCGAGGATTTAACTACCCCGATAGACCACCAACATTCGAGACAGGAAATGGCGACACAGTACCAATCAGGCGACGGACGGTTCGCGGGAGTCAGGGCGAGTCTCGCGCAGTACAGAGCGGCCATCGAGGAGCACTGGTTCGCGTACGCCCTGCTAGTGCCCACGATGGTCTACCTCGCCGTGCTCCTCTGGCTCCCGTTCGTGCGCGGCATCTGGATGAGTTTCCACCAGTGGCCCTTCCTGGGCGAACCGACGTGGGTGGGGATGGGCAACTACGCCCACCTGCTGGAGTGGGGGGCCTTCTTCACCTCGCTGAAGGCGACGTTCATCTACGCGCTCGCCATCCTCGTCCAGATCGCCCTCGCGGTCGTCGCGGCCCTCGTGGTCGCGAACATGTCGCGGTTCCAGAACATCGTCAGCGGGAGCCTGCTCGTCTCCTACACGATGCCCCCCGTCGTGACGGGCACGGTGTGGATCTACCTGCTCAACCCGTCTATCGGACCCCTGTTCACCTTCCTGACGGACGCGGGCATCCTCGACAAGGCCATCTACTGGACCGTGGACGGCACCTCGGCCATCGCGGTCGTGACGCTCGTCACGGCGTGGACATTCTGGCCGTTCATGTTCATCATCATCCTGGCCTCGCGGCAGAACATCCCCGACGAGCACTACGAGACGGCGAAGGTGTACGGCGCCTCGCGCTGGCAGACGTTCAAGCGAGTGACCCTGCCGCAGCTGAAGTCGGCCATCCTCATCGCGATGAGCATTCGCCTCATCTGGAACCTCTCGAAGATCTCCCAGCCGCTCCAGCTGACCGGCGGCGGTCCGGGCTACGACACGTCCATCCTCGCCGTGCTAATGTACAACCTCGCCTACCTCGACGGTCGACTCGGTCTCTCGTACGCCGTCGGGATGGTGCTGCTCGTCGTGACCCTCGCGTTCGTCTTCATCTTCATCCGTGAACTCGGGCGCCAACGGGGGGCCGGTGCCTGATGTCGGTCCGGAGCCGCGACCTCGGCGACCGCCTCTACCGCGTCGCGCACCTGCTGACGCTGCTGTTCCTGCTCGCGATGGCACTGTTGCCGTTCCTCTACGCGCTGAGCGTCTCGTTCAAGCCCTACGCGGAGGTGTTCGGGTCGCCCCACTGGATTCCGCACGACCCGACGATCGAACCCTGGAAGACGGCCTTCAGCGACCTCGCGACGCCGGTCAAGAACAGCGCCATCATCGCCACGGGGACGGCGGTGCTCTCGCTGCTCATCACCATCCCCGGCGCGTACGTCTTCGGCCGGAAGCAGTTCCCCGGCAAGGAGGGGCTGTTCTACCTGGTCATCGTCGCACTCCTGTTCCCCTACATCCTGCTCATCGTCCCAATCTCCGACATCTGGAACGAGGTGGGCCTCTACAACACGATTCCGGGGCTCTGGCTGGCCTACCAGGTGTTCGTCACGCCCTTCGCCATCTGGATCCTCCGGGACTTCTTCGAGCAGTTGCCGGCGAACATCGAAGAGGCCGCGCAGGTCTACGGGTGCACGCAGTTCTCCGCGTTCCTGCGGGTCATCCTCCCGCTCTCGATGCCCGCCATCGTCTCGGTCGGGTTCATCTCCTTCCTCGTGGGCTGGAACGACTTCCTGTTCGCGAACATGCTCACGACGGGGAGCGGTCCCCGTCCCGCCGTGGTGACGCTGTTCATCTCGACCACCGGCGGCGAACAGACGTCGTGGGCGCTCCTGATGGCCGAGACGCTGCTCATCGGCATCCCGCCGACGGTGCTCTACATGATCTCCCGGCGGTACCTCGGGAACGCCTTCGCGACCTGACCGCCACCGTCTCTGCTCCTCCTCCGCCCCGCTCAGAGCGTCCAGCCGCCGTCGACGACGACGACCTGACCGGCGACGGCCGTCGCCGTCGCGAAGAAGCGGACCGCCTCGGCGACCTCCGCTGGGTCGACGAGGCGGCCGAGCGGCGACTGCTCCCGCAGGTGCGGACGGCGCTCCTCGCGCATCAGGGGCGTCGCCGTCGGTCCCGGGGCGACGGCGTTGGCGTACACGCCCGCCGAAGTGTACTGCTGGGCGAGGGACTTCGTCAGCGAGATGCCCGCGCCCTTCGACGCCGCGTAGACCGGGTCGGTCGGACTGCCGTTCGTCCCCGACGTCGAGGCGACGGTGACGACGTGGCCCCCGCCCGCCGCGACCATCTCGGGGAGGACGGCCCGCGTGCAGTAGACGGTGCCCTTCAGGTTCACGTCGACCTCGAGGTCGATCTCCGCGCGCGTGATCTCCTCGATGCCGCGTTCCAGGAACACGCCCGCGTTGTTGACCAGGACGTCCACGCGGTCGAACTCGGCCGACGCCGCCTCGACCATCGACGCGGCGGCGTCGGGGTCGGAGAGGTCACACCCGTGGACGACGGCCTCGTTGCCCGCCTCGCGGACCGCCGCGGCCGCCTCGCGTGCGCCCGCCTCGTCGCGGTGGTAGTGAACGAGGACGTCGTGGTCGCTGCCGAGTTCGGCGGCGACGGCCCGGCCGATGCCGCCACTCGCGCCCGTCACGATTGCCGTGCGTGTCATGGTCCGACCGACCCGCCCGGGCGCCAAGTAGCTTCCGCGACGCGGCAGACGAACCTTTATGTCCTCGGTGGCGGAGGAAGACGACATGCACCACGAGGCGACCCTCTCCCGGCGAGAGGTCTCGGCGGCGATGGACGCGATGGTCGACCGCATCGACGCGACGCTCGCGGAGACGGGCGAGCGGTTCCCCTTCTGGGCGGACCCCGAGACCGGCGCGTGGGAGACGCTCGCCGACGGCAACTGGTGTGGCGGCCACTGGGTCGGTCTGCTGTGGCTGGCGAGCGAGCGCGCCGGGTCGGCGGCGGACCGGGAGCGGTTCGCCGCCGCCGCGTACGACCACGTCGAGACGCTCCGCGAGTCGGGCGTGGTGGAGTCGATGTTCGGCGGGATGAGCTTCCTCTACGCCGGCTTCCGCGGCTACGACGTCACGGGCGACCGCTCGCTGTTCGGCGACGGCCTCGCGGCCGCCGACACCATGGTCGAACTGTACGACGAGACCGCCCGGCAGATCCCCCTCGGCGAGTACGAGGTGGCCGGCCCCGACGAGTTCGACATGCACGGGAGCGACGAGGCGGGCGAGACGGTGAGTACTCACACGAGCGCCGTGGACTGCATCTACACGACGCTGCCGGTGCTCTGGCGCGCCTTCGAGGAGACGGGCGACACCCGCTTCCGGGACGTCGCCCTCTCGCACGCCGACCGACACCTCGACCTGTACATCCGCGACGACGGCCGCATCTACAACCTCGCGGAGTTCGACGCCGAGACGGGCGGCGTGGTGGACCGCTACAACCACCTGGCTCACTCGAACGAGACGTGCTGGGCGCGCGGCGTCGGGTGGAACGTCGCGGGCCTCGCGCGGGCGTACGCCGAGACCGGCGCCGAGCGGTTCCTCTCGACGCTCGAGCTGTGCGTTGACTACTACGTCGAGCGCAGCCCCGAGGACCTGGTGCCCTACTGGGACTTCGAGGCCCCGGGCATCCCGGACGAACCGCGGGACACGAGTTCCGCCGGCCTCGTCGCCTACGGACTCACCCTCCTCGACGGCGACGGCGAGCGCGAGCGGGCGCTCCGGCAGACCGGCGAGGCCGTCCTCGCGTCCCTCGTCGAGGACTACCTCGTCACCGACGCGGAAGACGACCGGCGCGGGATGGTCCTGCACGGCTGCTACGACAAGCCCGGCGAGTACGCCACCGACAACGAACTCGTCTGGACCGACTACTACGTCGCCTACGCCCTCCACGACCTGCTGGCGCGGACGGACTGAGCGCCGTCCCGCGGGTTTATCACCCGGGACCGCATGGGACTCACCCGCATGGAGATCGTCGACGTCGACGCCGTCCACCTGGGCGGCAGCGCCGGATGCATCAGACTCAGGACCGACGCGGGTCTCGCGGGGTACGGCGAGGCGGTCGTCGAGACGGCCCCGCACGCGACCCTGCGACTCGCCGAGCGAGTCGCCGAGTCCGCTCTCGTGGGCGAGGACCCCCGACCGGTGGCGAGACACGCCGCACAGATGCGCGACGCCCTCTGGTACCACCAGGGGCCGGTCGCCAACGGCGCGCTCACCGGCATCGAACACGCGCTCTGGGACCTCAAGGGCAAGGACCTCGGGGTCCCCGTCTACGAACTGCTCGGCGGGCCCGTCCGGGAGTCGGTCCGCACGTACAAGTGGATCGGCGCCGACGGCCGCGAGGACCTCCCCGAGCAGGCCCGCGAGCGTGTCGCCGAGGGGTTCGACGCCCTGAAGTTCTGCCCGACGCCGGACGAGCCGTCGGCCTACCCGCAGGTCGTCGACGAGGTGGTCGAGACGGTGGCCGGCGTCCGCGAGGCGGTCGGCCCGGCCGTCGACCTGATGGTCGACCCGGCCTCGCGGTGGAAACTGCCGGAGGCCAAGCACGTCCTCTCGGAACTGGAGGCCTACGACCTGCTGTTCGCCGAGGACTTCGTCGCCCCCGAACAGGTCGGCGTCGTCGAGAAACTCGCCGACAGCACCCACGTTCCCTACGCCCTCGGGGACCGGCTGACGGGGCTGCGCGAGTTCGAGCCGGTCGTCCAGCGGGACGCGGCCGCGGTACTCCAGCCGGACGTCTGCCACGTCGGCGGTCTCTCGACGATCACCACCATCGCCGCGCTGGCCCGCGAACACGGGATGCGCGTCGCCCCGCACAACCCGCAGGGCCCCATCGCGACGGCCGCAGCCCTCCACGTCGACCTGGCGATTCCCAACTTCCTCATCCAGGAGGTCGCTGGCACGGACTTCTTCGGCGCCTGGAACGCCAGCGAGTACCTCGACACGTCGGTCATCGGGATCCAGGACGGCAGGATACCCGCGCCAGACGCGCCCGGCTTCGGCGTCGAGGTCGACGACGCGCTCTTCGAGGGGGACCTCGACGTGAGCGACGCGCCCCTGTTCGTCGACCGGTCGGACTTCCACGTCCCGGAGTGGTGAGCGTGCGGGGTCGAACCTTCGAAGACTACGACCTCGGGGAGACCTACGAGAGCGAGGGCCGGACCGTCACCGAGGCGGACCTCCGCCTGTTCGTCGGCGCGACGGGGTCGACTCACCCGGCCCACGTCGACCACGAGTACTGCGCGGACCACCCGCTCGTCGACGGCGTGGTCGCCCACGGGACGCTCTCGCTCGCGGTGACGGACGGCTTCCTCGCAGACGAGGTGGCGGCGCCGGCCGCGATCGCGATGAACTACGGCCACGAGTCGGTCCGCTACGTCGGCCCGGTCTCACCCGGCGACACGCTCTCGGCGTCGATGGAACTCGTCGAGAAGACGCCTCGCGGCGACGACTGGGGCCTGCTGACGCTGGACGTGACGCTTTCGAACCAGCGCGACGACCCGGTCCTCCGGGAGACCCAGACGCTCGTCGTCGCGACCGCGGCCAACCCGGCCGTGGAGCCCTGAGCGACGCCGGCGGGTCGACGGACGGAAGCTATTTGGGAGTGGCTGGCGACGCAGGCGGTATGGTCCGGAACCGCCACTTCGAGGAGATAGACGTGGGCGAGACGACGACGACCCGCGGGCGGACGATAACCGAGGCAGACGTGGTCAACTTCGCCGGCGTCTCGGGGGACTTCCACCCGCTGCACGTCGACGCCGCCCACGCCGCGGACTCCTCGTTCGGACAGCGCATCGCACACGGCCTGCTGGTGCTGAGCGTCGCCGCGTCGCTGGCGATGGCGTACAACGAGCACGCGTTCTTCTACGGCTTCGACTCGATACGGTTCGTCAACCCCACCTTCCTCGGGGACACCATCTCCGTCGAGACGGAGGTGGTGGAGACGACCGAGCGCTCCGCGGAGTTCGGGACCGTCGTCACCCACGCCGAGGCGACGAAGGCCGACGGCGAGACGGTCCTCGCGTACGACCTGGTGGAACTGGTAGAGCGAGAGAGTGCCGCCGAGTGAGGCGACCAGAACAGTTTTGGGGTGGGTCGGCCTCCACCCGATCATGGCTCGCGCGTTAGACGACCTCACGGTCGTCAGTTTCGCACAGCTAGCGCAGGGACCGGTCGCCACGCAGTTCCTCGGCGACATGGGCGCCGACGTCGTCAAGATAGAGCCCCCGGGCGGGGAGTGGATGCGGAGCGAGTGGTCGATGGCCAACGCCTTCCCGGAGGGAGAGAACGCGACGTTCCTCGGCGTCAACCGGAACAAGCGCAGCGTCGAACTCGACCTGAAGGACGAGGACCACCTCGCGGTGGCCTACGACCTCGTCGAGGACGCCGACGTGGTCGTGGAGAACTTCCGGCCCGGCGTGATGGAGCGCCTCGGCCTCGGCTACGAGGAACTCTCGGAGCGGAACCCCGGCCTCGTCTACGCCTCAGCGACCGGGTTCGGCTCCTCGGGCCCGTACGCCGACCGACCGGGGCAGGACCTGCTCATCCAGGGCGTCTCGGGGCTGGCCGCCCAGACGGGCCGGGCGGACGACCCTCCGACGCCGGTGGGGACGATGGCCGTGGACTTCTACGCGGCCATGAACCTCGCCGCGTCCGTCCTCGCGGCCCTCCACTACCGGGAGCGCACCGGCGAGGGCCAGAAGGTGGAGGGCGCACTCCTGAACGCGGCCGTCCACATGCAGGCCCAGGAGGTGTCCGTCGTGGCGAACGCCGAGGGCGCACACCGGGAGCGGAGCGCGGCCGGCATCGCGCACCCCTACTTCCAGGCGCCCTACGGCGTGTTCGAGACGGCCGACGGCCACATGACGATCTCGCTGTCCTACCCGGCCGACGTCGCGGATGTCCTCGGCATCGACGGCCTGGCGGACGTCGACGACTGGGAGAGCGCCTACGACCGCCGCGACGAGATAAAGGAGGTCATCGAGTCGGTCCTGCGGACGGACACCACCGACCACTGGCTGGACCGACTCGGGCCCGCAGACATCTGGTGTGCGCCCGTCAAGTCCCTCCCCGAAGCCATGGAAGACCCCCAGGTCCGGCACAACGACATGGTCGTCCCCGTCGAGCACCCGGTCCTCGGAGAGATAGAACTCGCGGGCGTGCCCGTCGCGTTGAGCGAGACGCCGGGCGGGGTGGACCGCCACCCCCCGACCGCCGGGGAGCACACCGACGAGGTCCTCGAGGAACTCGGCTACGACCCCGAGGAACTGCTCGGGGACGACGACTGAGCCGTCAGCGCTGTTGGTCGGCGGCCAGCAGGAACCATCCCTGCCCGTAGGAGGTGACGCCCAGCGGGGCGTCGGGACCGCCCGGCGGAACCGCCACGCGGCGGACGCGCCCGTCCCCGTCGACGACGTTCCGGCAGACCCCGAAGGCGCGTTCGGCCGCGTCGGCGTACGCCTCGTCGAGCAGTCCGGCCTCGTGCCCCCGGGCGAACGCGTAGGAGTACTGCAGGGTCGCCGACGTCTCCAGCGGCGACTCCGGGTAGTCGAGGATGTGGTGCCAGAGGCCCGTCTCGTCCTGCCGATCGAGGAGGGCCGCGGCCTGCGTCGTGAAGACGTCGCGGACCGTCTCGTAGCCGTCGTGGTCCTCCGGGAGTTCGAGGAGGGTGTCCAGTGCCCCCGCGAGCGCCCACCCGTTGCCCCGCGCCCAGAGCGAACTCTCGGGGTAGGTGTCCGGCCGCTCGCGCCACTCGTGGCGGAACAGTCCGGTGTGTGGGTCCTGGAGGTGGCGGGCCTGCACCTCGACGTGGGTGACCGCCTCGTCGTAGGCCTCGGGGTCGTCGGCCAGGTCGGCGTACCGGGCGAAGAAGGGACAGACCATGTAGACGGAGTCCACCCAGAGTTCGACCGGCCCGGTCGAGTACGCGATGCCGCCGTCGGCGGTCCGCTGGGCGTCGTCCCGGAGGTACTCGTACTGGCGGCGGGCGGCCTCCAGGTACCGCTCCTCGCCCGTCCGCTCGTAGACGGAAAGCACCCCGTGGCCGAGGGTCGCGGGTTCGCACTGCGCCCGGTAGGGGTCCTCGCCGTGCATCCACGGCTTGGGGTCGTCGTAGTTGAACTTGCCCTCGGCGGTCTGGGTCTCGACGGCCCGGTCGACGATGCGTCTCGCTTCGGCGACGTACGCGTCCCCGCCGGTCGCGAGCAGGCCGTTCACCGCCGCGCCCTTCTCCCAGTCCTCGTTCTCCATGTCGCGGTCGACGAGGTGGTCCGCGACGCGCCGTACGGTCTCCGTAAGGGTCTCGCGCATCTGTCTCACACCAACGTAGCGACGTGGCGCAGGCGGAGGCTTAAATCCTCGTGAACACCTCGCACGGGAGGAAATCTTCTTGGTCGTCGCCTGCGCGGGTCACCTATGGCCCGAACGGAAGCCGAAGCGTTCGACCTGATGGTACAGCGCGTGGCGTCCTCGCTCTCGGAGACGGGCGCGGCGTTCCCTTACTACGCCGACCCCGAGACGGGCGCGTGGACGACGACCGAGAACGGCAACTGGTGTGGGGGCCACTGGATACACATGCTCTGGATGGCCTACGCGGCGACCGACGACGAGCGGTTCCGCGAGGCCGCCCGCGAGCACACGGACGTGATGACCGACTACATGCCCGAGACGACGATGTTCCGGGGCCTGTGCTACAACTTCGCCGGCTTCGGTGGCTACGACGTCTCGGGCGACGGCCGGGAGCGCGACGTCGGCGTCGCGGGCGCCGACTCGATGCGGGCCTACTTCCACGAGGGGGCCCGACAGGTCCCCGTCGGGACGCTGGTCGTCGAGGTGCCCGAGGACCTAATCGAGGACTTCCGCAGCGAGGAGAACGAGGTCCCCGGGTCGGCGGTGTCCTCCGCGGACGACCTGCACACGGCGCTCCCGCCGCTCTGGCGGGCCTACCACGAGACGGGTGACCCCACCTACCGGGACTACGCCGTCTCCCACGCCGACCGCGCCATCGACTGGGTGGTCCGGCCGTCCGGCGCGACGTGGAACGTCGTGCAGTTCGACCCCGAGACGGGCGACCTCGTCGACCAGTTCAACGACCTGGCGTACTCGGACGAGACGTGCTGGGCGCGGGGACAGGGCTGGGCGACCGCCGGCTTCTGCCGCGCCTACGCCGAGACGGGAGCGCGTCGCTACCTCGACGTCCTGACGGAGATGATGGACTACTACGAGGCCAACGCGCCCGCCGACATGATCCCCCACTGGGACTTCGAACACCCCGAGAAGCCCGACGTGCCCCGGGACACGAGCTGTGCGGCCATCAGCGCCTACGGCCTCTCGCTGCTGCCCGAGACCGAGGAGACGGCCCACCTCCGTGCCCACGGCGACCGCATCGTCGAGTCGCTCGTCACCGACTACCTCACGCCGCAGGGTGCCGACGACGACAGGCCCGTCGGGATGACCCTCGAGGGGTGTTACGACGGCCCGGCCGGGTTCGCGGACCACCACGAACTCGTCTGGACAGACCACTACCTGATGGCCGCCCTGCGGGCGCGACTCGACTGACCGCCCGACACGTTTAACAGGCCGGTTGGGGTTGATTGCAGGTATGCACCTCTCGTCGCTCGAACGGCCGTTCATCGTCACCAGCACCGCCGACCGGTCCGTCCCGGAGGTGATCCGCACCGTCAAGCAGGCTGAACTGGCCGGAGCGCGCGCGTTCGAGGTCCACCTCCCCCTGGTCGGGTTCCCCGACGACGACGCCATCGCCCGCATCACCGAGGCGACCCGGTATCCGATGTACGCCACGTGTCGGCGCGGCAGCTTCTACGAACTCCTGGGGGCGCGCGACGAGTTCGACCTGACCGACGAGGAGCGCACGGCCCGCCTCCTCGAGGCGGTGGAGGCGGGATTCGACGGCGTCGACGTCGAACTCGACACCTTCGACCCGACCGGCGGCCCGGAGCGGTTCACCGCCGAGACCATCCGGGAGTACGCGCGCGACCCGGACACCGACCCGGCGGAGATCACCGACGACCCCGACGCCGTGGCCCGCCAGGCGGCGTTCGTCGACCGCGTGGCCGACGCGGGCGGCGAGACAGTCATGTCCTGTCACACCTACACGCACCTCGAACCGAACGACGCCGTCGCCATCGCCGACCGCGCAGAGCGGCGCGGAGCGTCGTTCGCGAAGATCGTCGGCTACGACGAGGACATGGACGACCTGCTCGACAGCCTGCGGGCGCACCTCGAACTCAACCGGTCGGTGGACGTCCCCTACGCCCTGATGGCGATCGGCGACGTCTCGCGCATCCTGCGTCCCGTCGCCCCGATGTTCGGGTCGGCGTGGGTGTTCGCGCAACCGGAACTCACGCCCGGCGGCTTCCACTCCTGGCCGCTCGTCGACAACGCCCGCGAGGTGTTACGCCGCGTCGACTGGCGGACGGCCTACGACCCGCACGGTCGGGACTGACGGCACGAAACGGGCGCGACGACCGGCCACCGGGTGCGGATGTGGGAGGAGGGAGACGGTGATGTCACGAGAGAACGTTCGGCGAGGCTTGCGCCGACGACCCATGGCACGGGCGCGATGCGGTGCAGAGTCGCGTCTCCCTCGATCAGGGCGTCGCGCTCACTGATCATAAGTGAACCGGAACGCATCTGATACGTTCGGGCGGCCTCCGAACGAGTGTTCGAGGTGCGCCGTCTACGTCAGTCGCTCCCGGAACGGCGGCCGTAATGGGAACACATATGACCCGAGCGGCGCATCGTCCGGCCGTCATGTCCGAATCGGAGTCCGAATCGGAACGGAACGTCGACATCGCGGTCGAATTGTCCGGCGACTACGACGAGGTCGTGGGCATCCTCCGCGGCGAGGAGGGGCCGGCCTACCCGGCGCTCTCCCGCGTCGTCGAGGACTTCACGGCGATCCTCGAGACGGTCGAGCGCCTCGACGGCGCGACCCGGAGTCAGGTCGCAGAGAACCTCCCCGAGTCCGTCTCGGTCGACTTTGACGGCGAAGGGGTCGTCACCGTCCTCCAGGTCCTCCAGCGCTACGACCTGGTCTCCCTGGAGGGCAACACCTGGTCCCCCGGGCCGGCCCTGTAGGCGGGAGACAGGTCGGCGACACGGGCCCCACGCACGAGCGGTGACGTGGTCCAGGACCCGAGAACCGCAAGCGATATCGTCAGTTGATGACGTCACTCTCGCGCAGGGCCTCGATCTCGGCCCCGGAGTAGCCGAGTTCCGCGAGGACCTCGTCGGTGTGCTCGCCCAGGGTGGGGGGCCGGCGCCGCACCTCGCCGGGCGTCTCCGACAGGCGGCCGGGGATGCCCGTCGTCGTGAACGACTCGCCCGAGGGGTGCTCGACGTCGACGATCATCTCGTTGTGCTGGGCCTGCGGGTGGTCGGGGACGTTCTCCGGCGGTTCGACCGTCGAGGCCTGCACGTCCGCGGCCACCAGTTCGTCGACGAGGTCCTCCCGCGGTCGCTCCCGGGTGTAGGCCTCGATGGCGTCGTGGACTTCGTCGCGCGCTTCGAACAGTTCCGCCTGGGACTCGTAGCCCCGGAGCTCCTCGAGGCCGAAGACGTCGGCGACGTCCTCGAGCGGGGAGTAGCCGATGGCGAGGTAGCCGTCGGCCGCCTCGAAGATGCCGTACGGCGGGTTGAGGTAGGGGTGACCGTGGGTCTTCTCGCCGCGTTCGAGGTGGCTGTCGGTGTTGACGGTGAACGTTATCTCGTTCACCTGCATGTCGATGGCGGCGTCGAAGAGGCTCATCTCCACCTTCTGTCCCTCGCCGGTGCGCTCGCGGTGGAACAGCGCCTGCATCGTCCGGAGGGCCGCCAGCGTCGCCGTGTGCTCGTCGACGATCACCGTCCCCGAGGGCGTCGGCGGGTCGTCCGCCCGGCCGGTGTAGGAGGCCACGCCGGTCGCCGCCTGGTAGAGCAGGTCCTGGCCCGGTCGCTCCGCGTACGGCCCCGAGGAGCCGTAGGCCGAGACGGACACGTAGACAACCTCGGGGTTGATCTCGGCCACGCTCTCGTAGTCGAGGCCCAACCGCTCCATCACGCCAGGCCGGAAGTTCTGGACGACGACGTCGGCCTCCTCGATGAGCCGCGTCGCGGCCTCGAAGCCCTCGTCGGCCTTCAGATCCAGGACGACGCTGCGCTTGTTGCGGTTCATCGCGAGGAAGCCGATGCCCTCGCCGTCGATGAACTTGCCCTGGTAGCCCATGTGGCGCTGCACGTCGCCGCTCTTGCGCTCGATCTTGACGACGTCGGCGCCCATGTCGCCGAGCTTCTGGGTGGTCCAACCGCCGGCCATCAGCTGTGTGAAGTCGACGACCGTGATGCCGTCCAGCGATTGCATACGCGAGGATGGCGGGACGGGGAGTAAAAGGTGCCGCTCGACAGCCCGGTCGACGGGGCGAGCCGCGTCGGGGGCTGGGCGCCCGGTGTGCCGGTCGGACACCGGCTTACCCACGGCACGTGACGGGAAATCCCCGAGTGACGATTGTAGATCTCCAATATGTGCCCGCAGATATCAATAAGTGACTGCAACCCCACATAGATGGGCTCATCTATGCCAATTATCCGATTGTATCCCCCATAGTGGCGTTTTCTCCGGTGTTTCGAGTTCCCGAACGGAGGTACATCGTGACGCATTCGTGTCCGGCGACGCGACCCGCCGGCCGCGACCGGTCGGTGCAGTGGGGTGCCGCTCGGCCCAACGTATATTTCGGGTGACGGTACAACTCCTCGGCAATGCGCGACGAGACAGCGGAAGATGTCACCGTCCCACCGCCGGTTCCGCCCGCGGACGGCGACGCCTGGTACGCGCCGGACGTGCGCGCCCAGGAGGAGGTCTTTCCGGGCGTGGTCGCCACCGTCACCGAAGCGGACCCCGGCGAGTTCCGGTACGCGGTCCGGGAACCGGCGCTGACGGCGGGAGACCGGACGGCACTCGAGCGGGTGCGCGAGCACTTCGCGGGCGCGAACCTGGAGCGCCCCCGGACCCGCGAGGGCACCCTCGAACGGGCGCGCAAGGGGTTCGAACCCAAGTACGAGCGCGCGGTCGCCCGCCTCGTCGAGAGCGCGCCGGCGGCGCGGCGCCGCCTCACCTACCACGCGCTCCGCGAGTTGCGCCTGCTCGGGGACGTGACGCCGCTGGCACTCGACGAGGCCATCGACGTCGCGGACGTGAGCGACGACCGCCTCGTCGTCCACCGGACGGACTTCGCACCCTGCGAGACGGCCGTCGACGCCGACGCCGACCACCTCGACCGCTTCCTGGCCGAGCGGGTGGACCGACACGAGGTCCGGTTCCGCGAGTTCTCGGTCCCGGTGGTCATCTACCGGGAGCGACTGCTCGGGGCCGACGCCTTCGACCTGCAGTACGCCGTCCTCGAACCGCCACTCCTGCCGGGCGACCGGTCGGTCATCGAGGCCTGCAAGGAGCACGTCTGGGAGACCAGCGTGGACGGCGTCGTCGGGGGCGGAGACGGCTGGCAGGCCGACGGGACGGTCCGGGACCGCGCGACGGTCGTCCGGGAGCGGGCGCGCAGGTTCATCGGCCGCGAACTCGCCGCGCGGAACGCCGACGTCTGGCGGGAAGCGCTCGCCTACCGGGTCAAGTCGGCGCTCGCGGAGTGGGGCGTCCGCCCGCCGCCGGTCGACGACCGGTTCGCCGCCGACCGGCGCGCCGACTTGCTCTACTACGTGATGCGGGACTTCGTCGGGGACGGCGAACTGACGGTGCCAATCCGCGACCCGGGACTGGAGGACGTCGAGGCCAACCGCGTCGGGGAGCGCATCAAGGTCGTCCCCCGACACCCGGAGGCGAACCGGCGCATCCCGTCGAACCTGACGTTCGAGGACGAGCGACGGTTCGAGAACCTCGTCACGCAGCTCGCGGCCCGCGACGGCGTGGAATTGAACGCCTCGAACCCGACTGCCAAGGTCAACCTCGAGTTCCCGGAGGCTGGCGCGGACACCACCATCCGGTGTGCGCTCGCGCTCCCGGTGGTCTCCGAGGACGGCCCCCACGTCTCCATCCGGAAGCAGTCCCCGCAAGCGCTGACGCCGACCGACCTGGTCCGGACCGACAGCGTCCCGACCGAACTGGTGGCGCTCCTCTGGATGGCCTACGAACACCACGGCGTCGTCCTCTTCTCGGGCCCGACCGGCGTGGGCAAGACCACGCTGCTGAACGCGCACATGCCCTTCGTCCCCTACCACGACCGGCCCGTCTCCATCGACGAGGGGAGCCGCGAGGTCCGCCTCCCCCAGGAGACCGGCGTCTCCCTGTCCACGCGCGACCACCAGGACCCCTACAAGGCGGTGACGATGGCCGACCTGATGACCGAGGCGAACTACCTGAACCCTGACGTCGAGGTCATCGCCGAAATCAACACCTCCGCGTCGTTCCAGACGTTCGCGGAGGCCGTCCAGACCGGGCACGGCGTCCTCGGGACGACCCACGCGGCCGACGTGCCGACGTTCGTCAACCGCGCCATCGAGCAGGGCGTCCCGGCCTACCTGCTCTCGGAGGTCGACCTCGTGGTCTTCCCCAGACACGTCGACGGCGACCGGTTCGTCGGCCGCGTCGTCGAGTTCGTGGACGCCGGCGACGCCGGCCCGGCGACCCGGACCGTCGAGCGTCCGGAGACCACCGTCCACTACGACGTCGTGGCCGAGCGGACGACCGAGGGGTCGTTCACCGTCCCAGGCAGCGACCCCGGCGACCTCGCGCTGTTCGGGCGACTGGCGGCCCGAGAGAACCGGGACCCGGCGGCGGTGGCACGGGAGTTCCAGCGGAAGCACCGGTACGTCCAGTACATCGTCCGCGAAGGCGTCGACGACGTCGAGGACCTGTTCGCCTTCCTCTCTGACTTGCGAACCGACGAGGCGGCCACGGTCGAGCGCATCCAGACCGACCGGTCGTGAGCGGGCCAGGGGGGTCTCGCCCCGGCCTGATTCGCCGCACCGCGACTCAACAACCTCCCTCGCAGGCCACCGAGACGCCGGTGGTTGCCGTCGCCGTGGCGTCGTCGTCGTCGACGGCGCGCACGGTCACGTCGTAGGTGCGACAGGCCTCGGCCTCGACGGTCACCCTGTCGCCGCGTCGGTCGTAGACGCCGTCGCCGTCGACGTCCCACTGGACGAGGCGCACCGTCCCGTCCGCGTCGGAGGCGTTCGCGGTCAGCGTGACCGTCGTCCCCGCGGGGACGGGGTCCGCCGTGGCGTTCGGGGGGTCGACGGCGACGGACACCGAGGGCGGGGCGTTCTCGGCCGCCGCGACGGAGTCGTTCGCGAACCGCTCGGCCGGCCCCTGTGCGTCGGTCGTCGAGCGCAGGGCGGTGACCGAACCGGCCTGCTGGTAGGCGTGCAGGTCCACCACCGTCGCGAACAGCGACCCCGCCGCGGGGGCGGTCGAGACGCCCCTGTCGCGCTGTTCGGTGAGGGACTGGCTCACGACGTAGTTCCAGCGCTCCCCGCCGGACGTGGCGTTCAGCGCGTAGACGCCCACGTCCGCGGTGCCCGTGTCCCGCGCGGACGCCACGCTCGGGTAGACGGCGCCGGCGTAGACGGTGTCGTTGGCGACCGTGGGGTCGTCGACCCTGGCGGCGGTGTCGAATCGCCAGACGGTCTCGCCGGTGTCGGCGTCGACGGCGTGGACGGTGCCGAGCGACCGGTCGGTGCCGGTGTGGTCCGCGTCGAGGGTGCTGACGTAGACGGTCCCGTCGCCCACCGCCGGCGCCGACGTCCAGTCGGTGGTGCCGTTCGGGTGGTCCCCGGTCGGCGATGCGGTCCACTGCACGGACCCGTCGGCGAGTGCGACCGCGACCAGTCGGTCGCGCTGGACCGAGAGGTACGCCGTCCCGTCCGCGACGGCGACCAGGTCCGGGGCGCGGTTCGCGTAGGTCGGGAGGTCGGCGTGTGCGGGCGTCTCGGTCAGGTGCGTCGTCCACCGCGTCTCACCGGTCGCCGGGTCGAGAGCGCGCAGGCCCGTCTCGTTCGCCCCGGCGTCGTACCGGACGACGACCGCTCCGTCCCCGACGGCGACGTCGTCGACTCCACCGGAGCGGTTCCAGACGGTCGCGCCCGTCTCCGCGTCGAGTGCGTACACGCCGTCCGCGCGGGTGGCGACGTAGACGCGCCCGTTCGAGACGACGCTCCGGGTGGCCGTCTCCCACGGCGTGAGCGCCGGGTCGGTGTCGGTGCGCGCCCACAGCGTCTCGCCGGTCGTGGCGTTCAGCGCGTACACCCCGGCCTGTTCGTCCGCGGGGTCCGGCGCGCAGACGTCGGGGCACTCGTCCGCGTCCCCGTGGCTGGTCACGAAGACGCGTCCGCCAGCGACGGTCGGTACGCTCTCGACGCCGGGGAGGTCGCTGCGGTTCCAGACCACGCCCCCGGTCGTCGCGTCGTAGGCGACGACGTGCCCCCGACTGTCGAACGTCCGGTCGTCGCCCACGTCGAGGTAGCCGACGTACGCCGTGCCGTTCACCACCGCCGGACCCGTCGGCTGGCCGGGACCGTCGTCGTGGTCGGACCGTCGCCGCCAGGCCACCGTCGCGTTCGGGCCGGTCGGGGCGGCCCCGTCGTTGGACCCGGCGTGTCCGGCCCCGCCGCGGGTCGCGGGCCAGTCGTCCGGTGGGTCGGTCGCCGCGGGCGCTGCCACGGCGACGGACGCCGCGGACGCGAAGAGGGCGAGCACCGTCAGGAGCGCGAGCAGTCGTCGGCGCATGTCCGTGTCAGCCTGGCCGGCGGGAACACGTGGTTATCGGGTGGGTAAGCCGCCCGAAACGGAGTCGGACGGCGTCAGCGTCCGGCCCGTCGTCCCACCGCGGACAGGGCGCGCCGCGACCGGTCGAGGACGCGCGCGACGACGTATGCCGTCAACGCGGCGGCCTCCTCGAGGAGCGACGCGTCGGGCCCCAACTCGACCGGGTCGACGGTGGGGAGCGACCGCGACGAGTCGTCGGTCCCGGAGTCCTCGTCGGTCTCGCCCGACGCCCCGTCCGCGTCGTCCCCGCCTGGGTCGCCCGTCGCGTCCGCGGACGGGTCCTCGCCCGCGGTGTCGCCGGTGAGCGCGGACTCGACGTCGTCGCGTGACCCTCGCGGCCGAGGGCGGTCGAGGTCGTCGAGCGTCGGCGTGGCGCCGACATCGGCGGTCCGCTTGCGTCGGAACTGGACCCGACGGACCTGCGCGTCCCAGTCCGTGACGACGAACGCCTCGCCAGCGCCGAGGTCGGCGATGCGGTCGGCCTCGTCGCCGAGGAACCGCTCCGCGACGTCGACGTCCGACTCCCAGGTGAGGCGGTGCCAGACGAACCAGTCACACTGCGTGATGAACTCTTTGTCCACCGCCGCCGGTCGCTGTGAGAGGCCGAGGACGCCGAGGCCGCGCTTCCGGCCGCGCTTGACGACCTGGACGAGGAGTTTCCCCAGGTCGTCGAGGCCGCCGGTCTGGGGGAGGAACTCGTGTATCTCCTCGACGACGAGGAGGAACGGCGTGCGTCGGGTCGCCTCGCGCTGGAATAGTTCGCGGACGACGGCCGCGACCAGGTCCGCCGCCTCCTCGGCGTCCAGGAAGCCGGAGATGTCGAGTATCACGGGGACGTTGCGGTCGAGGGCGAGCGTCGCGAGTCGCTCCGCGTCCGCCGCCGACACCTGCACGTCGCACCGGTCGTCGCCGCCTGCGTGGAGGGCGTCGAAGGTCTCGCCCAGGCCGACGTACTCGCCGTCCGTGTCGACGACGAGCATTGGGAGACCGAGCGACAGCAGTTCCTCCGCGACGACGCTCGCCGTGTTGGACTTGCCCGACCCGGACTTGCCGGTGACGAACCCCCGTCCCGTCAGCACCTTCTCGAGGGCGAGCGTCTCGCCGTCGTCGGAGATGGGGAACGCGTCCGGGAAGGCCCCCTCCGACTCCGCCGCCGAATCCCCGCTCATCGGTCCATACTGCGTGCAGGGGAGCCATCATCTTTTTGCCCGCACGGGTAAACCCTCCGCTCGATGGACGTTCCCGACGGCGTGAACCGGTCCTCGTGGCTCCAGGCCCTCGGGATCGTCGGAGCCACCGTCTTCCTGACCGCCGGGTTCGTCGGCGTTCTCGCCGTCGTCTCGGGGGCCGCCGTCGGGGTCGAGGACCGCCTGGCCCTGTACGTTCTCGTCGCCGGCGTGGTCTTCGTGACCGCCATCGTCACCCTCACCCGGCGGGGGCTGGACGGGGGGACCGTCCTCCTGGCCACGGTCGGCGGGAGTCTCCTCTGTGGCGTCCTCGTCCTCTTCGCCGGCGAGGGCGTCCGGTACGCCGTCGTCCGCCCGGGGTCGGTGTTCCGCCTGCAGATGCTGGCGTACTTCGCGGCCGCGGGACTGGTCGTCGTCGGCCTGACGTACTGGACGCTGCGGTTCTGGCGTGACCTCCTGGCGCCGGCGGCGGACGGGCCGGACCCCGGGTGACGGCCGCGGGAGCGCCAGTCGTCAGTCATCGCTCCGTTCGAGTGCGGCCGCCCGCCGCCGACGGTACACGGGACCGACGAGCACCGGCGCGAGGAACGCCGAGACGACCAGCAGTCCCGCGACGTACCCGACGTCGAGCGTGGCCGGTCGCGGGACGGCGCCGGTGACGACGAGGAGGGCCGCCACGGCCACCGTGCCCGGGAGGAGGTAGCGCCACGCCGACGGGGTCCAGGCGCCGTCCGCGCGCCTGACCGCGGCGACGTCGGCCCACAGGACGACGAGGCCGAGCGTCGACGCGACGTACGTGAGCGCCGCGAGCGCGGCCACGACCGGCCCGGGGACGGTGACGCCGGCGGCGGGGCCGCCGAACGCGACGCCGGCGGTCAGCAGCGCCAGCGCCGTCGGGAGCCAGAGCCCCCAGGCCAGGGCCCGCGGCGGCGGCCCCGCGTCCGGGGCTCGCCCCTCCACCGTCCCGTCGCCGTCCGACGGCTGGCTGACCACGCGCGCTCGTCCACGGTCGACGTCGATCTCCACGACGCCGCGCCAGAGGCGCGAGCGAAGCGTCTCCTCGCCGCTGTCACCCCGGATTCGTACGATTCCCATCGTCACGGCCCCCCGTCCGCGGTGTCTGTTCGACCGCCCGTCGTCCCGGACCAGTCCCGGGACGCCGGCGCGGCGTTCGGGGCCGCGCGACGGCCGAGACTGTCGTCCGCCCGTGTCGCTGTCGATGTCATGTCTGTCTCGACAGGTTCGCCGCACCGGACCGCTCTCCCCGAAGTTGTGACTCTCCGAGGAGAAACGCTTTTAACGCACGGCGCGGAAAGGAGAGATGTCCTACCAACCCCCTTTCCGGGTTCTTGACCTGTCTTAGCGACCGCTCTTTCGAGAGCGCCGGACATGAAACTTGTGGGACCGGTGACCGAGACCCGGCGACTGCGACGTCGTCCACGCGCAGTCTTGCGGTTCTGCACGGCACACCGCAGCGGGGGGCGCTCCCCGCGCCGTGACGCCGGCGACGCCGTCGCACGCGTCTGACACGGATCAGTTCTCCGACACCCGCTCCGCCGGCCGATTCCGGGCGACGCTGGCTGGCGCGCCGCCCCGACTGTCACACGCGCCGTCGTCGCTCGCACCGCGTCGTCTCACAAACAGTTACGGTCGTGGCAGGTGTGGACACCTGCCCCGGTCAGTCACGGACCGGGCAGGAGTACCCGACCATGGGCAGTTCACGCGACGGATGGACCGACGCCGAGACGGGCACCGTCGTCTTCGACGCCGGCGACGCCGAGTCGACGAGCGAGGAGATACTCCTCGCGCTCCGGGACCGGTTCGACCTGCCGGCCGACGCGCCCCCGCTCTGCCGGTGTATCGACCCCGACGCCCTCGACGACCTGTTCGTCCGCGACCGGGAGGGACTCCCCCGGACGGAGGGGCAACTGTCGTTTCGCTACGCCGGCTACCGCATCGACGTCCGGTCGAGCGGCGTCGTCCGGATTCAGCGCCCGCACTGACGGTCCGCCGCCGGCGACTCGGGGCCGGCGGACGGCCCCGGACGGAGGCGACAGTAGAGTTATCTCCCTGGTCGCGATGTGTCGAGGCATGCCACGCGTGGACCACGAAGAACTGCACGCCTTCGCACAGTCCGTCGTCGAGGCGTTCGGCACGCCGACGGACGTAGCGGAGTCGGTCGCGACGTCGCTCGTCGGCGCCGACCTCCGGGGCCACGGCTCCCACGGCGTCCGCCGCCTCGCGGAGTTCTACCCCGAGATGATCGCCCGCGACCAGCTCCGGCCGGCCGTCCGTCCGACCCGGACCGTCGAGACGGCCCTGTTCGCCGGGGTCGACGCCGGCCGCGGGTGGGGCCACCACGCCGGGCGGGAGGCCGTCGAGTTGGGCATCGAGCGGGCGGCCGACCGCGGCCTCGGCCTCGCGACGGTCCGGAACGGCGCCCACCTCGGCCGCATCGGGGCGTTCGCCGAGCGCGCGGCCGACCGCGGCTACGTCTGCGTCTGTTTCACCAACACCGGGGGCGAGGCGCCGATGATGGCGCCCCCCGGGTCCGCCGAGCGACGCCTCGCGGCCAACCCCTACACCGTCGGCGTGCCCGCCTTCGGCGAACTCCCCCACCCCGTGGTGCTCGACACCTCGATGACGAACGTCTCCCACGGCAAGATCCTGGAGCGGAAACTCGCCGGCGAGGACGTCCCCGAGGGCTGGGCCGTCGGGGAGGACGGCGCCCCACTGACCGACGCGGAGGCGTTCGAGGCGGGCGTCGGGGCCATCCTCCCGGTGGGCGGCCAGCAGTTCGGCTACAAGGGCGCCGCGATGTCGGCGGTGGCGGAGTTGCTCGTCGGCGTCCTCGCGGACGGGACGGTCCTCGGCGCCGGCGACGACGAGGCGGGACTGGTCAACAACGGGTCGGTCTTCCTCGTTGTCGACCCGGCGCGCCTCTCCGACGCCGAGGACGACGCGGCGCGGGTCGCCGCCTACCGGGACTACCTGGACGCCACGGCGTTCAGCGACGCCGTGCCCGCCGGGGAGGCGTGGGACGACCGGCTGTGGCTGCCTGGGCGCGTCGAGTACGACCGCCGCCGCGGCCGGGAGGCGGCGGGAATCCCGCTGGACGACCGGACGGTCGCCAGCCTCGTCGACGTCGCCAGCGAGTACGACGTCGCGGAGCGCCCCGCCGCGTTTCCGGCGGAGTGAGCGGCGCCCGGGGGCCGGAACCAGAACGCACATCCCGGCGTGGGCTGACGGGGTGGGTATGCACGTCACGGTAATCGGGGGCGCGGGGGCGGTCGGCTCGACCGTCGCCTACACCCTCGCGACGACGGTCCCGGACGTGGAACTGCGACTCGTCGACGTCGACGGCGACGCCGCAGCGGGCCACGCGACCGACGTCCAGAACGCGATGAACCACGACACCCACGCCGCGGGCCGAGCCATCGCCGAGGACGTCAGCTGGGGCGCGGGCCCGGTCACGACGGTCGACCCCGGCCCGGCGGCGGTCAGGGACACCGACTGCGTGGTCGTCGTCTACAACGTCTCCCGGACGGAGGCGGCCGTCGGCCGCGGCGGCCGGGCGAGTTACTGGGAGACGAACGGCCCGGTGGCCGACGACGTTGGCGACTGGATGCAGGCGGCGGACCCGGTCCCAACCGTCGTCGTGACCAACCCCGTCGACCGCATCACGAACCGCATCTACGAGCGGTCCGGGTGGCCCCGCGAGTCCATCGTGGGCTACTCGCTCTCCGAGACGGCGCGCGCGGCCAGCGAAATCGGGCGCCTCCGTGACGTCGACCCCCACGCCGTCCACTGTCCGATGCTGGGCGAACACGGCGAGAACGTCGTCCCGGTGTTCTCCCGCACCACCGTGGGGGGCGACCCGGTCGACCTCTCCGAGGCAGAGCGCCAGCAGGTCCTCGATTACGTGCGCGAGGTCCCCTACGAGGTCATGCGCCTGCGCGGCCCAGAAGAGTCTTCGCGGTGGGTCTCCGGCCGAGGCGTCGCCGCGGTGGCGCACGCGATACTCCGGGGCGGGACCCGCGAGGGCGACCCGGTCTGTCTCTCCGTCCCCCTCGAAGGCGAGTACGGCTACGAGGGGGTCTGTCTGAGCGTCCCCGTCCACCTCACCGGCGACGGCTGGGCCGGCGTCGAGGAGTGGTCGCTCTCGCCGTGGGAGCGAGAGCGACTCGACGCCGCGTACGACCACCTCTCCGGCCTGTGACGGGCCGCTCGGACCCGTGCCGATAAGTACGGAGCGCGACTAGTCGGTGCATGAACCAGATGGAGTTGACCGCGAGCATGCGCGAGGTACTCGCGGCCCTCGTCGAGGAGTACGGGCGGACGGAGGAGACGGTCACGGCAGACACGATCGCGTCGGCGGTCGACCTCGGGGCCGGGTCGGTCCGGAACCGGATGCAGGGGCTCAAGGCGCTCAACCTCGTCGAGGGCATCCCCGGGCCGAACGGCGGGTACCTGCCGACGGCGGAGGCCTACCGGGCCCTCGACCGGGAGGCCGCCGACGAGGCGGAACCGGTCACGCTGGCCCGCGAGTTCGAGCGGGTCACGACGACCGTCGAGGCCATCGACTTCCTCGACGTCCACGACCCGGAGCACTGCCGGGCGCGACTCACCCTCGCGGAGTCGGACCGCGAGTTCGAGGTCGGTGACGCCATCGCCATCGGGCCGACCCCGGGGTCCGGGTTGCTCCTGGCCGGCGTCGTCGTGTCTGTCGACGACGGCGTCCTCGTCGACGTCGCCCAACTCGAGACCGTCCCCGACGAGTGACCGCCCCCGACGAGTGACCGCCCCCGACGAGTCGCGCGCCAATAGTGGTAATTTTTCCCACTACCAGAACCGGATCGTGGCCCGAAATGCGCCCGATGGCCATATTCTGGCCGTGGTATTGCTGCCCACGCAAAATATAACCGGCGCGGGCGGGTACTGTCGCCCACGATGTCGATACTCTCCGAGGACGACGCGGCGGAGGTCGCAGAACTGTTCGAGCGACTGGACGGCGACGTGGGAATCCACCTCTTCGTCGACGACTGCGGGACGTGCGAGGACGCGGTCACGCTGAACCGCGAACTCGTCGACCTCTCCGAGCGGCTCTCGCTGTCGGTCCACGACCTGGACGACCCGGAGGCGGCGACCTACGACGCCGCGAAGTACGACGCCGGCCCGGTCGCGGTGTTCACCGACGGCGACGGGACGGACACCGGCGTCCGCTACTTCGGCGTCCCGTCCGGGCAGGAGTTCAACTCCTACCTCACGGACGTCGTGGCGGCGTCCACCGGCGAGACGCAACTCGACGACGCGGTCCGCGAGCGACTCGTGGCCATCGACGAGCCGGTCGAGATAACGGTGTTCGTCACCCCGACCTGTCCGCACTGCCCGCGCGCGGTCATCACGGCCCACAGCTTCGCCCTCGAGAACGAGCACGTCACCGCGGAGATGGTCGAGGCACAGGAGTTCATGGAGCTCTCCCAGGAGTACGGCGTCCGCGGCGTGCCCCAGGTCAACGTGAACGGGCACGCCGGCCAGTTCACCGGCGCGCGGCCCCCGTCGCAGTTCCTCGACGAGGTCGAGGCGGCGCTGTAGACGGCCCTCGCCGCGGGCGCGACCCGAACTGACGCCTCTCAGCGGGCGCGACCCGAACTGACTTCCCGCCGCGCCGCGAGCACACCGCTCGTGACAGACACCGTTCGCGTTCACCCCGACGACCCGGTCGGCCACGTCGCGCCCGCCGTCCACGGCCACTTCGTCGAACACCTCGGCCGCTGCGTCTACGGTGGCCTCTGGGTCGGGGACGACGACCGGGTCGAGACGGTCGACGGCGTCCGCACCGACAGCCTCGACCTGCTGGCGGCGCTCGACCCGCCGGTCGTCCGGTGGCCCGGGGGCTGTTTCGCCGACGACTACGACTGGACCGACGGGGTCGGCCCCCGGGCGGCCCGACCCCGCCGGCGCAACCTCTGGTGGGCACAGGGCCGCGCGGAGACCTTCGAGGAGTCCAACGCCTTCGGCACCGAGGAGTTCCTCCGGGTCTGCCGAGCGCTCGACGCCGCCCCGTACCTCGCCGGCAACGTGGGCACGGGGTCGCCCGACGAACTGCTCGACTGGGTCGAGTACTGCAACTACGACGGCGACACCGAGTACACCCGCCTGCGCGCCGAGTCGGGCCACGAGGACCCACACGACGTCCGGTGGTGGGGCGTCGGCAACGAGAACTGGGGCTGTGGCGGCGACTTCGCCCCCGACGAGTACGCCCGGCAGTACCGCCGGTTCGCGAACCACCTCGACGCCTTCGAGCGGAAGATGCGCCCCGACCGGGACCTCGAACTCGTCGGCTGTGGCCACGTCAGCGAGGGGTGGAACCGGGAGTTCCTCGCCGAACTGGGCGACGCCGACCGCCTCGATCACCTCTCGGTCCACCGCTATCTCGAGTGCGGGGACGACGCCGACTTCACCGACGACCAGTACTTCCGCCTGCTGGCCCGCGCCCGGCAGGTCGGGACGGACGTCGACCGTGCGGCCGCGGCCGTCGACACCTACGCGCCCGGCGCCGACGTGGGCGTCGTCGTCGACGAGTGGGGCGTCTGGCACCCCCAGGCCGTCGACTCGAACGGCCTCGAACAGGCCAACACCGTCAGGGACGCCCTCGTCGCGGCGGACGTCCTCCACCAGTTGTACCGGCGCGCAGACCGGGTGACGATGGCCAACCTCGCGCAGGCGGTCAACGTCCTCCAGTGCGTCGTCCAGACCGACGCCGAGGCGGCGTGGCCGACGCCGACCTACCGGGTGTTCGAGCAGTTCCGCCCGCACGCCGGGGCGACGGCCCTCCGAACCGTGGTCGACACGGCGTCGCTCTCGTTCGAAGGGGAGGCCCACGACCTGCCCCTGGTCTCGGCGTCGGCCTCGCGGTCCGAGGACGGCCTGTTCGTGTCGCTGTCGAACCGGTCACTCGACGAGGAGCGGGCGGTCCGGGTGGACGCGGGCCTCGACGAGACGCCCGCCGTCGACGCGTCGGTGCTGTTCGCCGACCTGTCGGTCGAGGACTACTCGACGCGGGCGACCGCCGACGCCTTCGCGGCGTCGCCACTCGACGCCGAGGCCGCGGCCGACGGGACGGTGACGGTGGCGGCCCCGCCGCACTCGGTCGTGACGCTCGCGGTCGGGGACTGAGCGCTCACTCCCCGGCCTTCCACTGCGCGATGGCGCTGGGGTAGGCGGGGACGAGGGGGGCGCGCGAGGTCACCTCGTAGAGGCCCTTCCGGACGGCGCCGGTCGCGTACTGGCGGACGCTCCGGGGAATCGGCGTGCGCCGGCCCCGGATGTGGGTCGCGCCGCGCCGCACCGCGTCGACGACGTCCGCACCGGTGACCGGCCCGTCGGTCGCGACCTCTATCTCGGTGTAGGCGCGCCCGAGGTTCGGGAGGTAGTGTGCGTCGGAACCACCGACGGCCGGCCGGTCGTGGTCGGTCGCGAACGCGCGCGCCCGCCGGTTCCGGTAGCCCGTGAACGCCATCGAGTTGTAGACCTCGACTGCGTCGACTTCGGTGGCCACGTCGACCAGCCGGGACCGCCGGACGCCGTGACGGAACCGCTGGAACGGGTGGGGGACGACCGCCGCGCCGCCGGCGTCGCGGACGGCGCGGACGGTCTCCGCGAACGGGCGGCCCGGCGGCGGTCGCTCGGTCACGCCCACCGCGAGGAGGTGGCCGTGGGCCGTCGACACCTCGACGCCCGGGATGCCGACGAGGCCGTACGAGGGGGCGAGCTCGGCGGCCGTCAGCGACGCCCCGATGACGTCGTGGTCCGTCACCACGATGCCGTCCAGGCCGATGGTGGCGGCGTGCTCGAGGAGGAGTTCCACCGGTTCGTGGCCGTCGTAGGAGTCCTCGGAGTGGACGTGGAGGTCGACGGCGAGCGTCGGGCCCGAAGACATTGCCACGTGTAGGGAACCCGCGACCATATGCTTGTTCGCCGTCCGGCGGTAGCACGGACCACGCGTCGACGCACCACATTCAAGGGCGCCCGTGTGGTCCTCTGCCCATGGACCTCGACATGAGCGGACGGACCGCCCTGGTCACGGGGGCCGGGCGGGGGAACGGCCGGGCGACGGCGCTGGAACTCGCGCGCAACGGCGCAGCCGTCGTCGTGAACGACCTCGACGCCGACCCGGCCGAGGAGACGGCCGCGGAGATACGCGACGCCGGCGGCGAGGCGGTGGCCGTCCCGGCGGACGTCAGCGACGAGGAGGCGGTGGCGGCGATGGTCGCGGAGGGGACGGCGGCGCTCGGGGACGTGGACGTCCTCGTGAACAACGCGGGGGTGGGCGCGGCCGGGCCGTTCCTCGACAGTCCGGGCGAGGAGAGCCGCGACCGGTTCGAACTGAACCTCGACGTCCACCTCTGGGGAGCCATCAACTGCACGCAGGCCGTGGTCGACCCGATGGTCGAGCAGGGGTACGGCAAGGTGGTGAACGTCACCTCCATCCACACGAAGAACGGAGTGGGGATGTCGCCCGAGTACGACGTCGGCAAGTTCTCGCTGCTCGGCCTGACGAAGTCGCTGGCGCTCGAACTCGGGCGCGAGGGGGTCCGCGTGAACGCCGTCGCGCCGGGGTGGGTGAGCACGCGGATGACCGAGGGGTTCACCGAGCGGACCCACGAGCAGATACGGGACCTCAACCCCCTGGGCCGGTACGCCGACCCCGAGGACGTCGCGAACGCCGTCGCCTTCCTCGCGTCGCCGGCGGCGGACTACGTCAACGGCCACGAACTCCGCGTCGACGGCGGACAGGTCCCCATCGACAGCTGGAAGTACGACCAGCGGTAGCGCGACGGGGCCCGGGTCACGCCCGGTCGAGGTGGAGCGTGACGGTTCCCCCCGCGTCGGCGTCCGCGAAGGCGAGTCGCCCGCCGTGGGTCTCGACGATCCACTTGGCCACCCAGAGACCGAGACCGCTGCCGTGCGTCAACTGCGAGACGTCGCGCTCGCCGGCGACGACCGCCCGCTCGACGGCCGGGATGCCCGGGCCGTCGTCGGCGACCACGACGCGGGCCTCGCCGCCCGCCGCCGAGGCGGTCACCGTCACGCGCGGTCGGTTGCCGTCGTGGTGTTCGACGCCGTTCTCGACGAGGTGTGCGACGGCCGTCCGGAGGTGGTCGCTCGCCGCCACGCGGAGGCCCTCGGGCACGTCGACGGTCACCGAGGCGTCCGGACGCGCCTCGCGGACGTCCGCAGCGACCGACTCCACGAGGGGCGCCAGTTCGACCGGCGACGGCTCCGACTCGATGGCGCCCTGGACCGCCTTGACCTCCTCGGGGACCGCCGCGAGGCGACGCGAGCGCTCCTCGACGCCCTCGGCCGCCGAGACCAGCGCGGGGTCGGTCACGCCCTCGACGAGGCGACCGGCGTAGCCGAGCAACAGTTGGGTGTCGTGACGGAGGTTGTGCCGGAGCACCCGGTTGAGGACGGCCAGTCGCTCCCGGTTCGCGGCGAGTTCCCCCGCCCGGATGCGCCTGACGTCGGTCACGCCGATGAGGACGTGGGCCACCGCGCTCACGGCGAGAACGTCGGCCGCGACGAACGCCGGGAGCCGGGCCGCCCCCGAGGCGACGACGAGGGCGAGCACCCCGCCGAGCAGGGCGAGACCGAGCAGGTTCCACGCGGCGACCCGGCCCGCGTGGCGCGTGCGGACGTCGCTCCGGTAGAGGGCGGCGGCGCCGGCGACGAGTGCGGCCGACAGCGCGGCGCCGAGACCGGCCAGCACCAGCGTCGCGGTCGGGCCACCGGCCGCGAGGCGCGCACTCGTTGGGACGAACAGACCGACGCCCGTCGCGGCTATCGTTCCGGTGGCGAGGACGCGCACGACCCGGTCGCGGTTCGAAGCGGACACGTAGTCGTCTCCTGTCACGTCAGCGCCCTATACGTTCCGGTCCAGGCAGTTCGCGGGGCGGGTCGCGGTTGGACCCCACCTCACTCTCGGAGACGGGGGCCCCGGTCACTCGTCGACGACTGGGCGGGCGGAGTTCGCGACGACGACGACGCTGCTCGCCGCCATCGCCACCGACGCGAGAAGGGGGTCGACGAGGCCGGCCACGGCGAGGGGGACGGCGACGAGGTTGTAGCTGAACGCCCACGCGAGGTTCTGACGGACGCGTCGGCGCGTGCCGGCCGCCACCTCGAAGGCGTCGACGACCGGGTCGAGGGAGTCGGCCGTCACCACCGCGTCGGCCGCGTCGACGGCGACGTCCGTGCCGCAGGCCATCGCGACGCCGAAGTCCGCCCGCGCCAGCGCCGGCGCGTCGTTGGTCCCGTCTCCGACCATCGTGGTCGTGCCCTCCTGCCGGAGTCGCTCGACGACGGCCACCTTCGCCTCCGGGCGGACCTCGGAGAGCACCTCGTCGACCGCCGGGTGGGCCTCGAAAGGCGTCGCCATCGCCGCGTCGTCGCCGGTCACGACGACGACGCGCCGGTCGGCGTCGGCCACCCGGGAGAGGACCGCCTCCCAGTCCGGCCGCGGGTCGTCGCGCACGCCGACGACCCCCCGGACCGCGCCGTCCCACCCGACCGCGAGGGGGAGGACGCCGTCGGCGCGCGCCGACTCGACGGCCGCCGTCGCTCCGGTGGGGACGGTCCAGGCGCCCGCCTCGAAGTGGTCGAGGCGACCGACGGCGACCCGCACCCCGTCGACGCGGGCCGAGACGCCGCGGGCGTGGCGCTCGAACTCGCGAACCGACGCGTCGGTCGGCCCGGCGCGGTCGCGGACGGCGGCCGCGACGGGGTGGTTCGACCGGGACTCGACGGCCGCCGCCCGAGCGAGAATCTCCCTGGCGTCGGTCGCGCCGCCCGCGTCGAGGGGCGTGACGTCGACCACCGACATCTCGCCGGTGGTGAGCGTCCCCGTCTTGTCGATGGCGACGACGTCGGTGTCGTCGATGCGTTCGAGAGCGGCGGTGTTCAACACGACGACGTCGCGGTCGGCGGCGGTCCGGACGCCGGAGACGAGGGCCAGCGGCGTCGCGAGGCCGAACGAACAGGGACAGGAGACGACGAGGACGGCCACGCCCGTGAGCAGGGCCGCCCGGGGCGGGCGACCGAGGGCGACCCACCCGAGCGCCGTCGCCGTCGCGAGGACGAGGACGGCCGGGACGAACACCCGCGCGAGGCGGTCCGCGAGTCGGCTGACGCCGCCGGACCCGCTCTGGACGTCCCAGAGCAGTTCCACGACGCGGTCGAGGGTGCTCTCGGCGTCGGCGCCCACCGCGACGGTGAGCGACCCGTCGGTGACCGTCGACCCGCCGACGACGCGGTCGTCCGGCCCCTTCGTGGCCGGGACGGACTCGCCGGTGAGCATCGACTCGTCGACGGCCGCCGTGCCCTCGATTACGGTGCCGTCGACGGGGACGCGTTCGCCCGCCCGGACGAGGAGGCGGTCGCCCGGGTCGACGGCGTCGACGGCGACCGTCTCGGTCCCGCCGTCCGCGGTCAGGCGGCGCGCCTCGGTCGCGCGCGACCGGGTGAGCGACGCCAGCGTCTCGGCCGCGTCGCGCTTGAAGCGCCGCTCGACGTGGTCGCCGACGGTCACCACGACGACGAGCATCGTCGCCACGTCGACGTATATCTCGTGGCGCCCGAGGAGGACTGCGCCAACGGAGTAGCCGTAGGCGACGAGGGCCCCGAGGGCGACGAGGAGGTCCATGTTCGGCCGGCGGGTGCGGACGCTGACGTACGCGCCGCGGAGGATGGGGAACCCGACCCAGAACACGACGACGCCGCCCCACCCGAGCACCCAGGAGAGGACCGGCAGCGACGCTCCCGCGGCCGTCGGGAACCACCCGTAGTAGGTCGGGTAGAGGAAGACGAGGTAGACCATCATCAGCTGCATCCCCAGCAGGACGCCGAGGTAGAGGCGCCAGTCGAGGGCCGGGCCGTCCGCGTCGGCATCGCCCGCTCCGGAGAGCGACGCGTCGTAACCGAGGCCGCTCACGGCCGCGGGCAGCTCGGCCTCGTCGACGACGGCGGGGTCGTGGGTCACGCGGAGAACGTCGGTCGCGTAACTGGCCGCCGCGTCGTGGACGCCCTCGCGGTCCATCGCCCGCGCCTCCAGGAACGACTCGCAGGTGGCACAGTGCATGCCGTCGACGGCGAGGTAGGCCGTCTCGGCGTCCGCCGGCGGCGCGTCGGCGTCGCTCGCCTCCTCGTCCCGGAGCGTCGCCGCGTCGACGTCGGCCGCCTCGACGTCGCCGAGCGCCCGGTAGACCTCCAGACAGCCCCGGCAGCAAAAGGTCCCCTCGACGCCCTCGACGGTGACGGGCGGGTCCGGCGTCGGCAACTCACAGAGCGTGCAGGGCGCCACGTGGCTCACCTCCGTCCGGCGCGGCACCCTGCCGCAACCGAACATTTAATGATGAGTGATAGGTACTGTATAGCACGACAAGAGCCATGGCAGTCGGACCGTACCTCGTGAGCACGCTGTTGATGGGGCTGCTCCTCGTCGCCATCGCCGCCTCGGCCCGGACGCCCCGCCGGACGGACTGGCGGGCGCGGCCGCGGTTGCCGTCCGGGGACGGGGCGGCGGCGTGGACCACCGCGGTCTCCGTCGACCGGGTCGTCGCCGCCGCCGGCCTCGTCCTCGTCGTCGGGGGACTGGCGGCCGTGGCCGCGGGCGGTGCCACCGCACAGACGGCGGGCCTCGCGTTCGCGGCGGTGGTCGTGGCGTGCCTGGCGGGCTATCTCGTCTGGGGCACGTACGCCGTCGCGCGTGCGCGCGGCCTGCACCGCGCCGGGGCAGCCGCAGTCGGCGCCTGGGCCGCGGGGATGTTGGTCGTCGTCGCCGTCCTGATACGGCTCCTCACCGCATGATGGAGGGAACGAACCAGTGAGCGCGTCCACCGACCGACCCGACGAGACCGAGTGGGTGGAGATGCGCGGCATCGCGCGCATCATCGGCCTGTGGATCGTCGCCCTCGTCGTCGCGATAGCGCTGCTGTTCGTGCTGAACGCGACGGTGTTCTGACGGTCAGGCCGCCGCCGACCGGGAGACGGCGCCGGTGACGGCGCCCACGCCGAGGAGGACGAGGACGCCGGCGCCGACGACGAGTCCGAGGTGCCCGACGACCTCGCCGTAGACGAGGACGACCAGGCCGACGACGACCGCGAGCGTCGACAGCGAGTAGACCGGCACGCGCGCCATGGTGTGGTCGGTGGTGCCAATCCACATAAATGTCCCGGCAGCGCGCGCCTCACTGTATCGAGTAGGAGGCGCCCGCGACGAACGCGAGTACCGTTATCAGCGCGGTGAGGACGAGGTACGTGAGCGGGCGCGGGTCGAAGCGCAGGTGCTGGTACCAGCCGGCGACCAGTCCCGCCTTGAGGAACGAGAGCGCGAAGATGATGGCGAAGGCAACCCAGTAGGCCTGGGGGCCGACCACCTCCTCGGCGAGCACCTGGGCGGTCGCGCTCACGAACAGGACCACGAATATCGCCGTGTACAGTTTGAGTGACGTCATTGTGGATCACACGATGTAGAACAGCGGGAACAGGAACAGCCAGACGATGTCGACGAAGTGCCAGTAGATGCCGAAGTACTCCACCGGCTCCGACGCCTCCTCGCCGAGGTAGGCCCCGTTCCTGGCGCGGACGACCAGCCACCCCGCGAGCAACAGCCCGATGGTGACGTGCAGGGCGTGTAAGCTCACGGTGAGGTAGTACGTCGATGCGAAGATGCTCGACCCCGGCGTGACGCCCTCTTCGAGGAGCGGAATCCACTCGACGGCGTGGCTGACGAGGAAGGCCAGGCCGAGCAACATGGTGACGAGCAGGCTCGCGAGCAGCCCCCGGCGGTTCTCGCGGCGGGCCGCCTCGAGGGCCACGATGACCGTGAAACTGCTGGTCAGCAGGATGTACGTGTCGATGAGACCGGGCAGGGTCTCGTGGGGCACGAGGTGCCAGGCGTTCCAGCCGTGGTAGACGCGGCTGAACAGGTAGGCGCCGATGACGAGGCCGAACAGGACCACGTCCGACGCCATGAATATCCAGATGCCGGTCTTGACGTTGGAGACGTCGCCGAAGGGCCAGGCCTCGCCGAACCCGCCCTCCGGGCCGACGAAGCGCTCGCGCCCGAGGCCGGCGAGGGCCACGAGCAGCGCCGCGAGGCCCAGCACCGCGAGGCCCGCGTGGACGTAGCCCGTCGCCCCGCCGACGAACGCCCCCTGCCTGAGCGCCCCGCCGACCCCCCAGAAGAGGACGAACGTCCCGAGGCCGATGGCGAACGGCCAGACGCTGGCGTGACTGGGCTCCTCGCCCGCGGGGAGTGCCGTCCCGCCGTCGGTCGCGCCCCCCTCCCCGCCGTCGGAGACGGGGTCTAAGAGTTCGAGCGACCCGCTCGCGAACGAGGGGCGGCCCCCGAAGTTCTCCAGCGGTGGCGGCGACGGGACGGTCCACTCGGTGGTGCTGGAGAACTCCCAGGGGTTGCCGTCTGCGTCCTCGCCGACCGCGAGGCTCTTCGCGAGGTTGTAGAAGGTGATCAGGAAGGCAGCGGCGAGGACGAACGCCCCGACGGTGGCGAGGCGGTGCTCGAGGGTGAACGCGGCCGGGTAGTCGAAGACGCGTCGCGGCGACTCCCACGCGACGAACATCGGGAAGTACAGCAGGTTGAACCCGACGAAGTACGCCGCGAACGACAGTTTGCCGAGGCGCTCGTCGTACATCTTCCCGGTCATCTTGGGGAACCAGTAGTAGAGGCCGCCGAACAGCGCGGTGCCGCCGCCGAGCATCACGTAGTGGAAGTGCGCGACGACCCAGTAGGTGCCCCGGAAGTTGAAGTCCAGCGCCACCGCGCCGAGGTAGACGCCGGTGATGCCGCCGATGATGAACAGCACGACGGCGCCGAGGCTGTAGAGGAAAGGCGTGGTGAACCGGATGCGGCCCTGGACGAGCGTGTAGATGAGCGAGAACATCATCAGGTCGAAGGGCAGCGAGATGCCGATGGTCGTCGCCATGAAGATGGTGAGCGCGGGGAGGTTGATGCCGGTCAGGAACATGTGGTGCATCCAGACGAGGAAGCTCTGGAGGGCGACGAGCAGCGTCGCGGCCATCACCCACCGCCGGCCGACGAGGCGCCGGCCGGCGAAGGTCTGGAACGTCTCGAACATGATGCCAACGGCCGGGAAGAAGACGATGTAGACCTCGGGGTGGCCGAAGAACCACCACATGTGGTCCCACAGCATCGCGCCCGACTCGGCGGTGTAGTACATCGTGCCCGCGAGGCGGTCCGAGAGCAGGATGACGAGGCCAGCGAGCAGGGCGGCGAACGCGAAGAGCATCATCCAGACGGTCAGCAGGATGGTCCACGTGAACATCGGCAGTTTCGTCAGGGTCAGCCCCGCCGCGCGCATGCGGTGCATGGTCGTGAGGAAGTTCACGGAGGAGACGGTCACCGAGACGACGAACATCGTCAGGGCGAGGACCGTCAGACTCGCGCCCACGGCGCCCTGGAACTGCGCGGTGGAGAGCGGCGCGTACAGCGTCCACCCGCCGGCGAAGGCCCCGCCCTCGAAGAAGGAGACGAGCAGGAGCAGCCCCGAGAACACGTAGAGCCAGTAGCTGAGGGCGTTCAGCCGCGGGAACGCGAGGTCCTTCGCCCCGATCTGGAGCGGCACGAGGTAGTTCGCCAGCCCGAACGCGAACGGCGAGATGAACCAGAAGATCATCACGAGGCCGTGCATCGAGACCGCCTCGTTGTACGAGATGGGACTGAGGATGCCCTGGCCCGGCGGCCGCGGCGACCAGAGCTGGAGGCGGAACAGCAGGGCCAGGATGCCGCCGAATGCGAGGAAGAACAGCGACGTCGTGAGGTAGAGCAGGCCGACGTCCTTGTGGTTGGTCGTGACGAACCACCGGCGGAACGAACTCGCCGGCGGCAGGCCGTGTTCGTGGTCGTGGGCGGCCGCCTCGCCCGCGGTCGCGTGTCCGCCGTCCGGTTCGGTGCCGTCGCCAGTCGTGGTGTCTCCCGTCATGCTGAGCCCGTGGTCGCCGTCTGGTTCGCGTACCACCGGTCGAACGCGTCCTGTTCCATCACCGTGACGTTCGCCGTCATGTAGGAGTGGCCCCGCCCGCAGAGTTCGTAACACCGCGCGGTGTAGGAGCCCTCATCGTGGGCGACGAGCCACGTCGACGTCGTCTGGCCCGGGATGGCGTCGGTCTTGACCTTCAGCCCCGGGACGCCGAACGTGTGGAACACGTCCGCAGACGTCACCCTGAACTCGATCAGCGCGTCCTTCGGGACCCGGAGGGTTCCCGTGGTGTTGAGCCGCGTCGAGTGGCCCGAGACGTTGGTGTAGCGGAACTCCCAGTAGAACTGGTGGCCGACGACGGTGACGTCGGCGTGCTCGGTGACCTCGGCCGGCGGGTTCTGGTGGACGCCCTGCTCGACGTAGAGCAGGCCGCCGTAGGTCCAGACGATGAGGGAGACGACGATGATGCCCGACAGCGAGAACGAGAACAGGAGATGTCGACCCCCCTCGCCGCGCGCGGGCAGTTCACCGAGGCGCGGGCGATCGACCGACCCGTCGTCGGCCGGCGCGGCGCTCGCGCGGTACTGGTAGGCCTTCCAGAGCAGGTAGCCGATGACGAGTGCCCCGACGACCGCCCCCAGGACGGTGAACACCCAGAACATCTGGTCGAACACCGCCTGCTGGGTGCCCCGGGGGACGAGACCACCGACCTGCGCGGCGACGACCGGGAGCGACACGACTACCCCCGCCCCCGCGCCGCGTCGGTCGCGCCGCGACGGGCCCGGCCCCTCGCGTCGCCGTCTGTGCGAGTCGTCCGACGGCGCGCCCCCGGCGTCCGACGACCCCGCGGCCCACCGGGACCGCGCGGGCCGCGACCGGACGCCGGACGGCTCGTGCGAACGATGACCATGCGTGACTGTGGCACCCAATGTAGTGAACGTTAATGAACCTTTCTCCGCGCCGGCCGTCGATTGTAACCAACGTTTATTATGGTATGCCGCGTTACGTCGTGACATGCCAGACACGGCGACCGAGGAGGCAGACGCGGGCGGCGCGGCCCTGACCGACGACGTGCCCGAGAACGAGTTCGACCGGATGGTCGGCATCCTCGCGGACGGCCTGGTGGGCGCCGCCAGCGGGTTCGTCGGGATGACGCTGATGACCGGCGTGTTGCTCATCGCGGAGGGGGCGGGCGTCTTCTCGCGCGCGACGTTCGCGGAGGTGAGCGCGCTGGTCGGCCTCGAACAGTACTTCCCGCCGCTGCTGACGGGCTACCTCATCGTCTTCGGGCACGGCATGATCACCTTCCCGCTGTTGTACGCCTCGCTGAAGCAGTTCCTGCCGGGCGGCCACGACGTCGTCACGGGGATGGTGTTCGGCGCGTTCCTCTGGACGGGGTTCGCCGTCGCCTTCTACGCCGGCGCGACGGGGCTGGCGCTGGTCGGCTACCTCGCGTTGACGCTCGTCGCCCACCTCGCCTACGGCTTCGGCGTCGGCGCCGTCTTCCACTACCTCACGTCCCGGCCCGACTCGATCATCTGACCCGCTGGACGCCCCGGTCCGCCGCGGACGCGCCGTCCGGTCGCGATGCCGCCCGTCCGGTCGCTCGCGGGCCGGACCGGGGGGCACAGCTATAAGCGACTGTCCCCGTGGTCTACCTGGTCGATGGAGAAGGCGCTCTGGTACCTGCTCACGGCGACGCGCGGCGGCGAGAACCGCGCGCGCATCATCCGCGCCCTCTCCGAGCGACCGATGAACGCGAACCAGCTCGCGGAGGAACTCGACGTGAGTTACAAGACAGCCAGACACCACCTCGACATGCTCGCGGACCACGGCGTCGTCGAGTCCGGAGGGAACGACTACGCCAAGCTCTACTTCCTGACCGATCGCTTCGAACGCCACCGCGACACGTTCGAGACCATCGTGGAGCGACCAGACTGATGGCGATGGGACCGACGATACAGGCCGCGACGGCGCTCGCCGTCGTGAACGGCGTCCTGCTCCTCGTGCTGACGGCGGTGTGGGTGCGCAACTACCGGACGTTCGCGACCCCGCTGGTGCTGGGCCTGGTGGCGTTCGCGGTCGCGATGCTCGCGGAGAACGCCCTCGCCGTCTACTACTTCGTCTCGATGCAGAGCTTCTACGCCGGCGACCCCGGCGTCCAGCAGGCGGTCCTCGTCCTCCGGGCCGTCCAGCTAGTCGCCGTGGCCGTGCTGACTTACGTGACCGTGAAGTGACCGCCGTCCTCAGCGGCGCGCCGGCATCTCGGCCTCGATGACGTCCGCCAGCCCCGAGAGTTCGCGGGCGAGCAGGACCACCAGGTCGTCGAGCGTGACGATGCCGACGAGGTCGCCGCCCTCGACGACCGGCACGCGGCGGACGCGCTCCTCGCGCATGCGCTCGACGACGTCGAAGACGCCCGCGCTGGCCGCGACGGTGAACAGGTCCGCTGACATCACCTCGTCGACGACGGTGTGCTCGAGGGCGTCGACGTGGTCGAGGCCGTAGACCACCAGGTCGCGGTCGGTGACGATGCCACAGGGGGCGCCGTCGACGTCCAGCACCACGGCGCTGCCGACGCCGGCGTCGCGGAGCGTCTCCGCGGCCGTGAGCAGGGTGTCGTCGATGCGGACCGTCACGACCTCTGTCTGCACGATGTCGCGCACGTCCATGCCGGAGAGGGGACGCCCGTCGCCTTAGGTTCCGGGGGCGTCGCTACCCTTTTACTCGGGCCCGCCGACCGGTCGGCCATGTCTTCGCTGCCAGCGCTGACCGCCGCGGGCATCGCCCGCCGCGTCCGCGACGGCGAGGTGTCGCCCGAGGACGTCGTCGAGGCCCACCTCGACCGCATCGAGGCGCGCGCCGACCGGACCAACGCCTTCGTCACCGTCTGTGGTGACCGCGCCCGGGACCGGGCGCGCGAGGCCGAACGCGCCGTCGAACGGGGCGACCCGCTCGGACCGCTCCACGGCGTGCCGGTCGCCGTCAAGGACCTCCAGGACGTCGCGGGCGTCCGAACGACGAACGGGTCGCTGCTCTTCGAGGACCACGTCGCCGACGAGAGCGAGGTGTTCGTCGACCGCCTCGAGCGCGCGGGCGCCGTCGTCGTCGGCAAGACCAACACCCCGGAGTTCGGCCTCGGGGTCACGACCGACAACCGCGTCGCCGGCCCCACCGGGACGCCGTTCGACCCCGACCGGGTCTCCGGGGGATCCTCCGGCGGGTCGGGCGCGGCGCTGGGCGACCGCCTCGTCCCCCTCGCGCAGGGGTCGGACACCGGCGGGTCCATCCGCATCCCGGCGGCCTGCTGTGGCGTCGTCGGCGTCAAGCCCACCTACGGACTGGTGCCCCGGACCGGCCGCCCGGACGCCTTCGAGAGCCACACCCCCTTCTCGCACTACGGCCCGATGGCCCGGACCGTCGAGGACGCCGCCCTGATGCTGGACGTGATGGCGGGACCCCACCCGCGCGACCCGTTCAGCGTCCCCGCGGAAGCCGACTACGCGGCGGCGACCGACCGCGACGTCGACGGCGCGCGCGTCGCCGTCTCGGCGGACATGGGCACCTACCCCCTCGACCCGGCGGTCCGCGAGACGGTGACCGAGGCCGGGTTCGCACTCGGGGACGCCGGCGCCGACGTGGAGGCGGTCGACGTCGACCTCGGGGTCGACCACACCGACGTGATGGACGCGTTCTACACCTACGCCGCGGTCCGGTGGGAGGCCCTCTTCGACAATCTCGAGTCGGAGTACGGCCTCGACCCGCGCGGCGCGGACCGGGACCGCCTCCGCGAGGTGACCGCCGAGACAATCCTCGACGCCCCCGACGTGAGCACGCGGGCGTACAAAGCGGCGGACGTGACCCGGACCCGCGTCTACGACGGCGTCGAGGACGTCTTCGAGGAGTACGACGCCCTCGTGACGGCGACGACGGCCGTCCCGCCGTTCCCGCACGGCGAGGCGCCGACCGAGATAGACGGCGAGGCGGTCGACCCCCTCCGCGGGTGGGTGCTGACCCAGCCCACGAACATGTCCGGCCACCCGACGGTGGCCGCGCCAGCGGGCACCGTCGACGGCCTCCCCGTCGGCCTGCAGGTCGTCACGCCGCGGTTCGCGGACGCCGACGCCCTCGCGCTGGCGGCGGCCCTCGAGCGCGTCCGCCCGTGGGCGGGCCGGTACCCGGCCTGAGCCGCCGGGCCGGTATCCGGCCCGAGCCGACGGACCTGGCATCGGTCGGGGAGTCGACAGACCGGTCAGGAAGCCGATTCACCGGGTCGCAATCGCGTCGTGGCTGCCGTGCGGCCCTACTGTCGGATTCGCGAACATTTAAGTCGAATGGGGCATCCACCTCGGGGCAACGGGGTGGCGGACCGGACGAACTGTGGTGGATGACACGACGGCCAGCGGGTACGTGGAGACGGCGGACCGCGCGCTGTACGCGCTGTTCGCGCGCCACGTCGACGAGCGACGCCACGAGCGCGACCGGAAGCGCTACCGCGCGACCACGGTGACGACGAGTTTCGAGGTCTACCTCGCGCGCGTCTACGGCCTCTCGTGGGTCGTGGCCTTCCTCGCGACGGCGTGGGTCGCACTCGGCCTCTGGGCGCTGTCGCCGGCCACCCACGCCGCCGTCGGGCGGGCGCTGGCCGCGCACGTGCCCGCGGCCCTCCCGCGGGTCCCGTGGGCGGCGGTTGCACTCACCGGCGCCGTCCTCGCCGGCGCGACGGGCAAGCGCGCGACGGTCCGGGTCGGCGGCGCCTACCTCCGGTGGGCGGGCCGGGCCCGGCGGGCGGCGATCGAGCGGACGCTGCCCGGCGCGGTGCGGTACCTCCACGCGCTCGCCTCCGGGAGCGACGACGAGGCCGCGATGCTCCGGAAGGTTGCGACGCAGGGCGCCTACGGGGAGACGGCGGTGGCGTTCCGCACCGTGCTCAACCGGGCGGCGCTCACCGGCAGTCTCGACCGGGCGCTCCGGGTCGTCGCGCGCGACACGCCGGCGCAGGACTCGCTCGCGCCGTTCCTCCTGAAGTTCCGGGAGTACGCCGACCAGGGCAACGACGCGCTGGCGGACTACCTCCGACTCGAGGGGCGGATGCTCGGCCGGCGACAGCGGCGGGAGCGCCGGCAGGCCGAGGGGATGCTCGAACTCCTGGCCGAACTGTTCATCGTGTTGCTCGTGCTGCCGACGCTGCTCGTCATCGTGCTCACGGTGCTGGGCGTCCTCGCCCCCGGCCTCGCCCGGCCCGTCGCCACGCCGGTCGGTCCCGTCTCCGTCCGGGTGCTACTCGTCTACGGGAGCGTCGCGTTCGTCCTCGCGGTGGGCGCGCTGACGGCGTGGCTGGTGGCGGCCCTCCGCCCGCCCAACGTCGTCACCACCGTTCACGCGCCCGACGAGGGACTGGCGCTCGTCCGACGGGCGACGACGAATCCGGCCAACGCCGCTCGGGTCGGGGCTCCCCTGCTCGGCGCGGGCGCCCTCGCGTGGGCGCTCGGGGCGCGCCCGGCGAACGCGGCGCTGGTCGGCTACGTCGTCTACGCCGTCCCGGTCGGGGCGGTGGCCCTGCGGCGGGCCCACCTCGACGAGGCCAAGGACCGCGAGATCAAGGACTTCGTCCACGCCGTCTCCGGGCACGTCAGCCTCGGCCGCCCGTTCCCCGAGGCGGTCGACCTCGTCGCGCGGGAGGTCGACCTCGGAGCGCTCGACGGGGACGTGGCCGACCTGGCCTTCGACCTCGGCGTGACCGGCTACGAGGGCGACGTCCGGGCGTCCGCGCTCGACGCGTTCGTCGAGCGCGTGGGCACGCCACTCGCCGAGCAGACGGTGGGACTCGTGACCGGCGCCCTCGACGTCGGCGCGGACCCCGAGACGGTGTTCGACGCGCTGCAGGCCGAAGTCGGCCGCCTCTACCACGAGAAGCGTGCGCTCCGGGCGACGATGCTCGCGTACGTGGCCGTCGGGTGGACCACGGCCATCCTCGTCGTGGGCGTCCTCGTGGCGGTCAACCTCTACGTCCTCGCGAGCTTCGACCAGTTGGCCACCGTCTCGGCGTCGATGCAAAGCGGCGTCCTCGACCCGAGTGCCATCGACCCCGCGCGTGACCGCTACCGGTTCTACCTCGTCGGTCAGGCGACGATGCTCGCCTGTGGCTGGTTCGCGGGCTACGCGACCCGGGGGCGCTACGAAGCGCTCCTCCACTCCGGGCTGCTGGTCGCCGTCGCGTGGGTGATCTTCGCGGGGGTGGGGGCGGCGTGACCCGCGCGCAGAGTCACGTCGTCGGCGTCGCGCTCCTGCTCGCGGTCACCGTCGTCGCGATGGGGACGCTCACCGCGTCCGTCGGCACCGTCGTCGAGTCCGGGACCGGTCGGGCCGACGCCGCGCGGGTCGCGGACTCCTTCGAGTCGCTGTTCGGAACGAGCGTCGGCCGCGGCCGGGGGACCGTCGCGTTCACCGACGGCCAGCTCCACGCCGTCCGTCGGGAGGTCCGCGTCCTCGACGGCGACGGGGTGGTCGCCACCGTCCCGGCGAACGCCCTCGCGTGGTCGGACGGCACCCGAGGGGTGACCTACGCGGCCGGCGCCGTCGTCGTCGAGACGGCCGCCGGGGCGGCCTTCGACCGCTCACCGGCGCTCGTAGCCGTCGACGACCGGACGCTCGTCGTCGGGGTCCGCGCGGTGAACGGCAGCGTCGACGTGGCGGACGTCGACGGCGCGGCAGTGACCGTCCGGACGACCGTGACCCGACGCGAGCGCCGCCTCGGAAGCGGGGAGTGGCGGGTCGCCGTCGAGACGTCGACGCCCCGCCCGTGGGCTGCGTACCTCCGGGACCGCCTCGGCACCGTCAGCCGTCGCGACATCGACGGCGACGGCACGCCGAGCGTCGTCGCCGCCGCCGGCAACCGGAGCGCCGTCCTGATCGTCCACCGACAGGAGGTGCGGACCGGTGGATGAGCGCGCCGCCTCGCCGGTGGTCGGCAAGGCGCTCGAGGCCGGACTCGTCCTCGTCGTCGTCGGCGTCCTGTCGACGGCGCTGTTCGGGGGGTTCGTCCCCGCGGTGCGAGAGCGAACCGACCGGGCCGTGGGCGAGCGTGCGCTCGCAGCGGCGGCCGCACGCGTCGAGGGGGCGGTCCCGCCGGTGGGGCGGGCGGTGCGCGTCCGCCTTCGCGTCGACCTCCCCACACACGTCGGCGGCGACGCCTACGTCGTCCGGGCGACCGGACGGACCCTCGTCCTCGACCACCCGGACCCGGCCGTGGGAGGTCGGGCGACCCTGCACCTGCCCGACCGGGTCGTCGCGGTGCGCGGCCGGTGGCGAAGCACCGACCGGAACGCGGTGGTGGTCCGTGGCGGGCCCGACGGCGTGGTGGTGAGACTCGCGTGAGGGGCCAGGCCAACCTCCTCGCGGTGACGGTGGCGCTCCTCCTGGTCGTCACCAGCGCCGTCGTCGGCGCCGCCGTCCTGAACGGGGCCGTGGCGGCGGCGACGGGCGACCCCGCCGACCGGCGCGTCGCGGCCGCGGCCGCGGCACGTCTCACCTCCCCCGCCGGACCGCTCGCGTCCCGCGCGAACGTCGTCCCGGCGGCCGCCGTCGCGGACCTCGACGGGGCGACGCTCCGAGAGACCGTTCCCGAGGCGGACCTCCGCGTCCGCGTCGACGGCGAGACGGTGGCGACGACGGGCGATCCGACCGGCGGCCGGACCGTCCGCCGCCTCGTCCTCGTCACGTCCGAGCGTCGACTGCGGCGGCGCCGGCCGACGCGGGCCGAGGCGGGCGCCCGCCTCGTCACCCTCCCGGCCGCGGCGGACCGCGCCGTGGTCACCGTCGGCCGCGGACCGAACGCGTCCACGGAGGCGCTCCGCGTGAACGGTCGCACCGCGTGGGCGAACGACTCTGGCCTCGTGGGCCGGTTCCCAGTGGCGCTCCCCCGGGGCCGTCGGGCCAGACTCCGGTTCGCCGGCAACGACAGCAGACCGCTCGGCCGGGTGGTCGTGACCACCTACCGACGCGAGTCCCACGACGCGACGCTGGTGGTGACCGCCGATGCGACGCCGTAGCCGTCGCCGCGGACGGCGCTCCGACGGGGGACAGCTCTCGCTGTCGCTCGTCGAGGCCGGCCTGGGGGTGGTGCTGGTGTTCGCCGTCGTCGCGGCCGCGGCGGCGGGCGCGCCCGGCGCCGGGACGAGCGTCGAGCGACGACAGCTCGAGCGGTACGCCGGCGACGCCGTCACCGTCCTCCGTGCGGGCGGGGACCCCACGCTGGACGGGGTGGTGGCGTCGGCCGACGCCTTCGAGGCGGAGCGGGCGGCTCTGCGAGCGCGACTCGACGAGCTGTTCCCGGCGGGCGTCCTCTACCGCGTCGAGACCCCCCACGGCACGGTGGGCTACCCGGTCCCACGCGGCCGGGCGGTCGGAGAAGCGGTGACGTGGACGCGGCACGGGCGCGTGACGGTGGTGGTGTGGTACGCGTGACCCGCGCCGAGTCGCTCGACTGTCGGCGGGCCCAGCTCGTCCTCCTCGCCGCGGCGGTGGTCGCGACGGCGCTGCTCCCCGCCACGATGGCCTACCTCCAGCTCGGCTACCACGGCGACGTCCGGGCCGCGCGCGAGTTCGAGGCGTCGACGGCGCCGGTCCGGTCCCGGTTCGCCCGGGCGCTCCCCGCCGCCGCTCGCGACGTCCCCGCGGACTACGGCTGGGACGCGCGGACCGAGGCCGTCGCGACGGTCGAGGCGCGCCTCGCGCCGACGGTCCGTGCGGTCGAGCGCGGCGGCCGGGGTGCGAGGAGGGTGACGTACAACCGGACGGCGGCGCGCGCCGTCACCGCGAGGGGTTGTCCCGGGGGACCGGACCGGCAGTTCGGCCCCTGCGTCGCCGTCGGGGGCGTGGTCGTCCAGCGGCGGTCCAACCGCACCCACGTCGTCGCGGCCGCCCTCGACGTCCGCTCGCGGGCGCCCGGTCGTCGCCGCCGGGTCACGCTCGTCGTCCGCCGATGACCGGCGGGGGCGAACCTATTTCAGCCACTCGGCGCATCGGAGTGCATGGCCGACGCGGACGCCACAGCCGCCGACCTCGAACCGCTCACCGACCACCTCTACCGCTACGCGGACACCTGCGCCGCCTACGCCCTCGTCGACGGCGACGCGGCCCTCGTCGTCGACCCGGGGTCGGGAGCCGTCGCTGACGCGCTCGCGGACGCCGGCTACGACGTCGAGTGGGCGCTCCACACCCACCACCACCGGGACACCGCCTGGGGGACCCCAGCGCTCGCCGAGGCGGGCGTCGACGTCGCCGTCCCCGAACACGAGGCCTACCTCTTCGAGGACGTCGACACCTTCTGGGCGAAGAAGCGCCTCTACGACAACTACAACGACCGCTCGACGTTCTACAGCCTCGCCGACCCCGTCCCGGTGGACGCCACCCTCGACGACTACGAGACGTTCTCGTGGCGCGGCCACGAGTTCGAGGTGCTGCCCGCGCGCGGCCACACGGCCGGGTCGAGCGCCCTCCTCCTCGACGTGGACGGCCGCCGAGTCGCCTTCTGTGGCGACCTCCTGCGGGCCGGCGGGCGCCTCCACGACCTGCACTCCATGGAGTACGAGTACTCGGACATGAAGGGCGTGCCCTTCACCATCCAGTCGGCACAGGCGCTCGCGGCCGAGTCGCCGGACCTGCTCTGTCCCGGCCACGGCGAGACGAGCGAGGACCCCGTCGGCGACTGCGCCCGCCTCGTCAGTCGCCTCACCGACGTCGTGGACCTCGGTCCGCACGGCGACAACCCGGTCGAGACGCTCGACGCGGGGAGTCGGCGTTACCTCCCCGAGATGGAGATGATACAGGTCTCGGAGCACCTCCTCTGGGGCGGCCCGTGGACCTGTTCGAACTTCTACGTCCTCCGCTCGGACTCGGGGAAGGCGCTGTTCGTCGACTACGGTCACTCGATGCGCGAGCACATGCTGATGGCCCGCGCCCGGGAGGACCAGGAGACGTTCCGCTTCGTCGAACACCACCTCGACGAACTCCGCGAGGAGTGGGGGATCACCGAGTTCGACGTCGTGATTCCGACACACATCCACGACGACCACACGGTGGGCATCCCCCACCTCCAGCGACAGTACGACGTCGACTGCTGGGCGCTCGACGAGGTGGCGAAAGTGATCGAGGAGCCCGCGGCGTGGTCCTCGACGCCCTGTGTCTACCCCGAACCCATCGACGTCTCGCGGACGTTCGGCGACGGGGCGTCCTTCGAGTGGGAGGAGTTCGCGTTCGACTTGTACCACGCGCCCGGGCAGACCGAGTTCCACTCGACGCTGGCGGTCGACGTCGACGGCAAGCGGGTGGCGTTCACCGGCGACAACTACTTCGTCGGCGACACGGAGGTCTACCCCGGCAACGTCGAGCCCCGCCCCCACCAGACGACGGTGCTCCGCAACAGCTTCCGGTTCGACATGCACCAGACGTGCAAGCGCGTCCTCCGCGAGGTGTCGCCCGACCTCATCTGCCCCGGGCACAACGAGATTCTCGACGTCGACGACCGGGACGTCGCCGACTACTGTGACTTCGTCGACCGGAAGGAGCGGGCCTTCCGAGAGGCCGTCGCGGACCCGGCGGAGCAGGCCGTCGACCTGTTCTGGGCGCGGTTGCTCCCCTACCAGACCGCCGCCGAGACCGGCGAGTCGGTCACGTACGCGCTCCGCGTGCGCAACAACTTCGGGCGCGAGACCACCTACGAGGCGCGCCTGCTCGCCCCGGACGGCCGGACGCCGCTCTCGACCGGCGAGGCGACCGTCGAGGCCGACGACCGGGGGGAGATACCGCTCTCCGTGACCGTCGACGGGGACTGGGGCCCGGGCCGGGAGGTGCTCACCGCCGAGGTGCTCGTGGACGGCGAGTCGCGGGGGCCGGTGGTCGAGGCGGTCCTGACGGTCGAGGAGTGACTAGACGACGAGGGCGGCGACGAGGCCGCCGACGGCGACGAGCACGGCGCTCCAGGCCCCGACCTGGACCGCGAACGCCCTGTCGGACGCGACGAGAGCGAGGGCGGCCTTGACGACGACGCTCGACAGCGTCGCGAGGAGAACGGCGACGACTGCCGTCCCCTGTCCGACCGAGCCGGCGCGGTAGAGCACCAGCACCGAGACGGTCGCGCCCGCGCTCGAAACCAGTCCCGAGACGGCCGCCGTGACGTAGACGCCGGCGTCGCCGAACTCGGCGTTGGCGAGCGCCCCCGCGAGGACGATGAACAGGAAGATGGCACCGAACCCCAGCGCGTAGCGCAGGGAGAAGGGACTCTCCAGCGACAGGGGGAACTCCGCCGACCAGTCGGTGCGGAGGGCGGCGACGCCGAGGCTCGCGAGGACGACGGCGCCCAGCGGGAACAGCACGCCCACCAGCGGTCGGTCGGGGAGCGTGAACGCGACGGCGACGGCCAGGTTCCGCAGCGCCATCGCCCCGTCGGCGAGCAAGATGGCCGCGACGCCGTAGGTGGCGGCCTCGGGGCGCTGTCTGACGTGGTCGAGGACGGTGCCGACGACGGCCGTCGACGAGGCGAGGCCTCCGAAGAAGCCGGTGACGGCTATTCCACGGCCGCCGTAGAGGTTGACGATCGCGTAGTTGACGATGCCGATGCCCGCGACGGTGACGACCATGAGCCAGACGACGCGCGGTTCGATCGGGAGCGACAGCGCGCCCACGCGGACCGTCTCCTCGGCGGGGAGGAGCGGGTAGACCACGAACGCGAGGATGGCGAACTCGCTGGCCGAGCGCATCTCCTGTCGGGAGAGGCCCCAGGCGAAACTGTGGAGTTCGCGCTTGAGTACGAGCAGGAGCGAGGAGATGACGGCGACCGTGACGCCCTCGATGACGGAGCCGGCGGCGACCAGCGCGCCCACGCCGTAGGCGACGAGCATCGACGCGGACGTGGTCAGCGCGAGGCCCTCGCCCTCGGTGCGGAGGCCCTGCACCGCGATGAGGACGCCCTGGACGACGACCAGGAGACCGCCGATCACGAGCAGGGACTCGCGACCGACGACGGTGAAGACGGCGCCGAGGAGGCTGATGAGCGAGAAGGTGCGGATGCCCGCCGGCTTGCGCTCCCACTCGCGCTCGAGCCCCAGGAACAGTCCCAGCGCGGCCGCAACCGCTAGCCGCACGACCGTGCCGTCGAGGGGCGCACCGACCAGCGAGTCGACCGTCGCGAACACTCCGGAGCGTTGACCGTCCAGTTACGTCAAGTTCTCGGCTCGCAGACAGTCCGCGGCGCCCGAGTCCGGGGGCCTACTCCGCGAGGACGGACTCGCGCAGGCCGCGCATGTAGCCGATGGCGAACAGGCGACCCTGCATGTGATAGCCCGGGTTGGAGTTGTCCTCGCCGGCCATCGTCGGGACGTGGTCCGGGCGCATCACGACGTCGTCGTCGACGGCGTCCTCGTAGGCGCGCATGGCCGCGAGCATGTCCGTCGGCCCGTCGTCGTGCCACGTCTCGACGAAGCCGTCGGCGTCGCCGTCGACGTCGCGGAAGTGGACGAAGTTGATGCGGTCGCCGAAGTGCCGGATGGTCTCGGGGACGTCGACGCCCATCGCGGCGAAGTTGCCCTGGCAGAAGGTGACGCCGTTGGCCTCGCTGTCGTACATGTCGAGCACGCGGTCGTAGGAGTCGACGCTGTTGGCGATGCGGGCCATCCCGCGGACGGACTCGCGGGGCGGGTCCGAGGGGTGGAGGCCGAGTTTCACGCCGGCCTCCTCGGCGACGGGCACCACCTCGTCGAGGAAGTACTGGAGGTTGTCGTAGAGGTCCTCGGCGGTCGCGTCGGAGGCCTCCGTCTCGGGGCCGCCCTGCATCTTCGCGTCGTCGTAGCCGGTGACGAGCGACCCGCCGCGGGACTCGATGTGGGCGTCGGTCCGGGCCCACCGCACGCCCGCGTTCCAGTCGTAGCAGACGGTGTTGATGTCGAGGTCGCCACAGTCCCGGAGGAACTGCTTGAACGCGGCGATCTCCTCGTCGCGTCCCTCCAGGCCGAGTTTCGTGACGTCGGTCAGCGGGATCGAGCCCTCGAACACCTCGATGTCGAGGCCGGCGTTGTGGAACCAGTTCTGCATCCCGTTCAACTCGTCGTAGGTCCAGAACTGCTGTCCGTCGCCGATCTCCAGGGTGTGGACGACGGCCTTGGTGACGCCCATCTCGCGGGCCTGGTCCCAGCGGAAGTCGGGTTTCGGTGGCAGGATGAGTGCGGGTTCGACCATACCGGGGAACCGCGGTGGGCGGCTATGAATCTTGGGCTTTCGCCCTCCGGCGGCCCCGCTCACCGACGCCAGAGGACCAGGGCGCCGGCCACCCCGACGCCGATGGCGAAGAAGACCACCCCGAGGGCCGCGAGCGCCATCGCGAACCCCTGGACGACCTGCCCCGGCGCGACGACGTAGGTGAGTGCCGCCGTGAACAGGAAGACGAGGGCGACCATCCCGCCGACGAACACCGCGAGGTCGGGCGTGAACTCCACGGTCAGAACAGCGGTTCGAGTTCGTCGCCGCCCTCCCAGAGGAGGTCCTCGAGAGCCTTGGGGGCGCGCTCGCTGAGTTCGGTCATCGTCCGCTGGGTCTCGACGGCGACCCGCTGGAGTTCGGTAATGCGCGGAACGTCGGTGACCCCCGAGAGGACGACGAGGCTGGCGACGTAGTTCGTGTCGCGGACGGGGTAGTCCCCGCCGCGGATCTCCATCGTGCCGGTCGCCTCCTCGAGCCACCGCTGTGCGTCCTCGATGCCGGAGCGGTTGAGGTACTCGGGCGGGCCGCTCACGACGACCAGGCCCCGCTCGGCGCTCGTTATCTCGCAGGGGAGGGTGAGCCGACCCAGCGCCGCCCGGCGGGTCGTCGAGAGGATGCGGTTGATCGCCTCGCTCTCGTCGACGCTGCCGCGCGAGCGGCCGAACAGCCCCCGCTGGCGGCGTTCGAGTTGCGAGGTGGCGTAGCCGATGGTCGTGATTCCCCCCGTCGCGAGCGTGTTGATGATCTCGGAGGCGTCGACGATCTTCTGGGGCGTCGTCTCCGCGCCGACCTCGCCGGCCGAGAGGAGCACGCCGATCCGTCTCGCCATCTCCTCGTTGATGCGGTCGTAGCCGACGGCGAGGCTCTCGCCGCTCTGTCGCCAGGCGTCGTTGTCGAAGAGGACGGCGTTGTCGACCTCGTCGACGAGCGCGCGGAACGACCGCGCGGCGTTGAGCGTGTAGATGCCCCCCTCGTCGCGCGAGGGCAGGGCCCCGATGGCGTAGACGGGTTCGGTGTAGACGCGCTTGAGTTCGCGCGCGACCACCGGTGCGCCGCCGGACCCGGTGCCGCCGCCCAGGGCGGCGACGACGAAGAAGGCGTCCACGTCGTGCAGGGGGACGTCGTCGACGGCGTTCATGACCTCGTCGATGTCCTCCTGGAAGACGGTGGCCCCGAGGCGGTTGTCCGCGCCGACGCCGTGGCCCTTGACGCGGGACTGGCCGACGAGGACGCGGTTCTCGAGGGGGACGCGCTCGAGGCTGACGAGGTCGGCCTTGGCCGTGTTGACGGCGATGGTCTCGGTGAGAAAGGAGGTCTCCGAAGCGCGTTCGTACGCCATCAGCGCCTCCGCGATCTTCCCCCCGGCCTGCCCGATGGCGATCAGCGCGGCGTTCATACGCCTACTGGAGGGCGGGACCCAATAAACGCTGGCGGCGGACTCAGCCGTCCACGTCGAGTCCCCACTCGGCGGCGCGCCGCTCCGCCTCCGCTCGGGCGCGCTCCCTGACGGCCTCGACGTGGTCCTCGTCGGCGAGGAACGCCTCCACGGCGTCCAGGGAGTCGTCGGCCGCGCCGACGTCGGCCGGTGCGGCCCGGCGAGTCCGCGCCGCCAGGTCGGGGTCGTCCGCGAGGAGGTCCGCCGCCGTGCCGGGGTCGACTGCGTCGCCGTCTGCGGGCGGGGCCGCGTCGTACAGTTCGACCCGGAAGGGCGCCGCGCCCACGAGGTCCGCGAGGGCGTCCGCCCCGGTCCGCCCCGTGCCGGTGTGGTGAGCGCGGACGGGCGCGCCGTCGCGGAGGGCGAGAACGCCCGCTCCCGGTTCGTCGAGGAGGACCGCGTCGGCCGGCGCGAGGCGGGCGTAGCCCGTGAGGCCCCGGTCGAGGGCGTCGGCGAGGGCCGCCCCCGCGTCGCGAACGACGCGCGACCGGACGAGGCGGGCCCGGTCTCCGTCGCGTGCGGTCATGGGCGCTCGGGCACCACAGCGCTCCGGAACCGATTCGCGACGTCCTCGCCGTCGCCGTCGCGGACGTCGATGCGGTCGGCGGCACGGCGGAAGGCGCGTGCGGCCGCGCTGTCCGGAGCGTGTGCGAGCAGCGGGTCGCCGGCCCGTCGGGCCGCCCGGGCCGCCTCGTCCGCGGGGACGGTCCCGAGGACGGGCCCGTCGAAGTAGCGCTCACAGCGGTCGACGACGCGGTCGACGCCGTCGCCGTCGCGGACCTTGTTGAACAGGACGCCAGCGACGTCGGTGCCGTAGGTGCTCGCGTACTCCTGGACCTTGAGCCCGTCCGAGAGCGCCGGCACCGTCGGCTGGAGGGTCAACACCACGCGGTCGGCCAGCACGAGGGGGAGGACCGCGCTCCGGGACTCCAGCGTGGCCGGCGAGTCCAGCAGCAGGACGTCCGCGTCCGCGGCGAGGTCGGCCACGACCGCTCGCAGGCGCGTCGGATCGGCCGCGCGGAAGCCGTCGAGGTCGGTGCCACAGGGAACGACCCGCAGGCCGTGCCGCTCGTAGGTGGCGTCCGCGACGGTCGCGTCGGCCTCCGCGACGAGGAGGTCGTGGAGCGTCACGGGCGCGTCGGCGAGACCGGCGTGAAACAGGAGGTTCGCCATCCCCGTGTCGGCGTCGACGACGGTCACGTCGTAGCGGTCGGCGAGCGCCATCCCGAGCGCCAGCGTGGCCGTGGTCTTGCCCGTCCCGCCCTTGCCGCTGGCGACGGCGAACGCCTCGACCATCGGCCTGTGGTCGTCGCGGCGGCGTCAAAAACCCCCCGGACGGTCAGTCGCGGTCCGCGCCGTCGGGGCGGCGCAGGAACGCCGACACCAGCGCGGGGTCCTCGGCGAGGGCGTCGAGCGTGCGGTCGGCGTCGTCGCGCGCCGCGTCGACGTCGACCGCCTCTCCCGCCGCCCGGTCGCGGCACGTCTCGTAGAGGTCGGTCACCGCGGTTCGGTAGGCCCCGACGCGGAGCGCCCGGTCCAGGCCGGGGGCCGTCTCCGCCTCGGGCGTGACCACGGCGTCGTAGCGGCGGAGCGGCAGGTCGCGCGGGTCCGTGTTCGTGACGAGGACGAACGGGACGGCCGGGTCCCCGACCTCGCCGTCGCGGACTCGGCGGACCAGCGCGCGCGACCCCTCGACGGCGGCCACGTCGATGACGACACAGACCACGTCGCCGTCGGCGTCGAGGCGCGCGGCGGCCGCGTCGACGCTCGCGGCGCGGACCACGGGGCGGTCCCGGAGCGACCGGGCGACGGGGTCGGGGAGCGCTGTCCCGTCGGGAGCGACCAGGACGATCACGACAGGCGAGAGAGTCGCCCGGAACGGAATATAGTCCTTTGGAAACGGCGTCGAAATTTTCCCGACGGCTCAGCCGAGAGCGTCGAACGGGGCGCCGAGCGGGCGCAGGTCGGCCCGACCCACGAGGGCCGCCGCGCGGTCGGCCGGGTCGGCCGACCGGCCGTCCGCACCACGCTCGGGGCGCGCCCGGTCGGCCGCCGCGTACACGGCGTCGACGAACGCCTCGCGGACGGTCTCGTTCTCGAAGAGACCGTGGAGGTACGTGCCGAGTACCCGTCCGCTGGCGGCGCCGGCGGCGACCCCGGCCGCGGGGAAGGGGAGCGCCACGGGACCCGTCGGGAGCGTGCGGCCGGCGTGTATCTCGTAGCCGGACACCTGCCCCTCGGCGCCGGAGAGCGGGCCGACGCCGCGCACCCGCCGGGTGACCCGGTCGACGGTCTTCGACGCCGAGAACCGGGTCGCGACCGGGAGGAGGCCGAACCCCGGCACGACCGACCGGTCGCCCGTGCCCTCGCGGTCCGCGCGGGCGATGTGCTCGCCGAGCATCTGGTAGCCCCCGCAGAGGCCGACGACCGGCCCGTCGAACGCGGCGAGGCGCTCGTGGAGGCCGGCGTCGCGACAGGCCAGGCAGTCGTCGACGGTGTTCTTCGTCCCCGAGAGGACGACGGCGTCGCCGTCGACGGGGGCTTCGAGGTCTCGGGAGCGCACGCGGACGCCCGGCGTCCGCGCCAGCGGTCCGAGGTCGGTGTAGTTCGCGACGCGGGGCAGGCGCGGGACGTCGACGGCGACGGAGCGCTCGTCGGCGACGTCGTCGTCGGCCCCGCGGACGGTTCCGTCGGGCGGCACGGCGACGCTGTCCTCCTCTGGGAGGCCCGGGTCGTCGTGTGGGAGGACGCCCAGCGCGGGCACGCCCGTCCGGTCGGCGACGGCGGCCAGCCCCGGGTCCAGCAGCGACCGGTCGCCGCGGAACTTGGTGATGAGGAAGCCGGCGACCAGGTCGCGCACGTCGTCGGGGAGCAGTTCGAGCGTCCCGACCACCGCGGCGAACGCGCCGCCGCGGTCGACGTCCGCGACGAGGAGGACCGTACACCGGCCGGTCTCGGCACCGAATCGGACCGTCTCGACGTTGGCGAGGTCGCGGTCGTGGAGGTTCAGTTCGGCGGCGCTCCCGGCGCCCTCCGCGACGACGACGTCGTGGGCGGCCGCGAGGCGGGCGTGGGCCTCGCGGGCGGCGCGGCGGGCCCGGTCCCAGTGGGCGTCGTAGTACTCGCCCGCGGCGAGGTGGGCCACGGGCTCGCCGTCGACGACGAGTTGTGACTCCCCGTCGCCCCGGGGTTTCAACAGGACCGGGTTGTGGTCGGTGGTGGGGTGGACCCGGGCGGCGCGGGCCTGTACGTACTGCGAGACGCCGACTTCGCCGAAGCCATCCTCGGTCGCCCGCGGGACGGCGCGGGCGTTGTTGGACATGTTCTGCGCCTTGAAGGGCGCGACGTCCACGCCGGCGTCCGCGAGGGCTCGACAGAGGCCAGCCGCCACCGTCGACTTCCCGACGTGGCTGGCCGTGCCCGCGACCAGGAGCGTGTGGGCCACGTCCGGGGGTATGTCGGCCGGTCCAAAGCAGTTCCGTTGCGAGTCGGAACTAAGCCGCTCCGCGGTGTGGGACCCCCATGCGAGGTCAGTTCGGGTACGTCACGCCGGAGACCCTCGGCCTGTTCACCGACCGGTACGAACTCTCGATGCTGGAGGGCTACGTCGACTCCGGCCACGACCCGCTGGCGACGTTCAGCCTCTTCGTCCGGCGCCTCCCCCCGAACCGGGGCTACCTGCTGGCCGCGGGCCTCGAACAGGTCGTGGCCTACCTCGAGTCGCTGTCCTTCGGTCCGGCGGCGCTCGACTACCTCGATGCCGAGGGGTTCTCGCCGGCGACCCTGTCGTATCTCGCCGACTTCGAGTTCAGCGGCGAGGTGCGGGCCGTCACCGAGGGGACGCCCGTCTTCCCGGACGAACCGCTGCTGGAAGTGACCGCACCGCTCCCGGAGGCCCAACTGTTCGAGACGCTCGTCCTCAACCAGGTCGGCTTCCAGACGCTCGTGGCGACCAAGGCGGCGCGGATGCGTGAGGCGGTCGAGCGGTGGGGCGACGACCAGACGCTCGTCGACTTCGGGTCGCGGCGCGCCCACGGCGTGGACGCGGGGCTGAAGGCGGCGCGCGCGGCCTCCGTCGGGGGGTTCGACGCCACGTCGAACGTCGCGGCCGGCCAGGCCTTCGGAGTTCCCACCGTCGGGACGATGGCCCACTCGTGGGTGCAGAGTTTCCCCACCGAGCGCGCGGCGTTCGAGGCGTTCGTCGACGTCTACGGCGCCGAGAGCGTGCTCCTGATCGACACCTACGACACCGTCGCCGGCGCGCGACTGGCCGCGGACGTCGCGGCGGCCGCCGACACCGACGTCCGCGGCGTCCGCCTCGACTCGGGCGAACTGGCGCCGCTCTCCCGGAGGGTCCGGGAGGTCCTCGGGGACGACGTCGAGATACTCGTCTCCTCGGGGATCGACGAGTTCGAGATACGGGATTTCCTCGCGGACGGCGGCGACGCCGACGGCTTCGGACCGGGGACGGCACTGACGACGAGTCGGGACGCGCCGGCCATGGACGTCGTCTACAAGCTCGTCGCCGTCGCGGACGGCGGGACGCTCCGGCCGAGCATGAAGCTCTCGACCGGCAAGGTGACCTACCCCGGGCGGAAGACCGTCCGCCGGGTCGAGGACGGCGGCGAGTACGTCCGCGACGTCGTCGGCCTGGCCGACGAGTGGGCCGACGGCGACGCGCCGGGCGAGGAACTCCTGGTCCCCGTCTTCGTGGACGGCGAGCGAGTCAGGCAGTGTCCCGCGCTGTCGGACGTCCGCACGTCCGCCCGGACCGACCGCCGAGCGCTCCCCGACGGCTGTCGCGACCTGACCGCGCCCGCCGACTACGAGGTGCGCGTCAGCGACCGCCTGCGCGAGGAGACCGAGACCCTCCGCGAGCGACTGACCAAGCAGGTCGCCTCGCGATGACCGTCCGCGCCGTCAGGGCCCGGCGTCGGGCAGCCCTCCCCCCGACCGCTGACGGAGGCTGTCGCCGACGGGCGGAGCGCTCGTCGCTCCGAGGTCGACGGAGAAGCGCGGCGCGGCGGTCGGAGGAGCGTGTGACACCCATCCTCCGTTCGGGAGGGAACGTCCGGCGATAATGAATCTTCTGTCTGCGTGTCATACGCCCGACCGCCAGACGGCGTCGCTACGGACCGTCAGTACTCGGTGCCCCGCCGGGCGCGCTGTCCGTCGTCGAAGGGGTGGCGGTCCTTGCGGACCTCGCTGAGCAGGTCGACGTGCTCGAGGAGGTAGGTCGGCCGCTCGTGACCGCCGCTGCAGACGAGTTCGAGCGCCGGCGGCTTGGACGCGACGAGGTCGACGACGTCAGCGGGGTCCACGAGGCCGCGCTCGGCGGCGTAGAGCACCTCGTCGAGGACGAGCATGTGCATCCCGTCCTCGGGCGGTCCGTCGAGGGGAATGGGCGCCTCGAGGTCCGCCGCCCCGGCGGCGTCGACGAGGTCCCGCGCGCGGTCGAGGGCGGCCCGCGCCTCGCGGGCGTGGGCGTCGTCGTCGCTCCCGTCCGCGAGGGCGTGCCACCCGTAGTGGCCGGCGTGCTCGAAGCTCAGCCCCGGGAGCGCGGCCATCGCGTTGTACTCCCCCCGGACGCCCTCGACGCTGTCGGCGCCGCCCTTCATGAACTGGAGGACGTGGACGCGGTAGCCGTGCCCGACCGCGCGCATCGCCATGCCGAGGGTCGCCGTCGTCTTGCCCTTGCCGTCGCCCCACCAGGCCTGCACGAGGCCGAACGCCTCGGGCGCGGCGGGTTCGACGGGTCGTGTCTCCGGCGGTCCGTCGCCGTCCGCGTCAGCGGTCATGACACGTCACGTGGGCGCCAGGGCGAAAAAGCACCCGCTCACTCGGCGGTCGGCGAGGCGTCCCCGTCGGCCTCGGGAGCGCGTCCGTGGAGACCGATCCAGCGGCGGACGATGCGGTAGCCGGTGAACAGCACCTCCGCGAGGACGCCGTGGACGCCCGTGGGGCGGGCGTAGACGAGGACCGGCACGTCGGCGGCCGCCGCCAAGCGAACGGTCCGGTCCGGGGTGCTCCCGAGGAGCCACTGCTTGAGGCGGCGGTCCCGGGAGGCGCCGATGAGGAGGACGCCGCCCGTGCTCGCCGCCACCTCGACCAGACCGGTGGCGACGTTCTCGGCCGTCACGCGGTGGACCGACGCCGTCTCGACGGTCGGGAGGGCGTCGACGGTCTCGGTGAGCGACTCGCCCGTCCCCTCCCGACCGGCCGGGGCGACGTTCACGAGGTGGACCGCCGCGCCCCGCGCCCCGAGGGCGTCGACCACGGGGAGCAACGCCGCGTGGTGTGGCCCGCCCCCGACGCCCACCGTGAGGACCGACAGGTCGACGTCGTCGGTGACGCCGCTGGCGAAGAAGACGCCGCAAGGGGACTGGAAGGCGACCGTCTCGGTGATCGAGGGGTTGTTCTCGGGGTAGCCCATCACGACGAGGTCGGCCCCGTCGTCACGCGCCGTCTGGACGACGTCGAAAGCCACGTCCCGACAGACGTGGCCCTCGACGGTGTAGTCGACGTCGAGGTCGGCGGCCGCCAGCGCGGCCTCGACGCGGTCCGCGCGCTCCGCGGCGGTCTCCCGGACGAGTTCGTTCGGCGTCTGGTCGGGGATCTCGGTCACGTTGAGCACCTGCACGACCGGATCGCCGTCGAAGCCCGCGGCGAGCGTCGCCGCCAGACGGACGTACCGGGGCGCCCGCTGGGGGCGAGCCACGGGGACGAGGGCGCGCGTCCGTCCGTCCGCGGTCCCCGCGCTCGCCGCGCCGCCGGCCGACGCGCGCGGTTCGACCACCCGTTCGACGAGTTCGTCGACGTCCGGTGCCCCGCCCCACGCGGCGTACGCCGCGAGCGACGCACCGGTGACCGCGAAGCCCAGGAAAACGCCCCGCTGCGGGAGGTTGGCCACGAGTCCGACGTTGGCGACGACTCCGAGAAGCGGCACGGCCGGCACGCCCGGGACGCGGAACCCTCGCTCGACCTCCGGGAACCGCCGTCGCGAGTAGATGAGGGCGAGGTTCACCACCGCCAGCGGGACGAGGAGGTTGAACGTCGCGAAGCCGGTGAGCGAGTTCAGCCCGAGGGCCGGGAGACCGGTCAGGCCGTGCTCTGAGAACAGGGTGATGAAGACGACCACGAGGGCGACGATGGTCCCGGCGGCGGCCGCGACGCTCCAGAACGGGGTGCCGTACTCGGGGTGAACGCGGTCGAACCGGCGGGGACCGTGTCCCTGTCGGCCCATCAGCGATCCGATGCCGCTCGCGGCGAGGATGGAGGCGTTCGACGCGCTGACCATGGAGAACACCGCACCGGCGACGATGAGCGCCTGCCCCGCGGGCCCGAGGAAGGAGGCCGCCACCTCGCCCATCGCCGTCTCGCCCGCGGCCAGCACCTCGCGCGACACCGGGGCGTTCACCATGGCGACGATGACCAGCGTGTAGAGGACGGTCACGGTGACCATGCTGGCGGCGATGGCCCGGGGGACCGTCTTCCGGGGCTCGATTATCTCACCCGCACTGGCGGCGATGGCGGAGAACCCGAAGAACGTGATGAACGCGAGCGCCGCGACCGAGACGATGCCGACCGGTTCGACCTGCACGTTGCCGAGGAACGTCGACGCCGACCGGGCGGGGCCGGCGTAGGCGATGGCCCCCGCGACGAACGCGAACAGGACCGCCACCTTCGCGCCGGTGACGACGAGCTGGAAGACGCCGCTCTCCTCGGTGCCGCGGGCGTTGAGCACGCCGAGGGCGACGGCCGCGACGACGCCGACGGACCCCCGTGGCAGGCCCTGGGCCGCCGGCGGGAGGACGAAGCGGACGAACCACTCGTCCATCGTGGCGAGGTAGAACGCCGTCGTCCCCGTGTAGCCGAGGAACAGGGACGCGCCGATGCCGTAGACCAGCAGGTCCCGTTCGCCGACGGTCCGGGAGGCGAACAGGTAGCCGCCGCCGTTCTCGGAGTAGATGGAGGCGAACTCGGAGTAGGTGGCCGCCGTGATGGCCGCGACCAGCGCCGCGAGGACGAACGCGGCGACCGCACTCGACCCGATGCGGTAGACGGCGGTCCCCGAGAGCGAGAAGATGCCCGCCGCGATCATCGTCCCGAGGCCGATGGCGAACGCGACCTTGAAGTCGAGCGAACGGGTGTGCTCTACCATCGACCGCGTGGTACGTCAACGCGGCCCAAAATCGTTGTGTCAGGTCGCCCCCTCACAGAGGACGTCGAACGCCCCGCTCGCGGGGTGGACGTGGGCGTACGTCCCGAGCGCGGCGTGTTCGAGGAGGCCGTCGCGACCATCGATGCCCGCCCCGCGCGCGACGTCGAAGGCGAAGGACGCGTCCGTCGCCGGGTCGGCCCGCGAGTAGTGGAACTCGTGGCCGCGACGGGTCGTCCCGGCGGTCGCCGTCGGGCAGTCGCGTCGGGCCCGGAGTTCGACGTGGTCGAGGGCCTGCGGGCGGTCGGTCATGGTCACGTCGACGGGCAGGACGCCGGCCATCGCGTGGCGCTCGCCGTCGACGACGAGCGACTCCCCGAGGGCCATCAACCCGCCGCACTCGCCGAGGACCGGCAGGCCGTCGGCCGCGCGGTCCGCGAGCGTCGCCAGGGCCTCGCTCTCTGCGAGGGCCGCGGCGTGGCGTTCGGGGTACCCCCCGGGCAGGTAGGCGGCGTCGCAGTCGGGGAGGGGGTCGCCGGCGACCGGCGAGAACGTCCGCACGTCGGCGCGGGCGCGCAGTCGCTCCAGGGTCGCCGGGTAGACGAAGCCGAAGGCGTCGTCGCGGGCGACGGCCACCGTCGCGCCCGTCGACGCTCCGGTCGACGCCGGGTCGGGACGAGGCGGCGTCCGCGCGAGGGCGACGAGTCGCTCCGTCTCGACCGTCTCGGCCGCGGCGGCCAGCGCGTCGTCGTCGAGGGGGGCCTCCGACGCTGTGTGGAGGCCGAGGTGGCGGTCCGGAATCGCGAGGGCCTCGTCGGGCGGGACGCGTCCACACCAGGCCAGGTCGTCGGGCAGGGCTTCGCGCACGCCGCGGGCGTGGCGGCCGCCGCGGCAGCGCTGGGCGAGGACGCCGGCCACCTCGACGTCGACGGCGGCCTCGGCCGCGTATGCGCGGAATCCCAGCGCCGTCGCGGCGACGCTCTCCATCCCGGCGCTGGCGTCCACGACGAGGACGACCGGCAGGTCGAGGGCGGCCGCGACGGACGCACTCGAGCAGGCGTCGCCGTCGTACAGGCCCATCATCCCCTCGACGACGCAGACGTCGCCGTCCCCGCGCCAGTAGTTGCGCCGACAGCCCTCGACGCCCTGCAACCAGGTGTCGAGCGTCCGGGAGGGGTCCCCCGCGACGGCCGCGTGGTGCGTGGGGTCGATGAAGTCGGGCCCGGCCTTCGCCAAGCGTGGCTCGTGACCAGCGTCCCGGAGCGCCCGGCAGACGGCCAGCGTCGCCACCGTCTTGCCGACGCCCGAGGCCGTGCCCGCCAGGACGACCCCCCTCACGGTCGCGCCACGAGGGCCTCGTACAGGTCGGCGACCGACGCCCGGACGGCCGCCATCGAGACGCCCCGCTCCCGGGCGAGAGCGAGAGCGCCGCCCATGCCCGCGCCCTCCTTGGCCTCGCCGGCGGCGTAGGGGGTCAGCGCGCGGTGGTCGCTCGACCCGAAGCCGGGGTCGGTCACCGTCAGGTCCACGTCGAGGCGGGCTGCCGCCTCGCGGAGCGGGTCCCCGACGTCGTCGGCCACGTACCGCGTCGTCGCGAGTTCCAGCGGGGCGTCGGCGCCGAGTGCGCGGGCGAGGGCCGCCCCGGCGAGCAGCTGGGTGCCGCCCGCGAGCGTGACCCGGCGACCGGCCGCCGCGGCCCCCGTGACGGTGCCGGCGACGGCTGCGAGCGTCGGGTCGCCCATGGATCGGATCGCCTCGACCGGACCGGCCGCGCCCGGGTCGAGGCCGGAGGCCGCCAGCCCCTCGCGGACCACCGCACGCTTCCGGTCGAGGGGATTCCGGGGGAGCGAAGAGGAGACCGGCGCGTCGACGCCGAGTGCGGTGAGGACGCCCAGCGCCGTCGTCGTGCCGCCCGGCACGGTCTCCGCGACGAGGAGGCGGTCCGCGTCGGTCCCGGCGACCGCCTCCCTCGCCGACTCGACGACGGCGCCCGCGTCGGGCACGGGCGCGGGGTCGCGGACGTCCCCGCCAGGCGTCGCGCCCACCCCGACCGTGGGCGCGGCCGTCGGCGCGGCGAGTCCCGCATCGAGGACGGTCAGCGGCAGGTCCAGGCGCTCGCGGACGGCGCGGGTGACGAGCGCCGGCGTCGGACACCCCGACGGCGACACCGGCAGACCCGGAGCGTCCACGGGACGGCCACGGGCCAGCACCTCCGCGTCTGCGCTCGGCGTGTGGACCGTCGCCCCCGGGTCCGCGCCGGCGGCACTCAGGCCCTCGATGCGGGCGGTCCGGGTGGTGCCGGCTGCGAGAACGAGGCGCGTCGACTCCATTTCGAGTTGGATTATCTCAATCCCACTTGAAATCGTCGGTCGGATCGAAGCCCGTCGCGCGGCGGTCCGTCGAGACGGGGTGTTCGGCGTCGGCCGGAACCGGCGGGCCGTCCGGGTAGCGCGCGCCGAGGGCCGCGCGGGTCGCCTCGCGGACCGCCGCGCGCGCGGCGTCACCGACCGGCGTGGCCGACCCCGCGAAGGCGGCCCGGTCCCCTCGCGGGTCACAGCCGACGGCCACCGCGTCGGTGGAGGTGCCGGGCGCGCCGACGGTCGACTGCAGGACCGCGGCCTTCGTCTCGACGACGACGCCGAGGAGGGTCGCGAGGGCGCCGTCGGAGAGCGAGCGATCGGTCCCCACGAGGCAGTTGACGGTCCCGAGGCGGCGGGCCCCGTCCGGCGGTGACCCGCCGTCGTCCGGGTCGAGGGGGAGGCGGGCCGGGTTCGAGACGCCGGCCGTGACGACGGCGGCGACGGGGCCGAGGCGGGCGCCGCGGGCGTGGCGCATCTCGACGCCGGTGAGCAGCGTCGGCCCGTCGGCGTCGAACCCGGCGCGGGCGCGGCGCGCGGCGGCGTAGGCCGCGAGGTCGGTCCGGTCGAACCCCTCGGGCACGGTGACGTTGTAGGCCGCGTCGGCGTCGCGGTAGCCGCCGCCGGGACCGGTGACCAGCCAGCGCGCCCCGGGGCGGCGCGCGCGGCAGACGCCGGCCTCAACCGTCGTCTCGAACATCGAGTGCGGCGAGGAGGCGGTCGTTCTCGTCCGACAGGCGGACGGCGACGCGGACGTGTCGGTCGAGGCCCCGGAAGGTCGTGGCGTCGCGGACGGCGACTCCCCGCGCCCGGGCGCGGGCGAGCACCCGGTCGACGTCCCGGTCGCCGACGTCGAGGAGCAGGAAGGGCGCGTCCGACGGTGCCACCCCGTAGGCGTCGGACAGCGCCTCGCGCAGGCGCGAGCGCTCCGCGCGGACCCGCCTTCGCGTGCGCGCGACGAAGTCGTCGTCGGCCATCGACGCCGCGCCGACCCGGGCCGCGGGCGTCCCGAGGGTCCAGGCCCGGCGGGCTCTCGCCAGCGCGTCGCGTCGCTCGCCCTCGGCGACGGCGAACCCGGCGCGCAGGCCCGGCAGGCCGAACAGTTTCGTCAGCGACCGGGCGACGACGACGCCCTCGGTCCCCGCGAGCGACGGGCGGTCGGTGAACCCGAGGAACGCCTCGTCGACGAGCAGCACCGTCCCCGCCGCCCGGCACCGCCGCGCGAACCGTCGGATGGCGTCGTCGTCGTAGGCCCGTCCCGTCGGGTTGTTCGGGTTGCAGACGACCGCGAGAGCGTGTCCGGCGGGGTCGGCGTCGAGGACGTCCGCCGCCGGGACGAACGCCGGGTCGGCCCCCTGCAGGCGCACCTCGCGGGCGTACTCCCCGAAGGACGGGAACGGGACGAGGACTGAGTCGCCGGGCCCGACGTGCGTCTCGACGGCGAGGCGGATGGCCGCGAGGCCGCCCGGCGTCGGCACCACCGCGTCGAGGTCACAGCCGACGTAGGCCGCGGCGGCGCGGCGGTACGCGGGGTAGTCGTCGTCCGGATACCGGGTCGCGTCCGCGAACGCCGCCTCGTGGGCCGCGCGGGCGGCCGGCGGCGTCTCGGGGTTGGTGTTCGCGCTGAAGTCAACGAGCGACGGGTCGCGCGCCCCGCCGTGGGGGACGCGTCCGCAGCGTCTGACGGCCTCCGGGTCCATCACTCCGAACTGTCCGCCCGGGACAGTAAGGATTCCGCGACGGCCACGTCGGCCGGCCGGTTGACGTTGACCGCGAACCGGGGGTCCGTGACCGTCCACGTCCGGTCTGCCCCCTCTCCGACGACGTTCACGCCGGCGGGCACGCGACGCCCGGACCCGTCGACGCTCGCGCCGAGCGAGCGCTTCAGCGACGACGGAACGACGACGGTCAGCGTGTCGCCCCCGGCCGCCTCGAGGACCCGGTCGACGGCCGCGCCGTCCAGCAGCGGCAGGTCGGCGGCGACGGTCAGCGCGGGCCTCCCGACGGTCTCGAGGGCCGCGGAGAGGTCCGCGACGTACCCCTCGCCCGGCGCGTCGACGACGTCGACGTCCGCGGCGGCGAGGTGCGCGCGCGTGTCGGGCGCGTGAGGCGAACAGACCGCGTGGACGGCGTCGACGTCCGCGGCGGCCAGCGCGGCCCGCACTCGGTCGACCATCGGCGCGTCGCCGACCCGGACGAGGGGTTTCTCGCGGTCGGCGTCGAGGCGCGTACCGCGTCCCCCGGCCATCACCAGTGCGTCCACGCGACCACCCCCGCGAGCAGTGCCGCGAGGCGACCGAGTTCGTTCGCGGCGCCGAAGACGTCGCCGCTGGTGCCGCCGAGCCAGGACCGCGCCCACGTCGCGACGGCGGCGGCGGCGCCCACTGCAGCGACGGGCGCGAGCGCGGACGCCGGCGGTGCGAACAGGGCCGCGGGCGCGGCGACGACGACCGCCGGGACCAGCGCGCGCGGCCCGCGACCCGTCACCTGGGCGCCGAGCCCCTCGTGGGCGGCGCGCCCGAGGCTCGCGAGGGCGGCCATGCCGAGTTTCGCCCCCACCTCGCCGGCGACGACGAGGGCCACCGCGACTCGCGGCGGCAGGGCCGCGAGCGCCAGGGCCGCGAGCGCCAGGCCGACGACGGCGAGGGCGACGGCAAGGGTCCCACCGACGCCGACCTGAGAGTCCCGCAGGACGGTCCGGCGGTCGGCCTCGCTCGCCGGGTGGACGGCGGCGGCGTCGGCCAGGTCCGCGAGACCGTCGAGGTGGGTGACGCCCGTCAGCAGGTAGAGCCACGCGGGGAAGAGCGCGGCCGCCACGGGTGCGCCGACGGGCAGGAGGAGCGGGACCGCCGCCGCCGCGCCGACGAGGTAGCCCGCGAGGGGGAAGGCCGCTGGCCACCGCCGGAAGGCGTCCCACGCCGCCTGGTCGCGGCCCACCGGCGCCCGCGTCAGGAAGCCGAGCGCACCCCGGAGGGCGGTCACCACCACGCGACCACCCCCGCGAGGACGACGGCCAGAGCGCCCGCCCGACGGGTGACGCGGACGGCCCTGTCGGCGTCTCCGGGCGTCGGGAGGGCCGGCCCGCACGCGAGCGCGTACGCGCCGGGCTTCTCGAGGCGGACGTCGAGGGCGCTCGCCACGGTCGCCATCGGCCACCCGGAGTTCGGTGACGGCGGCGCGCGCGCGGCGCCGCGGGCCCGCAGGAGCGCGCCCGGGTCGGCGGCCGCCGCGGCCAGGAGGACGGCGCTCGCGCGGGCCGGCAGGTACATCACGGCGTCGTCGAGGCGGGCGCTCGCGGTGCCGTGGGGCGTCCCGGGGTAGCCAAGCACCGAGTCGAGGGTGTTCACGGCCTTGACCCACGCCGCCGCGGCCGCGGCCCCGGGCAGCGAGACCGGCGCGACGAGCGCGAAGGCCCCGAGCGGCGCGACGAGGCCGTCCGCGAGGTTCTCCGCGAGGCTCTCCACGGCGGCCGAGCGGACCGCGCCCGGCGAGAGGGCGGCGGCGTCCCGCCCCGCGAGCGCCCGGAGGTGGCGCCGGGCCGCGTCGGGGTCGGTCGTCGTCTCCGCGACCACCGCGCTCGCTCGCTCGCAGAGCATCCGCAGGCTCGTCGTCGCGAACAGGGTCGCGGCCGCGGCGGCGGCCCCCGCGACGGGATGCGCCCACTCGGCGGCGGCGACGGCCGCTCCGACGACGAGGGCCGCTCCGAGGGGAAGGGCGACGGCGACGGCGGCGCCGGCGACTCCCGGACGCGCCCAGGGGCGGTCGACGGCGGCGACGGCGCGGCCGAACCACGCCGTCGGGTGCCACCGCCGGGGCGGTTCACCGACGAGTGCGTCCGCCGCGGCGGCGGCGAGGACGGCTGTGGCGGCGAGCGCGCTCATCGCGGACCCTCCAGGGCGTCCGGGAGTGTCGCCGCCGGCACGTACCGCCCGCCGTAGTCGGCGACGGCGCCGTCGACCCGTGCGTCGTCGCCGACGTGGACCAGCGACGGGACCTGCGCGTCCAGGGCCCGCGCGACGGCGGCGAACGCCCGGCGGTCCGGCTTGCGGTAGCCCAGGTCGACGCTGGTCACCGTCGCGTCGACGGCCGGGAGGTCGGCCCGGTCGAGCACCCGGTCGACGAGCCCCGGGACCGCGCAGTTCGAGCAGACTCCGACCGGTCCGCGGTCCGCGGCCAGGGCGAGTGCGCTGCGGGCCCCCTCGCGAACCTGGACCGGGCGGTCGAACGCCGCGCGGACGGCGTCGCGGACGACCCCGGGCGGCGCTGCGACGTCGCGACTCGCGAGGGCCGCGCGCACGTGCCGGTCGAGCGGCGACTCCCGCGCCGGGGGGAGCGAGAGGTGGTCGGTGGCGTAGACCGTCGCCCAGTCCTCGGGCGTCGCGACGCCCCGGTCAGCGAGGGCGGCCGCGACCGCAGCGGCCGGATCCGCGGGCCGGGAGACGTCGACGAGCGTCCCGAAGCAGTCGAAGGAGACGGGCACGGGTGCGTGGTTCGAGGCGCCGCCGCTTCAACGCCTCGGTGCGAGGCGGTAGGCCGCGCCGGTCCGGGACTCCGTGGCGCGTTCGGCGTAGTAGACGCCGTCACCCACGACGCGGGGCGTCGAGGAGACCCAGCCCTCGTTCGGGACGCGCCAGGTCTCCTCGCCGTCCAGCGTGAGACAGTAGCAGTTCGTGTCGTACGACCCGACGAGCACCGACTCGGCCGTGACGGTCGGACAGCCGACGATCCAGCCACCGGTCTCGAACGCCCAGGATTGCTCTCCCGTGGTCGCGTCGAGGGCGTGGAGGTTCCGGTCGTGGCTGCCGACGTACAGCGTGTCCGACGACGGGTCGACCGCCGGTCCGCTCATCACCTTGTCCCCGGCCGTGAAGGCCCAGTCGAGGGCCCCGTCGCGGAGGTCGACCCGGTAGACGTTGTGGTCCCACGACCCGAAGAAGGCGGCGCCGTCGTACGTCGCGACGGGGCCCTTTATGGGGCCGTCGGTCGCGAACGACCACTCGAAGGACAGGTCGGGGTAGGACCACGCGTAGAGGTTGCCGTCGTTGGACCCCACGACGAGCCGCCCGACCCGCCTGTCGATGGCGATGGTCGAGTGGGGGTGGTCCGTCGGACGGGGGCTCTTCCACTCGACGTCGCCCCGGGCCGCGTTCACCGCGAACACGCTCCCGCTCGGCGCGTAGTACTCCACGGCGACGTAGACGGTGCCGTCGTGGTACGCCGGACTCGATCCGATTGCGTCGCCGAGTTTCGTGTGCCACGCGACGTCGCCGGTCTCCAGGTCGACGGCGTAGAGGACGCCGTCGTACGCGCCGACGTAGGCCCGCCCGTTCGCGACGGCCGGCGTGCCGTGGATGCCGCGTTTCGCCTCCGTCACCCGGGTCCGCCAGGACACCTCGCCCGAGGGGGCGACGGAGAAGACGACGCCGCTGTCCCCCGGAATGACGACGTCACCCGTCGGTGCGGGGACGGCGCTCGCCTTGGCGGCGGTGTGTTCGCCGGTGTTGACCCCCGTCAGCGACCAGTCGACGGTGACCGACTCGGGGACCGACGCGTCGGGGTAGTAGCCCAGGCGGTCGAGGCCGCCGCGGAACTGCGCGTCGGCCCGTGACTGGAGGTCCGTCGTCTCGCGCCCGAGGCCCGACACGGCTGCGGAACACCCGGGCGTGCCGGCGAGTGCGCTGGCGCCCGCCGCCCGCAGGAACCGCCGTCGCGTCGTCGTCGTGGTCATGCGTCTCGCCGCCGTTGCCGAAAGAGGGGAACCTGGGCTTATGAATCTGTCCCACGGTCGGGGACAGACGAGACCGTCGAACGGACGGGCGGGAATTGGCGAGCGCGACTCTCTCGGAGAGAAGGTCCGCCCTCCCCGATTTGAACGCCGGAAGACGTGCTCGTTTCGCTGCGCGCGACTTCCGAGCCCTCGTTCGCTCCGCTCACGAGGACGGGGGGCAAGCCGACCTACAGTCGGTCACGACTCGACCGGAGAGAAGGTCCGCCCTCCCCGATTTGAACGGGGGGCAAGCCGATCTACAGTCGGCTGC
>JBDGTT010000011.1:0-90180 GCA_042216525.1 Halobacteriaceae archaeon
CGGCCCGGAACAGGCCGTCGCTCACGAGGAAGACCGCCGAGATGACGAGCATGTACGCCACGCTGACGTCCATGGAGAGGTTCTGTGCGGCTTCGATGATCTGGTACCCGACGCCGGGCGCGCCGAACAGTTCCGCGGCGACGACGACCATCCACGACTGACCGATGCTGGTCCGGAAGCCGGTCAGTATCTCCGGGGAGGCACTCGGGAGTACGACCGTCCGGATCATCTGGACGTCGTCGGTGACGCCGAGACTGGACGCCACCTCGATTCGCTTCTGGGAGACGCCTTCGACGCCGCTCTCGGCGTTGTAGTAGTTCACCCAGAACGACCCGATGGCGACGATGAACGTCGCGCCGGCGTTTCCGATGCCGAACCAGACGATGGCGAACGCGATCCACGCGAGCGGTGGGATGGGGCGGAGGACGCGGATGACCGGACGCAGCGCGGCGTTCAGCCGGTCGTTCCACCCCGTTGCGACGCCGAGTGCGATGCCGAGTATCGACCCGACGACCAGACCCGGGACGTAGTGCTGGAGGCTCTGGAGGAGTTTGACGACGAGACGGGGCAACTCCACGCCCACGCCGGTCAACGGGACGGCGTATCTGGCAGTGGCGGTCAACTCGCCCAGGAACGCAGTCGCCACCTCGATCGGACCAGGGAGGAGGTACGTCGGCTGGCTAAGCGCCGCAAGCCACCAGACGGTGACGAAGGCGGCCGACCCGAGCAGCCCCAACTCGACGCGCTGCCAGTCGACCTGCGCCACCTGTACTCGACTGCTCTCGTCGCGTATCGGTCCCTCGGCGGCGCTCGTCCGGTCTGTCGAGTGGGACGTCATCCGGTCACCTCGTCGTACAGCGAGAAGTCGAACAGATCTTCAGTCCCCACCTCTGCGTCGAGTTTCCCGAGGCGTTTCCCGTACCGACTGTAGACCTTCGCGCCTTCGACGATCTGGCGGGGGTCGCCGATGTACTCCTCCAGGGGCGACTCCATGGCCGCCATCGCGACGTCCTCGGGGAGCACGCTCTCGCCGACGACGGAGCTCGCGTTCCTGGCGGCCTGCTTCGGATTCTCGTTGATGAACTCCGTGGCCTGCAGGTGTTTGCGGAGGAAGTCCGCGGCGACGCCGCGATGGTTCGCCCGGAGGTCGTCCCGCATGAGCACCAGCGCCGAGGCCTGTCCACCCGGGACGAACGACGCCGCCTCGGTCAGGAGCGTGTACGGCGCGTCGTTCATCCGGGCGATGGTCGGAATCGGTTCCAACAGACTCGTCCCGTCTATCTCCCCGGCGAGCAGCGCTTGCCGGACCTTCCCCGCGCCCATGTAGGTGACGTCGACGGCGTCGTCGACCGACAGGCCGAGTTCCTCCCGGATCCAGTACCGGAGGAGGATGTCCGGGACGCTGCCGGAGGGGAACGTGCCGAACGAGAACTTGCGGCCGTGTTCGCTCTCGAAACTGTCGAATGCGTCTGCCCCCTCCTCTGCAAAGCGGTCGGCGAACGATTCCGTCGTGAAGATCCCGATCGAGTTCTTGTCGTTCGCGGCGACAGCCTTCGCAGCCACCCCTTTGTCGACGAGCACCTGCGCGGGCAGGACGCCGAACAGCGCCACGTCGAACTTGCCACTGGCGTACGCCTGGACGATGCTCGGCCCGTCGGAGAACTGTTTCGCCGTCACCGACACGTCGAGTTCGTCGAGGTATCCCTCCTCGGCCAGCTGGAAGTACTGCATGTCGGGGTAGATGGGCATGTAGGCGACGTTCAGGGAGTCGAGACCGCCGGACCCGCCGAGAGACGCACAGCCGGCGAGGCCCAGCGTGGCGCTCGCGCCGGCGGTGCGGAGGAAGGTACGTCGTGACTGTTCGTTCATCGTGGTCCCCGGTAGGGCGGTGGGGGACTTACGGCGTCTCCTCGCGGAGAACCGGGCCACCACTCCTGACGGCGGTCTCCGGGCCGTCAGCGCGTCTGTCGCCCGTTCGCCGTGGTCTGGGCGGCCGAGTGGTCGACCCGTCGTCCCCGGTTCCGTCACGGATACCGGAGAGGATTGCAGGCGGCCGTCCACAGCAAACGTTTTCGGCCCCCGCCCACGCGGAGAGTGTATGGTCCGCTTCTCCAGTCGCGTCGAGCAGGTGTCGATAAGCGGCATCCGCGAGGTGTTCGAGGCCGCGGGTGCGGACGCCATCAACCTCGGCCTCGGCCAGCCCGACTTCCCGACGCCGGAACACGCCCGGGCGGCGGCCGTCGAGGCCATCGAGGCCGGGGCGGCCGACGGCTACACCACGAACAAGGGCCGCCTCGACCTCCGGGAGGCCATCGCGGCCAAGCACGACCGGGACAACGACGTCACGGTGTCCCCCGAGGGCATCATCGCCACCGCCGGCGGGAGCGAAGCCCTCCACCTGGCCATCGAGGCCCACGTCGACCCCGGGCAGGAGGTCCTCATCCCCGACCCCGGATTCGTCTCCTACGACGCGCTGACCCGCCTCGCCGACGCCGAACCGGTCCACCTCCCGCTCAGGCCGGACCTCACCCTCGACCCCGCGACGGTCGAGGACGCCATCACCGAAGACACGGCCGCGTTCGTGGTCAACTCGCCCGCCAACCCGACGGGGGCGGTCCAGTCGCCGGCGGACGTGCGCGAGTTCGCCCGCATCGCAGACGAGCACGACGTGCTCTGCATCTCCGACGAGGTGTACGAGCACATCGTCTACGAGGGCGAGCACCGCTCGCCGATGGAGTTCGCCGAGACGGACAGCGTCGTCGTCGTCAACGCCTGCTCGAAGACCTACTCGATGACCGGCTGGCGCCTCGGGTGGGTCGCGGCCAGCGAGGAGCGCGTCTCGCGGATGGTCCGCGTCCACCAGTACATGCAGGCCTGCGCGAGCGCCCCCGCCCAGTTCGCCGCCGAGGCGGCGCTGACCGGGCCCCAGGACGCCGTCGGGGAGATGGTCGAGGCGTTCGAGCGTCGGCGCGACGTCGTCGTCGACGGCCTCCGCGACATGGGCCTCGACGTCCCGGAGCCACGCGGCGCGTTCTACGTGATGCCCGAGGTTCCCGAGGGCTGGTGTGACGCCTGCATCGACCGCGGGGTCGTCGTCGTCCCGGGCGACGCATTCGGCGACCACGGCGCGGGCTACGCCCGCCTCTCCTACGCCGCGAGCATGGACGACATCGAGGCGGCGCTCGACGTGATGCGCGAGGCGACGGCCGCCGTCTCCTGACCCGGCGCGACGGCCGTCGCGGCGGACGCCGTCTCGGCCCTACCCCCCGGAACTATGGGCGTGTGGGCCGTTCACGATACCCATGGCCATCGTCCGACACGGGTCAGGCCCGGCCGCGACGGCCCGGGCCCTCGCCTCGCAGGTCCACCCCGTGTTCATGCTGCCCGCGGTGGCGTCGTCCCTGTTCGGTGCGCTCCTCGCGCCGACGTTCGCCGCCGGACCGGCCGCCGTCCACGTCGTCGCCGTCTTCGCTGGCCTCTACACCGCCCACGTCAGGGACGGGTACGTCGACTTCTACGTCCGCGACGAGGACGACGATCATCCGCTGACGGCGCGCGGGTCTCGCGCGGCGGTGGCGACCAGTACCTGTCTGTTCGTCCTCGCGACGGCCGCACTGTGGGTCCTCGTCGGTCCCGGCGCGGCGGCGCTGACCGCGCCGGGATGGGTGGTCGGCTACCTCCACGCCCCCCAACTCGACACGAACCCCGTCACGGCGACAGCGGGCTACCCGCTCGGCGTCGCGCTGGCGCTCCTCGGCGGCTACTACGCGCAGGCGGGGACGCTAGGGCCCGCAGTCGTCGGGTTCGGCGCCGTCTTCCTCCTCGTGCTCTCCGGCGTCAAGGTCGTCGACGACGCCGCGGACGTCGCGTACGACCGGTCCATCGCCAAGCGCACCGTGGCCGTCGCGGTGGGGCCCCGTCGGGCCCGGACCGTCGCGTACGGGTTGCTGACGGCCGGGGCCCTCGCGGTCTGCGCGTTCGCGGCCGCCGGGACCTTCCCGCCGACGACCGTCCTCGCGGTGGTCCCTCTCGCCGCCGTCGCCGCGGTGGCGCGGCGCGCGGACCCCGAACTGGCCACGATGCTCCTCGTGCGCGGGTGCTACCTCTTCCTGGTGGTCCTCCTCCTCACCACCTGATCCCTCGTCGCTCGCGGGTGCGCTGTCGCGCACCACGCTCGCTCCTCGTGCTACGAGAGCGCGGAGCGCTCTCGGCACCTCGGCGGACGCTCCGCGTCCGCCGGCGGCCATTAGAAGCCCGCCAGGCGCGCGGCCTGTCGGCCGCGCTTCGCTGTCCGTGCGGGCTACCCGGGTCGCCGGTCCGCTCGGGTCCTCACCGGTCACCCGTGCGTCTCGACCAGTTCGACGAGGACGCCGCCCAGGTCGCCCGGGTGGAGGAAGGCCACCTCGTGTCCCCACGCGCCCGGTCGTGGCTCGTCGTCGATGGGCGTCACGCCCGCCGCGCGGGCGTCGTCGAGGGCCGCGGCCGCGTCGGCCGTCTCGAACGCCACGTGGTGAAGGCCCGGTCCCTCCCGGTCGAGGAACCGCTGGACGGTACCGCCGTCGCTGGGTTCGAGCAACTCGACGTAGCCCGCGCCGGCGTCGAGGAAGACCACCGAGAGATCCCCGACGGCCTCCTCGTGGACGACCGGCAGGTCGAACAGCGACTCGTACCGCTCCGCGACCGCCGCGGCGTCCGGCGTCGCGACGCCGACGTGGTGGAACTCCATGGCTCCCCGTGGGCCGCCGCCGGGATAAACCGTGTGCGGGCCCGGACCGACGTCCCGTCGGTCGTCGCCCGCGGTCCCGGCCCCCGGGTCGCCACGGTCGGCAACCGCACAGTTTCACCCCCGCCGCAACCGTTATCCTCGTCGTCCGAGTAGCCGCAGGCACGGGGCCGTCGACGGACCGGCACCCCGGACCGAACATGAGCGACGCATCCACGGACCGCGACCACGAGGTCGGCAAACTCCCCCGGTGCCCGGAGTGTGGGTACTCCCCGACGGACCACCCGGAGTGGATGGAGCGCCGCCTCGCCAACGCGGGGTACGACCGCCCGTACGTCGAGGTCAAGTACGGCCTCGACCGGGACCGACTCGCCCTGCTCTGTCCGGTCTGTGGCACGGTCATCCGGCGGACGGACTAGGCCGGGTCGTGCGTGCCGAACGCCTCGCGGAAGACGTCGCTTATCTCCCCGACCGTGGCGTAGGCCGTCACCGCGTCCAGGACGTACGGGAGGAGGTTCTCGTCTCCGTCGGCCGCCTCCCGGAGGGCCGCGAGGGCCGCCTCGACGGCCTCGTCGTCGCGTTCCTCGCGGACCGCGCGCAGTCGTTCGGCCTGCCGTCCCTCTTCCTCCTCGGAGACCGCCTGGATGTCCATCTCGGGGTCCTCGTCGACCTCGAATCGGTTGACGCCGACGATGACCCTGTCGCCGTCCTCGAGTTCCTGCTGTCGGTCGAAGGCCACGTCCTGTATCTGGCGCTGGACCCACCCCTCCTCGATGGCCCGCGCCATGCCCCCGCGCTCGGTCACGTCCTCGAGGATGTCGCGGGCCTCCGCCTCGATGGCGTCGGTCAGCGACTCCACGTAGTAACTGCCGGCGAGGGGGTCGACGGTGTTGGCGACGCCCGACTCGTGGGCGAGTATCTGCTGGGTCCGCAGGGCCGTCCGCACCGACTGCTCGGTCGGAATCGAGAGCGCCTCGTCCTTCCCGTTGGTGTGGAGGCTCTGCGTGCCACCGAGGACCGCCGCCAGCGCCTGGTAGGCGACGCGAACGACGTTGTTCTCGACCTGCTGGGCGGTCAGCGTCGACCCGGCGGTCTGTGTGTGGAACTTCAACTGCTTGGCCGCGGGGTCGGTGGCGTCGAAGCGCTCCTCGACGATGCGCGCCCAGAGGCGGCGGGCCGCACGGAACTTCGCGGCCTCCTCGAAGACGTCGTTGTGCGCGGCGAAGAAGAAGGACAGTTGCGGGGCGAACTCGTCGACGTCGAGGCCGGCGTCGACTGCCGCCTCGACGTACTCGACGGCGTTCCCGAGGGTGAAGGCCACCTCCTGGGCGGCCGTCGACCCGGCCTCGCGGATGTGATAGCCCGAGATGGAGATGGTGTTGAAGTTGGGCAACGCCTCGGCGCAGTACTCGAAGACGTCCGTGATGATGCGCATCGACGGCCCCGGCGGGAAGATGTAGGTGTTGCGGGCGGCGTACTCCTTGAGCAGGTCGTTCTGGATGGTGCCGCGCAACTGCTCGCGGTCGACGCCCTGCCGGTCGCCGACGGCGACGTACATCGCGAGGAGGATGCTCGCGGGCGCGTTGATGGTCATCGAGGTGGACACCTCGTCCAGCGGGATGCCCTCGAAGACCGTCTCCATGTCGCGGAGGCTGTCGATGGCGACGCCCGAGCGCCCCACCTCCCCGGCGGCCATCGGGTCGTCGGAGTCGTAGCCCATCTGGGTCGGTAGGTCGAACGCCATCGAGAGGCCCGTCTGCCCCTCCTCGAGGAGGTAGTGGAACCGCTCGTTGGTCTCCGCGGCCGTCCCCATCCCGGCGTACTGGCGCATCGTCCACAGGCGGCCCCGGTACATCGTCGGGTAGACGCCCCGGGTGTACGGGAACGACCCGGGGAAGCCGAGGTCGGTCTCGTAGTCCGTCTCGGCCACGTCGTCCGGCGTGTACAGGCGGTCGACCGGTTGGCCGCGGGTGTCGGTCGTGAACGACTCGCGTCGCTCCCCGTACCGGTCGAGCGTCGGGTCGAGAGTCTCCTCTCGCCACCGCTCGTAAGAGTCACGGACGGCCGCGAGGTCCTCCGGGTCGAACATACCCGAGTGTGGACGACCCCGGCCTTAGCAGTTGTCCCACCCGGCCCGGGGCGGCCCCGTCACCGTCCTGTGTCGTACTTGTAGGTGGCCGACTCCGGGTCGATGCCGAAGTCCTCGGGTCGCTCGGGCTCTCCGGCCGGGTCGCCCTCCGACTCCGCGTCCTTGAATCGCTCGCGGAGGCGGTCGGGCATCCCGAAGTCCGCGACGGCACAGGCCACCGGCAGCGCGTCCGGGTCGTCCTCGCGGACGTCCTCGAGGCGGGTCGACAGGGGGTCGAGGAGGCCGCCCTCGTCGACACGCCCGAAGCCGAACTGGGCGCAGTAGCCCGCCTCGCTCGTCAGCGCGTAGACGCGCTCGAACCCGCGGTCGCCCGCCTGTTCGACGAGGCGCTCGAGGACGTGCGCACCCACGCCCTGCCTGCGCCACCGCGGAAGCGTGCCGACGGTCACCACCTCGCAGGCGACGTCCTCGCCGCCGGCCGAGTGGACGCGGAGGCGACCGAATCCGGCCTTCTCGCCGGACTCCTCGTCGAGGGCCACCACGTAGTCTCGCGACCGGAACGCCGGGTCCGACAGCCCGAGTTCCTCGAGGCGGTCGAGCAACCACACCTCCTCGCGCTTCTTGGCGCCCCGGACGTACATGGCGATAGGTAGCGCCCCGCACCGGAAAGCGTTTGTGGAGCGTCTCACGGTGGGCGACGGCCCGGCGTCACGTCCCGGGTCGACGCACCCGGTCCTCGGGTGCCCGACCCCGGGTGACGGCCACCGTGCCGACGGCCTCCCCGTCGGGGAACAGGACGGCGGCCCCCGCGAGCAAGGGCGCGACGAGGCCGGCGGCGAGTACGTCCGGGTCGCCGAGCGGTTCCCGGACGGCCACCACGTCGTCGGTCCGCAGGTCGGCGGCGACCCCGGCCGCGGCCGCGAGCAGGTCGGCGTGCGTCCGCTCGGTCGCGGCCGTCGCCACCACCGGATCGTCGGGCGCGACAGACTCGGGCGGTTCGGTGGGGTTCTCGCGCCACACGTCCCGCTCGAAGTGGACGACCGACGGGTCATCGGACGCCGCGCCGTAGCCGACGCGTCGACTCCCCGGCGGCAGGTCGAACCGGCGGACCCGGTCTGTCGGCGCGACGACGGCGCGCCCGTCGAAGGACCGGGGCGGGTCGAGTCGGACGACGGCGCCGACGAGGGCCGCCCCGAGGAGGACGAGCACCGGTTCGGGGTGGCGCGCGGCGGGCACGCCGACGCGACTGCCGGCCCGGACCCCGAGGTAGCGGAGGTGGTTGCCGGTCTTCCAGGCCGTCGTGGCGAGCCGACGGTAGTCGTACGCGCGGTCTGGGTCGCCCGGGGCGCGCAGCGCCGGTCGGTCGCTCCGCCGGTCGCGCGCGACGACGTCACCGAGGACGGACGCGTCGCGGGTCATCCGCGAGCGTACGGACCGGGCTGGCTTACCGCCGGCGGTCGCCGCTCGCTCACATGTAGCCGAGGTCGCGCAACCGCTCCATGAGGTCCTCCTTGTCCTGGGCGCGGCCCGCGCGCTCGGTCGTCCCCTCGAGGTCCTGCAGCCACGCCGGTTCCGGGTCCGCGCGGTCCGTGCTGACCTCGCTGCCGAGCGAGCGGAACCCCTCGAAGTACTTGGGCGAGACGGGGATGTCCTCGTGGGTGACGCCCTCGGGGAGGTCGTCGTAGTCTTGTGGCACGTAGCCGTCGTCGGGCCAGGCGGGGACCGTCTCCGGGACGACGTAGTGCCAGAACGCCTGCCAGACGTCGGCCTCGGTGAACTGGAGGATGGGCTGGATGCGGTCGTGTGGCGGGTAGATGTCGGGGTCGTGCCGTGGCGAGAAGAACGTCTCGTCCGCACGCGCCTCCTGTTCGTCCCAGCGGATGCCCGAGACGATGCCGTCGATGGCGTGGTCCTCGAGGGCGTCGTTGAGCGCCACCGTCTTCAGCAGGTGGTTGCCCACGTAGGTGTCCAGCAGGAACGGGAACGTCTCCTCCTCGTACTCGAGGATGTCCCGGACGTGGTGCTGGTTGTGCTCGCTCAGCGCGTCGACCGTGACGTCGTCGCCCGGTTCGAGGTCGTGTGCCTCGACGTAGGCGCCGACGTCCTCGTTGCGCGCCCAGACCACGTCGAGGTCCCAGCGGTCGGCCCACCGCTCGACGAACTCGATGAGTTCCGCGAAGTGCTGGTAGTGGTCGATGAAGACCACGGGCGGCATCTCCAGGTCGAACTCCTCGACGACCTCTTTCACGAAGTAGAGGGTGAGCGTCGAGTCCTTCCCGCCGGTCCACATCACCGCCGGAGTGCGGTACTGCTCGAGGCCCCGTCGCGTCACGTCGACGGCCTTCTCGATCTTGTCCTCGATGCGCGGGTAGTCCGCGGGCTCCTCGCCGGCCCCGTCCTCGTAGTCCACGTCCAGGTACGCCGGGAACTCGCTCATACTGGTTTCTCGGAGCCGAGCGGCTGAAATAGGTGGCGCTCTCCGCCGCAGTTGCCGCGCTCCGTGACGGCTCAGGGGCGGGGCGAGGGTGCGGCGTTCTGGAGTGCGGTCTCCGCGACGTTGCCGCCGTAGTCAGCGCTCCGGGAGAGCGAGTCGACCACGAGGCGGAGGTGCTGGGCCTGCTGGGGGTCGAGCGTCCGGAGCATCTCCTCGACCTCGCGGGTGTGGTCGTCGATGTCGATGATGGCGCGTCGCGCGCCGTTGGCGAGTTCCGTGGCCACCTCGCTGTCGTCGTCGAACAGGGCGTCCATCGCCCGGTTCACGACGTCGTCGGCGTCTGCGTGGAGCGAGCGAAGCGCCTCGCTCACGTCCTCGGGCACCGCGTCGAGTTCCTGGGAGAGGGTGGCGATCTTCACCGCGTGGTCCGCGATGCGCTCGAGCTGGCGCGCGCTGGAGTGGTAGTCGAAGGCGGACTCGCGGGCCATCCCGACCTCCTGTGCGGCCCTGGGAGAGCGGAGCGTCCCGCGGAAGATGCGGGAGACGACGAACCACAGGCGGTCGACGTCGTCGTCGCGTTCCATCACGTCCTGGGCGATGTCCGCGTCGTTCTCGACGAGGGCGGTCACCGCGTCGTCGAGCATCGACAGCGAGATGAGCCGCATCCGCCGGACGGCGTTGTGTACGGACAGCTCCGAGGAGTCGAGCAGGTCCTGGACGACGACGTGGTCGCTGGTCTCCTCTAACACCTCGAGGCCGACCAGCCCCTGCGTGGCCTGCCGGACGACCCGGCGCTGGTCCGCGGTGATGCGCTCGGCCTCCAGCGAGAGGACGTCGAACCCGCTCACGTACATCGTCATCACCGCGCGGGTGAGCGCGTCGCCCTCCAGCCCGGAGATGTCCAGCGTGCCCTCGACGGCGTCCTCCCCGCGGTTCGGCGTCAACAGCAGCGTGTCGCGGTCGGGGTAGAACTCCACCTCGTCGCCCGCGGAGACGTCGTTGTCCCGCGCCCAGTCCTTCGGAATCGAGACCGTGAACGTCGACCCGCCCGTGACCTGGACCTTGCGTCGCTCCATATCGGTAGGTACGCGGTCGGAGCTATAAATCCACCCATCTCTATATACCTCCCGTCGATCGACCGTCAGAATTCCGCCGCGCGGACGCAGATGGGAATCGAACCGGCCCTCAGACGGGGGACGCCCCCCGCACGTGAGCCGTTCTCACCGTATGGTATATAGACGAACGTAGTTGTAATAGTAGGGTATTTATACGAATCTCCCTCACCAACTCAGTGATGGCGCAGAACAACGGCGAGGCGTCCGGGAACAGTTCGCGCAGAAAATTCCTGCTCGGTGTCGGCGTTGCGGGCGCCGGCGCGCTGGCGGGGTGCAGCGGTGGCAGTGACGGGGGGTCCTCGGGCGGAAGTTCGGGCGGCTCCTCGGGCGGCTCCTCGGGGGGAAGCTCCGACGGGACGACGACACAGTCCGGCGGCGACGGTGGCTCCGGCGGGCAGGACAGCACGCCGCTGACGGCGGGCGGGTCCTCGACGGTCTACCCCATCACGAGCAAGGGCGCCTCGGTCTGGAACTACAACCCCCCGGCCAAGGACACGGAGTACTGGCCGGCGGAGGAGTACGGCGTCGACCCGGAGGGCAAGGCGATGGCCGACTACTGGGCGGGCCTCTACGGCTTCGAGCCCCAAGGCGAGGCCAGCGACCCGCCGTTCAAGGTGTCCGTGGGCCTGAGCCACTCCGGCGTCGGCCTCACGAAGGTCGAGAACGGCCAGGTCGACATCGGCGACGCGTCCGCGCCGGTCGAGGCGGAACTCGACCGCGACGACTACTCGAAGTTCATCAACCACGTCGTCGGCGTGGACGCCCAGCCCATCGTCGTCAGCAAGGCCGTCTACGACGCCGGCGTCACGAAACTCGACGCCGACACCGTCCGCGGCATCTACACGGGCGAGATCACGAACTGGTCGGAGGTCGACAGCTACTCCGGCGACGACAAGGAGATCCAGGCCATCGGCCGGGCCGTCGGGTCCGGCACCGACACCTCCTTCCGCGCGAACATGCTCGGTGACCCCGAGGCTGAGATGCCCGGCGTCGACGTCCGCAAGGGCGAGAACCAGCAGGTCGCCCAGGCCATCTCGAACACCGACAACGCCATCGCCTACATGGCGCTCGCCTTCGTCTCCGAGGACGTGCCGGCCGTCGCGCTGGACTTCGACGGCACGGTCTACGAGCCGGGCAAGAACCTCTCGGACAAGGGCTACCCGCTCGCCCGCGACCTGCACTGCTACACCTACGAGGGCACCTCGAAGAAGGAGGCCTCGTTCCTCCGGATGCTCCTCCACGACTACGGCCAGGGGCAGTACGTCGACCCCGCGGGCTACGCCACCCTCTCGAAGAGCCGGCAGAAAGAGGAACTTTCAAAGCTCCCCGACCCGGTCTAAGTCGTAAGGACGACCTATGTCCGGGGCACCCACGACAGGCCGACTCCGCGAGTTTCGCGCGGAGTATCCGCTCGACGCGCAACTCGCGGCCCTCGTGGGTGCCATCTCGCTGCTCGCTGCGCTCCTGTCGTTTCTCCTCGTCCCCGACCTCCTCGTCTTTCCCGTTCTCGCCTTCCTCGCCGTCGCCGCCTACGGCTGGGTCGTCCACCAGGCCGAGACGGCGCACGCGCTGACGTTCCTGACCACGGCCTCCACGATACTCATCCTCGGGCTCATCACCGTCTACCTGTTCGTCAAGGCGGTCCCCATCGCGCGCAGGATGGGCCTCGACCTGCTCACGACGACGGTCTGGAGCGTCCACGACAACCGGTACGGCCTCGCGACCATGATGTGGGGCACGGCGGTGACGACCGTCATCGCGACGCTCGTCGCCGCGCCCCTCGGCGTCGCCGGGGCCATCTTCATCAGCGAGATCGCCTCGCCCACCGTCCGCGAGGTCGTCAAACCCGCCGTCGAACTCCTCGCCGGCATCCCCTCCATCGTCTACGGCTACATCGGCTTCATCGTCATCAACTCCTACATGAGCGACGTCTTCGCCCTCCCGACGTCCGGGAGCCTGTTCGTCGTCGGCCTCGTCATCGGCGTGATGGCCCTCCCGACGGTCGTCTCCGTCTCCGAGGACGCGCTGAACGCCGTCCCCCACCCGATGAAGAACGGGGCGGTCGCACTCGGCGCGACGGACTGGCAGACCACGAAGAGCGTCGTCCTCCCGGCGGCCATCTCGGGGGTCTCCGCCGCCGTCATCCTCGGCGTCGGTCGCGCGCTCGGGGAGACCATGGCCGCGACGGTCATCCTCGGCAACACCACCACGCTCCCCGAGCCCCTCTACGACGTCTTCGGCAACACCATCACGCTCACCTCGGCCATCGCGAGCCAGTACGGCGTGGCCGCCGGCCGACCCCTCCAGCTCTCGGCCCTGTTCGCCGCCGGCGTCATCCTCTTCGTCGTCGTCCTGGTGCTCAGCGTCGTCAGCCAGCTCATCGAGGCGCGCATGAAGCGCCGGCTCGGGGGGAGCCGATGAGCGAACGGTACGGCGACGAGACGTCGCTCGTCACCGAGACGAGCGCCGCGGACCACCTCGCGGCCCTGCCGTTCGCCGTCGGCCTCGCCGCGTTCGCCCTCGGGTGGGCGCTCGTCTTCCAGTGGGTCGACGCCACGGACGCCCTCGGCGGGGTGACCTACGCGACGCTGGTCTCCGGGGGCCACCTCCTCGTGGCCGTCGTCTTGACCGCGCTCGGCGTCCTCTCGACGGCGGGCGTCATCGACACCAGTCCGGACGACGCGGTCGGCCTCCCCGCGGCCGCGACGTTCGCGGCGTTCGGGTTCGCGGGCGGGGGCCTCGTCGTCTCCCAGACGCTCGGCCTGTCGGCGCTGGCCTGGCTCCCGGCCGGCCTCGTCGCCGCGGCGGCCGTCGGCGGCGCCGTCCTGGCGCTCCCCGAGGACCTCGGCACGACCCTGCCAGTGGCCGGGTTCGAGGTCCTCGCCGCCGCCCTCGTGTTGACGGGCGTGCTCGGACCGGCCTGGACCTGGTCGCCACAGGGCTTCTCCGCGGAGTTCGTCGGGGGCACCGCCGTCGCCGCGTTCGCGATGGTCGGCGGCCTGCTGACCGCGTGGGCCTCGGGCGCCACCTACGAGGGGTTCGGCGCACGCGGGCGCCAGCGCGGCGCGTACGCGCTCATCGCCGTCTACGCCGTCGCGCTGCTCGCCGTCCTGGTCCTGCTGGTCGGGTTCGTCGTCCAGAAGGGCCTGGACCCGATGCTGACCGGCGCGCAGCTCTGGCCGCCGAAGCTCCCCTTCGTCACGAACGGCTACGGGCTGCGCTACGACGTCAACGGCATCTTCCCGGCCATCGCGGGGACGGTGTGGCTCGTCGTCGGCGCGGTGACCTTCGCGGTGCCGCTGGGCGTGGGCGCGGCCGTCTTCCTCACCGAGTACGCAGAGCAGGGCGGGTTCACGCGGACCGTCGAGATAGCGACCAACGGCCTGTGGAGCACCCCGAGCATCGTCTACGGCCTCTTCGCCTTCGCCTTCCTCCTGCCCCGCATCGGGAACCAGCCCACGCTGCTCACCGGCCAACTCGTCCTCGGGTTCATGCTGTTGCCCCTCGTGCTCATCACGAGCCGGGAGGCCCTCCAGAACGTCCCGGACGAGTACCGCGACGCGAGCGCGGCTCTCGGGGTGACGAAGTGGCAGACCATCCGGAGCGTCGTCCTCCCGGCGGCGCTCCCGGGCGTCATCACCGGCGTCATCCTCGGGATCGGCCGCATCGCCGGCGAGACAGCGCCCATCCTGCTCGTCCTCGTCCGCGAGCCGTTCCTCGAACACGGCCCGCGCGTGCTGACGTCGTTCCGGTTCCAGGCGTCGCCGCCGTTCGTGGTGAACGAGGCGCTGGTCGAACCGGCGACGGCGCTGCCCTACCAGCTGTTCGCCGTCATCACGGCGGGCGTGCAGGCCAAGCCCTCGTTCGGCTGGGGGACCGCGCTGGTCTTGCTGCTGGTGGTCCTCTCGCTGTACGCCGTCGGCATCGTCACCCGCATCTACTTCCGGAGGAAACTGACACAATGAGCGACACACAGATGGAACGGTCCCAGACGACCACGACGGGCGAGACGGAGGAGACGGTCCAGGACGAGTGGCTCGAGTACGAGTTCGCGGGCGACCCGAAGATCTCCGTCGAGGACCTCGACGTCTACTACGGCGACGACCACGCCATCAAGAGCGTCTCGATGGACATCCCCGAGAAGTCGGTCACCGCGCTCATCGGCCCGTCCGGCTGTGGCAAGTCGACCTTCCTCCGGTCGCTGAACAGGATGAACGACCGCATCAGGTCCGCGCGCGTCGAGGGCACCGTCCGCATCGACGGGCGGAACATCTACGACGAGAACGTCAACCTCGTCGAGTTGCGCAAGCGCGTCGGCATGGTCTTCCAGTCTCCGAACCCGTTCCCGAAGTCGATCCGGGACAACATCGCGTACGGCCCCCGGAAGCACGGCGACATCGACCGGAGCCTGACCGACCGCCTGTTCGGGCGGCGCCCCGCGGCCGAGGACGAACTCGTCGAGCGCTCGCTCCGCCAGGCCGCTCTCTGGGACGAGGTCAACGACCGCCTCGACGACAACGCGCTCGGTCTCTCAGGCGGGCAACAGCAGCGCCTCTGCATCGCCCGCTGTCTCGCCGTCGGCCCGGAGGTCATCCTGATGGACGAACCGGCCTCTGCGCTGGACCCCATCGCGACGGCGAAGATAGAGGACCTCATCGAGGAACTCTCCGAGGAGTACACGGTGGTCGTCGTCACCCACAACATGCAGCAGGCGGCGCGCATCTCCGACCAGACCGCCGTCTTCCTGACCGGCGGCGAACTCGTCGAGTACGACGACACCGACAAGATATTCGAGAACCCGGAGAGCCAGCGGGTCGAGGACTACATCAGCGGTAAGTTTGGATAAAGCCCCCAACGCTTAGACCCCAGGACACGGACCAACCGACATGCCCCGGAAAGGATATCAAGAGCAACTCGACGAACTCCGCGAGGACGTCCTCTACATGAGCGAGGTGGTCCTCGAGCGGCATCGCCAGGCGCTCTCGGCGCTCGAAGACAAAGACGGCGAGATGGGAGAGGCGGTCATCCAGGGCGACGGCGAGATAAACCGGATGTACCTCGACCTGGAGAGCGACTGCATCGACCTGCTCGCGCTCCAGCAGCCGGTGGCCGGCGACCTCCGGTTCATCGCCGCGTCGTTCAAGATCATCACCGACCTCGAGCGCATCGGCGACCTCGCGACCAACCTCGGCGGCTACGCCATGGAGGCGGAGCGCGACGTGTTCCCCGACGTCGACGTCCAGACCATCGGCGACCGCACCGGCGAGATGGTCGAGGACGCGATGGCGGCCTACGCCGCAGAGGACGCCGAGGCCTGCTTCGACATCGCGGAGCGAGACCACGACGTCGACGAACTGTGCGACCGGGCCTCCGCGACGGTGATGCGCGACCTCATCGAACGCGAGGCCGACGCCGACGCCGAGGAGATCGAGTCGCTACTCCACGAGGTACGCCGCCTCCTGTTGACCATCCGGGACCTCGAACGCGTGGGCGACCACGCGGTCAACGTCGCGGCACGCACGCTCTACATGGTCGAGAACGACGACGCCCTCCTCTACTGAGTCCGGCGTCGTCCCGGCCGGCGAGGCCGGAAGACGTCAGGAGAACTCGATCTCTCTGTCGGTGACGCTCCTCGACCTGCCGGTGTGGCGCACGCGTGTCGCGAGGGTCACGAGGGCTCCGAGAACCCACCCCGTCGGCACGGCGAGCCCGAACCACATCCCGACGTAGGCGAGCCCCTCCAGTTCGAACGTCGCGCGGATGAACGCGGCGACGCCGCCCACGGCGAGGACGTTGTCCAGGAGCCAGACGGCCAGCGACTCCGACCGGGGGAAGACCACGCTCGCGAGCGTCGGCGAGTACAGCGACGCGACGACCGGCGGGAGGAACAGCGCCGTCACCGCGAGCGGGTAGCCCACGGCGACGGTCCCGGGACGGCCGGTTCGTCGGGTGACCGACAGCGCGAGGACGGCGGAGGCGGTGGCGACGACGCCCGCCACGGCGACGGCGACGACCCCTTCGGACGCGATCGGCGAGAGGTAGGTCGCCGCGGTGAGCGCCCCCCAGACGACGGTCGAGAGGAGCGCCACGCCGGCGACGCCGAGCGCGGCCGAGAGCCGGTCCAGTCGGCGGGCGTAGTAGCGCGCGGCCAGTCCGAGGACGAACAGCGGGTAGGCCACGACGAGCGAGCAGGCGCCGATCCCCGACCACAGCCGGTAGGCCCAGACGCCGCGTGCGGTCCGGGGGACCCGCCGCTCGGTGACCGGGAGGTCCTCCGGCTGGAAGGCGGTCGTCACCCACGCTGCGTGCAGGCGGCGCAGGTCGGCCCACACGGCTTGTGCCGCGTCCGCGACCCGGGGCGGCACCCCCGCGGGCGTCGGCCGGCGGTCCCCGTCGGGGACGGTCATGGCGGGTCGGCCGAGCCGAGGGGCTTCGACCCGGGTCCGTCTGCCCGGTATGCGACGCCCGACTCCTGCATCCGGTCGATTCTCGGGACCTCGGTCACGTTCGAGAACAGGACGACGGCGGAGAGGCTGGTCGAACCGTCGTGTGGCACGTCCCCGGCCATCACGTCGACGACGTCAGCCTCGCTCTCGAGCCAGTAGCGCCCGCTCTCGAACCCCTTCCGGGAGAGTTCGCCCGGCGGGCCGGAGAGGACGACGAGCGCCCGGTCGGCACTCGACACCGCACAGGGCAGCGTCAGCTTCGACCGCGCGGCGCCGCGGACGAGGCGGTTGATCTTCGCCGCGTCGGTGTGTGCCGCGTCGGCGTCGCCGTCCGCGTCGTGGCCCCCGAAGACGCGCTCGTACACGTCGCGGAAGCGCGCGCGGAGGCCGGCGGGGCGCGTCACATCGGCAGCGGCGTACCCGATCGTCGAGACGCCGCCGGTGTCGAGGATTCGCTTCACGTCGCTCGGGTCCAGACGGGTCTCCGGGACCGCCGTTCCGGAGAACTCGCCAGCCGCGAACAGGGCGACGAGCCGCTCGGCGAGCGCCGCGTTCGCCCCCGCGTACGCCCCCGAGGCCGGATCGGCCGGTGGCCCCGCGGCCCGTCCGTCGGTCGGACCGGTCTCGGTCGGGGTTCCGGGACCCTCGTTCCCGGTCGCGCGGTCGGCGTCGGACGGGGGGTCGGCCGCCCCACCGGCCCCGTCGGCGGTCGGACGGGGCCCGACGGGTCCGTCTGGGCCGACCCACGCGTCGTTGTCGAAGACGAGGACGTTGTCCGCCCGCTCGACGAACGAGCGGAGCGACCGGGCAGCGTGCAGCGCCGCGCGCTGGCCCTCAGACTCGTTCGGGAGGACGCCGACGCCGTAGACCGGACCGTCGGCGACGGCCGCCAACTGGTCGAGCACGACGACCCCGGCTCCCCCGCCGGTCGCGCCGGCGAGGCCGGCGGCCACGAGGACCCCGCCGACCTGGTGGAACTCGAGCAGGTCGAAGGCCCGGTTGATCTCGTTTCGCTCCTCGCGGGCGACCGCCGCCATGTGGTCCGGGTCGTCGCCGTCGCCGTCGGCTCCGCCCAGGCGGACGTCACCGACGACGAGTCGACGCTCCTCCGGGACGTGTTCGGTCCCGTCGAAGGTCGGGCGCGCGGAGTTCACGAGGAGGGTGTTCCCGTCGCAGAGGTTCCGGCCGGTCGCTCGCTCGCGGTCACGTATCTGGTTGACGACGCGGCTCCCGGCGCCGCCCACGCCGACGACGGCCAGCCTCATCGACACCGCCCCCGGGACGTCGCCTCGCCGGCACTGGTGGCGGGACGCACGGTCAGAGAACCGGGTCGATCTGGCCCTGTTCGTCCGTGATCAGGTCGGCGATGTCGGCCTCGCGCACGGCGTCCTGCTCGGCGATCTTCTCCTGTGCCGCGACCGCCTGGCCCTGGATGGCCTCGATGCGCGGCGTCTCGGTGACGTTGGACAGCAACACGACCGCCGACAGCGAGGTGGCGCCCTCCCGCGGGTCGTCGCCCGCGAGCACTTCCACCGTGTCGACCTCGTTCTCGATCCACTCGCGAGCGCTCTCCAGGCCCTTCCGGGAGAGTTCGTCCGGGGGCCCGGAGAGGACGATGAGCGCCCGGTCGGCGCTCGACACCTCACAGGGCAGCGTGAGCCGGGAGTTGACGGCCCGCCGGACGAGACCGTTGATCTTCGCCGCGGCCGACGACCCGTTCTGCGTCTCGTGGTCCTCCCGGAACCGGGAGAGGAGGCCGTCGTCGTCCCGGTCGACGGAGGTCGAGGCGTACCCGATAGACGACAGCCCGTCCGTGTCCAGCGTCCGGATGATGTCACTGGAGTCCATCGCGTTCTCCGCGACGGTCGGCTCGTCGTACTCGCCGGCTCCCAGTAGCGTCACGATGCGCGTCGCCAGTTCGCGATTCATCCGCTCGTAGCCCTCGCCGACCGTCTGGTTCTTCGAGCGCCACGCGTCGTTGTCGAAGACGATGAAGTTGTCGACGCTGGAGACGAAGGACTGGAGCGACCGGGCGGCGTTCAACGCCGGTCGCCCGCCCTCGTACTTCCCGGGGAGGACGCCCAGCGCGTACACCGGTTCGTCGTACATCTTCTGCAGTTCGTCGATGACGACCGGGCCCGCCCCGCTCCCGGTGCCCCCGCCGAGAGACGCACAGACGAGTATCGCGTCGACTTCGTGGATGTCCACGTCGTCGAACGCGCGCCGGATCTCGTCGATGTCGTTCTGGGCGACCTCCGCCCCGACCTCGACGTCCCCGCCGACGCCGTGTCCCTTCGCCTTCTGGTGGGTGTCCCCGATCAGGACCCGCCGGCTCTCCGGGATGTGGTCCGGCTTGGACAGGTCCGTTCGCGCGGTGTTTATCACCAGGACGTGGCGACAGAGCGTGCGGTTGGTGAGCGTCTCGAACTCGACCATCTTGTCGACGATCTTGGAGCCGGCGTTCCCGACCCCGATGGTGCCTAGTTTCATGGTGGGTGATCTGGTGACTGGGTGCGGCCACTCGGTCTGGGCGGGTCGTGCGGGCGCCTCCACCGGGGAGCGTCACCCGCCGTCCCGCTTTCGATTCGAGTATGCCCCAGTTAATTTTTCTATACTGTCGTAATTATTTAAATCTATGTGGGTGGCGTTCGAAAGATGCAGTCGGCCGGCGTGGCGCCCGGTTCGAACGGGGTCGGCGGGACGTCTCCCGCGTGAAGCCGCCGCCGGTCGACCGACGGTGCGCTCAGCGACGTCTCTCCGTTGCGCCAGACCCCCATACGGACTTCTCCCACACCGGGTGCGTCGACGACGCCTCGCGAAAATCTGTGTGCTCCGTCGAACGCTGTCGCGTGCGGTCCCGGACCGGCCGCGACGTCGCGTCAGTCGCTGATGTACTGGTTGTTCCGCCAGTCCACGCCGTTCGAGAGGGTCGCGCTCGGGTCCTCGACCACCTCGACCGTCGCGGGGCGCAACTCGCCTTCGACGATGCGGGTGGCCTCCAGTTCGTCGTCGATCTCGGAGATGGCGGTCAGTTCGCCGCGCTCTGCGTGGCGGGCGAGGTCACAGAGGACCTCGAACATCTCGTACTGGAGCGCCGTGTTCTGGAGGACGGCCTCGCGGTCGCCCTTGAACCCCGCCATCTCGACGAGTTCCGAGGGGCGCTCTTCCTCCTCCTCGTCGTAGCCCCACTGGGGTTTCTCGGGCTCCTCGTAGACGCGTATCTCGGAGACGGTGGCCTTCAGCTGGGCGGTCGGGGTGTACTTCCCGATGCTGTCGTCGTCGGAGACGGCGCTCAACACGAGCGTGTTGTTCCGGCGGACGACGTCGATGTCCGCGACGCCGTCCGGATACTCCGGGTCCGAGTCGAAGTACTCGTGCAGTCGTTCGAGCGGAACCTCCAGCGTGGAGTGGAGACGGAACACGTGTGTCATAGTGGGAGGGGGATATACCGCATCGTACGTTGTTGAGACGTAAATCCTCTCCGGGTCGCCGCCGGCCGGGGCGTCACTCCTCGTCGTCGCCGATGCGGACCACCTGCACGAGCGAGTAGACCGGCACCCCCGCCAGTTCGTCGACGCCGCGCTTGTCCGCGAGGACACAGCAGGCCACGGGGTCGCCGCCCTCCTCGCGGACCGCGTCGATGGTCTCCCGCATCGTGGTCCCCGAGGTGATGGTGTCGTCGACGACGTAGCACTGCCGGTTGCGGATGTCCGCGAAGTTCCGGGAGAACGTGCCGCCGTGTTCCTCGATGTCCCCCTCGTCCCACTGGTGTTTCGCGGGCGTGTAGGTCCCGAGGTCCGTGTCGAGTTCGCGCGCGACCGTCGTGGCGATGGGCGCGCCCGCCTTCTCGATGCCCATCGTCAGGTCCACCTCGTCGCCCTGCTTCGAGAGGAGGTCCGCCATCGCGCGCCCGACGTGGGCGAGGCGGGCGCTGTCCCGGCCCACGGCGCTCCAGTCGACGTGGATGTCGTGGGGGCCGCCGGTCTGGGACGGTGCCGTCCCCGGGGTCCGGCCCGACCGCTCGACGAGCCACGACGCCGTCTCCCGGGAGACGTTCAACTCGTCGGCAATCTCCCCCTTCGAGAGGCCGCGCTCCGCGAGGTCCGCGGCCTCCCGGATGAGGTCGTCGACGTTCTTCATGGCGCTCAGTTCGGCCGGGGCCGGTAAGTCGGTTTCGTCGACGGCTGCCTCGCGACCGCCGGTCCCCACAGCATATAGGGGCGGGCGACGACCGCACCGTATGGAGTGGTACGACCGGCTGTACGGTCTGTACGACGAGTTCGACACCGAGACGCTCCGGGCGTACCAGGAGTTCGTGGACCTGTTCCCGCCGGTCGACTCGCGCGTCGGTCTCGAGTACTGGGACCGCGCCAGCGACGACCTGGCCCGTCGCCGCCAGGAGATCCGGGAGCAGTTCCGCGAGGGCGAGACGCTCGCGGACGTCGCCGCCCACGCCACCCGGGAGCAGGCGTTCACCGCGCTCGACCTGTTCAGCACCTACGAGCGGGCGGTGAACGTGTTCGTCCTCGACGTCGACGAGACGCTCCGCTCGGCGGGCGGGACCGACAACGAGATCCCGCGGGAGACGCTGCACCTCCTGACCGAGTTCCTCGACGACGGCGTCCCCATCGTCGTCTGCACCGGCCAGACCCTCGAGAACGTCAAGGGCTTCATGATACAGGGGCTGGGCAACGAACTCGTCCACTCCGGCCGGATGAGCATCGTCTACGAGGCGGGGACGGGGGTGTTCACGCCCGGTCACGGCGCCGACACCAAACAACTCCTCTACGAGGACCTCGCGGACGACGTCGTCCGGACGTTCGACGAGGTGCGCTCCCGCGTCCTCCCGGAGGCCCCCGAACGGGTGCGCCGGGGCTGTCACCTGCAGGGGAACGAGTTCAACGTCACGCTCAAGCCCAACGACGAGACGGGCAGCGAGCGCGCGGTCGAGATCATCGAACGCGCGCTCTGTCACCTCCTCGACCTGGTGGGCGACGTGGTCGCCGCGGCCGGCAGCGCGTCGGCGTGGGCGCGGGCCTACTACGCCGCCTCCGACCCCGAGATACGGGGCGTCCTCGAGCGGCGGGGCGAGATGCCCGACGTCGACCGAGGGGACCTCCCCGAGGCCGCCGAGCGGGTGTTCGACCGCATCGAGGTGGCCTACTACGAGGGCGACGCCGCAGAGATCGCGAGCAAGGACCTCAACAAGCCGGTCGGCGTCGAGGCGGCCTTCGAGGTGCTCGGCATCGACGATCCGTTCGCGCTGGTCATGGGGGACAGCAAGTCCGACCTCGACGTGATGGAGTGGATCGAGTCGACGGACGCCGGCGTCGCCGCCGCGCCCGAACACGCCTCGACGCAGGTCCTCGAACACGTCCTCGCCCGCGACGAACTCGTCTTCGACGCCGGCGCCGCAGACGAGATGCTCCGCACCGTCTACGCGCTCAACCGCATCGCGGGCGTCGCGTAACGCCGGGGCTTATGCTCCCCGCCCGCAAGGGCACAGACGATGACCGACGCCGACGACACATCGGCGAACGCCCCGTCGCCGGGGACGGCCGACCCCCTCGGTCTGCACGGGGTCGTCGCGCCGACGGTGACGGCGTTCAGCGCCGACGAGTCCGTCGACTACAAGCGGACCGCCGACCACGCGGGGTTCGTCGCGGACCGGGGCGCCCACGCCGTCTATCCACTCGGGACGGTCGGCGAGTTCCCGCTGTTGACCCACGAGGAGCGTCGGGGCGTCGTGGAGGCCGTGGTGGAGGCCGTCGACGTGCCGGTCGTCGCCGGCGTCGGCGCGCCTGGCACCGAGGAGGCGGTCCGGTACGCCGACCACGCGAGGGCCGCCGGCGCGGACGCCGTCGTCGCGACCACGCCCTCGTACTACCCCGTCGACGACGAGGGCGTCGCCACCCACTACCGGCGCCTCGCGGCCGCCGTCGACCGCCCCGTCTACGTCGCTCACGCGCCCGCGAACACGGGGAACGCGTTCACGCTCGACACCGTCGAGCGACTGACGGACCTCGACGGTGTCGTCGGCATCGCGGACGCCAGCGAGGACGTCCCGTTTCTCGGGCAGGCGATCGACCAGCACGCCGACCTGACGTTCCTCGTCGGGTCGGACGCCCTCCTGTTCCCGGGACTCGAGATCGGCTGCTCGGGGGCGGTTTCGGCGGTTGCGAGCGCCTTCCCCGAACTGGTCCGTGACCTCTACGACGCCTACGACGGGGGCGAGGAGGGCCGCGCCCGCGACCTCCAGTCCCAGATCTACGAGGTTCGGACCGCGCTCCAGGCGGGACCCCACATGGCCGGCGTGAAGGCCGCCCTCGACCTCCGCGGGTTCGACGCCGGCCCGCTCCGGGATCCCCTCCGGCGGATGGACGGGGGCGCGGAGGCGCGCCTGGGCGAGAAGCTCGCGGACATGGGCCTGCTCTGACCCCACTCTGTCGCTCTCGAAACCTTTAGTGTGGGTCTCGGGGAACCACTTGCCCGTGACACGAGACTACACCCAGCTCAGCGACCCGAACGCCCACTACACGATGCGGAACCTCGACGCCGACACGATGGGCGTCGAGCGCGAACGGGGCGGCGGCCGCGACCTCGAGATCACCGACGTCCAGTGCACGATGGTCGACGGGAACTACCCGTGGACGCTCGTGCGGGTCTACACGGACGCGGGCATCGTCGGGAACGGCGAGTCCTACTGGGGCGTCGGCGAACCCGAGATCATCGAGCGGATGACGCCGTGGCTGGTCGGCGAGAACCCCCTCGACATCGACCGCATCTACGAGAACCTCATCCAGCGCATGTCCGGCGAGGGCTCCATCTCGGGGAAGGTCATCTCGGCCATCTCGGGCATCGAAATCGCCCTCCACGACGTCGCCGGGAAGGTCCTGGAGGTGCCAGCCTACCAGCTGCTCGGCGGGAAGTACCGCGACGAGGTCCGCATCTACTGTGACTGTCACGCCGGCGACGAGTCCGAACCCGAGTCCAACGCCCGCGAGGCCGAGCGCGTCGTCTCGGAGTTGGGCTACGACGCCCTGAAGTTCGACCTCGACGTGCCCTCCGGCTACGAGAAGGACCGCGCGAACCGCCACATGCGCGGCCCCGAGATTCAGCACAAGGTCGACATCGTCGAGGCCGTCTGCGAGACGGTCGGCGACCGGGCCGACGTCGCCTTCGACTGCCACTGGTCGTACACGGCCTCCAGCGCGAAGCAACTCGCCGCAGCCGTCGAGGACTACGACGTCTGGTGGCTCGAGGACCCCATCCCCCCGGAGAACATCGACGTCCAGCAGACGGTCACGCAGTCGACGACGACCCCAATCACCGTCGGCGAGAACCTCTACCGCACGCACGGCCAGCGCGAACTCTTCGAGCAGGAGGCCACCGACATCGTCGCGCCCGACCTGCCGAAGGTCGGCGGGATGCGCGAGACCCAGAAGATCGCGCACATGGCGGACCTCTACTACGTCCCCGTGGCGATGCACAACGTCGCCTCGCCCATCGGGACGATGGCCTCCGCGCAGGTCGCCACGACCATCCCCAACTCGCTCGCCGTCGAGTTCCACTCCTACCAGCTCGGCTGGTGGGAGGACCTCATCGAGGAGGACGACCTCATTCAGGACGGCCGCCTCGAGATCTCCGAGAAGCCCGGCCTCGGTCTGACGCTCGACCTCGACGCCGTCGAGGAACACATGGTCGAGGGCGAGACGCTCTTCGACGAGGCGTAGCGAAGCGGAGCCACGTCGAGCCGGCGGACCCCCGGTCCGACTCGTTCGACGAGGCCTAGCTGATCCCTCGTCGCTCGCGGGTGCGCTGACGCGCACCACCCTCGCTCCTCGCGCGACGAGAGCGCGGAGCACTGTCGCGCACTACGCCCGCCGGCCGGTGCGTGTCGGGCGTCGACCCTCAGCACAGCGGTCGCGGGTCCAGTCCCATCCCGTCCAGCGTGTCGGCGTAGTCCTCGTAGGCCACGCGGATCACCGCCGTGGCCGCTTCGCGCGCCCGCTCCCAGTCCGCGTCGGCCTCGCAGCGCTCCTCGAGGAGCGTCGCGCCCCGCGCTCTCGTCTCCGCGGTGTCGGCGCGCAGGTCGCGGAACAGGTCCGCGCGGGCGGGGTCGGCTTCGTTGACGAAGAAGTTCACCACCTGCAGCAGCGTCCGGTCCGCGACGAGCGGGCGCCCGACCAGGCCCGCGCCGACCCGCTCTATCGTCCCCGTCACCTCGCGGAGGTGCTCGTGCATCGGGTCCGGCGTGGCGTCCGACGGCGGTTCGGCACCGCCGTCGAGGGCCGCGACGACGCGGTCGTGGTGGTCGCTCTCCCTCGTCGCCGTCGCCGCGAACGCCTCCCGCGCGGCGGCGTCGCGCTCTTCGGCCGCCCAGGCGTCGAAGGTGTCCCGCGCGGCGGCCTCCGAACGCGCGGCGGCCCGGAGGACCGCCGTCGCGGAGAGGTCGGCCTCCGTGGCTGCGACGAGGAACTTCTCCGAGCCGAGTCGGTCGAGTTCCGTCGCGGCGTCGTGCTCGACGGCCGCGACGAACGTGTCGGCGTCCATGGGCCGGGAACGGACGCGACCGTGTTGAACGTTCGCACGTCCGGGGCTCTCTTGTCGCCGGCGCCCCTACGGATTGCCATGAGCGACGCCGACCCGCCCGAGGAGTCCGGAGCGGACCGCGAGTACCCCGAGCCCCCGGTCCCCGTCGACGCCGTCTCCGCCGCCGACCTCTACGCGCGCATCCGACGGGACGACCCCGTCTCCGTGCTCGACACGCGGAACCGCGACGAGTTCGAGCAGTGGCGCGTCACCGGCCCCGGCGTCGAGGCGGCACAGGTCCCCTACGTGAACTTCGTCAGCGCGAGCGTCCGCGGGTCCGAGGCGGTGGCCGACCTGGTCGCGGAGACGGGCCTCGCGGAACCGGTCGTGGTGGTCTGCGCGCGCGGCCGGGCGAGCGCCCACGTCGCGGGCCTCCTCGTCGAGGCGGGCGTCGAGGCGGTCAACCTCGCCGGCGGCATGCGCGGGTGGGCCCGCCTCTACGTGGCGAGCGACCTGCCCCACGCCGACGCGATGGTCCGCCAGTACTACCGCCCGTCGAGTGGCTGTCTCGCCTACCTCGTCGTCGCCGACGGCGAGGCGGCGGTCGTCGACCCCCTGCACGCCGTCGCCGGTCGCTACGCCGACGACGCCGCGGAACACGGCGCCGACCTGCGGTGGGCCGTCGACACGCACGTCCACGCCGACCACGTCAGCGGCGTCCGTGACGTGGCCGCCGCGACGGACGCGACGCCGGTCCTGCCGGCGGGGGCCCGGGACCGCGGCCTCGACTTCGAGGCGACGCTCCTCGACGACGGGGAGACGCTGCCCGTCGGCGACGTCGGCCTCGAGGCGGTCCACGCGCCCGGTCACACCCACGAACTGACCGCCCTCCGCCTCGGTGACCTGCTGTTCACCGGGGACGCCCTCTTCCTCGACAGCGTGGGCCGCCCGGACCTCGAGGCCGGCGACGAGGGAGCCCCCGCGCTCGCCCGCGCCGCTCACGACAGTCTCCACGACCGCCTGTTCGCGCTCCCTTCGGAGACGCGCGTGGCGCCGGGGCACGTCGCCCCCGACGCCGTGCCCGACACCGAAGGGCGATTCTCTGCGACGCTCGCGGCGGTGCGGGAGGCGACGCCGCTCGCCGCCCTCGACCGCGCGGCCTTCGTCGACCGCCTGACCGGGGACCTGCCGCCCCGGCCGGCGAACTACGAGCGCGTCGTCGCCGTCAACCTCGGGCGGGAGACGGTCGCCGACGCCGAGGCGTTCGAACTCGAACTCGGGCCGAACAACTGCGCGGTCTAGTCCCCGGTCGCGGCCACGTCGGCGTCGACGTTGCCCTCGATGCTCGGGGGGTACTGTCCGCGTTCGATGCGCAGGTCCGACTGCGGGCGGGCCATGCAGGTCAGGCAGTACTCCTGTCGCTCGCGCTCGGTGAGCGCGCGCGCCGCCGGCTGGGTGACCTCGCCCTCGTGTATCTCGGCGCTGCAGGCCAGACACATCCCGACGCGACAGGAGTACTCCTGCGCGATGCCCTCCCGCAGGCAGGCCGAGAGGATGGTCTCGGTGTCGGCCACCTCGATGACGTCCCCCGTCCCCACGAACTCGACGGTGTACTCGGTCATGCTCGGACGTTCCGGAGCGGTACTCAAAACCCTTGCTCCCACGACCGACCGAATCCGATAAAGAGTTTTCACCCCGGACGAGAACCCAACACCAATGGCTACCCACGAGTACGACGTCGTCGTCGTGGGCGCGGGGACCGCCGGCTGTTACGCCGCGGCCACCGTCGCCGACGCCGGCGCGGACGTGGTCGTCCTCGACCGCAAGAGCGCCACGGAGGCCGGCCACATCGCCTGCGGGGACGCCCTCAAGGGGGCGGACGCGTTCCCGGACGTGATCTCCGAGTCGGTCCTCGAACCGGCGATGACGAACACCGCGGTCGACCACGGCCGCTTCGAGATCCCACAGGTCGACGAGGTCCTCGAGATACCGGTTCCGGGGAAACTCGCCGTGGTCGACCGCTGGGAGTACGGCCGGCGCATCATCGACGCCGCCGACGACGCGGGCGCGGAGTTCCGCTACGACACCGTCGTCCAGGACGTCCTCCAGACCGACGGCCGGGTCGAGGGCGTCCGGGCCACCCGCGACGGGACGGTCCACGAGTACCGCGGGCACGTCACCGTCGACGCGGCCGGCGCGCTCTCGGTCCTGCAGGACAAAGCCGACCTCTCGGCGGCCACCTTCGACACGAACGTCTCCTACCAGCAGTTCTGCTCGGCCTACCGGGAGATCCTCTCGGTGCCCGAACCCGTGCCCTGGGACGACGCGCTGGTGTTCAAGCCGACGGAGACGGCGGCGGGCTACCTCTGGTACTTCCCGCGGACGGCCACTGAGATCAACGCGGGCCTCGGCTTCCAGATGACGGAGCCGTCGATGGAACTCGTCGACGACCTCGCCGCGGACCTGCGCGACCGCCCCGAGTTCGCCGGCGCCACCGTCGAGGACAAACTGGGCGCCGCGCTCCCGACGCGCCGCCCGTACGACTCGGCGGTCGCGCCGGGCTTTCTCGCTGCGGGCGACGCCGCCGGCCACGTCAACCCGACGACCGGCGGCGGCATCGCTGGCGCGGCCTACGCCGGCAACTACGCGGGCGAGCAGGCGCTCCGGGCGCTGGACGCCGGCGTGGCCGACGAGGCGACGCTCTGGCGCTACAACGAGCGGGTGATGGACCACTTCGGCGGCCGGTACGCCGCCCTCGACGTCTACAACGTCCTCACGACGGCGGTCGACGTCGACGACCTGATGGGCCTGCTCGCGGCCCTGCCCGGCGAGAAACTGGCCGAGGCCCTCTACTCGGGCAACGCCGAACTCGGCTTGATGCTGAAGCTCCGCACCGCCCTCACGTCGCTCCCGTACTGGGACACCGTCCTCGACTTCTACCGGACGCACCGCGAGTCGAACCGCCTCTACGAGCGGTACGAGGCCTACCCCACCGGGCCCGAGGGACTCGCGGACTGGCAGTCGGACCGTGACGCCATCATGGACCGGGTGTACGAGGTCTCCGGCGCCGACCCGAAGTACTGACGCCATCGCGGCGCCGACGCGTTCATCTCCGACGGTCGCCTCTTCACGACGGATGACGACGATAGAGTCCACAGTCGACGTCGACGCACCGCCGTCGCGCGTCTGGACGGTGCTGACCGACTTCGAGTCCTACCCCGAGTGGAACCGCTTTCTCCCCCTCGTCAGCGGCCGTGCTGAGGCGGGCCGGACACTGCGCGTCCGCGTGGAACCGCCGGGCGCTCGCGGGATGACGTTCCGCCCGCGGGTCCTGGCCGCGGATCCGGGACGGCGCCTCGCCTGGCTGGGCCGACTCGTCGTCCCGGGGCTGTTCGACGGGCGCCACGAGTTCCTCCTCGAGGAGCGGGAGGGCGGCTCCCGTCTCGTTCAGCGGGAGACGTTCTCCGGCCTGCTCGTCCGCGTTCTCCTCGACGCCGACGCGACGCGCGCCGGCTTCGAGGCGATGAACGCCGCGCTGAAGGCGCGCGCGGAGCGTCCGGCCACGGCGGTCTGACAGTCAGTCCCGGGCGGCGGAGCGCACGGCCTCGGTCAGCGTCTCGACGGCCTGCGGGAGGGTCCGCTCGTCGACGTCGAAGGTGGCCGTGTGGTGGCCGCCGGGGTGGTCCGTGCCGACGATGCAGTAGCAGGCCCGGCCACCGCGCTCCTGGACGTGGCGCATCAGCACCGTCGCGTCCTCGCTGCCGCCGAGGGCGCCGGTGTCGCGGACGGCTTCGACGCCGTCGAGAGCCCTCGCGGCCCGGGCGACGTGCCCGGCCAGCGAGGGGTCGGAGACGGCGCTGGGCGCCTCGCCCAGGCGCTCGACGTCGACCGAACAGCCGTGCATCGCCGCCGCCGACCGGAGCGTCCGCTCGACGTGCGTCCAGCAGTGCTCCCGGAGCGCCGTCGTCTCGCCGCGCACCTCGCCCTCGATGGCGACCCGCTCGGGGACGATGTTCGGGGCGGTGCCACCGGTGAGGACGCCGACGTTCACGCGGGTGGCGCCGCCGCTGTGTCTGGGCGCCCCGTGGACGTTCGAGACGGCGGTGGCGGCGGCCTGCGCGGCCGACCGCCCCTCTTCCGGGCGGGCGCCGGCGTGCGCCGGTTCGCCCGTGAACGTCGCGCGGAACTGGCGGACGGCGAGGAACTCGTCGACGCCGGCGACCACCTCGCCAGTCGGGTGACCCAGTCCGACGTGGAGGGCAAACAGGTCGTCGACGTCGTCGAGGTGGCCGGACTGCGCGAGGGCGTCGCCCCCGCCGATGCGCTCCTCGGCCGGCTGGAAGCAGAGCGTGAACGTGCCCGCGAAGTCGCTCGACTGCACGGCCTCGAGGACGGCCAGGCCGACGGTGACGTGTGCGTCGTGACCGCAGGCGTGCATCGCGGGCGTCTCCGAGCGGAACCCCTCCGTGGCGGGCACGTGTGACGCGCCCGTGGCCTCCTCGCGCACGAGGCCGTCGACGTCGACCCGCAGCGCGACCGAGGGGCCCTCGCCCGCCCGGTGGACGGCGACGGCGCCCGTCACGCCGCCGCTCGTCGCGTCGAGCACCGCGGGGTCGGCGCCCGCATCGCGGGCCCGGTCGCGCCAGGCCGCGAGCGTCGCTTCGTCTGGCACTGCTCGCCTGGCGTCCGCCGCGACGGCGTCCCGGCCGACGTACACCTCGTCGACGCCGATGCGCTCCAGTTCCGACACGATGCGGGCAGTGGTCCAGAACTCACACCACGCCGGTTCGGGGTGAACGTGGAACTCGCGCCGAAGGTCGACCATCTCCTGGTGGTCCATGGCCGCCCGTCGCCTGGCGCGGGGAAAGCGGTTGCGCCGGGTCGCTCAGTTCGACCCGGCGGGCCGCACCTGCTCGATCTCGACCTCGACGTGGACGGAGGCGGGGAAGCCGCGGTCGACGATGGTGCGCGCGAGGGCGTCGTGGCCCACCAGTTCCAGGCGGCGGGTGTAGACGGTGTACTCCCAGGGGTCGTACCGGGCGCCGCCGTCGCTGAGGCGCTTGTAGCGGGGGACCCGGTGCTCGGCCGGCGCGTCGGAGTGGGGGCCCTTGAGTTCCGCGCCCTTCTGCGTCGCCAGGTCGCGGATGTCCGCCACGACGCCCTCCAGCGCCGCCCGGTCCCCGCTGGAGAGCGTGAGTCTCGTGACGATGGTCATCGGAGACACCGACGGCGCCGAAGGGCAAAAGCGGTGCGCATCGGTCGCGACGCGGCCCGCCCGTCCTGTCGGTGCGGCGAGGCGACAGCGATATGCTCTTACGCCGTCGTCTGCTACTACCCGCCAAGAATGACTGTGGAGGCCACGAGCGCCGGGGCCATCCTGTTCCGCGATTCGCGCGGGCGGCGCGAGTACCTCCTCCTGAAGAGCCGGCCGGGAGACTGGGAGTTTCCAAAGGGCGGTGTCGAGGGTGAGGAGGAACTACAGCAGACCGCCATCCGCGAGGTGCAGGAGGAGGCAGGCATCGAAGACTTCCGGCTCATCGACGGGTTCCGGGACGACTACGACTACGTGTTCGAGGCGAACGGCACGCGCATCCACAAGACCGTTCACCTGTTCATCGCGAAGTCCTTCGAGACGAGCGCTGAACTGTCGCGCGAGCACACCGACATGCAGTGGCGCGACTACGACCAGGCCGTCAACACGCTCACGCAGGACGGTCCCCGGGAGGTGCTGGAGGACGCCCACGACTACCTGAACGAGTTGAACGGCGACCTCTGAGCGGGACCGGGCGTCGTCGCCCCGTCGGCGAGCGGCGTCCACGCCACCGCAACTGATTAGCGCCGGCGCGACACAGCCCCCACCGTGACAGCGACCGGCCCGTCCCACGAGTTCGGCTTCGAACTGCGGGTCTGCCGGTGGGCCGAACGCGAGTGGCCGCCGGGCGACCGACGCGAGGGCGCGGTCCTCGTGGCCCGCCAGCTCGGGACCGAGCGCCGGCGCTGGGACACCGTCGTCGTCGAGGCCGACCCCGAGGGCCTGCGCCGCCGGGAGCGGTTCGGCGCCGACCGCCTCGACTCGGACCTCCTCCACGTCGTCCGCCACGCCCCCGCCGAGTGGGCGTGGTACCGGGACGCCCTCCCGGACCCGGGCTATCCCTGGCGCTACGTTCGCGAGGCGATCCACCGGGCGGCCGACCGTGGGGTCGTCGAGACGCGCCGGGACGGCAACCGCATCCAGGTGCGCCGGAAGTGGCCCTACCCCGACTGGGTGCGACGGGTCGTCGCCATCGAGAACAAGCCGGACCTCGACGCGAGCGCGGCGGACGCGCTCGCGGCGCAACTCGAACACGACGTCGCGCACGCCCTCGCCGACGAGGCGTGGGTGGCGACGCGCGCCACCGGCGAGCGGATCGAACCGGTCCTCCTCGAACGCCTCCCGGTCGAGGCCGGCGTGCTCACCGTCGGCGAGTCGGTGTCGGTCGCGTGGCACCCTTCGCGGCTGGCGGTCGACGACGCCGGCACGGTCGTCACCGACCGACCCACCGGGGGACCGCACGACCGCTCGGCGGCCCGCTTCGAGTACCGCTCGCCCGACGCGAAGGCCCGAAAGCGCCTCGAGATCGCGGAGCGGGCCTACGAGCGCGGCTGGCGCTCGTTCGTCGACACGATGCGCCCGGACTGCCGGCACTTCACGCTCCGGCGCGCCGACGCGCCGGGCGGCGCGGACGCCCTCGTGCCGTACTGCCGCGCGAAGGCCTGCGAGCAGACCGCCGCGGCCTGCGCCGGCGCCTGTCCGTCATTCGAGCCCGAACCGCCGGCCTGGCGGTCGCGCGGGTGGCCCGTCGAGGGCGGCCCCGGACGGACGGTGCGCGAGGTTCTCGAGCGCCGCCGGGACAGGCGCCGCTAGGCGACCGTCAGTTCGACGGCGTCGCGGTCGACGGCGAGGCGGAACGTCGGGACGGTCCGGTGGACGACGCGGACGACGCCCTTGCGCTCCAGCGAGCGCAGCGCCTTCCGGACAGCCTCGGGGTCCGGGTCGACGTCGTACGCTTCGCGGAGGGCGTGGAGGACCGAGACGACGCTCTCCGAGCGCTCGTCCGGCCCGGCGAGGACCGCGACGACCTTCGACTCGAGGTCGGTCACCTCGATGGGGCCCTCGCGGGCCGCCTCCTCGGGGTCGCCGCCGACGAGTTTGACGCCCTCCGCGGTGGCCCGGACGAGGCTGTTCTCGTCCCGGTAGTAGTACGCGGAGAGTTCCCGCTCGAGGTACTGGTGGACCTCGCTCCCGCTGTCCATGTCCCACCGCTCCTGCAGTTCCGCGTTCTTGGTCGGCTGGAGTTCGACCACGTCGGCCAGGCGCTTGCGGGCCTCGTCGGAGAGTCCCATCGACACACGGTACTCGGGGGACGGTATTTGCGCCTTCGGGTCCCGGTCGACGGCCTCGCCGCCACGTGTCGACGCGGCGCACGGAATCTTCATTATCTATCCTGACGTATGCCGGCCATGGTTCGCGAAGTGAAGCTGAGCCGCGTGTCGACAGTCCTGGGGGACCTGGAGTACCCGATATCTCGGGCCGACGTCGTGGACGCGGTGGGCGACGTCCGCGTGCTATTCGCCGACGGCGACGCGACGCTGGGCTCGGTCCTCGAGCGGTGCGCCTCCGAGTCCTACGCCGACGCGACGGAACTCCAGTCCGACGTCTACACGCACCTCCCGGTGGAGGCGGTGGGCGAACCCGGACAGGCGGAGGGAGAGGGCTGAGAGCGTCGGTTTTAAACGAGTCCGGCGGATACTACGGCCACCACCATGGAATTCTGCGACGAGTGCGGCTCGATGATGAAAGCCGAGGACGACTTCTGGGTCTGCACGTCGTGTGGCAACCGGCAACTGCGGAACGCCGAGGCCGAGTACGTCCTGACCGAGGGGCAGGAAGTGGGAGAGATCATCGAGACGGGCGACGGCGAGGACGCGGGCCTCCCGACGACCGACGCGCGCTGTCCGGAGTGTGGCAACGACCGCGCCTACTGGTACATGCAGCAGATCCGGGCGGCCGACGAGTCCGAGACGCGATTTTTCGTCTGCACCGAGTGCGAGCACAAGTGGCGCGAGGACGACCACTGACGCGTCGCTGGGATTGACTGCGTCGAGACCCCGGCCGCCCACGAAGAGGGTTCCGGGTGTTGCGGCGACTGATCCGGGATACCTGTCGAACGGCGTGGTCCAGGCCACGGTCTGATCGGCTGTATCGAGTGCGACCAGCTGCGATTCGCTTTCCCTGGTCTGGAAGCGTGGCAAGTACAGCATGCCATCGGCGAGGGCGGGTATTCCTGCGTTGATGTTGGTCACCGACGCGGGGCCGCCAGTCGCGTCGGCGGCCCGGGGCCGGCTCTTCTTCTGAGGCGGCCGAACCACCGCAAGACCGAGGGCCGTGGGCCGTGTAGGGACGTCCAGATGGTCGAACGCCCGGACGTCCCGCACGAGCGGTTGACAGCAGACGGCTGGGAGCGAATCGAGGAGTCCGAGTCGGTCGTCTTCGAGATGCCCCCGGTGACGGTGGCCGCCCGCACCGTCGTCTACGACGACGTGGGACTCAGGGAGAGCGTCCGGGCGGCCGCCCCGGACGCCCCCGACCGGTCGTGGCGCTTCCTGTTCGCGGGCGCGCTCTCGATCCGGCCGTCGCTGCCGACGGGGATCGGGAGGCGCGTGGTCACCCCGATGGTCGAGATGGCCGCCCGCGAGCGGTTCGTCGAGGACCTCCGTGACCGCGGCCTCGCGTCGGTCGAGGGCGACCGCCGGGAACGCGTCCGGGTGGCGACCGGGGAGCGCGTCACCTGCCGCGGCTTCACGGCGACGCTCTCTCTGGACGGCGCCCGCGACGTCGCCCTGCCGGTGGAGGGCTGGGTCGGCACGTGGCCCCGCGGGGACGGCTTCCGCGTCGCGGGGGGCGCACATCCGGCGTCGTCGCTCGACGAGGTGGTGGGCGGGGCGGTCGACTACGACCCCGCGACCGCCCGCCGGGACTGCTTCGAGTTCGTCCACGCCGTGGCGTGAGTCAGGCCCGACCGAAGGTGAGATAGCCCGTGTGCCCCACGCCGCCCGTCGAGGGACGGGACCCCCGGTCGTCGAAGTCCATGGGGCGCTGGATGGTCTCGTGGGTGACGACCGAGTCGAGGTCGGCCTCGCGGGCGGTCCGCGCCACGTTCCGGGCGTCCTCGACGAAGGGCGTGTAGGCGGCGAGGTAGCCGCCGGCGACGAGGAGGTCGGTCGCGCGCGCGACCACGGCTGGCGCGTCCGCGGTGTCCAGCGTCAGGAGGTCGAACCCGGAGAGGTCGTAGAGGTGTTCGGTCACGTCGCCCTGTCTGACCTCGACCCGGTCGGCGACGCCCGCGACGGCCATGTTCTGTCGGGCCACCGCGGCGAAGTCGGGGTCGACCTCGTAGGTCACGACGTCGGCCCCGACGCGCCCGAGGTGGGCCGCGAGGACGCCGGTCCCGGTCCCGGCGTCGAGCACCCGGTCGCCCTCGCAGGCGCCGGTGTGACCGAGGACGAGGCCGACGTCCTTCGGCATCATCGGCGCGCCGGTGCGCTCGAGGTGGGCGAACAGGTCCGGGCCGCGCAACGCTCGGGCCGTGAACGCCTCCCCGAGGTGGGTCTCGATCACGTCGCCGGGAGCGACGTCCGCGGGCACCTCGAGGACGCCGAGGTCGGTGTGGACCTCCTCGCCCGGTTCGCAGAGGAACTCGCGGTCGTCGCGGACGACCAGTATCACTCCAGTCGGGCGATGGCCGCGGCGAGGTCCCCGCTCTCCGCCTCGAGGGCCGCGCGGGCGTCGGCCTCGCTCGCGCTGGTGCGCTGGGCCACGATGGCCACGTCCTCGTCGGGGACGCCGCCCGCCGTCGCTTCGTCCTCGTCCTCGGCCGACTCGACGGCCGGGGCGCCGTCCTCGTCGGACCGCGGGCGGGCGTCGGGTTCGCCGACGACCTGGTAGGTCTGCTGACCGCGCGCGTCCATCCGGGTCACGTCGGGGTCCTCGAACACGAGGTCCTCGTCTGCGGTCCGGATGATGACCTCCTCGGCGTCGAGTTCGTCCATCTCGATGCCCATCTGTTCCATCATCTGCTGCATCTTCCGCGGGTTGAGTCCGCCGCCTCCGAACATGTCTCTGCAGTCGCGTCGCCCGCAGGAAAGCGTTGCGGGTCAGGGGAACGGAACCACCACGACCGGTCGGTCGGCCGCGGCGAGGACCTGACGGGCCGTCGACCCGACGCCTTCCGCGCCCGGGTCGCCGCCGTGGGCGCCGATCAGTATCTCGTCGACGTCGGCGTCGGCCGCCGCCGCCAGAATCTCGGGACCGGGGTCGCCCGACCGCTCGACCCGGTCGACGGCCACGCCGGTCAGGCGCGCCCCGACGACGTTGAGTGCGTCGGCGGCGTCCCGCGGGGCCGCGGGGTCGGTCACCGCGACGGCGACGACGGCGTCCACGTCCGCCCTGTCCTCGAGGTAGTCGAGGGCGGCCGCCGTCGTGTGAACGGAGTCGGTCGCGAGCAGGAATCGCGTCATGGCGGTCGGAGGGTCGCCCGCCCCTTAGTCTTCGTCCCGCACGTTGCCGTGGCGGACTTTCACGGCCATGCCCGTCTCGAAGTCCAGCATCGCCCCGGCGTCGAGTTCGGCCCGACCGACGCCGAGGAGCGCCCCACCGTGGTGGACCACGGCCACCTCGTCGCGGGCCCGGACCGCGGGGTCGACGTCCCGGACGAACCGGGCGAACACGTTCCGCCCCTCCCGGACGTACGGTTCGCTGTCGTCACCGACGACGACGCGCCCACCCGGCGCGTCGAGGGCCTCGACGACACGGCGACCCCCGGCCAGGCCGAGCGTCAGGCGGCCGTCCGTCCCGACGGACACGAGGCGGTCGCCCGCGGCGTCGTAGACCTGCCGTGGGCGCCCGGACCGCGACCGGGCGACCGAGCGGTCGGCCCCCGGCGGGAACAGGACCGCGCCGACGCCGGCCCCGAACTGGTAGCTCGCGACGTCGCGGAGGTCCGACACGTCGAGGTCGTCCATGGCGGCGGTCCGCCCGCCGACGGCGTAAGGCTGACGCTTGGGGGCCTCGCCGTGGCACGTGAAACCACACCACGGCGCGGGGGCGACCCGGCGGATTTAAGGTCGAGCGGCGACCCAGAAGCCGACATGGACGTCACGAAAGTCGTGGTCGGACTGGCACTCCTGCTCGTGGGGACCGTCGCCCTCTTCATGGCCGGGCCCGCCACCAGCACCATTCCGCCCGCAGCGCTCGCGGTCGCTGCACTCGTCCTCTCGGTCGGCACCCTCCTCGTCGGCACCTCCGAGGGGAAGCGGGCAGCCTAGAGCAGGAACGTCTGCGTCCGCTCGCTCATGTCGACGAACGAGTCCGCCGCTTCGATCAGCGCCGCCGCCGTCGACTCCTCGAAGCTCACCACCTCGACGCGGACCCCCTCGTGGCGGAGGTGCGAGCAGAGTCGGGAGAAGTCGCCGTCCCCGGTGCAGAGCACGACGGTGTCGACGTGGTCGGCCAGCGTGACGGCGTCGAGGCTCATGCCGACGTCCCAGTCGGCCTTCTTCGACCCGTCGGCGAACGTCTGGATGTCCTTTATCTTCGTCTCGAACCCGATGTCGACGAGGGCGTCGAAGAAGCTCTCCTCCTCGGGGGAGTCCGCGCGGATGACGTAGGCGATGGCACGGACGAGCGAGCGGTCCTGGACCGCCTTCTCGAGCAGCGCCGAGTAGTCGATGTTCCGCGAGTAGAGGCTCTGGGCCGTGTGATAGAGGTTCTGTGCGTCGGCCAGCACGGCCACGCGCTGGTCGGGGTGAATGTCGGCCATCGTCGGCGTTTGCGCGCGGGCCCCCATATCAGTCCCGCCTGCGGCCGTCGCCCTACCGGTCGTGACGGGTCAGCGAGCGCGTCTCCGGGTCCAGCGTGTAGTAGGACTCCGGGACCGGGGCCAGCGACACCACCTTCGTGGGGCCGAACTCGGAGACGGTGTGCTGGTGGTGGTGGCCGACGAGACAGAGGTCGGGTTCGAGGACTTCGAGCAGGCGGTCGACGTGCTTGCAGCCGACGTCGTACTCCTCCTCGATGGGGGTCCCGTGGGGGGCCTCGTGGGTGATGAACACGTCGACGTCGGCGTCTTCGAGTTGCATCGCCCGCTCGACGTCCTCGTGCGTGAAGTGGCGTCGCCGGTCCTGGGCGAGCGCCTCTCGTGGGAGGTGATACCGTGACGGCGCGTAGTTCCCCGACAGGCCCGAGACGCGCAGGCCCTGCACCTCCGCGAGCGTGCTGTCGAGGAGGTGGACGTTGTGGACCGCCGAGGACTCGACTCGGCCGTGGCGTAGCGCCTCGATGACGTCGAGGTCCTCGTTGTTCCCCGCGACGAAGTAGGTCGGCGCCGGCAGTCGGTAGTACTCCAGGTCCCCGGCCTGCAGGGCGGCCTCCGGGTCCGTCTCCCGGTAGGCGTCGAGCAACGCCTCCCGGTTGGACGGGTCCGACGCGTGGGCGTCACCGAGGACCAGCATGTCCTCGGGTCCGGACGCACCGGTCTTAAAATCGTAGGCCACGCCGTCGCCCGCCTGGAGTCGGCCCGCCGCGGGGTCGGTGGAGCGCAACGCCTAAGTTTCCGCCGCCACCTCACTCGTGTATGCACCACGCCGCGACCGCCCGTGCGACGGAGGGCCGGAGCGGCGTGGCCGTCTTCTCCAAAGGGAAAGGGCACGTGTAGGGCTCCGTGGCGGCCTGGCGACCCGTCCGGGGCCCGGTCAGGCCCGCACCGACTTCGACGACCGACCCCAGACACACATCCACACGACACGACGATGACCGACACGACAGACCTGCTGACAGGCACCTTCCCGGCCATGACCACGCCCTTCGAGGGCGAGGACCTGAACCGCATCGACCACGACCAGCTCGCCGCCGACGCGCGCCGCCTCGAGGCGGCCGGCGTCGACGGCGTCGTCCCGTCCGGGTCGACCGGCGAGGCGGCGACGATGACCCACGACGAGCACGTCGAGGCCGTCGAGACGGTCGTCGACGCCGTCGACGTTCCCGTCATCGCGGGCACGGGTTCGAACAACACCCGCGAAGCCATCTCCCTCTCGGAGCGCGCCGAAGCAGCGGGCGCGGACGCCCTGCTGCTCATCTCGCCGTACTACAACAAGCCCGAGCCGTCGGGGATGTACCGCCACTTCCGGCGCGTCGCCGACGCCGTGGACGTCCCGATAATCGTCTACAACGTCCCCTCGCGGACCGGGCGCTCCATCGAGGTGGAGACCACGGTCGCCCTGGCAGAACACGAGAACGTCTGTGGCTACAAGGCAGCCTCGGGCGACATGGGCCTCATCAGCGAGGTCGTCGAGCACACCCGCGACGAGGAGTTCGTCGTCCTCTCGGGCGACGACGGCATGACCCTGCCCATCGCGAGCGCCGGCGGTCGGGGCGTCATCAGCGTCGCCGCCAACGTCGAACCCGTCCGCGTCTCCGAGATGGTGGACGCGGCCCTCGAGGGCGACTACGAGTGGGCGCGGACGCTCCACCACGAACTCGGCCCGCTGTTCCGCCAGCTGTTCGTCGAGACCAATCCCATCCCGGTCAAGGAGGCCATGGCCATCCGCGGCTACGGACCGGGCGAGTTGCGCGACCCGCTCGGGGACCTCTCGCGCGAGCACCGCCGCGACCTGAAGGCCATCCTCGCGGAACTCGGGCGACGCGACCCCGGCGAGGTGACCGTCGAGGTGGAGGCCGCCGAATGAGGCTGGCGGTCACCGGGGCCACGGGCCGGATGGGACGCGAGGTCATCGCGACCGCCCGGGACCGCGGCGACGACGTCGTCCTCGCGGTCACCCGCGACCCCGACGTCGACCGGGTCGAGGGCGTCCTCGTGCGCGCGGCCGCCGACCTGCCCGCCCTGCTCCGGGAGTCCGACCCGGACGCACTCGTCGACTTCACCGGGCCGTCGTCGAGCGTCGAGTACGTCGAGGCCTGCGCCGAGGCGGGCGTGCCGGCCGTCGTCGGCACGACCGGCTTCTCGGCGGCCCAGGCGGACCGCGTCCGCGAGGCCGGCGACAGGGTGCCGGTGCTCCGCGCCGCGAACTTCGCCCGGGGCGTCCACGCGCTGAAGCGTGCCGTCGAGGCGGCCGTCGAGGCCCTGCCGGGCTACGACGTCGAGGTGACCGAGACCCACCACAACGCCAAGCGGGACGCCCCCTCGGGGACCGCCGGAGAGTTGATCGAGACGGTGCGCCGGACGCGGGGCGACGGCGCCGACCTCGTCCACGGACGCGAGGGCGAAGCGCCCCGCGAACCGGGCGAGATCGGTGTCCACGCCCGCCGCGCGGGTGACGTGACCGGCGAACACGAGGTACTCCTCGCGGCCAACCACGAACTCGTCAGTCTGACCCACCGCGCGGAGTCCCGTGGCGTCTTCGCGGTGGGCGCCCTCGACGCGGCCGCGTGGCTCGCAGGGCAGAACCCCGGGTACTATTCGTTCGCGGACGCCATCGCCGAGTCATGAGCCTCGAAGCTGACGTCGAGTCGCTGTGGGAGCGCTACGACCGCGGTGCCGTCGACGCCGCGTCCGCCGGCGCGGCCGCCATCGAGACGCTGGACGCGTTCCTCGACGCCCTGGAGGCGGGCGAGGTCCGGGCGGCGGAGAAGCGCGACGGCCGGTGGGAGGCCAACGAGTGGGTCAAGCGCGCCATCCTGCTCAACTTCGGGCTTCGCGAGACCGAACCACGCGAGTACGGCGGCGTCACCTACCACGACGTGTTGCCCCTGCGCCGCACCGACGACATCGGCGCCCGCGGCACGCGGAACACGCCCGACGGCACGACCATTCGGCGGGGCGCCTACCTCGGGAGCGACTGCATCGTGATGTCCCCCGCGTTCGTCAACGTCGGCGCCCACGTGGGCGACGGCACCCTCGTCGACTCCTGTGACACCGTGGGCTCCTGTGCACAGATCGGCGCGAACGTCAAACTCGGCGCGAACACCCTCATCGGCGGCGTCCTCGAACCCGTCGAGGACGCGCCGGTCGTCGTCGAGGACGGCGTCTCCCTCGGCGCCGGCTGTCGGGTGACCAGCGGCTTCGTCGTCGGGGCGGACTCGGTCGTCGGGGAGAACACCCTCCTGACGCCGCGCATCCCCGTCTACGACCTCGTCGAGGAGGAGGTGCTCTACGGTCGTCTCCCGCCGGAGCGGCGCGCCTTCCAGCGGATGGTCCCCTCGAGCGTGGCGGACCACGACCTGCTGCCGGGCGAGGCCTACAAGCCCGCGGTCGTCGCCACCGACGTGGAAGCCGAAACCCTCGAAGCCACGGAGCGCGAAGACGCGCTCAGAGAGTGATGGCCCCTCCCGACGCGGACGCACCGATCCGTCGCCTCGCGGACTGGGACGCCGAGCGCCTGCGCTCCCTGGCCGCAGCGTACGGCACGCCGCTGTACGTCCTCGACCTCGACCGCGTGCGGGCCAACTACGCCCGCCTCGAGGCGGCCTTCGCCGACGGGCGCGTGCTGTACGCGATGAAGGCCAACGCCTGCCGCGCCGCTCTCGGGGCCCTCGCCGAGGCCGGCGCCGGCGTCGAGTGCGCGTCGGCGGGCGAACTCCAGCGCGCGCTCGACGCCGGGTTCGACCCGGCGGCCGTCCACTACACGGCCGTCAACCCGCCCGACCGGGACCTCGACCGCGCGGTGTCGCTCGCGGCCGACCGGCCCGGCCTGACGGTGACCGCGGGCGCGGCAGACACCGTCGACCGCCTCGAAGCGCGGGGCTACGCGGGACGGCTCTGCGTCCGCGTCAACCCGGGCGTCGGTGCGGGCCACCACGCGAAGGTCACGACCGGCGACGACCCGAAGTTCGGCGTGCCCTACGACCGGGCGGGCGACCTGCTCGCTGACGCGGCCATCCGCGGCTTCGACGTCGTCGGCGTCCACGCCCACGCGGGGAGCGGCATCAGCGGCGACGACCTGGCCGCCCACCGCGAACTGGTCGGGCGGATGGGCGAGTTGGCCCGCGCGTCGCCGGTCGACCTGGAGTTCGTCGACGTGGGCGGCGGGTTCGGCGTCCCCTACCGGCCGGAGGACCCGCCGCTCGACCTCGACGCCGTCGCGGCGGCGACCCGGGAGGCACTCGGCACCGTCGACGCGGACCTCGTCGTCGAACCGGGCCGGTACGTCGTCGCCGACGCCGGCGTCCTGGTGACCGAAGTGAACACGGTCAAGCCCGTCGACGGGACGGTCGTGGCTGGCGTCGACGCCGGCATGACGACCCTGCTCCGGCCGGCGATGTACGACGCCTACCACCACGTGCGCTCGCTGGCGCCCGACGCCGACGACCGGGCGTCCGCCAGCGTCACCCTCGCTGGCCCGGTCTGCGAGACGGCGGACGTCCTCGGCCGGGACCGGACGCTGCCCCGCCCGTCGCGGGGCGACCTGCTCGCCGTCGGCAACGCCGGCGCCTACGGCTACGAGATGGCCAGCCAGTACAACTCCCGCCCCCGGCCCGCGGAGGTCGTCCTCGAGGACGGGACGGCCCGCGTCGGCCGGCGCCGCGAGACCGTCGCCGACCTCACCCGACTCGAACCATGACACCCTACGAGAAGTACCACGGCACCGGCAACGAGTTCGTCGTCGTCGACGCGGACGCCCACGAGGTTGCCGACCGCGCGTCGTTCGCGGCGGCGGCCTGTGACCGCGACGACGGCGTTGGCGCCGACGGCGTCCTCTTCCTCTCGGTCCGGGACGGGGACGCCGACCCACCCCGCGTCGAGTTCCGTCTCTACCAGCCGGACGGGTCGACGGCGGCGATGTGTGGCAACGGCGCCCGCGTCGCGGCGGTGTGGGCCCGTGCGCGGACCGGGAGAGACGAGGCGACGCTGGAGACGCCGGCCGGCGACCGCCACGCGGTCGTGGACGGCGACGAGGTCACCGTCGAGATGGGAACCCCCTCCTTCGACCCGGCGGACGTCCCCATCGACCGGGACGAGCCGATGGTGGCCGAACCGCTCGGCGGCTACACCGTCACCGCGGTGAACACGGGCGTCCCCCACGCCGTGGCGTTCGTCTCGGACGTCGACCGGGTGGACGTCGCGATGGACGCCCCGCGCATCCGCCACGCCGACGTCTTCCCGGAGGGCGCGAACGCCACCTTCGCCTCGCCGCTCCCGGACGCGTGGCCGGGCTACGCCCAGCGGACCTTCGAGCGCGGCGTCGAGGCCGAGACCCGGGCCTGTGGCACCGGCGCGGTGGCCGTCGCGGCCGCCGCACGGCGCGAGGGCCACACCGACGCCGCGTCGATGCCCGTCCGGCCGCCGGGCGGAGAACTGCACGTCGCCTTCACCGAGGACGGTCGGGCGACCCTCCGGGGGCCGGTCGCCTTCGAGTTCGCGGGGGAGTTCGACCCCGCGACGGTCCGATGACGGCCGACGCCTTCGACCCCGTCGCGTTCCTCGAACGGGCGGTCCGGACTCCCTCCCACGAGAGCGTGACGGCGATGCGGGAGTTCGTCGTCGAGACGCTGGCCGACCACGGGGTGGACGCCAGCGTCGACGGCGCGGGCAACGTCCTCGCGACGCGCGGCGAGGGACGACCGCGTCACCTGCTCAACACCCACCTCGACACGGTCCGGCCCCACGTCCCTTTCTCCCGCGAGGGCGAGGCGGTCCGCGGCCGGGGGGCCTGTGACGCGAAGGGGCCGCTCGCGGCGTTCCTCGCGGCGTTCTTGCGCGCCGACCCGGAGGGGTCGCTGGCGCTGACCCTCTCGCCCGACGAGGAGACGCTCTCGACCGGGGCGGCCCACCTCGCGTTCGCGGACGGCGACCGGCGCGAGACGCTGCGAGGCGTGGGGGCGGTCGACGGCGTCGTCGTCGGGGAGCCGACGGGACTGGACGTCTGCACCGCCGCGAAGGGCCGCTACCAGGCCACGGTCACGCTCTCGGGCGCCAGCGCCCACGCCGCAGACCCGGGCGACGGCGTCAACGCCGTCGCGGCCGCGGCGCCGGCGCTCGCGGCCATCTCGGCCTTCGACGAGGGGGCCGACCCCCACCCCGACCTCGGGGCGCCGTCGCTGACGCCGACGACCATCGCGGGCGGCGAGTCGACCAACCAGGTGCCCGCCGAGTGCCGCATCGTCGTCGACCGCCGGCCCGTCCCGCCCGAGAGCGCCGGGGCGTTCCGGACGCGCCTCCGCCGGGTCGTCCGCGAGGCGGTGCCCGCGGCCGTCGGCGTCGACGTGTCGCTGACCGACCGCGAAGCCCCGTTCCTCGGGCCGTGGTCGACGCCGACAGCGGACCCGCTGGTCGAGCGACTGGCGGCAGCGAGCGGCGGCGCCGTCCGCCCGTTCACCGCGGCGACGGAGGCGTCCTACTTCGCGCAGTTCGCACCGACCGTCGTCTTCGGCCCGGGCGAACTCGTCGACGAGGACGGCGCCGTCGCGCACAGCGACCGCGAGTACGTCCGCGTGGGGGCGGTGCGGGCGGCCGCCGACGCCCTCGCGCGGACGCTCCGGGCCTAGCCCAGGAAGACGTCTATCAGGTCGCTCCCGCGTTTGCCCGTGTCGCGGTAGAGTTCGGAGTAGCCGCAGTTCGTACAGGAGACGACCTGGAACCGGTTGGTCTGGATGTCGAACATCTTCGAGAGGCCGCTCCCGGTCGTCGATATCTCGCCGACCTCCGCGTCGGTGTGACCACACTTCGGACAGCCGTCGTCGGGGGATTCAGGGTCCACACGTGAGCGTCGGGCGGCCGGCGCCAAAAGCCTTCAGGGCCGACCCAGCGCGGCGAGGAGCGCGTCCCGCCGGAGGTAGACGACGGCGGCGACGGCAGCGAGGGCGACGGCGATGGCGGCGGCCGCCACCAGTCGGTTCGACGCCACCTCGGCCCCGGCGAGGGCGACGAGGAACACCGTCGGGAGGCGTCCGACGACGGCGACGACGAGCAGTTTCCACGTCGGGAGTCGGGTGAGGCCCGCGACGAAGCAGACGGCGTCGTCGGGGAAGCCCGGGACGAGGAAGGCCACGAAGAACACGAGGAGGCCGTCCCGGCCGACCACGTCGTCGAACCGCTCGATGGTCGCAGCCGGGACGACACGCTCGACGAAGGGGCGCCCGAACCGGCGGGCGAGGACGACGGCGACGGCGCTCCCGATGGCCAGGCCCAGCATGCTGTAGACCGTGCCCGCCACGGCCCCGAAGAGGTAGCCGGCCGCGAAGCCGGTCACCTGCCCCGGAATCGGGGCGACGACGACCTGTGTCGCCTGCAGGACGACGAACGCGACGGGCGCCCACGCGCCGAAGGACCTGACGTAGGCCGCGAAGGCCGCGGGGTCGGCGAGAACCGAGAGGGCCCGTCCGGTCCACGCGACGGCGAGGAGGACCGCGAGGGTCGCCACGAACAGGAGGAGGTGGCGCCGGTACCGGCCGACGGGCCCCACGGCCGTCACTGTACGTCAGCGGCCAGGTCGGCGGCGAGGCCGGTGTAGCCCTCCGGGGTGAGCGCCTCGAGTTCGGTCCGCACGTGAGCGGGCACGTCGAGGTCGGCGAACAGGTCGTGGAAGTCCGCGAGGGTCACGTCCCGGCCGCGAGTGAGTTCCTTGACGCGCTCGTAGGCGTCGCCGTGGCCCTCGCGCCGGAGGACGGTCTGGACGGCTTCGCCGACGACCTCTGGGGTCCCACGCAGCGCCTCGCGCATGACCCGCTCGTTCGGGACGACTTTCCCGAGGCCGTCGCTGGCCTTCACGTAGCCGAGCAGGCAGTAGGCGAGGGCGGCGCCGACGTTGCGCTTGACCGTCGAGTCCGAGAGGTCGCGCTGGAGGCGGGAGGTGGTGACGTAGTCAGCGAGGAACGTCAGGTCGCTGTTGGCCTTCGAGAGGTTGCCCTCGCTGTTCTCGAAGTCGATTGGGTTGACCTTGTGGGGCATCGTCGAACTCCCCGTCTCGCCGGCGGCGGCCTCCTGCCCGAGGTAGCGGTCGCTGACGTAGAGCCAGGCGTCCCGGTCCAGGTCGAGGAGCACGTTGTTCGCGCCGCGGAGCGCGTCGAAGAGGGCCGCCAGGTCGTCACAGGGGTTGACCTGCGTGGTCAGCGGCTCGTGGTCGAGACCGAGCGAGGTGACGAACTCGCGTGCGAACGCCGGCCAGTCGACGTCGGGATAGGCGACGTGGTGGGCGGCGTAGACGCCGGAGGCGCCGGCGAGTTTGCCGGCGAGGCCGTCCGCGGCGCCCTCGATCCGTCCGAGCGCCCGACCGAGGCGGGTGGCGTAGACGGCCATCTCCTTGCCGAACGTCGTCGGAGTCGCCGGCTGGCCGTGGGTCCGCGCGAGCATCGGCGTGTCGGCGTACTCGTGGGCCAACCCGACGAGTTCGTCACGGAGTGCCCGCAGTTCCGGGACCAGCACCTCCTCGACGCCCGGCTTGAGCAGGAGGCGGTGGGCGAGGTTGTTCACGTCCTCGCTGGTGAGCCCGAAATGTATCCACGGGGCTACCCGCTCCATCGCCGGCGGGAGGGCGTCGCGGACGAAGTACTCGACGGCCTTCACGTCGTGGTTGGTCGCCGGTCGCCCGTCGGTGCCCTCGGTCTCGATGCGCTTGACGCGGGCCGCGTCCTCGGCGTCGAACGCCCCGTAGGACTCGCGCAGCGTCGCGCGCTCCTCGGCGTCGAGGGTCAGAGGCGTCGCCTCGAGGTCCGCCAGCGCACAGAGGTACTCGACCTCGACGCGGACCCGGGCGCGCATGAGTGCCGCCTCGCTCGCGTACGGAACCAGCGGGGCCGTGCGGTCCGCGTACCGCCCGTCCAGGGGGGAGACGGCGTACAGCGGACCACGGTCGTCGGACATACCGGTCCTGCCGGTGGAACCGGCAAAAGGCTGTCGCTGTGCACGTTCTTGCATACATTTCCGGGGATTCGGCGACAGGTGCCCTCGTCTTGTACACGAACGTGTACAACCCGGCCAGGGGAACCACAACGGATTTGGCGGTGGCGGTCCGGCCGACACACATGACACGGATTGCGGGGATGGCGAGCAACCGGGGGCGGAACCTCCGGCACCTCGCGGACCGCGAACCGGGCGGCGCGGAACTGGCGGTCGTGCTCACCAACGACGCGGACGCGCCGGTCCTCGACGCGATGGCCGAGCGAGGGATTCCCACCGAAGTCGTCGAACGCGACGCGGAGGAGGCCCGCGAGGCCCACGAGCGGCGGGTGCTCGACGCCCTCGCGGACCACGAGTTCGACCTGGTCTGCCTCGACGGCTACATGCGGGTGCTCACCGACGAGTTCCTCGACGCGGCGCCGCTGACGCTGAACGTTCACCCGTCGCTGCTGCCGGCGTTCCCGGGGATGGACGCCCACGAACAGGTGCTGGACGCCGGCGTCAGCGTCTCTGGGTGTACCGTCCACGTCGTAACCGAAGAGGTCGACGCCGGGCCCATCGTCACCCAGGAGGCCGTGCCGGTCTACGCCGACGACGACGCCGCGTCGCTGAAGGAGCGCGTCCTCTACGAGGCGGAGTTCCGGGCCTACCCGCGAGCGGTCCGGTGGGTCGCGGAGGGCCGCGTCGAACTGGGCGAGGGCGGCGAGACGGTGTCGGTCGACGGCGACGACGGCGGGGCGTTCCCGTCGCGGCGGGTCGCGTCGGACGACCGGTGGTCGGACCTCCGCTACGGGGAGAACCCCCACCAGGACGCCGCCCTGTACGCCGACGCCACCGCCGCGGAGGCCAGCGTCGTCGGCGCGGACCAGTTGAACGAGGGGGCCAAGGCGCTCTCCTACAACAACTACAACGACGCCGACGGGGCCCTCGACCTGATCAAGGAGTTCGACGACCCGGCCGCCGCGGTCATCAAGCACACCAACCCCGCAGGCTGTGCGACGGCGGACACGCTCGCGGCAGCCTACGACCGCGCGCTGTCGACGGACCCGATGAGCGCGTTCGGCGGCATCGTGGCGCTGAACCGGGAGTGCGACGCTGCGACGGCCGAACAGGTCGTCGAGTCGTTCAAGGAAGTCGTGGTCGCACCGGGCTACACCGGGGAGGCCCTCGACGTGCTCACCGGGAAGGACAACCTGCGCGTCCTCGACGTCGGCGACGTCGACGGTCGCCCCGAGGGACAGGTCGAGCGACCGCTGACCGGCGGCCGACTGGTCCAGGACCGCGACACCTGGGCCCCGACGGTCGAGGACCTGGAGGTCGTGACCGAGCGCGACCCGACCGACGCCGAACTCGAGTCGATGCTGTTCGCGTGGCGCGTCGTCAAGCACGTCTCGTCGAACGCCATCGTGTTCGCGGACGGCACGGAGACGGTGGGCGTCGGCGCCGGTCAGATGTCCCGGGTCGACGCCGTGCGCATCGCCGCCATGAAGGCCGACGAACACGCCGAGGGCAAGTCCGCCGCGGGCGCGGTGATGGCCTCCGACGCCTTCTTCCCCTTCCCCGACGGCGTCGAGGCCGCGGCGGAGGCGGGCGTCGAAGCGGTCGTCCAGCCGGGCGGCAGCGTCAACGACGACGACGTCATCGACGCCTGCGACGAGTTGGGCATGGCCATGGTCTTCACCGGGCACCGCTCGTTCCGCCACAACTAGCCGCGTCCCCACGTGGTGAGTGGTAAGGCCTAAACGCGGCGTGGCCGTCCGTCCGGTATGGAGTTTCACGACGCCGCCAACTTCCTCTTCGACCTGCGGCGGTTCCGGTCCAAACCGGGGACCGACTCCACGGCGGCGCTGCTCTCCGACGCCGGCGTCGCCCACCAGGACCTGCCGGTCGTGCAGGTCGCGGGGTCGAACGGGAAGGGCTCGACCGCCCGCATGCTCGAGGCCGTCTTGCGCGAGGCGGGCCTGACGGTCGGGCTGTACACCTCGCCGCACTTCGACGACGTCCGCGAGCGCATCCGCGTCGACGGTCGGAAGATGCCCGAGGCGGCACTCGCGCAGTTCGTCGCGGACCGACGCGAATACGTCAACGACCGCGCGGCGGCGGGCGACGCCCCGACCTTCTTCGAGGTGGTCACGGCGATGGCGCTCTGGTACTTCGACCGGGAGGACGTCGACGTGGCGGTCCTCGAGGTCGGCATCGGCGGCACGCACGACGCGACGAGCGTCGTCACGCCGATCGCCAGCGCCGTCACCAACGTCACCCTCGAGCACACGGAGGTCCTCGGCGACACCGTCCCCGAGATCGCCCGCGACAAGGCCCACGTCGCCCCCCCGGACGCCCCGCTCGTGACCGCCACGTCGGGCGAGGCGCTCGACGCCGTCCGCGAGGTGGCGGGCGACGTCGTCCGCGTCGGCACCGACGAGTCGGCAGCCGTCCGCGTCGCCTACGGCGGCGTCACCGAGACCGGCGAGGGACGGGTCACGGTCGCGGGCCCCGACGACGGCGTCGAGACGGCCGTCCCCCTCCCGGGCGCCCACCAGGCGCGGAACGCGGGCGTCGCGGCGGCCCTCGCCTGGCAGGTGGCCGACCGACTTGACGTCTCCCTGTCCGCGGCGACGCTGGCGACGGGCCTCCGGAGCGCCCACTGGCCCGGCCGCTTCGAGGTGGTAGAGACGGACCCGCTGGTCGTCCTCGACGGCGCGCACAACCCGGGGGCCGCCGAGCGCCTCGCGGCGACGCTCTCGGAGTTCGACTACGACGACCTGACCCTCGTCGTCGGCGCCATGCACGACAAGGACCACGCGGGCATCGCCGACGCCCTGCCGACTCCGGACCGGGTCGTCACCTGTCGGCCGGACCTGGACCGCGCCGAGGACCGGGACGTCCTCGCCGCGGTCTACGCGGACCGCGCGCCGACCGTCGACGCCAAGCGCGCCGTCGAGACGGCGGTCGACGCGGCCGTGGCCGACGCCGACCCCGGCGACTGTGTCCTCGTCACGGGATCGCTGTTCACGGTCGCGGAGGCCCGCCGCCGGTGGACGCGCACGACCGTCCCCAAGCGCGTCAGAGACCTCGCGGACGCGCGCGACGCCCTGGAGGGCGCCCACGTCACCGAGGCCGGCGTCTGGCGGATGCGCGGGAAGGGCGTCCACCGCGTCTGTCAGACCCGGGTCCAGCCTCGGCAGGCCCGCTACCTCAAGGAGGAACTCCTCTCGCTTGGCGGCGAGTGTGCCGTCTCGGGATTGGGCGACCAGGACGAGGAACTCGTCGACGTGGTGTTGATGGGGACGCTCGCGCAGTTCCGCCGCCTCGTCGAGAAACTGTCGGGCCAGCCCTACGGCCTGGCCGCCGTCGGCGAGGACCTCCGCGCGTCACTGGGCATCCGCACCGACGCCGTCGCGAGCACCGCCCCGTGGGACGACGGCACTGCCGTGATGGGCATCCTCAACGTGACGCCCGATTCCTTCCACGACGGCGGGGCCTACCGCGCCCACGGCGACGCCCTCGCGCGCGCCACCCGGATGATCGAGGCGGGCGCAGACGTCGTGGACGTGGGCGGCGAGTCGACGCGCCCCGGCGCCGACCCGGTGACCGTCTCGGAGGAGACCGACCGCGTGGTGCCCGTCGTCGAGGGCATCCGCGAGGACCACCCCGAGGTCCCCATCTCGGTCGACACCCGGAAGGCCGCCGTGGCCGAGGCGGCCCTCGACGCCGGCGCGGACATCGTCAACGACGTGTCGGGACTCGCGGACCCGGAGATGCGCTTCGTGGCCGCCGACCACGACGCGACCCTCGTCCTGATGCACAGCATCGACGCCCCGGTCGTCCCGGACCGCGACGTTCACTACGACGACGTGGTCGAGGACGTGGTGGACGAACTCGCCGAGACGGTCCTCCTCGCGGAGAAGGCGGGTCTCGACCGCTCGCAGGTCGTCGTCGACCCGGGACTGGGCTTCGGCAAGTCGGCCGCCGAGAACTTCGAACTCCTCGACCGCCTCGACGAACTCCACGCGCTGGGCTGTCCGGTGCTGGTGGGTCACTCGCACAAGTCGCTGTTCGACGCCATCGGCTACGGGCCGTCCGAGCGCGACCACCCGACCGTCGCGGCGACGGCACTCGCGGTCGAACGGGGAGCCGACGTGGTCCGCGTGCACGACGTCGCGGCAAACGTGGCGGCAGTCCGGTCGGTCGAGGCCGCGGCGGACCCCGACGCCCTACAGTAGGCCAGCCTCGGCCTGCAGGTCCCGATAGCAGTCGATGTAGCGCCGCAAGACAGCGTCCTCGCCGTACTCCGAGAGGCCCTCGTCGACGGTGCGGTGGGGCAACTCGCCTGCAGCGCCGATGCACTCGACGAGTTCCCCGTCGCTCGTCGCGAGGAACCCCCGCTCGCGCCCCTCGACGAGTTCGTGGGCGCTCGACGCGGCGTGGTACTCCACGATGCCGACACAGCCACAGGCCAGCGCCAGGAGGAGGTCGGTCGCGAACGGGGTCCGCCGCGCGCAGTGGACGTAGACGTGCGCGTTCCGGAACAGAGCGACGCGCTCGGCGACGCTGGCCTCGCCGACGAACTCGACGCGGTCGTCGATGCGGAGGTCGCGGGCCTGCTGTTCGTAGCCCGCCCGGGCCGGCCCGTCGCCCACGACGGTCGCGCGCCAGTCTCGCTCGCGGAACTCCGCGAGGGCGAGCAGCAGGCTCTCGAGGTTGGCGTCCTCGTCGAGGGCCCGCGAGTAGACGACGTCGCCCCCGTCGGCGGGGTCTGTCGCCCGGACGGCGTCCAGGTCTATCGCGTTCGGAATCACCTCGATGCCGTCGGCGTCCCGGTCCAGTTCCCGGACGTGGGTCTGGACGAGTCGCGAGGGCGTCAGGACCCGGTTCGGCAGGCTGGCGGCGGCGCCCCAGAGGCGCTCCCGGACCGCCCCCCGGAGACCCTCGCGAGACTCGTCGTCGGCCCGCGTGTCGTACCAGTCCACGAGGAGGGGGGCGCCCGCCAGCCGACTCCCGGCCCACGCAGCCACGACGGCCGCCGGGTCGTCGTGGACGGCGTGGATGACGTCGGGGTCCCACGCGCGGAGGCGGCCGGGGAGACGGCGGGCGAACCCGCTGGCCTCCGGGAAGGGCGTGACCGCGTGGTAGTCGACGCCCTCGTGTTCGAACTCGACGGGGGTCCCCTCCCACCACTGGACGCAGTGGACGCGGACGTCGTGTCCGCGGGCGGCCAGTCGCTCCGCGAGCCACCGGGTGCGTCGCGTCCGGTCGACGTCCCGGTGGTGGTTCGTGGTCGCGGCGACGACGGCCACGCGCATACGCTCCAGAGTTTCGCCCCCGGTAAAAAATACCCCGGTCCCGCCCGGGGCGTTTATCCCCTCCGGCGCGTCACCTGGGGAGCATGCCCACCTACGACATCGAGCGCTACCTCAACGTCCGGAGCGCGGGGGGCGCCACCCTCGGCCCGGACGGGCAACTGGCCTTCCTTTTGGACACGACGGGCACCGCCCAGGTCTGGCGCCTCGACGACCCGGGCGCGTGGCCGGAACAGCTCACCTTCTCCGACGAACCGGTCGGCTTCGCGTCCTACGCGCCGGAGCGAGACGAACTCGTCTTCGGCATGGACGAGGGCGGGAACGAGCGAACTCAGCTCTACCGCCTCGCCGGCGACGGCAGCGAGGTGGTCGACCTGACCGACGACCCCGAGAGCATCCACAACTTCGGGGGGTGGAGCCACGACGGCGAGCGAATCGCCTACACGGCGAACCGGCGCGACGAGGGCGTCTTCGACGTCTACACGCAGGGCCGCGACGAACCGGGGTCGGCGGCGACCTGCCACCACGAGTCCGACGGCTGGTACGTCGTCGCCGGCTGGTCGCCGGCCGACGACCGCCTCGCCGTCGTGGAGTCCCACTCGAACTTCGACCAGGACGTGTACGTCCTCGAGTTGGCCTCCGGGGAGTTGCGCCACGTCACGCCACACGAGGGAACCGTCCGCCACGGGTCGGTGACGTGGGCGCCCGACGGCGAGGGGCTCTACCTCGTCACCGACCGGGACGCCGACACGCTGTGGCTGGGCCGGCTGGACCTGGACTCCCTCGACGTCGAGTCGGTCGTCGACGGCGGCGAGTGGAACGTCGACGGCGTCGCCGTCGACCAGGACACGGGCCGGGCCGTCTACTCCCGGAACGTCGACGGCTACACCGAACTCGCCGCGGGCGACCTCGACGGCACCACGTTCACCGAGCGACCCGCACCGGACCTCCCGCGAGGCGTCGCGGGCGGGGTCAGCTTCGGCCCCGACGCCGAGACGTTCGCGGTGACCGCCGCCGGACCGATCCGGAACGGGGACGTCTCGCTCGTCGACTGCTCGACCGGTGAGGCGGTCCGCTGGACCCGGGCCTCAACGGCCGGTATCCCCCGGGAGACGTTCCGCGCGCCCGACCTGGTCCGGTTCGACTCCTTCGACGGGCTCTCCGTGCCCGCCTTCTTCACGACCCCGCCCGGCGACGGCCCCTTCCCCGTCGTCGTCGACGTCCACGGCGGACCCGAGAGCCAGCGCCGCCCGGGGTTCTCCCCGGTCACCCAGTACCTCCTGAACCACGGCTACGCCGTCTTCGAGCCGAACGTCCGCGGGTCGACCGGCTACGGCACCGCCTACACCCACCTCGACGACGTGGAGAAGCGCCTCGACAGCGTGGCGGACCTCCGGGTCGGGGCCGAGTGGCTCCGAGACCGGCCGGACGTCGACCCCGACCGGATCGCCGTGATGGGCGGGTCCTACGGCGGCTACATGGTGCTCGCTGCGCTCACCGAGCACCCCGACCTCTGGGCCGCCGGCGTCGACGTCGTCGGCATCGCCAACTTCGTGACGTTCCTGGAGAACACCGGCCCGTGGCGTCGCGAACTGCGCGAGGCCGAGTACGGCAGCCTCGAGGCCGACCGCGACTTCCTGGAGTCCATCTCGCCCGTGAACAACATCGACCGCATCCGCGCGCCGCTCCTCGTCCTCCACGGCGCGAACGACCCCCGGGTGCCCGTCGAGGAGGCCGAGCAGGTCGCAGAGCGCGCCGCAGAACACGTGTCCGTCGACACGCTCGTCTTCGAGGACGAGGGGCACGGCTTCTCGAAACTACAGAACCGCGTCACCGCTTACCGGCGCGTCGTCGCGTTCCTCGACGAGCACGTCCGCGCGTGAGTCAGGCGAGGGCTACCAGGTCCTCCCGGACGTCCAGGAGCGTCCCGAGGTGGTCGGCCTCGACGACCCGCAGGTCGGCGGTGGGGAGACCCTCGACGAGGGGCTGCGCCGCGTCGAGCCCCGCGTTATCGTCTGCGCGCCCGTGCCAGGCCCGAACCGGACGCGCCGGGGCCGGTGCCGTCCACCCGTCGGCGAACAGGCGCGTCTCACGGACCGCGCCCGCCGGTCCCCCCTCGAAGGCCGCGAGGAAGTCCCGCTCGACGGTCGCAGCGACGTCTGCGGGGACGTCCCGGTCGGTGAACTGCCCGACCACGAACTCGGACGAGCGACGGCGAGCGACCCACGCGCTCGCCCGGAGCGCGAGGCCGAGGACCGGCGGCACCCTGGCGAGGGCCGAGAGGGGGCCGCCGCCGTCTCCCGGTGCTGCGGTGCCGACGAGTCCGACCGCACGCGCCCGCGGGTCGGTGCCCGCGGCGAGGGCGAACGGGCCGCCGCCGGAGAAGCCGGCGACCGCGAACGCCGGCAGGTCGAGGGCGTCGGCCAGCGCCCCGCAGTCGTCGGCCCAGTCCCCGAGCGTCCGTCCCGGGTCCGGGTCGGACCCGCCGAACCCGGGCCGGTCGGGGGCGACGACGCGGACGCCCGCCGCTCGGGCCGCGTCGTCGAGGAGCGCACCGCAGAGGCGGGACCCCGGCGTGCCGTGGTGAAAGAGGAGGGGGTCGCCGTCCGGGTCGCCGTAGGTCGCGTAGGTCAACCGCCGGCCGCCCGAGCGCGTGACGGAGGGCATCGTCGGCCCTCGGACACGTCGCGCCTGAAACCTTTCGAAGTCGGCTACGCACCCGCCGTCGGGTCGACGGCCGTCCGCAGGCCCTCGGCCCACGCCAGCAACCGCTCGCCGTCCATCCGTCCCGCACAGCACTGCAGGCCGACCGGGAGTCCCGCGTCCGTCGTCCCCGCGGGGACCGAGACGGCGGGGAGGCCCGCGTAGGTCCACAGGCGGTTCATCGTCGAACTCCCGGTGTCGTCGAGGCCCTCGGGCGCGGGCCCCGGCGCGGCGGGCGACACCCAGCAGTCGACGCCCGCGGCGGCGGCCGTCTCGCGGACGTGTGCGCGGAGGTCCTCGGCGAACGCGCGCGCCGCGGCGAGGGCGCCGACCGACTCCTCGCGGCCGGCCGCTATCCACGCGGCGGTCTCCGGTCGGTAGTCGTCTCCGTGTGCCGCGTACCACGACTCGTGAGCGAGGGCCATCTCGGCGCGCATCAGCGTCTGGTGGGACTCGCTCGCGCGCTCGGGGTCGGCGAACAGGTCCGTCCGGCGGACGTCGTAGCCCGACTCCTCGAGGGCGTCGACGTGGCGCTCGAACCGCTCCTGGGCCGTCTCCGAGGTCAGCGCGAGGTACGCGTCGGCCGGGACGCCCAGAACCGGCGACGCCACGTCGGCCGGGTCGCGTGGCTCCCAGTCGTCACAGAGGACCGACGCGGCGAGGCGCGCACCGGCGACGTCCTGAGTGAACGTGCCCAGCGTGTCCAGCGACGGGGCCGCCGGGACCACGCCGTCGGTCGGGATGCGGTCGTACGTCGGCTTGAACCCCACGACGCCGCAGAACGCCGCCGGTCGGAGGACCGACCCGCCGGTCTGACTGCCGATGGCGAGGGGGAACAGGCCCGCCGCGACGCCCGCGGCCGACCCGGAGGAGGACCCGCCGGGCGTGTGGGCCAGCGCGTGCGGGTTCCGCGTCGGCCCGGGCGCCATGTAGGCGAACTCGGTCGTCACCGTCTTGGCCATCGGCACCGCCCCCGCTTCGCGGAGGCGACGCACGACCGAGGCCTCCTCGCCGGTGAGTTCGGTCGGCGGCACGTCCGACCCCGCCCGCGTCAGCAACCCGCGCACGTCGACGATGTCCTTGACGCCGACCGGCACTCCATACAGGGGCGGCCGGTCGCCACCGTCGAACCGCTCGACCGTCGCACAGAGGTCCGCGCGCACCCGCTCCTCGCGGTCCGGTTCCTCGCAGAGCGCCCGAATCTCGGGGTCGAGGGTCGCCGCCCGGTCGAGGAGCGTCCTCACGTACTCGTGGGGGTCGCGCTCGCCCGACCGCAGCGACGCCGCGACCGCTGCCAGCGGTTCGACGTGGCGTTCGACGTCCATGGGCGAGCGAGGACCCGCGGTGTCCTAAAGGTGGTCCCGCTCAGATGACGCCGGTCCGGGTCGCCACCTCGCGGGCGGCCGAGCGGCGCATCCCGTTCCCGAGGATGGTGTATCGGTCCCGGACCCGGTGGGCGGCGGTCAGCGCCTCGACGACGTCCTCCGGGTCGATGCCGAGGTCCGCTGCCGTCGTCGGCGCGTCGATTGAGGCCAGCGCGTCCCGGACCGCGCGCCACGCGCCGTCCTGGCCGGTGTGGAGGTACTCGACCATGATGGCGCCCACTCCGACCTGGTGGCCGTGGAGCGCCGGCGTGGCCGCGATGCGGTCGAGCTGGTGGCTGAACAGGTGCTCGGCCCCCGAGGCCGGCCTGGAGGAGCCCGCGATGGACATCGCGACGCCCGAGGAGACAAGCGCCTTCACGACCACCCAGGCGGACTCCTCTAAGCCCGGGCGAATGGAGTCGGCGTTGTCGACGAGCATCTCGGCGGTCATCTCCGAGAGCGCGGCGGCGTACTCGGAGTACTCGACGCCCTGCAGTCGCTCCGCGAGGCGCCAGTCCTTGACCGCCGTGTAGTTGGAGATGATGTCCGCACAGCCAGCGGTCGTCAGCTCCCAGGGCGCGTCCGCGAGGACGCCCGTGTCGGCGACCACGGCCAGCGGCGGGTCCGCGGCGACGCTGTGTCTGGTGTCGCCCTCCGGGACGGAAGCCCGCCCGCTGACGATGCCGTCGTGGCTGGCCGCCGTCGGCACGGAGACGAACTCCCGGCCGTGTCGGTCGGCGGCCATCTTCGTGACGTCGATGGCCTTGCCGCCGCCCACGCCGACGAGGACGCCGACGTCGTCCTCGGACGCGGCGTCGCTCACCCGCTCGACGGCGTCGAAACTGGCCTCGCGTATCTCGACGATCGCCGGGTCGAGGCCCGCGTCCGCGAAGGCCGCGAGGAGTCGCTCCCCGGCCACGTCGCGTGGCGTGGGGCTGGTGACGACCAGCGGCCGACCGCCCCCGGTCCGCTCGACAACCTCGACGGCGGCGTCGAGGACGTCGTGGCCGACGACCACGCTCCGCGGGAGGCGGATCCACGCCGACTTCTCGAACATGCCCGTGAGTATCCGGAGCGCCCTGAAAGGTGTTTCCAAGGCTTCGACGACGGCGACGCTCGCCTGGTCCCCCGTCACCGCTCGCCGCGGCGGGGTCGCGACGCGACCCCGGCCCCGCTCAGCCCCACTCCATGAACGCGGCGCTGGTCTCGACGGCGATGCCCTCGGGGCTGTCGTCGTCGAGGGCGTCCGCACGCCGGCCGAACGGCACCGTCCACTCCCACCTGCCGTGTGGTGCGAGCGGACTCCTCGTCGCCCTCGTCTCGAAGGTCTGTCCGCCCACCTCACCGGACACGGCGAGTTCACAGTCGACGAGCCACCGTCCGGCGGTGTTCGTCGCGACACCGCGGGCCCCGACGTTCACGTTCGTCCCGGAGACGGGGGCGACGGACTCGACGACGAGGGCCTCGTCCGCGGCCGTCTCCCGGGCGTCCCCGTCGGTCGTGCGCTCCCGCGTGGTCGACGTGTCGGTCGACGTCTGACTCGCGGACGTGGCCTGCACCGACCGGTCGGTCGTCGGGGCCGTCGTGGGGTCGCTCGTCGGACTCGCGGACGTGGCGTCGTCCGTCACGGGGTCGCTCGCCGTCGCGCACCCGCCGAGAACCGGCATCGATCCGGGGAGCGCCCGGAGGAATCTGCGTCGAAGCATGCGCACGTCGCCGTTCACGTCGCCACCCCGAAATTCGTTACCGTGGCTCAAAGACGCCCTTGATCCTCGGTGCCGTCCGTTTCCGACTCGCCCCCGCCTCAGAGCGTGTCGAGGACGCCCAGCACGCGCTCCTCGATGTCTCGGTCGGGGCCGACGTCGGCCGCCGCAGACTCGTCGCCGTCGCGGTGGGTCCGGACCGTCTCGGCGAGGGCGTCGTCGTTCGGCGTGCTCGTCCACCCGAGCGCCGACAGCCTCGTCGTGTCGAGGACGTGTGGGTACTCGCGGTAGAGCGGGAACTCCTCGGGCGAGAGGCCGGCGACGGAGAGTTCGCGGGCGCTGGCGGGCACGACCTCGACGTCGGCGTCGAGCACGTCGGCTACGTCGCGGACCAGGTCCGCGAGCGTCCGCAGTCGCCGGTCGCCGACGTTGTAGGCCTCGCCGCCCGCCCCCGCCTCCGCGACGACGCGGAGGGCCCGCGCCACGTCGGCGACGTAGGCGCGGTGCCAGAGGTTCTGACCGTCTCCCGGGACCACGACCCGGTCGTGGGCGGCGACCCGGTCGACCCAGTAGGCGAGCCGACCCGTGTAGTCGTGGGGGCCGTAGACGACGGTGGGACGGACGCTCATCGCGCGCACGCCGTCGGCGGCGGCCTCGAAGACGGCGCGGTCCCCCGCGGCCTTCCGGTTGCCGTATGTCTCGTGGCCGTCGTCGGTCGCTTGCTCCTCGGTGCAGGGCCGCAGCGGCGTCTCGCCCTCGCGCTTGGGCACCTCCTCGGCCGCGTAGGCGTCGCCGCTGGAGACGTAGACGTAGGCGCCCGCGTCGGCGAACGCGTCCGTCGCGGCGCGCACGGCCGCCGGGTGGTAGGCGGACGTGTCGACGACGACGTCGGGGTCGACCGAGAGCGCGGCGGCCCGGAGCGTCGTCGCCTCCGTGCGGTCGCCCTCGACGTGGTCGGCCCGGTCGTCGTCCGCGAACGGGTTCGGATGTTCGCCGCGAGTCAACAGCGTCACGGCGTAGTCGTGGGCGAGCAACTCCTCGACGGCGTACCGGCCGATGAATCGCGTCCCGCCGAGGACGAGCGCCGACTCGAAGGTCATGTCGGACGGTCGACGCCGCGGGAGAAAAGTCCGGGTGGTCAGTCGGCGCTACCGGGGACCGCGTCGCCGTCGACAGCGGCGGGAGCGGCTTCCGGCAGGGAACTCCGCGCGTCGTCCTCCGGCCGCTCCGCGATGGCCTCCGCGTAGGCGTCGGGCATCACCTTGACGAACTGCTCGCGGGCCCGCTCCCAGTCAGCGAGGAGCGCGGTCGCGCGGTCGCTGTCGGTGTAGGCCGCGTGGTTCTCGACCAGGCGGCGGAGTGCGCGGTGGTCCTTCTCCTCGAGGTCGGCCGAGAGGCGGACCATGTCGGTGTTGGCCCGGGTCTCGAAGTCGCCGTCGGGGTCGTAGACGTAGGCGACGCCGCCGGACATGCCAGCGGCGAAGTTCTTCCCGGTCTCGCCGAGGACGGCCACGATGCCGCCGGTCATGTACTCACAGCCGTGGTCCCCGACGCCCTCGACGACGGCTCGCACGCCGGAGTTGCGGACGGCGAACCGCTCGCCGGCGACGCCGTTGATGTAGGCCTCGCCGCTCGTGCCGCCGTAGAGCGCGACGTTCCCGATGAGCGTGTTCTCCTCGGGTTCGTAGGCGGCGTCTTCGGGCGTCGTGAGCACGAGTTTCCCGCCGGAGAGACCCTTGCCGACGTAGTCGTTCGCCGCGCCGTCCAGCGTGAAGGTGGTGCCGTTCGCGAGGAAGGCGCCGAAGCTCTGGCCGGCCTTCCCTTCGAAGTTGACCGTCACGGCGTCGTCAGCGAGGCCGTCGTAGCCGTACCGCCGCGAGATGGCGTGCGAGAGCGTCGCGCCGACGGCGCGGTCGCGGTTCGAGATGGACAGGTCCAGTTCCACGGGGTCGCCGCCGCGTATCGCGTCGTCGGCGGCCTCGATGATGTCGGTGTCGAGCTGGTCGTCGATCTCGTGCTTCTGGGCGCGGGTCTTGCGCCGGCCCGACTCGCCCTCGGGTTCGGCGAGCACCGACGAGAGGTCGAGGGTGCGCGCCTTGGGGTGGTCGACGGCCACGCGCTGGGTCAGCGTGTCGACCCGACCGATCATCTCGTCGACGGTGCGGAAGCCCAGTTCGGCCATGATCTCGCGGAGCTCCTGCGCGATGAACTGCATGTAGTTGATGACGTGCGCCGGCTCGCCGGGGAACCGGGCGCGCAGGTCCGGGTTCTGGGTGGCGACGCCGACCGGACAGGTGTTCGTGTGGCACTGCCGCGCCATCACGCAGCCCTCGGTGACCAGGGGGCCGGTGCCGAAGACGTACTCCTCGGCGCCCAGCAGCGCGGCGACGGCGACGTCGCGACCGGTCTTGAATCCGCCGTCGACGGCGAGTTTGACCCGCGAGCGGAGCCTGGTAGACCGGAGCATCTGGTTGGCCTCCGAGAGCCCGAGTTCCCACGGCAGGCCCGCGTTCTTGATGCTGGTCTTCGGCGAGGCGCCGGTGCCGCCGGAGTGCCCCGAGATGTGGACGACGTCGGCGTTGGCCTTGGCGACGCCGGCGGCGATGGTGCCGATGCCGGCCTCCGCCACGAGTTTGACGTTGATGTCCGCCTGCGGGTTCGACGCCTTCAGGTCGTGGATGAGTTGCTTGAGGTCCTCGATGGAGTAGATGTCGTGCTGGGGCGGCGGGGAGATGAGCCCGACCCCCGGGACCGTGCGCCGGGTGTGGGCGATGAGTTCGTTCACCTTGTGACCGGGCAGGTGGCCGCCCTCGCCGGGCTTGGAGCCCTGTGCCATCTTGATCTGTATCTCCTCGCTGGCGGCGAGGTACTCGCTGGTGACGCCGAATCGTCCCGAGGCGACCTGCTTGATGTTGCACTCCCGCTCCGTGCCGAACCGCTCGGGGGGTTCGCCGCCCTCGCCGCTGCCCGACTTTGCGCCGAGGCGATTCATCGCCACCGAGAGGTTCTCGTGGGCCTCCGGCGAGAGACTGCCCATCGACATCGAGGCGGTGGCGAACCGCTTGACGATCCGCTCGACGGACTCGACCTCCTCGAGTGGCACCGGGTCGCGGTCGCTGTCGAACTCCAGCAGCCCCCGCAGCGTCTGGAGGTTCTGCTGCTGGTCGTTGATCATCTCGGCGAACTCCCGGTAGGTCTCGTAGTCCCCCTGGCGGACCGCCTGCTGGAGCGTGTTGACGGTCCGCGGGTTCCACTGGTGGAAGATGCCGTTCGAGCGGTGCTCGTACTCGCCCACCCGGTCGAGGTCCTCCGCGTGGTCTTCGAAGCCCTCCGCGTGGCGCTCGCGGAGGTCGTCCTCGATCTCGGCGATGCCGATGCCCTCGGTGCGGTTGGTCGTCCCCTCGAAGTACTCGGCGACGAGGTCCGAGTCGAGGCCGACCGCCTCGAAGATCTGTGCGCCGCGGTAGCTCTCGACGGTTGAGATGCCCATCTTGGACATCGTCTTGAGCAGGCCGTCCTCAAGCGCCTTCACGTAGGCCGAGATGGCCTCCTCGGGGTCGGCGCCGTCCGGGCCGGCGACGACGTCCTCGATGGTCTGGTAGGCGAGGTAGGGGTTGACGGCGCCGGCGCCGTAGCCGACGAGCGTGGCGACGTGGTGGACCGCCCGCGGGTCGCCCGACTCGACGACGAGGCCGGCGTGATTTCGCAGGCCGTTCCGCACGAGGTGGTGGTGGACCGCGCCGGTCGCGAGCAGGCTGGGGATCGGCACGCGGTCGGGGCCGGCCGCGCGGTCGGAGAGGACCAGGACCTCGTTGCCGTCCTCGATGGCGGCGACGGCCGCCTCGCGCAGGTCCTCGATGGCCGCCTCGAGGTCCGTCCCGCGCTCGAAGGTCATGTCGACCGTGGCGGCCGTGAGCCCGTTGTCGGTCATCTCCTTGATCGACGCCGTCTCGGCGTCGGTCAGGACGGGCGAGTCGAGCACCAGTTGGCGGGCGTGGGTGGGCGACTCGTCGAGGAGGTTGTTCTGCATCCCGAGGCGCGTCTCGAGGCTGAACACGAGGTCCTCGCGGATGTTGTCGACCGGCGGGTTGGTCACCTGCGCGAACAGCTGCTTGAAGTAGGTGAACAGCGGCCGGTTGAAGTCCGAGAGCACCGACAGCGGCGTGTCGTCGCCCATCGACCCGACGGGGTCTTTCCCGTCGGTCGCCATCGGCTCGATGAGGTTGTCGAGTTCGTCCCAGGTGTAGCCGTAGGCGGCCTGGTGGGCGCGGAGGTGGTCGACGCGGTCCTGCGGGAGGGCGCTCTCCGCGGCGCCGTCGGCCACGTCGTCGAAGTGGACCTGCTCCTCCTCGACCCACTCGGCGTACCGGTCGTCGACGAGGTGGTCGAACACCGCCTCGTCGGAGCGGACCGTCCCCGCCTCGGGGTCCGCGAGGAAGAGCTGGCCCGGCTGGAGGCGCCCGCGCGTCTCCACGTCGCAGGCGGGCGTGTCGAGCGCGCCGATCTCGGAGGCCATCACGAGGCGGTCGTCGGTCGTCACCTCGTAGCGACAGGGCCGGAGGCCGTTGCGGTCCAGCACCGCACCGATGCGGTCGCCGTCCGTGGCGACGACCAGCGCCGGCCCGTCCCACGGTTCGACCAGCGAGGCGTGGAAGTCGTACCACGCCTTCCGGTCCTCGTCGACGCGGTTGCGGTCGTCGCGCCAGGCCTCGGGGATGAGCATCCGGAGCGCGTGGGGCAGGTCACGCCCCGTCTCCATCAGGAGTTCGAGCGCGTTGTCGACCGAGGCGGTGTCGGACTGGTCGGGGTCGTTGATGATGGGCTTGAGCGCCTCGAGTTCCTCGGCCGTCCAGTCGCTGTCCGCGGGCGGTGCGAGGTCCGTCTCCCTGGCCCGCATCCAGTTGATGTTGCCCTGGATGGTGTTGAACTCGCCGTTGTGGACGATGCGCCGGTAGGGGTGGGCGAGGTGCCACGCACCGAGCGTGTTCGTCGAGAAGCGGGCGTGGACCATCGCGAAGTTGGAGGTGAGGCGGTCGTCAGACAGGTCGGGGTAGTAGCCGGTGACCTGGTCGCCCTTCAGGAGACCCTTGTAGACGAGGGTCTGGCGGTCGAGCGAGCAGACGTAGAAGCGGTCGGCGCCGTCGAGGTCCGAGGACTCGACGTCGTTCTCGAGGGACCGGCGGCCGACGTAGAGCGCGCGGTCGAAGTCGTCGACGGTCATCCCGTCGGTCGGTGCGACGACGCACTGGCGGACGTCGGGTTCGGAGGCCAGCGCCGTCCGCCCGAGGTTAGAGTTGTCGGTCGGGACGTCCCGCCACGCGAGAACCTCGACGCCGGCGTCCGCGAGGACCGACTCGACGCGGTCCTGGAGGGCTTCGCGGGCGTCGTCGTCCGTCGGGAAGAACAGCGAGCCGACGGCGTACACCTCGGGCAGGTCGACGTCGACGACGTCGGCCACGAACTCGTGGGGCGTCTGGAGCAGGATGCCCGCCCCGTCGCCGGTGTTCTCTTCCGCACCGGTCGTGCCGCGGTGTTCGAGGTTCGCGAGGAGTTCGAGGCCGTCGGCGACCACGTCGTGGTCCCGCCCGCCGTCGAGGTCCATCACTACCCCTACGCCGCAGTTGTCCCGAGAGTCGGATGGGTCCGCGAGCAGGCGCTCACTCCCGCTCACGGTGCCGTCTCTTCGCATGTGCGTGTCTCACGTGCGCCCCCATATATCGCCTTCCCTCTTACTATAAGGGACGACTAATAATCCTTATATGCGTTTAATGGCCTAATCGATCAGTAAGATTTCGCGAAGTACGCCGTCTCCGTCGCCTCGTCGCCGCAGACGGCACACTCCTCGTGGACCGGGTCGGCGTCCTCCGCGAAGGGGACCATGACGATCTCCGCGGCGATCTCGTCTTTGATCACCGTCTCGCAGGCCTCGTCCCCACACCACCCGGCCTTGACGTAGCCGCCGTGCTTGCCGATGGTCCCGAGTATCTCGGGGACGCTCTCGGCCTCGCGCACGTTCTCGTCGAGGCGGTCCGCGGCGGCGTCGTAGAGCTTCTCGTAGACGGCGTCGAGGTGGTCGGCGACGGCGTCGACGACGCCGGCGCGGTCCTCGACGGTCTGGTCGCCGTCCGGCCGGTGGACCACGGTGACCTCGCCGTCCGCCACCTCGTTGGGCCCCACCTCGAGGCGGACCGGCACGCCCTTGAGTTCCCACTCGTTGAACTTGAAGCCGGGATTGCGCTCGTCGCGGTCGTCGAGGTGGACGCGCACGCCGGCGTCTTCGAGGTCCGCGGCGAGTCCCGTCGCGTACTGGCGCACTTCGTCTCTGGTGTCCTCTTGCCAGATCGGGACGACGACGACCTGTTCGGGCGCCACCGTCGGCGGCAGGACCAGGCCCTGGTCGTCGCTGTGGGTCATCACCAGGGCGCCGATGGCGCGCCAGGAGAGGCCCCACGAGGTGGTGTGGGCGACCCGCTCTTCCTCGTCGGCGTCGGCGAACGTGATGTCGAACGCCTCCGCGAAGGACTGCCCGAGGTAGTGGCTGGTGCCGCCCTGCACGCTCTTGCCGTCGGGCATCAGTGCCTCCACCGTCGTGGTGGTGTCCGCACCGGGGAACTTGTCGTGGGGAGGCTTGCGCCCGCGGAGGACCGGCATCGCGAGCACCTCCTCGTAGAGGTCCTCGTACTGGTCGAGGCGCCGGACCGTCTCCGCCCAGGCGTCCTCGCGGGTCTCGTGGGCGGTGTGGCCCTCCTGCCAGAGGAACTCCTTGGTCCTGAAGAACGGCTTGGTCTCGGTGGCCTCCCAGCGCACGACCGAGCACCACTGGTTCACCCGGAGGGGCAGGTCGCGGTGCGAGCGGACCCACTGCGCGAGGTACGGCGCGATGATGCTCTCGCTGGTCGGGCGGACCGCCAGGCGCTCCTCCAGTTCGTCGTGGCCGCCGTGGGTGACCCACGCCACCTCGGGGTCGAAGCCCTCGACGATGTCTTTCTCCCGTTCGAGGTAGGACTCCGGGATGAACATCGGGAAGTAGGCGTTCTGTACGCCCGTGTCCTTGAACCAGGCGTCGAGGTGGCCCTGCAGTCGCTCCCAGAGTTCGTAGCCCCGCGGCCGCGTGACGATGAACCCGCTCATGGGGGCGTAGCTCGCGAGGCCCGCCTTCTGGACGACCTCCGCGTACCACTCCCCGGGGCTGTGTGCCTTCGATTCGGTGATGCCGAGTTCCTGTTCGCCCATTACCGGGTGGGTCGGCGGGCCGGGGGTTAAAAGCCCGCGATAGGCCGTCAGCGATCGGGTCCGGGTTCGCGGCCCCGACCACCGGCAGGGCTTTTCTCCCCGGCCGCAGTTGTCAGGACTGTCATGCCCTACAAGGTGCTCGTCTCCGCGAGCGACGTGGTGGACCTCGACGTGATTCGCGAGGAACTGGCGGCCGTGGACGCCGAGGTGACGGTCATCGACGCCCACACCGAGGCCGAGGTACGCGAGGCCGTCGCGGACGCGGACGCACTCCTCGTCGACTCGACGACCCCGGTCACCGCGGCCGTCCTCGACGACGCCTCCGACCTCCGCGTGGTCGGGCGGTGTGGAATCGGCGTCGACAACGTGGCCGTCGAGGCCGCCGCCGACCGCGACGTCGTCGTGACGAACGTCCCGGACTACTGCGTCGACGAGGTGACGACACACGCGCTCTCGCTGGCGCTGGCCTGCGTCCGGAACCTCTCGGCCTACGACGCGTCGGTCCGGGCCGGCGAGTGGGACTGGGCGGCCGGCCGCCCCCTCCGCCGGTTGCGCGGGCGGACGCTCGGCCTCGCGGCCTTCGGGAAGATCCCCCGGCGGCTCTCCCGGAAGATCGCTGGCTTCGGGATGACCGTCGCGGCCTACGACCCCTACGTCGACGCCGAGGAGATGGCCGAGTACGGCGTCGAGAAGGTCGACTTCGAGACCCTGCTCGCCGAGTCGGACGTCCTCTCGGTCCACGTCCCCCTCACCGAGGAGACGCGGGGGCTCTTCGACGCCGAGGCGTTCGCCGCCATGCGCGAAGACGCCGTCTTCGTCAACACCTCGCGCGGCCCGGTCGTGGACACCGACGCCCTCGCCGCCGCGCTCGCGGACGGCGAACTCGCCCGGGCCGGCGTCGACGTCATGCCCGAAGAACCGCCCGACGCGTCGCCGCTGTTCGACCGCGACGACGTGATCCTCTCGCCCCACGTCGCGTGGTACTCCGAGGAGGCCCGCGAGGAGCTCTCCCGGCGGGTCGCCGCCGACGCCGCTGCGGTCCTCGCCGGCAAGGATCCGCGCACGCCGGTCGACCCCCAGGACCCCTTCGTCTGAACTAAGACCCCTCCCGCCCTTGCCGGAGACATGTCGAGACAGACTGACGGCACGCCACACGTCGAACCGATTCCGGAGGAGACGATACTGGAGGCCTGCGGCGACCGGGAGCTGCCCGAACTGGGCGTGGTCGAGCAGGTGTGGGAGACGGACCCCATCCCCGCCGACGAGGTGGCCGACCGCGCGGCCGCTGAAGTGGCTACCCTCGACTTCTCGGCCGTGCCCGACGGGGGCGAGATCGCCGTCGGCGCCGGGTCGCGCGGCATCGCGAACGTGCCAGAACTGATCCGCGGCGTCGTCGAGGGGCTGACGGACCGCGGCTACGAGCCGTTCGTCTTCCCGGCGATGGGCTCACACGGCGGCGCCACCGCCGAGGGCCAGCGCGAGGTGCTGGAGGGCCTCGGCGTCACCGAGGCACACGTCGGCTGTGAGATCCGCGCGACGATGGAGGTCGAGGAGGTCGGTCGCACCCCGGACCGCGACGTGCCCGTCTACAGCGACGCGAACGCGGCCGCCGCGGACGGCATTTTGCCCGTGAACCGCATCAAGGCCCACACCGACTTCGACGGCGACGTCGAGTCGGGGCTCTCGAAGATGCTCGTCATCGGCATGGGCAAGCAGCGCGGCGCCAAGATGGCCCACGAGTGGGCCGTCGACTGGTCGTTCCGCAACATGATCCCCGAAATCGCCTCCCAGATCCTGGACTCCCTCCCCGTGGTCGGCGGCGTGGCCGTCGTCGAGGACCAGCACGACGACACCGCGATCATCGAAGGGATCCCCCCGGCGGGCTTTCTCGGCCGTGAGGCCGAACTCCTGGAGGAGTCCTACGAGATGCTGCCGACCATCCCCTTCGACGAGGTGGACGTCCTCGTCGTCGACCGGGCCGGCAAGGACATCTCCGGGTCGGGGATGGACCCCAACGTCGTGGGTCGTCGGGGCTACGGCGTCGAACCGGAACCCGAACGCGGGCCCGACGTCTCGCGCATCTTCCTGCGCGGCCTGACGCCCGCCTCCCACGGCAACGGCACCGGCACCGGCATCGCCGACTTCCTCCACGCCGACTTCATGGGGGACCTGACCTGGCAGGACTCGGTCATCAACACGCTCACCGCCAGCACCCCGAAGGGCGCGCGCATCCCGCCGACGGTGACCTCCGACCGCGCGGGCGTCGTCGCGGCACACTCCACCATCGGGGTCGTCGGCCCCGAGGCGGTTCGCACGCTCCGCATCACCGATACGATGCACCTCGAACAGCTGTACGCTTCGCCGGCGCTCGTCGAGGCGGCCCGCGACCGGGACGACCTGCGGGTGCTCGAGGAGCCCGAACCGGTCGCGTTCGACGAGGACGGCCAGTTCGTCGCGCCCTCACCCACCGAGACCCACTAGACGCCGAAGGGGCTCTCGCCCGCCGTCCACGCCCATCCGGGGAGCCGCGTCTGGAAGCCCGCTGCGAGGGCGGCGTCCAGGTCGTCGGCTCCCGCCGGCGCGTCGGTGCCGTGGACGTGCACGTCGGTGTAGTGGAACGTCGCCTCTCCGAGCAGCCTGAGCGGTTGCTGGCCCGCGAGCATCGCGGCGAGTTCGCGCCCGAGGAACTCGTCGACGACGAACCCCGGATAGTCGTCGGTCACGTCCACCTCGCGGAGCAGTCCCACGAGGGCCGCGACGTTGACCGCCAGGTCGCCGTCGGCGAACACCTCGTCGACCGCGGCCCGGTAGGCGTCGGGGCTCACCTCCCCGACGTCCGTCTCGAAGGCCCGGCCGAGATTCGACCGCACCTCGTTGATCAGTGGGACGACGACGTCCCCTCGGTCCCGGACCCAGCGGTACTCCTCGGCCACGGTGGCTGGCGTGACGCGCATGGTTGACGGTATTGCGAAGGCTTTTATAATCCCACGCCACTACCGGTAGGTAAGCGGGTTTTCCCACATCTCTCCCCCGCCGCCGTGGCGGGAACCACACGTCACCCGCGGCAGTTGGTATGTTGACACGGAGCCCCGTTTTCCGACGCACGTCCGCACCCCCGGTTCGGGGGACGCCGAGACGGGCGTGGCACGGTCGCTCGGGGCGCCGGAACCCGCACACTGGACGTCGCTTACTATGAGTTCCGTCGAAAAGCAACTCGAAGATTTACGCGAGACGATTGCACAGGAGATCCCCTCCGACATTTCGGTGACGGAGGTCAAATACGAGGGCCCGGAGCTGGTCGTCTACACGCGCCACCCGAAGCGGTTCGCGCAGGACGGCGACCTGATTCGGCGACTCGCGTCGAAACTGCGCAAGCGAATCACGGTCCGGCCCGACCCGGACGTGCTGTCGCCCCCGAGCGAGGCCCGCGAGACGGTGTTGCGCGTCATCCCGGAAGAGGCCGGCGTGACCGACCTCGACTTCCACGAGGACACCGGCGAGGTGGTCATCGAGGCCCAGAAGCCGGGGATGGTCATCGGTCGCCACGGGTCGACGCTCCGTCAGATCACCCAGGAGGTCGGGTGGACGCCGGAGGTGGTCCGCACGCCGCCGATCGAGTCCTCGACGGTCTCGAACGTGCGGAACTTCCTGAAGCAGGAGCGAGAGGAGCGCCGCGACATCTTAGAGCGGGTGGGCCGCCAGATCCACCGCCAGGAGATGTCGGACGACGAGTACGTCCGCATCTCCACGCTGGGGTGCTGTCGCGAGGTGGGTCGCGCCTCCTTCATCCTCTCGACGCCCGAGACGCGCGTCCTCATCGACTGCGGGGACAAGCCCGGCGCCGAAGACGAGGTGCCCTACCTCCACGTCCCCGAGGCGACGCCGCTCAACAGTCTCGACGCCGTCGTCCTCACGCACGCCCACCTCGACCACTCGGCGCTGGTCCCCCTGCTGTTCAAGTACGGCTACGACGGCCCCATCTACACCACCGAACCCTCGCGGGACCTGATGGGTCTGCTCACCCTGGACTACCTCGACGTGGCCGCCAAGGAGGGACGAAACCCGCCCTACGAGTCCGAGATGGTCCGCGAAGCCATCAAGCACACCATCCCGCTGGAGTACGGCGACGTCACCGACATCGCGCCGGACGTGAAGCTGACGCTCCACAACGCCGGCCACATCCTCGGCAGTTCCATCGCGCACTTTCACATCGGAGACGGCCTCTACAACGTCGCCTTCTCGGGGGACATCCACTACCGGAACACGCGCCTGTTCAACGGCGCAGTCAACGACTTCCCCCGGGTCGAGACGCTGGTTCTGGAGTCGACCTACGGCGGTCGAAACGACTACCAGACCGATCAGGAGGACTCCGAGCGAAAACTGGTCGACGTCGTCAACGAGGTCCACGACCGGGGCGGCAAGGTCCTCATCCCCGCGTTCGCCGTCGGGCGCTCTCAGGAGATCATGCTCGTCCTCGAGGAGGCGATGCGCACGGGCAAGATTCCGACCATGCCAATCCACCTCGACGGGATGATCTGGGAGGCAACCGCCATCCACACGACCTATCCCGAGTACCTCCGCGACGACTTGCGCGACCGCATCTTCCACGAGGACGAGAACCCCTTCCTCGCCGAGCAGTTCAACCACATCGACGGCGGCGAGGACGAGCGCGAGGAGGTCGCGGGCGGCGACCCCTGTATCATCCTCTCGACGTCCGGGATGATCACGGGCGGGCCCATCATGTCGTGGCTCCGCCACGTCGGGGGCGACCCCGAGAACTCGCTCGTGTTCGTCGGCTACCAGGCCCAGGGGACGCTGGGTCGGCGCATCCAGAACGGCTGGGACGAGATTCCCGTCCGCGGTGAGCACGGCCGCTCGAACACCCTCTCGCTGCACATGAACGTCGAGACGGTCGACGGCTTCTCCGGCCACGCCGACCGGCAGGGACTGATGGACTTCGTGCGGACGATGAACCCGCGCCCCGAGAAGGTGCTCTGCGTCCACGGCGACGAGCGGTCCGTGCAGGACCTCTCCTCTGCGCTCTATCACGAGTTCAACATGCGGACGTTCGCGCCGAAGAACCTGGAGACCTTCCGCTTCCTCTGAAAGCCCTCGCGCGGACCCGGTCCTTCCTGACACGGGTCCGCGCTCGCCCTTTTCATGTCCGCCAGGCGGGGGGCCTGCCGGCCGCGCTTCGTTGGCCGTGCCGGTATACCACCGTCTCCGGTCCGCTCTCGGGTGCGCTGACGCGCACCACGCTCGCTGGCTCGGGTGACCGGCACGAAAGCGGTGTGCGGGCGATGCGGTACGGTGCGGTGCGGTCCCCCTGTACTCGCCGAAGGCGAGTTTCACCGAGCGCGGAGCGCTCGGCCTTTTTCATCCATGTTTTTGCGGCGAGCGGTTCGCGCTTCGCGCGGACCCGAGGCGGAAAAAGATGGTCGCGCCTTTTTCATCCATGTTTTTGCGGCGGGGGGTTCCCGCAGCGAGCGCAGCGAGCGAGGAAACCCCCACGGAAAAAGATGGTCGGGAAGGATTTAGCCCCTCGCCGTGATATCGAGTAGTGTGACCCCGGACGCTCGCCGCCTCCTGGCCGGGACGGCCGCCGTCGCCGCGGTCGCCACGGCCGGGAGCCTCTACCTCAGCCTCGGCCTGGGGTTGGTCCCCTGCGAACTCTGCTGGTACCAGCGGATCCTGATGTACCCGCTGGTGGTCGTCCTCGGCGTCGCCGCCGTCGAGGACCGCCCCGCCGTCTATCGGACGGTCCTGCCCCTCGCCGCGCTCGGCGCCGCCGTCGCCACCTACCACTCCTACCTGCAGGTGGCCGACACCGGCGCTACGTGCACGTTCGGCGGGTGCTCGGCGGTGCTGATGCGCGTGGTCGGGCTGACGATTCCGAACCTCTCGCTCCTCTCCTTCCTGCTGGTCCTCGGTGGGATGGTCGCGGTGAGGCGAGGGTCCTGACTCACTCCGCCGCCTCGGCGGGGTCGAGGACCTCGCCGGCCTCATCGTCGACGCCCATCCTGTCGCACAGGTCGGAGAGCGGACACGCCTCGGGGTCGTCGAGACAGGCCGGGGTCCGCGCGGTGCAGTACTCCCGGCCGAACTGGATGGTCGCGGTGTGGCCGAAGCCACATTTCTCCGGGGGCACGTCCCGTTCGAGGGCCTCGCGGACCGCCTCGTGGTCTGCGTCCGGCGGTGCGACCCCCAGGCGGCGGTAGATGCGGTGGACGTGGGTGTCGACGGGGAAGACGCCGTCGCGCCCGCCGGCGAACAGGAGGACACAATCCGCCGTCTTCGGCCCGACCCCGGCGTAGTCGAGCAGTCGCTCGCGGACCTCCCCGGGGTCGCTCTCGGTCACGTACGCGTCGAAGCCGTCGGCGCCGCCGTACGCGTCGACCACCTCGCGGGCGATGGCGACGATGCGTTCGGCCTTCTGGTTGTGGAGGCCCGCCCCCGAGATGGTGGCCGCCAGCGTCTCGCGGTCCGCGGCGGCGAGGTTCGCGGCGAGGTCACCCGCCCCGTCCGCCTCGCCGCCGGGGCCGTACCGCGCCGTGAGGGCGTCGTGGGCCGGTTGACTCACCGCGTCGGCGGTGTTCTGCGAGAGGATGGTCCGCACGAGGCACTCGAAGGCCGCCTGCCCGCCGTAGGTCTTGGTCCAGTACAGGTCGCCGAGGCGGTCGACGACGGCTTCCGCGCGCGTCGCGGCCTCGCCGGTCCCGAAGGGGGCCGCCGCACTACCGCCACCGTCGCCGCCCGAGATGTTCTCGGCGGGTTCGGGGTCGTCGCCGTCCGCCATCGGCGGCAGTTGGGCGGTGCGCGCCAAAGCTCTCCCGGTCGGGGGAACGGTTATCCGGGGCGGACGTGTCGACCCCGGCATGCGACTCGACCACGCGGGCATCGCGACCACCGACGCGGACGCCCTCGCCGCTCTGTACCGTGACCTCCTCGACGCCGAGGTGGTCCACGAGGAGGGCGACGGCATCCACTTCGTCTTCCTCGACGTCGGCGACACCTACCTCGAGTTCCTCGAACCCGTCGACGAGGACAGCGACATCGGACGGTACCTGGCGGCGAACGACCCGGGCGTCCACCACCTCGGCTTCGAGACGGGGGACCTGCCTGCCGCACTCGACCACGCCCGGTCGCTCGGCGTCGACCTCGTCGACGAGGAACCGCGCGAGGGCGCCTGGGGCCACGACATCGCCTTCCTCGACCCGGACTCGACGGGCGGCGTCCTCGTCGAGTTCTTCCAGCACTAGTAGAGTTCGCCGCCGAGGGGCACCCCCTCGTCCGGCGTGACCAGGACGGGGTGGCCGTCCGCGTCGGGGACGCCGACGGTGAGGGCCTCCGACTTCCACCCGGCGATGCGGACGCTCCCGAGGCCGGTGGTACAGAGCACCTGCCGGCCCACGAGGGCCGACGGGTCGTAGTTGTAGCCGAGCTGGGCCGCCGACCGGACGGACTCCTCGCCAAGGTCGACCCAGAGCTTCACGAGTTCCGGTTTGCGCGCCGCCGGGAACGGTTCGGCGTCGAGGACTTCGCCGACGCGGACGGTGACGTCGAGGGGGGAGTCGACCATGGCCGGAGTTCGGTCACCGCCGCCTTACCGTTACCGTCCGAGGACCGTTCGGACCGCGAGGACGACGCCGCCGGCCGCGACGAACGCCCAGAGGAGACTGCCCGTCGCGGCGTACCGCACCCCGCCGTAGGCGGCGACCCCGAGCGTCAGCGCCACCTGCACGGGCCGTGAGCGAAGCCGACCGGTGAAGGCGCCGTAGGCGATGGCTGCCCCCATCGCGACGAACACCACGGCTTGCGCGAGCGCGAGCGTCCCGCGCGCAGTCGCGACGCTGGCGGCGCCCAGCGCGAGGAGGAAGAGACTCCCCGCGCGGACGAGGACGACGAGGGCGTCGTCTGAGAGTCCGGGCACGGACCGAGTGGCGCGCCCGGGCACCAAAAGTCACTCGACACGGAGCGTGCAGGTGAGGGCCGCGCCGTCGGCGAGGGCCGCGACCAGCGCGCGGTCGATGTCGGCGGCCGCCCGGTCGGCGTCGACCAGGACCGTCCGCTCGTCGACGAAGGTCGAGGTGCGACAGACCATCGAGCGGTCGCTCTCGAACGTCAGGTCGGGGTGGCCCCGTCCGGTGACCGTCGCCTCGCGACCGTCCGCCCGGAGGGTCGCGACCACCGTGGCCGCGGGGTCCCGACAGGCTTCGACGAAGGCCCGGTCGAAGTCGGCCGGCGTCCGGTCGGCCGTCACGCCGACGATGCAGTCCCCGGCGGGGGTGAGCCAGTCGTCGGCCGTCACCTCGAGGGTGCTCTCGTGTGCGGCGCGGACGTTCTCGTGCCCGCGAGCGCTGACTGTCTCCGTCAACATGGGTCGCGGTCGGCGCTCGCGCCGCTTAGCCCCGACGGTCCCGTCCGACGCCGTGCGTGTCGTGTGCTACCTCGTTGCACGGGCGAGACGACCGTAACTATTAAACTCGCCGACCCGGTAGACAGTACTACCAGAACGCTCCGGCGTTCTCCGCGCACCGCTCGCTCGACCAAATGACACGAGATTCTTCCCACGGGTGTGCTCCATCACACGGAGCGACGCCCACGCGCGGACACCGGATGCGGGTTGGGACAGAGGCGAGAACACATGGCTGAGGCAATGGAACCGATAGACGTAGAAGCGGCAGACGAACTCATCACAGACGAAGAACTCCAGAACGACTCCAAGGGCGAACTCATCAAACGGGCTGGCCAGTTCCGCGACCGGCGGAACGAGCTCAATCAGATGGCGAGTTCCCGCGCGTCGAGTCGCGACGAGCTGAACGCCAAGACCCGCGAGAAGGTCGACCAGGCCCAGGCTCACCGCGAGAAGCGCGACACCCTGAACGAGCGCGTCCAGGACCACAAGGGCGTCCGCAACGAGCTCAACGCGAAGGCGAACGAGCTCTTCGACCGCGTCGACGACCTGAAGTCGGACCTCGAACTCGACGAGGGCAAGGACCTCGAGCAGCTCAAGCAGGAGATCGAGGACCTGGAGTTCAAACAGCAGACCGAGGTCCTCGGGACGGAGGCGGAGCGCGAACTCATCGAGAAGATCGAGGACAAGCGCGAGCAGTACCGCCAGCGCAAGGACAAACTCGAGAAGAACGACGACCTCGAGGACCTCGTCGACGAGGCCGAGGAGGTCCGGGCGGAGGCCTCGAAGCACCACGAGAAGGTGACGACGCTGGCCGACCGCGCCCAGAAGCACCACAACCAGATGATCGAGGCCTACCGGGAGGCCGACGACATCCGCGACGAGGCCGACGAGATGCACGAGGCCTTCGTCGAGGCCCAGGAAGCCGCCGACGCCCACCACGAGGCGTTCGTGCGCGTCCAGAAGCGCCTCCGCGAACTCGACAAGCAGGAGGAGGAGAAGCGCGAGTCCAAGCGCGAGCAGAAGCGCGAGGAGGCCAAGCAGGAGGCCGAGGAGATCTACGAGCGGTTCAAGCAGGGCGAGACCCTCGACACCGAGGACCTGCGGAAACTCCAGAAGACGGGTCTGCTCTGACGGCGTAGTTTTATCCCGATTCGCGGTTTTCCCGGCGGTATGGCCAACGGGACAGCGCGGCGTCTCGCCCGCGTCGGAATCGCGCTCGTCGGACTCGCGGTCGGCGCCGTCGCCGGCTGGGTCGCGTTCGTCGTCCTCACCGAGGGGAGCCTCGCGCGCTTGCTCGGCGTGCTCTCGACGGTGGCCGTTGCCGTCCTCGGCGCCCGCGTGGGCCGCAACGTCGCGGCCTCGCTGGTGCCCGACTACAACGTCGCGGAGGTGGCCGTCGAGGGCCCGATCACCCGGGACGGCGGCGGCGTCCTGCCGGCCCAACCCGGCGGCGTCCCCGCCGACGAGGTGGTCGAGCAACTCGAACGCGCCGACGAGGACTCGAACGTCGACGCGCTCGTGGTGACGCTGAACACGCCTGGCGGAGAGGTCGTCCCGAGCGACGACATCCGACGCGCGGCCGCGGCCTTCGACGGGCCGACCGTGGCCTACGCCACGGACACCTGTGCGAGCGGCGGCTACTGGATCGCCTCGGGCTGTGACCGGTTCGTCTGCCGCGAGGGCTCCATCGTCGGCAGCATCGGGGTCATCGGTTCGCGGGTGATCGCCGCCGACCTCCTCGACAGGCTGGGACTGACCTACGAGCGACTCGCCGCCGGCGAGTACAAGGACGCCGGCGTGGCGCTCCGCGAGATGACCGAGACGGAGCGGGAGTACCTCCAGGGCATCGTCGACGGCTTCTACGAGACGTTCGTCGAGCGAGTCGCCGAGGGCCGCGACATGGACGAGGCCGCCGTCCGCGACACGGAGGCTCGGGTCTACCTCGGGCGCGACGCACTGGACGAGGGACTCGTCGACGCCGTCGGGACCCACGACGACGTCGAGGACTACCTTGCGGACGAACTCGGAGAGCCCGTCTCCGTGACGACCTTCGAACCGGAGGCGGGCCTCGCACGGCGCCTCCGGGGCGGGGCCGCGTCGCTGGCCTACGCCGCCGGGGCGGGCGTCGCGAGCGCGTTTGTCGACGCCGGCGCCGACTCCGGGGCCGGACGGCTCCGGTTCCGCTGACTGGCGAGGCTTTTTAGCCCGGCCGACCCCACGTTCCGGTGGATGGACACGCTCGTCGTGGTCGTCGACCGGACCGGCGACGTCGGTCGGAAGGCGGGGCTCCAGACCCCCATCTCCGGCTGGGAGGCGGTCCGGTCGCTGGTCGTCGACGTCGGACTCGCGGACCCCGAGGACAGCGGGGTGAACACGCTCCTCGAGGCGCTCCGCGTGACGCGCGACCTGCGCGACGCCGACACGACGGCGACCGTCGCCGTGGTGTCGGGCGCCACCGGGTCGGTCGTCGGCGCGGACCGGGCCATCGCGACCCAACTCGACGCACTCGTCGAGGAGTACGACCCCGAGTCGGTGGTGGTGGTCGTCGACAGCGCCGAGGACGAGCGCGTCGTCCCCATCGTCGAGTCCCGGGTGGCCGTCGACGCCGTGGACCGGGTCGTCGTCCGGCAGGCGCGGGACATCGAGTCGACGTACTACCTGCTCAAACAGTTCCTCGCGGACGAGGAGCTCCGGGAGACGGTGCTGGTCCCCGTCGGCATCGTCCTCCTCGTGTTCCCGGCGCTGCTGATGGCGACCGGCCTGGCGGTGGCCGTCTCGGCCATCACCGCCGTCCTCGGCCTGTTCCTCCTCTACAAGGGTCTCGGCGTCGAGACCTACCTCGCGGAGGTCCCCGGCGCGCTCCGGGACGCCATCTACTCAGGGCGCGTCTCCATCGTCACCTACGTCGTCGCGGCCGGCCTCGCGGCCATCGGCCTGTTCGTCGGCGCACTCGGCGTCTCCTCGCTCCCGAGCGACACCGGCGCGCTGCTGGTCGCGATGTCGTTCGTCTTCGACAGCGTGCCGTGGCTCGCGCTCGCCGCGCTGGCGGCCTCGGCCGGGCAACTGCTCGACGAGGCGATCCGGTCCGACCGTGGCGTGCGGACGCCGTACTTCAACCTCCCCTTCGGCGTCGTCGCCGTCTCCCTGGTCCTCCGCGGGTTCGCGGCCTACTTCCTGGCCCGAGGCGGCGTCGTCGACCCTCTCTCGGTCCCCGCCGTCCGGATCGCGGGGCTCACCGTCGCCGCCGGGCCGCTCTCACCGGAGGAGCACCTCGGTCTCTTCGTCGTCCTCGGCGTCCTCGTGAGCGTCGTCGGCATCCGCGTCGCCGTCTCCCTGGGGGGCGCTCGCCTCGACGAGGGGGAGGGAGAGGCCGACTCCGAGGAGCCCCAGTGAACGACGCACGTATATCGCGGGCCGCCCAACCCGCGGCCATGTGGGTGAGCCTCTTCTCCGGGGGGAAGGACTCGACGTTCGCGCTCCACCGGGCGCTCGCCACCGGTCGTGACGTGGGTCGCCTCGTCACCGTCCACCCGGGCGAGGACTCGTACATGTATCACGTCCCGGAGACGCGCCTGACGGGGCTGCTCGCCGAGAGCATGGGCATCCCAATCGTCGACGTCGACCCGGGTGACCTCGGGGCCGACGACGCGACGGACGCCGGCGCGCAGGGCGACCGCGAACTCGAACCGCTGGAGGCGGCGCTCCGGGACCTCCCGGTCGAGGTGACGGGCGTGGTCGCCGGCGCCGTCGAGAGCGCCTACCAGACCGACCGCATCCGGGGGATGTGCGACCGACTGGGGGCGCAGTGTTACGCTCCGCTGTACGGCGAACCGCCGCTCGAACTCGGTCACGCGATGCTCGACGCTGGCTTCGAGATACGCGTCGTTCAGGTGGCCGCCGCCGGCCTCGACGAGTCGTGGCTTGGACGCCGGCTCGACCGGGCGGCCCTCGCGGACCTGGCGACGCTCAACGACCGGTACGGCGTCCACGTCCTCGGCGAGGGCGGTGAGTTCGAGACGCTCGTCGTCGACGGGCCACACATGGACCGGCGGCTCGAACTCGAGTGGGAGACGGCGTGGGACGGCACTCGCGGACGCGTCCGCGTCACCCACGCGGAACTCGTCTAGGCCCAGTCCTCGCCGTTGCCGATGTGGGTGTGCGCGCCGATGAGCGCACCGGAGAAGTCGACGCCCTGGAGCAGCGTCTCCTCGTCGATGATGGACTCCCGGACGGTGCAGTCGTGGATGGTCGTGTTCGGGAAGACCACGGTGTCGTCGAGCGAGGAGTGCCTGACTTCGGCGCCCGACATGACGTGGACGTTCTCCCCGAGGTCGGTGTCGGCCACCGACGCGTCGTCGGCGACGAGGTTCTCCCCGTCGAGTTTCCACGCCACGGCGTCGAGGTAGCTCTCCGGCGTGCCGATGTCGAACCAGGCGTCCTCGAAGCTGTAGGCGTAGACGGGGCGCCTGTCCTGGAGCCACTGGATGAACCAGCCCGGTTCGTCCGGGTTCTCGCCCGCCGCGAGGTACTCCTCGAACAGGGGGATAGTCTCCGCCGTGAACGCGTAGCAGGCGATGGAGACGAGCGTGCTCTTGGGCCGCTCCGGCTTCTCCTGGAAGTCCACGACGCGGTCGCCGTCGACGTCGATGAGCCCGTAGGAGCGTGCCCGGTCGTAGCTCCCGACGTCGTAGGCCGCGAGCGACGGCGCCCCCCGCTCCTCGAAGAAGTCGAGGAAGTCGCTGACGGCGAAACTGATGACGTTGTCGCCGGCGATGACGAGGGTGTCCTCGTCGACGTCCTCCCGGTCGAACAGCTGACCGAGCGCACCGACGACGCCGAACTTCTCGTCCTCGGAGGTCGTGTCCTCGACGGTCAGGGTCGGCTTCTCGTAGTCCGCGGCAGCCAGGTGGTCGCGGAACTCGTCCGCGAACCGCTCGTTCGTCGACACGTACACCTCCGAGATGCGGTCGTCGGCCTCGAGGGCGTCGAAGACGTGATCGACGACCACGGACTCCCCGATGGGGAGGAACATCTTCGGGCGGTGTCTCGTGATGGGCCAGAGTCGCGTCGCGTACCCTCCAGCCAGCACGACGGCCTTCATAGGAGACTGCTGTCCGCGTGCCGGTATGGTCTTTTTCATTCGGCCCGTAGCCCGACCATGCGCGACCCAGCGGACTCCCCGAGCGGGTCGGGCGACGACCCCGCCGGCGACGTGACCGATCCCACTGACGTGACGACCAGACAGCGCATCCGCGACGCCCTCGAGGCCGGTGCGACGACGCCAACCGACCTCGCGGCGCGGTTCGACGTGACGGCGGCGGCGGCCGTCGACCACGTCGGCCACGTCGCCCGCTCCGTGGCGGGCGAGTCGGGCGACCGACAGGTGCTGGCGGCGCCTCCCGAGTGCCGGGACTGCGGGTTCGACGGCTTCGACGACCGGCTCAACCGCCCGTCGCGGTGTCCCGAGTGCAAGAGCGAGAACGTCGCCGAACCCCGGTTCGTCATCGAGTAGCCCGCCGGCTCAGAACTCGACGTTCGACGTCGACGCCAGGTCCACGTCGTCCGTCGGCAGGCCGCCGGTCCGGACGAACGCGTACGCGTCGTCGACGAGTCGGACGGTCCCGTCCACGACGCGCACCGACACCGGTTCGAGGTAGGCCCCCCCGCAGGGACCGTGGGTACACAGCCCCGTCGCGGCGTCGAAGTACGCCCCGTGGTTCGTACAGAGGAGTTCGCCGTCCCGCATCGGCGCCCCCTCGCCTCCGTCGAGTGCGACGTGGGTCATGTGCTGGCAGGCGTTCAGCCACGCGGCGACGCCGTCAGCGTGGGGAACGAGCACCGCCTCGCGGTGGTCGCCCGTCGCCTCCTCTGCCACCGTGAACAACAGCGTCGTCTCCGGTTCGAGGGCGTCGACCGCGACGACGTCCGCTCCGGCGTCTCCGTCGGTCGTCATCGCCTCGGTCAGACGAGCGCGGGGCGTAGAAACCCACGGATTCGTCCCGCGGTCACTGGCCCCGGTGTTTCGCCCGCTCGACCCACCGGGAGATGCGCTTCGCGGAGATGCCGGTCTGCTCGGCCACCTCGTCCGGGTCGGCGGCCGCGAGTTGTGGCACCGTCTCCACGCCGACGTCGCCCAGCGACTCCCCGTAGGAGGGTCCGATGCCCTTCACGTCGGTGACCGGGTCACCGCTCGGCGGTTCTGTCGGCTCCGCGTCCCCGCCCACCTCGGACGGCGACCCCCCCGCGCCGGCCGACTCGTCGGTCGTCTCCGGGGCCGCGTCGCTCGCGGCCGGCGTTCCCCCCGACGCGTCGGCGCTCGCCCCGGCGTCGTCGCTGGCTACGGGTCGCTCGACTGTCTCTTCGGACCCGCGGCGTTCGACGGTCACGGCGACGTCGGCCCCCTCCTCGTCGGGCCCGTCCATCCCGAAGACCGATTTCAGCTTCCGTAGCAGTCCCATCGAGCGACGTTAGCACGCCGCCGTATTTAAAGGCAATCCCGGAGTGCCTCGTTCATCGCCGCGACCGGCGCGTCCTCGTCGGTCCAGCGCTCGAAGGCTTCGACGCCCTGGAACAGCAGCATCCACGCCCCGTCGACGGTGGTCGCCCCGGCCGCGGCGGCGTCGCGGAGGAGTCGCGTCTCCAGCGGGGCGTAGACGGCGTCCATCACGGCCAGGTCCGCGTGCAGTGCGTCGGCGGGCACCGGCGAGCGGTCCTCCTCCATGCCGACGCTGGTCGCGTTCACGAGAACGTCCGCGTCCGCCACCAGGTCGGCCACCTCGTCGAGGCCGTGACCGCTCGCCGGCTCGCCCACGTCCGCCGCGAGGTCGGTCGCCCGCTCTGCCGTCCGGTTGGCGACGGCGACGCTGGCCCCCGCGTCCGCGAGGGCGAAGGCGACCGCTCGTCCCGCGCCGCCCGCGCCGACGACCACGGCGCGCCGGCCGGCCACCGGCACGTCGTGGTGGCCGAGGGCTCGGCGGGCGCCGGCGGCGTCGGTGTTGTAGCCCCGCGGGGGGTCGCTCGCGAAGTCGACTGTGTTGACGGCGCCGATGCGCGCGGCCAGGTCGTCCGGGTCGACCAGTTCGAACACGTCCCGTTTGAAGGGGATGGTCACGTTGAGACCGGCGATCCCGAGGGCTGCCGCGCCGTCGACGGCCCGCCCTATCGCGTCCGGGGCCGGTTCGAAGGTGACGTACCGCGCGTCGAGGCCACGCGCCGCGTAGGCCGCCTCGTGCATCGGCGGCGACAGCGAGTGCCCGACCGGGTTGCCCACGAGTCCGTAGACGTCCATGGGGAGTCCTGTCCGCGCCCCCTCAAAAGCGGTGCGCTCAGTGGGCGCCGCCGACGCTGATGCCCACGACGAGGACGTGGTAGAGGAGGACCGCGATGAACACGGCGTAGAAGGCGCCGCCGACGAGGAACGGGCGGGGGTTCATGTTCCCCTCGCGGACGGTCCGCGCTCGGACGTAGAGGATGGCGCCGCTGGCGATGGCGAGGATGGCCGAGAGGCCGTTCAAAAAGCCCGTGGTGCCCCACTGGAGCGAGAGGTTCCAGGACGTGAACACGATGCCGAGCGTCACCGGCAGGGTGCCCTGGAAGGCCATCGCGCCCGTGATGTTCCCGATGGCGAGGGTGTCCTTGTCCCGGGAGATCCAGAGCACGCTGTTGAACTTCTCCGGGAGTTCGGTCGCGAGCGGTGCAAGCAGGAGCGCGACCACGGCCGTCGGAATGCCGATGGCCTCGGCGGCCCACTGGACCTCCTCGACGAACAGGTGGGCGCCGCCGACGATGACCGCGAGCGCGAGCACGGTCTGTGCGAGGACCACCGCGGTGGTCGGCGACGAGGAGTGCTCGTGGCGGAAGCCGACGCCTGCGAGTGGCTGCTCGCCGCGCTCGATGACCCGGCCGAGGTGGAGGGCGTCGAGGCTCTCGCCCTCGATGAGTTCGCCGCTCTGGAGCGAGCGAACGAGGTAGACGAGGTACAGACCCACGAGCAGGGCGGCGATGGAGAGCGCGACGGGGACGGTGACGCCGCCGACCCGCACCGAGGCGGGGAACAGCGCGGCGAAGAAGGCGAGCGTGTAGCCGACGAGGAAAAACGAGAGGTCCCGGCGCGTGGACTCGTCGTTGAAGTGGAACTCGCCGCCGAACGTCCGCCGGTCGGAGAAGTACAGCACGCTCGACCCGACGAGGAACATCGCGATGGTGGCGAGCATGAAGGGCGCGCCGAGGATGGCGCCGACGCCCACCTCGTCGGCGGCGGCCTGACTTCCCGTCCCGAGGTAGGCCCCCACGATGGCGATGACGGGTATCATCGTCTCCGGGAGCGCGGTGCCGATGGCGGCGAGGATGGACCCGGTGGCGCTCTCGCTCACTCCGAGGCGGTGGCCGAGCCACTCGACGCCGTTGGTGAATATCTCGGCGCCCGCGAGCAGGAGGAGAAAGGACAGGACGAGCACGAGGGTGTTCCCGACGGCCTCCGGCAGGAACGGCACCGAGACGAGCGGCGTCGACGCCGGTATCATGTCCGTCCGTATCGAGGGTGGGGGAATTAAGTCGTTTCATCCGCTTCGACGGGCTTTACCGGGCCCGGTCCCCCCTTCGCGACATGGACCACATCGGCGTCGTCGTCAGCCACGCGGACGAGGCATCCGAGCGGATCGGGGCCGCCCTCCGCGAGGCGCGCGAGTGGACCGCCCACGAGGACGCGTCGCGACCGCCCGCCGCGGGCGGGGGGACCGTCCGCCGGAGCGGGGCGTTCGAACTGCGGACGTTCGCGGACCTCCACCTCCACCTCGAGGACGTCGCCGCGGCCTTCGGGGGGCCGCGGTTCGTCGTCTTCGCCTCCCGGCACTCCGGGGAGAGCGGACCGCTGTTGACCGCTCACTTCACGGGGAACGTCGGCCAGGCGCCCTACGGGGGCGAGCCGGGCGAACTCGCCCGCGCCTGTCCGAACGCCGCCAGGCGGGTCCTCGCGGCCCTCGACGCGAACGCCCCGCCGGACTACGACGTCGGGATGGAGTGTACCCACCACGGTCCCTCCCGGGTCGGCGCACCGTCGATGTTCGTCGAACTCGGGAGCGGCCCCGAGCAGTGGGCCGACGCCGACGCCGCGGCGGCCGTCGCCGGGGCCATCCTCACGCTGGGCGACGTCGACCCGACGACCGAGCGGACCGTCGTCGGGTTCGGCGGCGGCCACTACGCCCCCCGACCGACCCGCATCGTGCGCGAGACGGACTGGGCCGTCGGCCACGTGGCGGCGGACTGGGCGCTCTCGGACCGGACCGGGGACGACGTGCTCCTCTCCGCGTTCGAGCGCAGCGACGCCGAGTACGCGGTCGTCGAGGGCGACCACCCGGACGTGCGCGAGACGGTCGCGGCCGCCGACTACCGGGTCGTCAGCGAGACGTGGTTGCGCGAGTCGGTCGGCGTCCCCGCGCCGCTGATCGAACGACTGGAGGCCGCGCTCTGTCCCGTCGACGAGGGGCTCCGCGTCGGCGCGCGCGCCGCGGACGCCGACCCCGCGGCGCCGGTCGCCACCGTCTCGCTCCCGGCGGCGCTGCTCGACGAGGCCGACGGCGTGGACCGCGACCGGACCCGGACCGCCGTCGCGGACCGGACGCTCGCCTACGAGACGGCAGAGGGCGGCACCCGCGCGACTCCTCGGGTCGTCGCTCCCGGCGGAGACGACGGCGCCGCCGCGCGCGAGGCGATAGTCGACGCCCTGGCGGCCGTCCTGCGCGAGAAGTACGACGACGTCGAGCGGACGGACGGCGCGGTCGTCGCCCGCCGGGCGGCGTTCGACCCAGGGGCCGCCCGCGACCGCGGTGTGCCGGAAGGACCGGCGTTCGGTCGCCTCGCCGAGGGCGAGACCGTCACCGTCGACGGCGAGACGGTCCGACCGGCGGAGGTGCGCCGGTCGGTCGTCCGTCGATTCGAGACGTAGCCCGACGCCCGTCTGCCGGCCGTCAGACGACAGGCGAAAGCTAATTAGGCCTGCTCCGTCACGTAGGCTCAAGTATGGACTCTATCGTCCAAGACGCCATCGACGAGGCCGAGGAGGCCTCCGAGGCTGCGGGCAGAGAGGAGGGGGAGGACGTGAACGTCACCGAGAACGGTGCCGTCGACGAGCAGCCGGACGACATGACCGACGAGGAGTTGCTGGACGTCCTCGACGAACTGGAGACGAACATCACGGTGGTCGGCTGTGGCGGCGCGGGGTCGAACACGGTCAACCGGATGTTCGAGGAGGGCATCCACGGGGCGAAACTGGTCGCCGCGAACACCGACGTCCAGCACCTCGTCGACATCGAGGCCGACACGAAGATCCTGATGGGCCGGGAGCGCACCAGCGGCCGCGGTGCGGGGTCGCTTCCCCAGGTGGGCGAGGAGGCCGCCCTCGAGTCCCAGGAGGAGATCTACGAGTCCATCGACGGCTCGGACATGGTCTTCGTGACCGCCGGTCTCGGCGGCGGCACGGGCACGGGGAGCGCCCCGGTCGTCGCGAAGGCGGCCCGCGAACAGGGCGCGCTCACCATCGCCATCGTCACGACGCCCTTTACCGCCGAGGGCGAGGTCCGCCGGACCAACGCCGAGGCCGGTCTCGAGCGACTCCGCGACGTCGCCGACACGGTCATCGTCGTGCCCAACGATCGACTGCTCGACTCGGTGGGCAAACTGCCCGTCCAGCAGGCGTTCAAGGTCTCCGACGAGGTGCTGATGCGCTCCGTGAAGGGCATCACCGAACTCATCACGATGCCCGGTCTCGTCAATCTGGACTTCGCCGACGTCCGCACCGTCATGGAGAAGGGCGGCGTCGCGATGATCGGACTGGGGGAGTCCGACTCCGAGTCGAAGGCCAACGACTCGGTGAACTCGGCTCTGCGGTCGCCGCTGCTGGACGTCGACATCTCGCAGGCCAACTCCGCGCTGGTGAACGTCACCGGCGGTCCGGACATGGCCATCGAGGAGGCCGAGGGCGTCGTCGAGGAGATATACGACCGCATCGACCCCGAGGCGCGCATCATCTGGGGCACCTCCATCGACGAGGACCTCGACGGCACGATGCGGACGATGATCGTCGTGACCGGCGTCGAGTCCCCGCAGATCTACGGCCGGACGGAGGCCGAACCCGCCGGCGCGAGCAGCGGACAGGACATCGACTTCGTCGAGTGAGGCAACGTCAGATAGAAAAGCCGGTAGGTGCAACCGTTCGTCATGGAGATTCCGACGACGCTTTCCGCCTACACGCGAGTGCTCAAACTCGCCAGCACACCATCCTGGGAGGAGTTCTCCCGGGTGGCCATCGTCGCCGGTGCGGGCATCGCACTCGTCGGCCTGCTCGGCTTCCTCGTCTTCATCGTGATGATGTACCTCCCGGGGGCCTGACAGATGCCGATGTTCGCAGTCAAGACCACGGCCAGCCAGGAACAGACCGTCGCGGAGATGATCGCGAACCGCGAGGAACCGGAGATACACGCCGTCCTCGCCCCGGAGTCGCTGGTCTCATACGTGATGGTCGAGTCCGAGGACTCGGCGGTCCTCGAGCGCGTCCTCGACGACATCCCCCACGCCAGGAGCATCGTCCCCGGGGAGTCCTCCATCGGTGAGGTCGAGCACTTCCTCTCGCCCAAACCCGACGTCGAGGGCATCGCCGAGGGGGACATCGTGGAACTCATCGCCGGCCCGTTCAAGGGCGAGAAGGCCCAGGTCCAGCGCATCGACGAGGGCAAAGACCAGGTCACGGTGGAACTGTACGAGGCGACGGTGCCGATTCCGGTGACGGTGCGGGGCGACCAGATCCGGGTGCTGGACAGCGAAGAGCGGTAGCGGCTTTTTCGCCCACGTTTTTGGCGGGCCGCGAGCGAGCGACGCGAGCGAGGGGAACGGAGCGGTAGCGGCTTTTTCGCCCACGTTTTTGGCGGGCCGCGAGCGAGCGACGCGAGCGAGGGGCCCGCGAAAAAGGTGGTTGTTAATCCGAGTTCGCGGACACGTCGAACCGTTCGCGGAGTCGGCCGACGTCGACCTGGCTCTCGACGCGGCTCTTCACTCGCTCGCGGACCCGGATGTCCTCGGCGTCCGCGTCGTAGTTGCGGACGTACTCGGCCCGGGTGTGCTGCTCGAAGGCGTGCTTGATGGCGAAGAAGCCGTCCGGCACGACGGCGCCACACACCGCACACTCGTGGCGCTCGTGGTCGGTCACCTGGTGGGCCAGCATCGACTCCAGGTCCGCGTACGCGCGGCCACAGCCCCGGATTCCGCACTCCCAGCCAGGCATCATCTGGGTTTCGCCAATCCGCGCCGTAAAGCTTTCGTCCGAATAGGTCCGGGCGACCGTCGCCGACCCGCTGAAGTCGCTGGGCCGCCTCTCGGGAGCCATGACCGACCGCTCCATCTACCTCGACGCACTCGTCGGCGCCGCCGTGACCGTCGTGCTCGGGTTCGTTCCCTTCTCGGCCGTCGTCGGCGGCGGGGTCGCCGGCTACGTCCACGGGCGCGACGGCGCGCGGGTGGGCGCACTCTCTGGCGCGTTCGCCGCCGTCCCGAAGGCCGGGCTGGTGGTGCTCGCGCTGGCGTTCTTCCTCCCTGTGGCACCGGGGGCCGGCGCGCGGACGCTGGTCCTCCTCGCCGTCGTCTTCGTCCTCTTCGCCACCTACGTCGTCGCCCTCGCCGCACTCGGGGGCTATCTCGGTGCCGCCCTCGCGCGGCGACGCCGGGACGCGGACCGCTGACCGTGCGGGCGCTCAGAACTGCCGGAAGATGAGATTGCGCTGTATCTCGTTGGCGCCCTCGTAGACGACCGGGATGCGCGCGTCGCGGTAGACGCGGGCGATGCGGCGGTCCGCGAGGACCGAGCGGCCGCCGTGGTACTGCATCCCGCGCTCGGCGCAGTCGACGGCCGTCTCCGTGGCCTTGGTCTTCGCGAGGGCGGCCCAGTAGCCCGGGTTCTCGCCGTCGCGGACATTCCGGGCGGCGGTCCAGGCGAGCGCGCGGGCGCTCTCGAACCCGATCAGCATGTCCGCGACGCCGTGCTGGACCGCCTGGAACCGGTCGACGGTGCGTCCGAAGGCCTCGCGGTCGCTGACGAACGCGGTGGTCTCCTCGATGGCGGCCGCCGCGAGACCCAGGCCGTGGCCGGCGACGACGGCGCGACCGACGTTGAAGAACTCCGCGAGGATCATGAAGCCGGTCCCCTCGTGGCTGATGCGGTTCGCGGCGGGCACGCGGACGCTGTCGAGGGTGACGTGGGCCTGCTTGGAGGCGCGCATCGCCATCTTCTCCGGGATGTGCTCGGCCTCGTAGCCGTCGGCGTCCGTCGGGACGACGAACAGCGTGTGGTTGCCGTACCGGTCGTCCTCGTCGTCGCCGGTGCGGGCGTAGAGGGTCACCCAGTCGGCTTCGACGCCGTTGCCGATCCAGTACTTCTCGCCGTCGATGACGTACTCGTCGCCGTCGGCCTCGGCGCGGGTTTCCATCCCCGCGAGGTCGCTGCCGGTCTGGGGCTCCGAGACGGCCAGCCCGGTCAGCGCCTCGCCGGCAGCAAGCGGGGGGAGGAGGCGCTCGCGGAGGTCCTCGCTGCCGTAGCGCTCGACGATCTCCGCACCGAAGCTCGCGAGCTGGAGCGTCAGCGCGATGCCGGCGTCGGCGCGGTAGAGCTCCTCCGCGACGGCGAGCATCTGCACCACGTCGAACCCGCGGCCGCCGTACGCCTCGTCGACGTCTGCGGCCACCAGTCCCGCCTCGCGCCCCGCTTCGAGGACCTCCCACGGGTACTCCCCGGCCGCGAAGTACTCCGCCGCGGCGGGCCGCACGTGTTCGTCTGCGAACGCGCGTGCCTCCCGCTTGGCCTCGCGGGCGTACTCGGGGACCGGGTCCTCGGAGAGGAGTTCGGGCATGTCCCGCTCTGTGTACCCGGGGCTAATAAATTGGCCCCGCGACGCAAACGTCCTAATACTGGTATTACACCTAATATGGATAAGTGTTATATGCACTCGCGGTGTTCGCCTACCTGGATGTCACTCGACGCACCGCCGGACGTGGACGCGGAGAAGACATACGAGTGCCTCGACTGCGGGACGCGCATCCGGGCGACGACCCAGCCACAGGCGTGCCCGGACTGTGGCGCGACGCCTCGAAACACGGCGACGCCGATGGAGTAGCCGGCCGGCCGCGCGGACACGTGGGCGGTCCCCGCCGACGCGACGGCCGAATGGAAAATCGCTACTTTCTGGGGGTCTAACTCCGACGCGTGACGGAGACGCGCGTCGACCTCCACGTGAAGGTCCTCGACGAACAGGTGGTCCGCCGGGCGAAGGCCCGGGGTCTCGACGTCCTCGTGTACGCGCCCCACTTCACGCGCCTGGACGACGTCCGCGACCGGGCCCGTCGGTTCTCCGACGACGAGTTGCTAATCGTGCCCGCCCGCGAGGTGTTCACCGGGTCGTGGCGGAACCGGAAACACGTCCTCGCGCTCGGTCTGGAGGCCGGCGTTCCCGACTTCGTCTCCCTCGAGGGCGCGTTCGACGCGTTCCGTGCGCAGGGGGCGACGGTGCTGGCACCCCACCCGGAGTTCCTCACGGTCAGCCTCGACCGCTCGGACCTCCGGCGGTACGCGACCGACGTCGCTGCCGTCGAGGTGTACAACCCCAAGCACCTCTCCCGGCACAACCGCCGCGCCCGCGCGGTCCGCGCGGACCTCGCCCTCCCGGCGTTCGGGTCCTCCTACGCCCACCTCCCGGCCACCGTGGGAGAGGTCTGGACCGTCGTCGAGGGCCCCGTCGACTCGACGGCGGACCTCTGTGACGCCCTCGAGCGCGGCGCCCTCGACCGCGTCGAGCGACGGTCCGGTCCGCGCCACCGCTCCCGCTGTCTCGCCGAGGGCGCCCACCTCTTCTGGGAGAACTCCGCCGAGAAGGTCGACCGCGTCCTGCTCTCGGGGCGGGAGGCGACCCACCCGGGCCAACCCGCGTACGAGGGTCGCTTCGACGACGTGGCCGTCTACTGAACCGGGAGGCCGACCAGCGCGGACTGCACGGAGGGCTGACCGAGCACCCAGAGGGCGCCCGCGACGACGGCCACCTCGACGAGCGTCACGAGGACGGTCACGAGGCCGGCGTACCGACTCGACGTCGAGACGCCGACCGGGATGCCGTACTCCCGCGGCGAGAGCGGGTAGAACAGCGCGATGCCGCGCCTGCTCCCGACGACGTCTAGGACGTAGTGGGTGGTGACGCCGAGCCACACCCACTGGAGGTTCGCGAAGACCATCGGGTACGCGACGAACACCACGAGCACCGGGAGGTTGTGGAGCGCCTTCCGGTGTTTGCCGTAGTGGACGTCGACGTCGGGGAAGAGGGCGCCGAGCACCACCGGGACGAAGACGGCCGCGACCGTTCGGAAGGTCGCCACGTCGCCGGCCGGTTCCAGGACGTAGGCGATGCCCACCGCCAGGAGGGCCGCGTTCAGGACGTGCTCTTTCTGGTTCATCGCAGGGCGTCGCGCAGGCGTCGCAGGGCCCGGGTTGCGGACTTCGCCTTCACCGCGTGTCGGTCGCCGTCGAAGACGTGGCGCTCGACCGTGGTGTGGGAGTCACCGGTCCCCCAGTCGGCGGCGCGCGCGAGGCCGACGAAGACCGTGCCCACGGGTTTGGCCTCGCTCCCGCCGGTCGGGCCCGCGACGCCCGTCGAGGCAAGTCCCCAGTCGGCGTCCGCGAGGTCGCGGGCGCGCTGGGCGAGCTGGCGAGCAACGGGCGCGCTGACCGCCCCGTGGGCGTCGAGGGCCTCCCGGCTCACCCCGAGGACTTCCCGCTTGGCGTCGTACGTGTAGGCGACGTAGCCCCGGACGAAGTAGTCGCTGGCGCCGGGGACGTCGGTCAGCTTCGAGGCCACCAGGCCGCCGGTCTCGGACTCGACGACTGCGACCGTCTCGCCAGCGTCCCGGAGTGCCGCACCCACCTCCGCCGCGACGGAGTCGGTGGGGTCGGCGGCGTACCCTGTCATGGACGGCGGTACGCCCGCCAGCACAAAAGTGCGCCGGGACGCACACGCGAAAGAGACAGGTGCCCCCGTGCCGACGGGCGCCCATGGAGTACGAGGAGCCGCTCATCTTCGCGATGATGTCCTACGCGGACCGGGCGGACCGCGACGTCGTCACGATGGTCTCCGGGAGCCCAGACTGGGAGCCCCCGGACGGCCTCCGTGCGGGCCTCCGCGAGTACGCCGACGCCCCGCCGGCCGAGTTCCAGTACGCCGCCAGCGAGGGCCTGACGCCGCTCCGCGAGGAGCTCGCGGCCCGCCGGAACGTCGACGTCGACCGCGTCGTCGTCACCAACGGCGCCGGGGAGGCCAACCACCTCGCCATGCACGGCGCCCTCGAGCGATTCGACGGCGACGAGGTGGTCCTCGCGGACCCGGTCTACCCCTACTACGCCGGGCGGACGGAGATGCTGGGCGCCACGCCCCGGTACGTGCCCGTCGACGACGACGGCCGCCTCGACCCGGCCGACGTCGCCGAGGTGACCAGCGGGGACACCGCCTGCATCGTCGTCTGCTCGCCGAACAACCCGACGGGCGCCGTCTACGGCGAGTCGGTCAAGCGCGCGCTCCTCGAGGTGGCCGAGGACAGCGACGCCCTCCTGCTGAGCGACGAGGTGTACGACCACTTCGACTACGCCGGCCGATTCCAGTCCGCACTGGCGTTCGACTCCTCGCACTACGTCGTCACCAACTCCTTCTCGAAGTCGCTTGCCGTCACCGGCTTCCGCGTCGGCTACGGCGTCTTCCCCCCGTCGATGGTCGGGCCCGCGAAGACCCGCCACATGCTCACGAACGTCTCGACGACACGCCCGGCACAGCGGGCCGTCCTCGACGCCCTCCGGACGACCGACCCCGCCTACTTCGCTGCGACGCGCGAGATGCTCGCCGACCGCGTGGCGACGTTCACCGCCGCGCTGGACGACGTCGGCGCCGAGTACGTCGACCCCGAGGGCGCGTTCTACGTCCTCGCGCGCTTCCCCGACTTCCCGGGGTCGATGCCGAACGCGAAGCGACTCGTGGACGAGGCAGGCGTCGCGGGGATGCCCGGCGAGGCGTTCGGGAGCGCCCGCCCCGACTGGTTCCGGTTCGCGCTGGTCTCCGACCGGACGGACGTCGCCGCAGACCGACTGCGGGCGTTCTTCGATGGACGGTAGGTCCCCTCGCCGCCGTTCGCGGTCAGACGCGTGGCGCCTCGCGTTCGCG
>JBDGTT010000011.1:90280-134499 GCA_042216525.1 Halobacteriaceae archaeon
GGACCGCCGACAGACGGGGTCTGTCGAGGCCCCGCTCGCTCCGTTCGCGGGACCGCCGACAGACGGGGTCTGTCGAGGCCCCGCTCGCTCCGTTCGCGGGACCGACCGCCTTAGGTGTCTCGCTCCCCGAGCGGGTGCCATGCAGGAGACTGCCGGATCCGAGCGCGGCGAGGCGACCGACGACGCGGTGCCGGTCGAGGCCGTCGACTCGCTCGACGCCGGAGTCGACTCGTCGGCCCCGGAGTACGTCCTCTACGGGGGAAAGGGCGGCGTCGGCAAGACCACGATGGCGGCGGCCACCGCCCTCGGGAGCGCGAGCGACGGCGTGCCGACGCTCGTCGTCTCGACCGACCCGGCCCACTCGCTGTCGGACACGCTCGACGCCGACGTCCCCGACCGACCCGTGCAAGTCCGCGAGGACGTCCCGTTGTACGCCGTCGAGATAGACCCCGAGACGGCGCTCTCCGAGGCGGCGCTGTTCGGCGAGGGGGGCGACCTCACCGGCGTCGCGGGCGACCTCCTCGGCGAAGGCGGCGACGCCGACGGCCTCGGCGCGGAGGCGATGCCCGGCGCGGACGAGGCAGCCGCCGTCCAGCAGTTGCTCCGCTTCCTCGACGACGACCGCTTCGACCGCGTCGTCGTCGACACCGCGCCGACCGGCCACACCCTCCGCCTCCTCGAACTCCCGGAGACGCTCGACTCATTGCTGGGTCGCGTGATGCGCCTCCGCGAGCGACTCTCGGGGATGGCGGACACGCTCAATCCCCTGGGCGGGGCCGAGGACGAGGCAGGCCCCGACCTCGACGCCGTGAAGGCGCGGGTCCGCCGCCTCCGCGAGACGCTCCGGGACCCCGCGCGAACCGACTTCCGCGTCGTGATGGTTCCCGAGGAGATGAGCGTCCGCGAGTCCGAGCGACTGCTCGCCCGCCTCGACGGGTTCGGGATTCCGGTGGGGACCGTCGTCGTCAACCGGGTGATGGAGGACGTGGCGGACGTCGCGGACGTGCCCGACGACGCGTTCGTGACGCCGAACGTCGAGTCCTGCGCGTTCTGCGAGCGGCGCTGGCACGTCCAGCAGGCCGCCCTCGGCCGCGCACAGGACCTGTTCCGCGGCCACGAGGTTCGGCGGGTGCCCCTGCTGGCCGACGAGGTGCGCGGCGACCGACTGCTCCGCGTCGTCGCGGCCTGTCTCGCCTGACGGCGGTCAGGGGACGACGAGGACGCGCAGGTCGTTGACGTTGGTGCCGGTCCGGCCAGTCTCGATGAGGGCGTCCCGCGCCGCGAGGTAGGGCGTGGCGTCGTTGTCGGCGAGGGCGTCCCACGCCGCTTCGGCGTCGTCGACCGTCTCGCCGTCGACGATGGCCCCGGCGACGTCGGTGCTCCCGTCGCGGCCGTCGGTGTCGAGACAGGCCAGCACACCCTCCTCTAGGTCGACGGCGGCCCGGAGCGCGAACTCCTGGTTCGGCCCGCCCGTGCCGTCGCCCCGCACGGTCACCGTACACTCCCCGCCCGAGAGGACGACGGCCGGCGCACTGACGGGGTTGCCGGTCGCTCGCACCTCTTCGGCGACGGCGACGTGCCCGAGGCCCTGTTCGCGGGCCTCGCCCCGCACCCGCGAGGAGAGGACGCAGGTGTCGTAGCCCGCCTCGCGGGCCACCTGGCGCGCCGCGCGGATCGCCGTCGTGGCGTTCGCGACGACGTGGACGCTCGTGCGCTCGAACGCCGCGTCGCCGGGCTTGGGCGTCTCCGCGACGTCGCCCGCCGCCCCCGCTTCGAGTCGCTCTCGGACGCTCGCGGGGAGGTCGAGGTCGTACCGCTCACAGACCGCGAGGGCGTCCCCGTACGTCGACGTGTCCGGGACGGTCGGACCGCTCGCGATGACGTCGGGGTCGTCCCCGACCACGTCGGAGAACAACAGCGAGACGACGGTCGCCGGGGCGGCCGCGCGGGCGAGCTGTCCGCCCTTTATCTCCGAGAGGTGCTTCCGAACGGCGTTCATCTCGTGGATGGTCGCCCCGGAGTCGAGCAGGGCGTCGGTCGTCGCCTGGAGGTCCGCGAGCGGGACGACCGGCGCCGCCATCAGGGCGCTCCCCCCGCCGGTTATCACGGCCAGCACGAGGGTCCGCTCGTCCGCCGCGGCGACCGCGTCGAGCAGTCGGCGGGTCGAGGCGACCCCCTCCTCGCTCGGTACGGGATGGGACCCCGGGAGCACCTCGACGCGCTCGCAGGGGACGGGGTCGTCCGTGACGACGACGCCGCCCGCGAGGCGGTCGCCGAGGACGTCCTCGAGGGCGGCGGCCACCTGTGCGCCCGCCTTCCCGCCGCCGACGACGACCACCTCGTCGAACGTCCCGAGGTCGTAGGCGTCGCCCTCGACGCGGAGGCTGTCGCCGTCGACGCGGACGGCCTCGCGGACGACCCGGTCGGGACGCGCGGCCGCGACGCCCGCCGCCGCGCAGTCGAGGGCGAGCGCGTGGGCCGCCGACCGCTCGAGCGTCTCGCGGTCCCGGAACATCACTCGATCAGCCTCGCGAGGAGGCCGAAGGCGCGGTCCCGCACCCGGTCGGGGAGGTACCGTCCGAGCAACAGCCACGACGAGAGCTTCCCGACGGGGTAGCGGGTCGCCGGGTCGGCACAGGTCGCCGCGTGGACGACGACGTCGGCCACCTCCTCGGGCGTCGACCCCGCCACCCCCTGCAGGGACCCCGCGTCCTCGTAGGCCTCGTAGAGGAACTCGTAGTCGGGCGTGCGGTCCAGTGCCGCGCTCTCGCGCTCGCCACGGTCGTGGAAGTTCGTCTCGACCGGTCCCGGTTCGACGAGGACCGTGTCGACGCCGAACCGCCCCGCTTCGACCCGGAGGGCGTCGCTGTAGCCCTCCAGCGCGAACTTCGAGGCGGCGTAGACGCCCTGGCCGGGCATCGCGAGGCGACCCTGCACGCTGGAGACGTTGACGATGGTGCCCTCGCCGGCCTCGCGCATGTGGGGGAGTGCTTCCCTGACGAGGCGGTGGGGGCCGTAGAGGTTCACGTCGAACTGGCGGTGGACCCGGCGGGTCGGCACGTCCTCGATGGGACCGGTCTGCGAGAAACCCGCGTTGTTGACGAGGCAGTCGATGCGCCCCTCCGCCTCGACGAGTTCCGCGACGGCCGTCGCGCAGTCGCCGGGGTCGGTGACGTCCAGTTCGGCCGTCTCACAGCCGGCGTCGGACAGGTCCGAGACGTCGGCGACGTCGCGCGCGGACGCCCACACGGTCCAGTCCTCAGCGAGAAACGCCTCCGCCGTCGCGCGTCCGATGCCGGAGGAACACCCCGTCACGAGTACCGTCCGTTCCATGGGCGCCCTCTCGCCCCCGCCGGTGTTAATCCTCCCCCTTCAGCGCCGCCGCGCGCTGGTCCGCCAGGCGGGTCGGCTCGGGGAGCTTGTAGCCCGCACACGTCGCCGCGACGACGTCGACGGCCGTCTCGGCGCTCAGGCGGTGGCCGGGGCTGACGTACAGCGGGTTGACGTGGCGGCGCTCGGGGTTCGGGTACTGCCGTGACTGGTAGGCGTAGCCGATGACCGTCCCCGACGGCGCGTCGACGTCCTCGTCGGCCTCGACGGCGACGCGGGTCCCCTCCGGAAGCGGGTCCGCGAGCGAGCGCCGCGGCCGACCACAGAGCAGACTCTTCGCGACGCCGGCGGTCGGCAGGTCGAAGAGCACGCCGACGTGCGTCGCGAGTCCCGCCTGCCGGAAGTGGATGCGGCCGCTCCCGTCGACCAGCAGGCAGTCTGGGTCGACCGGGAGCGACTCGAGGGCGGCCACGACGGCTGGCGCCTCCCGGAAGGAGAGCAACCCCGGGACGTAGGCCATGCCGGTCGGCACCCGGGCCGACGCCTCGGCGACGACCTCCCCCGCGCGGAGGGCCACGACGGCGCTCACCGCGTCCTCGCCGTCGAAGGCCTGGTCGACGCCGGCCACGACGGGCGCCTCGCCCGCGCCCAGGGACTGCTGGTCGGCCGCTCGGTCCCGGTCGCCGTGGCCCGCACGCAGGCGGGCCACGTCGAACCCGTGGTCGTCCGCGAAGACCGCCGCTGCCGCCACCGCGCGCTGGAGGGCCTCCATCTCCTGGCGGGTCAGCGACGGGTCGGGTCGGAAGCGCTCGCGGACGACGTCCATCAGAACCGGCCGCGGCCCGGACCACCGGGACCGCCGCCGCCGAACTCGAGGCGCTGCGGGCCGCGCTCGCCGCGTTGCTTCAGGTGCAGGCCGTACAGCAGGCCGATGCCGAGACCGGCGAGGTGAGCGACCTGGGCGACGCTGCCGAAGCCGATGCCGCCGACCGTCGAGGCGAGCACCGAGTAGAGCGCGAACAGGCCCGTGGCCACCCAGAGCGGCATCGGGATGATGAAGTAGAGGTAGATGCGAAGGTTGGGGTTCAGCACGGTCAGGACGCCGAGGACGGCCGCGATGGCGCCGCTGGCGCCGAGGACGCCCGACACGGGCGCGCCGAGGAGGATGCCGACCACGACCTGGGCGAGGCCGGCGGCCATCCCCGCGACGAGAAACAGGGCCGCGAACTTCCGCGACCCGATGCGCTTCTCGACCACCGGGCCGAAGAAGTAGAGCACGATGCTGTTGAAGACGATGTGGAAGAAGTCGACGGGCGAGTGGGAGAACACCGACGTCACCCACGTCCAGACGTAGGCGACGTGGCTCGACCGGAGGACGAACAGCGTCTGGAACAGGCGGACGTCGCCCAGGACGTAGACGATGACCAGTTCCGCGACGAACACCAGCCACATCGCCAGCAGGAACGTGTAGGTGACGTTCCGGAAGTAGGCGAGCGGACCGCCCGGCCCGGTGTTGACGTCGAGGCTCAACCGGTCCGTGAGTGCGCCGGACTCCCCGTCGCCGACGCTGTCGTCGAAGCCGGAGTCGAAGACACCGCCGGGGTCGTTCCAGTCGTCGAGCCCCGGGCAGCCGTGGTTCTCGGGGAGGCGGTGCTCCGAGCAGAAGGTGCCCCCGCACAGCCGACACTGGTACGGCATCGGAACCTCCGAACCGCACCTGTCGCACCTCGCCATTACCGGCCCCTTCGGCGCCCCCGGCTAAGCGTTTTGGGTTCTCGTGACACGGACGGGAATCACTTTACCCCGCGGCCCCCTACGGGTGTGGCGTGAAGGAGTACGAGCGGAAGCAACTCCTCGAACGCGTCGAGCGCGAGGGGGCCACCATCGGGGCCACCATCCCCGACGTCATCGACCTGCAGGGCGAGGACTTCGAACTGCGGTCGTTCGTCTTCGAGGTGAAGTCCCTCGACCGGGTGCCACCGGGCGACCAGGACCGCGTGGACGACGCGAAGCGACGGCTCCGGCGCGAGCGACTGGAGCGCAAGCAGCGCCTCGAGGAGGCGGACATCTCCCTCGAGGAGGGCGAGCGCCTCGTGGAGAGCGTCGTCGGCATCGACCGCGCGCTGAACGCCCTGGAGGGCCTCGGTCCCGCCGACGTCGAGGCGGAGGCCGAGGCCCAGCACCGCGCCGACGAGAAGCGCTGGTACCGCTTCCTGAAGCGGGCGCTCGGCCACGAACGGGACGCCGGCCGGGGGCGTCAGTAGCGACGCGTGCACCCCCTCGCGCCTCCCCGCTGATGGTTCGTCCCGCGGACACGCGCCTCTACGCCGACGTGATGCTCGGGCGCCTCGTGACCTACCTGCGGATGTGCGGGTACGACACCGCCTACGCCCTGGACCGGGGCGTCGAGGCCGACGACGCCATCCGCGAGGCCGCCATCGCGGAGGACCGGCGCCTGCTGACGCGGGACCGGCGACTCGCGGACCGGACGCCCGACGCGGTGTTGCTCCGCTCGCGGGACGTGACCGACCAACTGGGCGAACTCCTCGACGGCGGGTTCGTCCTCGCCGTCCGGATGGCGCGCTGTAGCGTCTGCAACGGGCCGCTCGAGCGCGCGCCGGACCGTCCGGCGGACGCGCCCGACACGGGCCCGGTGTGGCGGTGCCGGGACTGCGGACAGCACTTCTGGCGTGGCTCCCACGTGGCCGACGTGCGCGAGCGCCTCTCGGCGCTCCGCGAGCGCGAACCCTGACCGGCGCCGGCAGCCAGCCGACGCCCTCAGTTCCCGCGGTTCGGCGTCCACTCCGAACAGGCGTCCATGTCGACCATCACCTCGTCGTGGAGGCCACAGTACGGTTCGATGCCGTCTTCGGTCCGAACGTACTGGAACTGTGCGCAGTTGCCACAGTACCGGTCGCCGGCGTCGGTCGACTCCGGCCCGGGGTCGGCCATGACCTCCGCGTCGTCCATGGGTGAGCTGACCGTCTCGGTGTCGGCGCCGCCGTCGCTCGTCGCGAACCGCTCGCCCGGGCCCCCCGGCCGACCGGCGTCGGTGGCGGTCCGGTCGTCGACGCCGCCGAAGACGCCGACGCTCCCGAGTGCGTCGCGGGCGGCGGCGGCGTCCTCGGCGGCCACCTGCACGGTGTGGGTCTCGCCGCCCAGCGTGTACTCCAGCGCCACTGTCCCGCCGGGGTCGTTCCGCGTCTTGAACGTCGCCACGGCGGTGAACAGACACCAGAACGTCGTGATGGTGCCGAGGAAGTAGGTGCCGGCGACCACCAGCGTGAGCGTCGAGGGGACGCCCCCTGCGGCGAACCACTGTTCCGGGTAGGCGAACCGGAAGAGCATCACCCCGAGGACGGCGACGGCGGCGCCGACGGCGGCGGCGGCGCGCTGGATTCGGTTCGCCGGCAGGACGGTGAAGACTCCGACGAACACGGCGGGGACCCCGAGCCCCGCGAGGACGCCCGCCAGTTCCCGCGACTCGTAGACGCCGAACCCGAGGCCGGCGAGCAGGGGTGACGCGCCGAGGACGATGCCGGCGACGACGAGGCCCGCCCCCGCGAGGAACAGTCCCGTCCCGAGGTAGACCCGCTGGCGGCCGGCCTCCCCCGCCTGCCGCTCGTACGCCTCCGCGAGGCTGGTCATGGACGGAGTATCCGCGTGCGCGCTTGAAAAACCTATGTCAGACGCTGGGCACACCTGGTATCGAAACGTTGAATCCCGGTCCCCCGGAACGGTCCCCCATGGCCGAGGACACCGACGAGGACGAGGCGGCGGCGCCCGCGGTCGAACTCGGGTTCGGCGACCCCGTCGAGGGCGCCCCCCTCGCCCGCGTCTCGTCCCGTCTCAAGTGGGGCATCGAACGGAGCGAAGTCGCCCACAAGGAGGGCGACACGACCATCCGGACGCCCGAGGGCCCCCGCGAACTCGGGGAGGTCCTCGATGACGTCGACGTCCCGTACTTCGAGTCTCGGCAGGAGTTCGAGTCCGCCGTCCGCGACGTCGTCGGTCGCGGGCCGGTGCCGACCGGCGAGTGACCGCGCCGCTCAGAGCGCGCCCGCGAGAGCGGACAGGACCGCCCCCGTCCGGGCGCTCGGCCCGGCACCCCCCATCGTGACGGCGACGTAGGCGAGGCCGAAGATGGTCGCGTCGTAGGCGCCGTGGACGAGTGCGGGCACGACCAGGTTCTCCGTCCGCTCGTAGACGTAGCCGAACACCAGACTCGGGACGAACAGCACGGAGATGCTCACCAGCAGCGCGGCCGTCGACCCCACCAGCGCCGTGACGTGGGCCGGCGCGAACATCGCGTTCGCGAGGACGATGGCCGCGGCCGCGCCGAACCGGGTCCGGAGCGTCCCCTGGACGATGCCCCGGAAGAGCAACTCCTCGCCGGGGCCGATGAGCAGAAAGGAGAGGGGCACGAGGAGGAGCAACGCTTCGGGGTTCGCGAAGAGCATCTCGCCCTCCGCTCGCTCTGCGGTCGGGGCGCCGACCGCCGAGATGAGCACCAGCATCGCCACCGCCAGGCCGAATGCGGCGACGTAGCCGCCGACGACCCAACCCCACTCCCGGAGCGAGGGGACCCGGACCGGAACGAAGGAGAGCGGGAGCCCCCGCAGTCGGAGGTAGACGTAGGCCGTCGCGGGGAACCCGACCCCCTGGAGCGAGAGCAGGCTGAGGAGGATGGCGGTCGTCACCGTCAGTTCGACGCCGAGGGCGGGCAGGACCACCAGGGCCACCGGCGCGCCGACGAGGAGGCCCGCGACGAACCCCGCGAACGCGACGACGGCGGCGACGACGACGGTCCGGATTCGGCTCCCAGGACTGTCCATGGGGTCACCCTGAGCGGCCGCGCGGAAAAAGGGGCCCGGTCTCCCGGGGACGGGCGCGGCCGGGATCAGCCGAATGACGAGAGGTCGGTCTGGAGGCCGGCGACGAGTTCGGACTTCCGGCGGAGCGCCCCCAGGCCGACCGGTAGTTCGGTCGCCAGTCGGCCGACGGCGGCGTGGAACGTCTCCGCCTCGCCGGCGGGCCCCTCGAAGGCGTTCCGGACGCTCTCTCGGACCTGCCAGACTCCGACCGGCGCCCAGTAGTCGTCGCTGACCTCCCGCAGGACGAGCACTTTCGCCTGCCGTCCCCGCTCCGCGAGGTGTTCGAGGACGCCCAACCGGGCCGCGTAGTAGGCGCCGGCCGTCTCCTCGACGTAGCCGGTCCGACCCTCGTAGCCCTCGTGTGCGCTCGCCAGCCACGTCTCGCCGTGCGGGTCGGGGTTCCAGACGCTGCCGGGGGCCTTCACCTCGACGAGTTCGAACTCCCAGTTCCCCGGCGCGAGGACGACCCAGTAGCGGTTGCCGAGGTACTCGTTGGCGTGGACCTCGACGGCGTCGACGCTCGGGGCGTTGCGGACGCGGCCGCGGAGGTACTGGCCGACCGTGTCGTCGACGGCGGTTATCGACCACCGCGTCGGGACGAGTTTCCGGTTCTCGCCCCGGCCGAGGGCGCCCGCCGAGAGGATGCGGTTCACGTCGTAGACGTCGAAGCCCCGCCGGTAGAGGTAGGTCATCGCCCCCTCGGCCCCCCAGTCGTCGTCCTCGAGGGTCTTCTCGACGGGCCGCGGGACGTGCGGGTTCTCCGCGAGCGACGCGGACTCCGCCGTCGCCCGGGGGCCGGTCGGCGTCGTCACGTCGTCCAGCGAGAAGTCCAGGTCCGGCCGGGAGTCCAGGCCGATCTCGACGCGGACGGGCCGGTCCGCGATTGCCACCTCGCGCTGGGTGCCGACGAATCCCTCCCAGGTGTCGTGGACGTCGACCCCGGTCCGGCGGTTCGAGTTGAGCAGGCCGGTGCGGCGCTGCAGCACCGACTCGATGTCGAGGCCGTCGGCGTACCACTCCCCCGAGGTGGCGAACGTCTCGGCGTCAGTCTCGGCGCCCACGGGCGCGAGGATGCCCGCCGAGACGTTCGGGTACGACGAGCGCCCGACGAACACCGAGGGCGCGACGCTCCCGAACATCGTGTCCCCCGAGGTGACCGACTCGAAGCGCGCCTCCACGTCGTCGAGGTAATCGAGGACCGCGTACGACTTCTCCTCGGCCAGCCGGCGCCGCTCGACGGCCTCGTCCGGTCGGAGTCCCTCGATGTAGTCGTCGAGGCGCATCTGTCGGTCCTACGCACCGGCCGGTGAAAAACGTCCCGTCAGATGCCCCGGCTCATCAGGTGGCTGCGGAGGACGTCGGCGTCCTTGTTCCCCGCGACGGGGTTGACGACGACGACGGTGTCGTCCGGGTCGAAGGCGTCGGCCGCTGCGAGTTCCCACGCGCCGGCGGCGGCGACGCCGCCCGAGACGCCCGATTCGACGCCCTCTCGCTGGGCCACGGTGACGGCGCTCGCGAGCGCGCCGTCGTCGGCAGCGGCGACCGCCCGGCCGCCGCTCTCGCGGACGGCTTCGAGGGCGCGGCGCCCGCCGGCCGGGTCGGGTATCTCGACCCCGCCGGCGATGGTGTCCGGGCGCTCCCAGGGGTCGGGCACGTCGCGGTCAGCCTCGAACGCGCGGACGAGCGGCGCGCAGCCCTCGGCCTGCGCCGCGTGGACTGCCGGCGTCTCGTCGACGAGGCCCACCGCGACGAGTTCGCGGGCGGCCTTCCAGGCCGCGACCGGGCCCGCACCCTCGCCCGTCGGGTAGACGACGTGGTCCGGGACCCGCCAGTCGTCCTGCTCGACGAGTTCGAACAGCGCCGTCTTCAGCCCCTCGTGGCGGTAGGGCGTGGTGAAGGGCTGGAGCGAGTGCCACCCCTCGTTCTCGTCGAGGGCGTCCGCCAGCGCCGCTTTGGCGTCGTCGGCCCGGCCCTCGACGACCGTCATGTCGCCGCCGTGGACGTTGACCATCGCCTTCCGGACGAACCCGGACCGGGAGGGGAGGAAGGCGTGGACGTCGAGGCCGGCGCGGGCGCCGTAGGCCGCCGCCGACTGCCCGTCGTCTCCGGGCGAGGCCAGGGCCACGTCCGAGACGTCGCCGCCGGCCGCCGCCGTGACCGCCACCGAGAGGCCGCGGTCGGCGGCCGTGCCGGTGGGGTTGTGCCCCTCGTCCTTCACGAGGACGCGGCCAACCCCGAGTTCCGCGGCGAGTTGCGGGCACGCGACTAGCGGCGTCGCTCCCTCGCCGGTGGAGACGGCGGCCTCCCGCGGCGCGGGGAGCAGGTCGTCGTACCGCCACAGCGAGTCGAACGGGCGGTCGGCGAGCGTCGCCCGGGTGAGGCCGACGGCGTCGTAGTCGTAGGTCGGGTCGAGGGCGCCACCGCAGTCCGGACACCGGCCGGGCGCGTCGGCGGCGCCGTGGCTCCCCCCGCAGTCCGTGCAGGTCAGCCCCGAGAACGCCGTCGTCGTCTGCATACCGTGCCTCGGTGTGGCCGGCGGAAAGCCCTTGCCCTACAGTTTTTTGCCCCGGTGGCGTACCCCCGGCCCATGGGAGAGCACACCGTCGCCGTGGTCGGCGGCGGACTGGCGGGACTCGTGGCGGCCCGGCACCTCGCGGACGCCGGGGTCGAGACCCGCCTCTTCGAGCGCGAACCGCGCGTCGGCGGCAGGGTGACGACGACCCGCCGTGACGAATACGCCTTCGACCGCGGCTTCCAGGTGCTGTTCACCGCGTACCCGGCGGCCCGCCGGGAACTCGACCTGGACGACCTCGACCTCCGCCGGTTCGGGTCGGGCGCCGTCCTCTGTCGCCGGAACCACCGCTCGGTCCTGGCCGACCCGTTCCGCGACCCGACTTCGCTCGTCGAGACGGCGCTCAACCCCGACCTGACCCTCGGCGACAAGGTCCGCGTCCTGCGACTCCGGTCGGAACTCGTCGGCGCCGACCCCGACGCCCTCCTCGCCGGCCCGGACGTCACCGTCGCGGAGTACTGCTCGCGGTACGGCTTCTCGCGGTCGTTCATCGACCGGTTCGTCGCGCCGTTCTACGGCGGCATCACGCTGGACCGCTCGCTGTCCACCCACGCCGGCGTCTTCCGGTTCACGTTCGCGATGCTCGCCCGCGGGGCCGCCGCGGTGCCCGCCGAGGGAATGGGCGCGATTCCCGCGGCCCTCCGCGACGCAGCGGTCGACGCGGGCGCCACGGTTCGGACGGACGCCGAGGTCACCGCCGTCGCCGACGACGTGGACGGCGCCACCGTCACGGTCGGCGGAGAGACGGTCGCGTCGGACGCGGTGGTCGTCGCGACCGACCCACCGACGGCGCGGGAGTTCACCGGCGTCGAGTCGATTCCGACCGACGGCCGGGGCTGTGTCACGCAGTACTACCGCCTCGACGCGCCTCTCGGCGCCGGGGGGCGCGTCCTCCTCAACGGCGACGACGCCGACCCGAACGAGGTGGTGCCGGTCACGGAGGTGGCCCCGGAGTACGCCCCGGACGGCGAGACGGTTGTCAGCGCGACGTTCCTCGGGACCGACGTCGCCGGGGAGACGGACCTGTTCGTCGCGACGCGGGACGCCCTCGCGTCGTGGTACCCCGAACGGCAGTTCGACGGGATGGAACTGCTCCACACCGCGCGCGTGCCCTTCGCCCAGTTCGTCCAGCCGCCGGGATTTCCCGCCGACCTCCCCGCCGTCGACGCGCCGGACGGCCACCGCTATCTCGCCGGCGACTACACGCGCAGTTCCTCGATCAACGGCGCCATCGCCTCCGGGCGGGCCGCCGCGACCCGGGTCCTCGCCGACCTACAGGAAGGGACGTAACTCGCGGAGCGGCGGGAACGGGAGGGGTCCGTCGCCGGTCACCACGACCGGTCGACAGGCGCCGAGGTCACCGAGGAGCGGCGAGAGGGTGTCGGCCGCCGACAGGTCGTTGACCACGGTGCCCGCCGCCAACTGCGAGAACGCCGGCACCACGAGGAGGTCCGCGCCGTCGTGGACCCCGGGCCCGTAGAGGAAACAGGGATGGCGGGCCCCCTCGACGACGAGCGCCGGGTGCTCGTGGCCGACGACGTACCGGCCTGCGTCCGCGTCCGGGACGGCGTGACCGTGACAGACGACGGTCCCGTCCGGGAGACGGTGGGCGGCCGGCGTCGGCGCTTCGGTCACCGCGTCGAGCATCCCGTCGTGGTTGCCGGGCGTCACGACGAGGTCCGCGCCGGCGTCCGCGACGAGCGACTCCAGCGCCGCCACCGTCTCCCCGGCGCCGTCGGGGACCGAGTCGAAGGCGTGGAGGACGTCCCCCGCAAACACGACCGTCCCGGGGTCGTGGGCGTCGAGCAACGCGGCGAGGCGGCCCGTCAGGTCGCCGCGCTCGTCGACGGGCATCGCCACGTTCGACCCGGCGGCCCGCCCGACGTGGAGGTCCGCGAGGACGAGGGCGTCACCGACCAGGCAGGCCCGGTCGAGACACCGGGCCCACTCAGGGTCGCCCATCCCCGTCGGCCCTGACCGGCCGCGAGGGCGGCGACCCTCCGGCACCGCCGCTCCCGCCGCGGCCGGGGCCGCCGAGGTCTATCTCGCGACCGGTGAGCGCGTACAGCAGTTCCTCCGCGAGGTCGAGCAGTTCGGGCACCTCGCGGGCGACGAGGTAGGCGATGCCGACGAGGGCCACCACCGAGGCGAACTGGCTGATGACCCGGTCGGCGATGAAAAAGGAGACCAGGCCCGGCCGGTCGTAGCCCACGAGGGCCATCACCTGCGGGACGAACACCTGGAACCACTGGTCGCCGAACGCGACGGCGATGAACACGTTCCTGACGACGTTCAGCGCGTAGATGACGGCCACCGCGACCGCGAGGCCGCGGACCTTCCGACGGAGCGGGGCCCGCACCGCGGCGATCAGGCCCGCGAAGATGGCCATGCTGCCGATGCCGGTGCAGGCGATCTCGATGTAAGTGACGAACGTCTGCGCGCCGTCGTGGAAGACCAGTTGGGATCGGTAGCCGTAGACGGGGCCTGCGACGAGGTCGTGGGGGTAGCCCAGCGCCCCGACCAGCCAACTCGTCTGGGCGGCCACCGTCTCGATGAGGGTCCGGCGCACGACCGGCACCGTCTCGGCGGGCAGGTAGACCAGTCCCATCAGCCCGACGGCGCGGGTCAACACCAGCATCGACGACCGACCCCGCAGGAGGAGGTAGCCGGCGTAGACCGACGCGGGCACGGCGAGCAGCGAGAGGGCGCTCTCGATGCCCGAGTGCATCACGCCGAAGAAGTAGGGGAACACCGACGCCCAGAACACCCCGAAGACGGTCCACGCGACGGCGCCGAGACGTCGCGCCCACGTCTCGTCGACGGCGAAGAGGACGGTCACGCCGAGGAACAGGGCGACGGAGAGCCACGCGAGCGGGTCCGAGTACGCGTGGAGCGCCGCCAGTGCGGCGAGCGGATCCATACGTGCTGACAGAGCCGGTTCGGATAAATCCCTTCGGGTCCCGCGACGGTCAGGCCCCCGCGTCGTCGGCGCGGGCCTCCGCGGCCGCACGAGCGGCGGTGTAGGCCTCTCGGACCCGCTGGAACGCCGCTTCGTCGCCGCCGTGGTCCGGGTGCACGGCTTTCACTCGCTCGCGGTAGGCCGCCCTGACTGCCGCGGGGTCCGCGTCCGGCGGGAGACCGAGCGTCCGGAAGGCCTCCCCGGCCCGCCGCCCGTCCCGTGGGGCGCCCGTCTCTCGGCCGTCCGGGCCGCCCACGGCCGTCTCGAACGGCAGTCGGGCCCCGAGGTGGGCCCCGGGCATCTCGTGCTCGACGAGGATGGCGGTCGTGCCGGCGGCCTCGAGGCGGAAGTACGCCTGCGCGTCGAAGGTGATGGCCACGCCGCGCTCGGGCAGGTAGAAGGCGACGCGCTGCCCGCCGACGGCCTGGTCCTCGACGTACTGCTCACCGGCCGCCCCGAGGAACGCGCGTATCTCGCGACGACGCTTCCACTCGCCGGCGTCGCGGGACGCAGCGCCGCGCGCGTCGGCGGGCGACTGGAGGAGTCGCTCGCCGGCGACGAAGACGGCCGCGAACACCACGGTCAGGACTCCGCTGATGAGGAGTCCCCACGCGAGCCACTCGGGGAGCCACTCGACGGCCACGGCGGCCCTACGGTCGCGAGAGCCAAGAGCGTCTCGCCGGGCCGACAACGTTGAAGGCAGGGGCGGACGGACCGCCCCCATGCGTCCGGTCTCTCGCCCCGCCGTCGTGCTCCTCGCCGTGGGGGTCGCTCTCCTCGTCGCGTTCGCGCCCGTCGCGGGCGGCCCGTCCCCCTCGGGCCGGTACGCGCTGGCGACGATGGCCTTCGCGGCCGTCTGCTGGGTGAGCGGGGCGCTGCCCCTCCCGGTGACCGCCCTCCTCGTGCCCGTGTTCCTGACGGCGTTCGGCGTCTACCCGGACGTGAGCGACGCGCTGGCGGGCTTCGCCGACCCGGTGGTCTTCTTGCTCCTCGCCGGCTTCGTCCTCGCGACGGCCGTCCAGAAACACGGCGTGGACCGGCGCGTGGCCTTCCACGTCCTCGCGGCGATGGGCACCTCGCCCCGTCGACTCGTCCTCGCGGTGATGGTCGCGACGGCCCTGCTCTCGATGCTCGTCTCGAACACGGCGACGACGGCGATGATGGTCCCGGTCGCCCTCGGCCTCGCGGACGAGGTGGTCGGCCCCGAGGACCCGGCCGAGGCCTCCAACCTCCGGGTGTCGATGCTCCTCGGGACGGCCTACGCGGCGACCGTCGGGGGCGTCGGCACCCTCGTGGGCACGCCGCCCAACGCCATCGTCGTCGGCGCCATCGACCGCACGCTGGGCCTCGACGTCACTTTCGTCGACTGGCTCGCGGTCGGTCTGCCGCTCGTCGCGCTGACGCTCCCCGCCGTGTGGCTCCTGCTGACCGTGGTCGTCTACCCGCCAGCGGATCGGGACGTCAGCGCGGCCCGTGACCGCGCCCGCGAGCACCTCCGGACGGCGGGACCGCTCTCGCCGGCGGGCCGCCGGACGGTCGCCGTCTTCGCCGCCACCGCCGGCCTGTGGGTGCTCGGCGGCCTGGGCTTCCTCTTCGGGTGGCTCCCCGTCCGCTGGCGGGTGACGCTGTTCGGCGGCGCGGGCCCCTCCCTGTTCGGCCCGGGCGGCCACGAGGGCTTGCTCTACTTCGTCGTCGTCGGCCTGGCCGCCATCCCCGTCCTCGTCCTCGGCGGGTGTCTCGACTGGGCGGACGTCGAGGGCATCGACTGGGGGACGCTGCTCCTCCTCGGCGGCGGCATCTCGCTGGCGAACGGCCTGGGCGACACGGACGCGCTCACGTGGCTGGCGGGTCTCGCCGTGGACTCGCTGGCGGGGTCGCACCTGCTCGCGGTCCTGTTCGTGGTCGTCGTCGCGACGATTCTCGTGGGCGAACTGGCCTCGAACACGGCGATGGCGGCCGTGCTCGCTCCCCTGCTCATCTCCGTGGGCCCGGCGTACGCGGCGGTGCTGGGCACGGGCGAGGCGACGGCGTCCGCGCTGCTGGCCGTCGCGGGCGCCGTCGCCGCCTCCTACGGCTTCGCCCTCCCGGTGGCGACGCCGCCCAACGCCATCGTCTACGGGACGGGCGCGGTCACCGACCGGCAGATGCTCCGCGCGGGCGTCGTCCTCGACGCGGTCATCGCGGTGCTGGTGACGGGTGCGGTGTACGTCGCGATACGGACGGTGTGGCCCCTCGTCCTCTAGCCGATGTACCGGAGGTCCTCGTCGCTCGGGACCGACCCGGCCTGTGACTCGTCCATCTCCTGGAGTTTCGAGACGACCTCTTCCATCTCCTCGGCGCGCTCCTCGAGGGTGGCGAAGTCGACCTCGAAGCCGAGGACCGTCTGGAGCACCTCCAGGACCGCCTGCGCGCTCTTCGGGTCGACCAGGTAGCCGGAGGTCTCGCCCATCAGACACGCCGCGGGCAGCCCCCGGCGCTCGCCCAGGCCGAGGAGGAGGCCGCTCGTCCCGACGATGCCGCCCTCGGGCTCCTCGGGGCTGAACGTCACGCCGGCGTCGGTCAGCGTCTCGACGAGGGCGTCGGTGGTCGCCGCCCCGAGGACGTCGTACTCGTCGACGAGTTCGCCCGTCGGGACGCCCCCGAGTGCGTACACCGTCTCGACGCCGAACTCGTCGGCAACGTCGAGGAAGCCGTCGGTCACGCGGTAGTGGCCGACGCCGTCGCCCGCCTGGTGGTCGCCGGTCAAGACGAGGAGGTCGACGCCGTCGACGGTGACGGCGTGGAACGCCGCGTTGGCCAGCTCCGAGCGGCCGGCCTCGTCGACGGTGACCTGCGGCGGAAAGTGCTCCGAGTAGACCCGACAGCACAACTCGGCGTCGCCCTCCTCGACGAGGTGCTCGGCGGCCAGTTTGCCGACGTGTCCGACGCCGGGCAGGCCCTCGACGAGCACCGGCGAGTCGAGGTCCGGGCGCTCGACGTACTCGATGTCGACGGAATCCATGTCCTCACTCCCGGCGTCGCCGCTTAAGAGAGCGTCGGTACTCGCCGTAGGGGTCGCCCGGGTCGAACGGCGCCGGGGCGCTGTTGACGGCGTCGGCCCCACACGCCGGGCAGGCGTCCCCGAGCGTGTACACCGGGCGGTCGTGGGCCGCCCGCCAGTCCGCACAGACGTGGATGTCCGACTTCACGACCGGGTGGGGGTCAGGACTCCTCGGTCTGTCGCTCGCGGTGGAACGCGGCGGTCCCGCCGACCTGCTGGATGGCCGCGCTCGCCCGGTCCGCACTCGCTTCGAGGGCGTCCTCGGCCGTCTTGTAGTTCGGCGCCTGCACGCGGATGCGGTACTCGGGGGCGCCGACGTAGGTCACCTCGAGGTCTATCTCGTCGGGGACCTCGCCGTTGCCCTCGGCGGCCTGCAGGGCTTCGCGGATGCTGTCGACGCCCGACTCGGTCGGGCAGCGCAGCGTCACGTAGCCGGTGACCTCGACGTAGGGGACCGAGACGTTCTCGCGGGCCGTCTCGACGATGGCCTCGGCCTCGTCGTCGTCGACGTCGACGCCCTCCAGCGCCTCTCGGCCGTGGATGGCCGCCTGCTCGAACCCCTCGTAGAGGCTGCCGAACTCCGCGAGGAGGGCGTTGGCGATGGCCCGGTAGGTCTCGTCGGACATCTCCTCGCCGAAGGCGAGCGTGAGCCACTTGTCGGCCTTCTGCTCGTTCTTCCACTCCTGGATCTTGTCGGAGCGCTGGTGGTCGTTGACGTCCTTGATGGAGAGGTCGATCTGCTGGGAGGACTCGTCGACGTCGAGGACCTTCGCGACGACGGTCTGCCCCTCGTTGACGTGGTCGCGGACGTTCTTGATCCAGCCGCTGGCCACCTCGCTGATGTGGACCAGGCCGCGCTTGTCCTCGTACTCCTCGAGGTCGACGAACACCCCGAAGTCCTCTATCTCGTCGACCTTGCCGACCACGAGTTCGCCGCGCTCGGGCCAGCCAACGTACTTCATCGCTGTTCGACGACCTCGAGGACCTCGCCCTCGACGGCGACGAGGCCGCCGGTCGGGCGGGCCAGCGTGTGGCCACAGACCGCGCAGGCCACCTCGGTCGAGGCCTTGCCGAATATCGTCTGCTCGTTCTCGCAGTCCGGGCACCGGACGCGGATGAAGTCACCCGTCATGGCTCACTCCTGGAACTCCAGTCGACCGGCGCGCCAGCCCTTCCGCGCGTGGGCCTTCCCGCAGTCCGAGCAGCGGTAGCGCAGGTTGGTCTTCTTCGTCGGCTTGTCCCCGCCGGGCACCTTCGAGAACTTGCCGTCGTTCCCGATCCCGGAGCGACGCTTGCGCTGGCGGTCGTTGACCTTCTTCATGCCCGAGGAGCGGCCGGTCCGGACCTTCTCGACCTCGTGCTCTCGGTGGGCGTCACAGTGCGGACAGTACGTGTTGAAGCGACGTGGCATCTGCATGGGCGATCACTTGACGGGGTTTCGGCGTGGGTGCTTAAAATCACCACGGTTCGCGGGCCGCGTCGGGCCCGGCGCCGGCGACGACGGCCCGATAGGTGAGAACGCGACTGTCGCCTCCGGAGGGTACTTGGGGCCGGTCTCCGAATCGCGAGCCGTGCGTCCCGCGTCTATCGCCGCCGTCGTCCTCGTCGCCGTCGCCCTCGTCGCGGTGACGGCCCCGGCCGCAGGGAGTTCGCCCCCACAACCCGTGTGCGGCGCCCTCTGTGGCGACCGATTCGAGCGCCTGGCCGCGGACCAGGGCGCCTCGGTCCACGTCGGCCGGAGCACCGTCGACGTGTCCGTCCGCGCCGACGGGAGCGCCCGCTGGACGGTCCGCACCACGCTCGCGGAGGGCGTCCTCGACGAGTCGACGCTCGGAGACGTCGCGCGGACGGCCCTCGGGGATCACCCCGTCGTCGACGACCCGCGGGACGTCTCCGTGACCGTCGAGACCGGCACGGCCGTCGTCGCGTTCACAGACCCGGACTTCGCGGGCCGCGAGGTCGGCGGCGTCCTCCTCTCGGAGTCGTTCTGGACCGTCGACCATCCCGCCTACTACGCCCTCGGCGCCGACCGGGTGACCGTCCGCGCCCCGCCGGGCTACCGGGCGAGCAACCACCCGCCCGGCGCGCGGACGAACGCCACGGCTGCCTGGTGGACCGCCGACGAGCGGGTCGGTCCCGAGACTGGCATCCCCGACCAGGCGTTCGTCGCGTTCGCGCCCGCGGACGCGCCGGTGCCGGGCCTGCTGACCCACCTCGCCATCGCGGCCCGCCTCGCGCCCCGCGTCGTCCCCTCGCTGGTGGCGACGGCGCTCGTCCCGCTGTTCGTCCTCGCCGGGGGCGTGGGGGCCGCTCTCCGCCTCGGGCCACGCCGCGACGGTCCGGGAGTCGGCGCAGACACGCGCCGCCTCGGCTCCCTCGTGGTCGGCCTCGGCCTCGCGACCCTCCTCCTCGTCGTCCTCGCCGGCGGTCTCTCGGTCGGGGGGTACACGGGGATGGTCTACGCGGGCGCCGCCGTCGCCTACGCCGGCGTGGGGGTCGCCGCCGTCCGGTGGCGCGACGGCGAGTGGACGCTCGGCCGCGGCGCCGAGGCGGCCGCGGCGTTCTGGATCCTCGGCCTCGCGGGGGCGCTCGTCCTCGCCCGCTACCCGTTCGACCCGCTGCTCGTGGCCTGCGCCACGGCGCCGACGCTCGCGGCGTTCCCGCTCGGAGTCGCCGCGGCCCGCGCGCACCCCCGACGGTGGCTGGTCGCCGCCGTCCCGTTCGCAGCCCTGGCCGTCCTCGCCTGGTCGTACGCCCCCGTCGACGGCTCCGGGGTCGGCCTCACGTTCGCGGGGGTGCTCCTCGCCGTCTGGGCCGCCGTGACGGTGGCCGCCGGCGCGCCGCTGTTCCTCCTCGGGCGGTCGCTCGCGGTGCGAAGCGTTTAATCCGCCGCCCCCGGAAGGCGCTCGCATGAAGCGGCTCATCATCCACGGCGACCCCGGCGTCCGGCGCGACGGCGTCATAGAGCACGACGGCGAGGAGTTGGTGCTGTTCGCGGTGACCCGCAACGGCGACTGGCACGGCCCGGACGAGGTCCAGCTGTGGTGTGTCGCCGGCGAGGAGGGAGAGCGCGAGGACTACGAGCGGCAGAACTACATCCCGCACTTCCTCGACGTCGAGTCGGTGGACGCCGCGGACGTCGAGGTCCGCAAGCGCGCCGGCGACATGGCCGTCTAGGGCTCCGAGGCCGCCCCCACCAGCGCCGACCGGTTCACCGCGTAGACGGTCGCTTCTTCGTCTCGGTAGGCGACGCTGACGCCGGGTTCGCTGGCGAAGTCGAACGGTCCCGCGTACCGCGCTCGCTCTCGCGGCCCGACGTAGACGTAGTCCACCTCGTACGTCCGGAGCATCGCCGCCCGCGTCCGTCGCGACCCGTTGTACAGCAGTTTCAGGTCCTCGACCCGCCGGTCGTAGGCCGCCGGCCCGCGGTAGATGCGCTCGTGGGCCCACCCGGCGACGGTCGGGACGCCGGTGAGACTCGACACGGGGTTGCCCCAGCGGTAGACTTTCCAGGTCGGCCGCGCCGCGAGCGTCGGACTGCCCGGCGTCGCCGCGAAGAACTCGACGGCGCCGGCTTCCCCGGGGTGGTAGTCGTGGACGAACGCGAGGGCGTCGAGCGTGGGCTCCTCTCTCGCACCGTGGGCGTGTTCCGCGAGGGCGAGCACGCCGTAGACCGAGGTGCAGACGACGAGACAGACGAGGAACGCGGCCTTCACCGCCTCGGCGTCGGGGAGCGTCGGGTCGGGCGAGGGGAGGCCGCCGTCGGCCCGCGCGACGACGGCCGTCAGGGCCACCCCGCCGGCGACCGACCAGAGCGCCCACGTCTGCGCGTAGGCCTTGAACACGGTGTTGAAGCGCCCCGGACCGGCGTTGTCCTGGAGGTAGAGGAACTCGACGAGGACGACGAGTCCCGCACCGGCAACGAGCAACACCGTCTCGTAGCCAGGCCCCCGTCGGCCCCCGTCGGCCGGGGCCGTCGCCGGGCGGTCCGCGAACCGCGTCGGGATTCCATCTCGCGCGCGGACCGCGAGGTACCACCCGCCGACCAGCACCGGTCCGACGGCCGCGACGGCGGCGAGGTTCAGCGCCGTGCCCGCCGCGAGGAGCGCCACCCCGCCGACGGCCGCGAGGACGGGCCGCCGGAGGCCGGACTCGCGGTAGCAGAACAGCGCGAACACCGCGAGGAAGGCCCCGTGGACGAGGAGGAGCGCGACCATCCCCGAGCGGGTGGGCATGGCGGCGAGGTGCCGGTCGCCCGCCGCCGCGAGGAGGACGTTCTCGACGAAGGGCGCGACGGCGACGAGCGAGAGGGCGCCCGCGACCCCGACGAGGACGGCGGCGACGAGCGCGCGCTGGAGTTCCTCGCGGACGGCGGCGAGCGGGCCGGCGCCCCGCGGGACGAGCGCTCGGGCGACGGGCGCCGGCGAGAGCGAGGACGGCCCGGCGGGGGCGAGCGTCAGCGCCAGCCACCCCACCCCGAGGACTGCCGGAAACGACCACGTGTTGATGGTCATCACGACGGCGCCGGCGGCGGGAAGCGCGCCGAGGACGAGCGCCCGACGGCGCCACACCCGGTCGGCCGGCGTCCGGTAGTACGCGTAGCCCACGCCGGCGGCGAGGAGGAAGAAGAGCGGGCTCATGTTGTGCCCGTGGAGTTCGCCGTTGAGGTAGGTGAACAGGGGGAACTCGTTGATGGTCACCGGGATGACCCGCGAGGCGGTCCAGTAGCTGAACTCGCGCGGCGCGATGCCGACGGCGTCGGGCGCGAGTGCCGTCGAGTGTCGGATCCAGGCTCGGACGCCGGTCGGGAGCGCCCCCACGAGGAGGCGGAACGGTGTCAGCAAGTTCGCTGCGAAGCCGAACAGGAAGGCGCCGAGGACGCCCGCGCCGCGCCGCGAGAGGCCCCGGTCCGCGGCCAGCGACGACGCCAGCCCGTAGACGGCGGTCACCTCGCCCGCGTAGTAGGTGGCGATGGCGAGGTTGAAGGCGTACCGTCCGGGCGTCCCGGAGAGTTTCGCGAGGACGGCCGCGACGAGGTGGCCGCCGTAGTAGTACTGCACCCGTTCGCCAGCGAACCACGCGTCCTCCGGCGGGAGGTGGTCGGCCCGCAGGAGCGACTGCAACAGCCCCATGTCGAGGAACTTCTCGCCGCCACCGGCGTGGGCCGAGGGGTCGGCCGCGCGGACCGCGACGAGGAAGGCGAAGGCGACGGTGAACACGACGGCCACCTCGAGGAAGGCGCGTCGGTCGACGGTCGCCCCGCGACGTAGCGCCACGACCACGGCGACCAGCAGCGCCACGACGCCCGCGAGGAGCGCCACCGCGTCGAACCGCCAGAGGCCGACCCAGTAGGTCGGGAGGACGACGACGACCAGCGCCGCCGGGAGTGCGAGTCCGGCACCGCGTGCCTCCCTCCCCGGGAAGAGCGCGGCGGCGAGTGGCAGGCCGGCGGCGAGGAGGGCCAGCGAGAGCGCGAGCCACGAGACGGCCAGTCCGACCTCCATCGTGGCGGTGGCGAGGAACCCCGGCGATAAACGCCTTTGGTTCCCCGCGCCGGGTGCGCCCAATCCCACGATGGCTTCCGAATCACAACCCTTATCCGGGGAACCGCGCTATCCGCTGATAGCGGGATGGGATAGCCAGGAGATTCCGCCGGGCTCATAACCCGGAGATCGGTAGTTCAAATCTACCTCCCGCTACTTCTCTGCGAGACGTCTCGCACCGAGGGCCGTCTCGGCGGAATCTGACGCGAACGAGACAAGGGGCGACGCGGCCGCTCGCGTCACCTCCGGGTCAGTTCTCGACGACGACGTGGACGGCGTACCACGTTCCGTCGTACGCGACGTACTCGACGTCGGTGCCGGGGCCCCACGCCGTCGGATCGTGGACGTCCGCGTCGAGTGCCCGCTCGAACTCCTCGCGCCGGGCGGCGGAGAGGTTCTCGAAAGCGACGCGGATCTCGGCGGTCGCCGCCTGGGCGTCTTCCGCGGGGACTTCGCTCGCGGTGAGGACGGTGCCCGAGCGGGTCGTCGTGGTCGTCGTCGCGTCGCCGCCGTAGGCACCCGCACAGCCCGCGAGGGCGACGACGAGCACGAGCGCCAGCGGTGCGAATTTGGATCGGCGTCGGGGGAGGGCCATCACTCGACCGTCCCCACCGCGTCCCCCATCTGTCTTCTGGACGACCTGGCACGTCGCGGCGGTCAGCGCCGGGGCGGGTCCTCCGCCGGGATCCGGTCGCCCGCCGCGGGTCGGTTCCGGTCCCGGTCGCTCGCCGGGTCGAGGGCGTCCCGCAACCCCTCGCCGACGTAGTTCAGGGCGAGGACCGTCAGGAAGAGAGCCACCCCGGGGGCCGTCGACACCCACGGCGCGGTGGCGAGGCTCTGTCGCCCCGCCGTGATTGTCCGCCCCCACGAGTACGCGTCCGGGGGTCCGAGTTCGAGGAAGGAGAGCGCCGCCTCCCCGAGGACGAACGCTGGGACGGCCAGCGTCGCGGCGGTGATGACCGTCGTCGAGGCGTTCGGGAGGACGTGCCGGCGGAGCACCCACCACCGACTCGCGCCGGCGGCCTCGGCCGCCCGGACGTAGCCCGCGGTCCGACGCTGGAGCGTCTCCGCGCGGACGAGGCGGGCGATGCGCTCCCAGCCGAGCAGTCCGTAGGCCAGGACGACCAGCACCAGACTCGACCCGTAGAGGTAGACGAGGAGGACCAGCAACACGAACACGGGGAGGGACTGCTGGAGGTCGACGTACCGCATCAGCGCCTCGTCGACCCGCCCGCCGGCGAGTGCGGCCGTCGTGCCGACGAGGGTGCCGACCCCGACGGCGAGGGCGGCGCTCACCAGTCCGACCTCGAGGCTCACCCTGGCGCCCGCGAGGAGGAGGACGAGCACGTCCCGCCCTTGCGCGTCCGTCCCGAGCGGGTGGGCGAGCGTGCCGTGGACGGCCCCTCCGTCCGCGGCCGTCGTCGTTCCGACCGGCGGCAGGTTGGCCTGCGAGAAGTCCGTCCGTGGCGGCCCCACGACCGCGGGTCCGGCAAGGCCCGCGACGAGCAGGAGCGCGAGCACCGCGAGCGAGGCCACGGCGACCCGGTCGCGGCGGAACCGTCGCCAGTACCGGCGCGCCCGCCGGGGCTCTGCGACCAGCGGTCCGCCGAGGAGGCCCGCGGTCACGACGAACGCGAGGCCGAACAGCCACTCGATGCCGCGCACGTCCCACCAGGACAGCGTGGGCGTCCCTGCCGGCAACCAGACGTCGTAGGCGAGGGCCGCGACCCACGCGGCGACGGCGGCCCCGAGGGCGACGGTTCGCCGCCTCACGGTCGGTCACCGTCCGCGACACGGGGGTCCAGCGCGACGTACGCGAGGTCCTGCGCGAGGTTGCCGAGGACGCCGGCGAGGACGGGGACGAGCGTCGTCGCGACGACCAGCGCCGTGTCGCCGGCGCGGACGGCCGACCACGCGAGCAGACCGATGCCGGGAATCTGGAAGACGTACTCGACGACGAACGCCCCGGCGACGGTCAGCGCCACCGCCTCGGCGATGAACACCGTCGAGAGGGGGACCAGCGCCACGCGCAGGACCCGCCAGTAGACCGTCAGCGGGCCGGCACCGCTCGCACGCAGGCCGCGCACGAAGCCCGCGTCCCGGTACTCCGTGGCCTGCGCCCGCGCGTACCGCGTCGTCGTCGCGAGCGTCGTCGTCCCCACGACGAGCGTCGGCAACAGGAGCTGTCTGACGTTCGCGACCGAGAGCGCGGGGACGCCCGCGTCGTAGTACGTCGGCAGCGACAGCGCGGCGAGCGAGACGCCGAGCGGTGCGGCCCCGTCGACCCACACGCCGAACACGAGGACGAGCACAACCGCGAGCCAGAAGTCGGGGAGACTCGCGCCGGCGAAGGCGACGGCCGTGCCAAGCCTGTCCGCCGGGTCGTGCCGGTGGAAGGCGGTGTAGAGACCGAGCGCCCACCCGAGCGCCGTCGCGAGCAGGACCCCAGGAATCGCGTACTGGGCGGTGTGTGCGAGCGCCGACACCACGGCCGGCCAGACGTACTGCGAGCGCGAGACGGACCACCCCCACTGGAGGAAGACGGCGTGGACGACGTGGTCGACGTACCGGTCGAGCAGGGGGCGGTCCAGGCCGCGCGCCTCCCGGTAGGCGGCCCTCGCGGCGGCGGGGTCGCCCCCGTGTTCGGCCGCGCGGTAGGCGGCCTGCAGGTCGCCGGCGTTCGGCGAGACCACGACGAGGCCGAAGGTGACCGACACCACGAGGTACGTCGCGACCAGCGCCCAGAGGACGCGCCCGGCGACGTAGCGGCGTCGGCTCATTCGCGGGTGAAGTACAGGTCGCGGGTCGGGTCCGGGTCGCTGAAGTAGTTCTCCACCGCCGGGAGCCCCGCCACGGCGTCCCGATAGCCCCGGATGACGTGGGCGTTCGCGAGCCACACCAGCGGCTGGTCCCGGCTCAGGAAGCCGAACAGGTCCGCGAGCACGTTCCGCGCACGCTCCCGGGTCGGCGCGCTGGCGGCGGCGGCACAGGCCGCGCCCACGTCGACGTCCTCGGCGTGGTAGCCCCAGGTGTTGAACCCGCCGCGCGCGGAGAGCGTGGTCCGGATGGCGTCCCACGGCGCGTACGGCAGGGCCGTGAACCCCAGGCCCACGAGCAGGTCCCACGGCTCGGCGCTGGTGGCCTGGTCCCACGGCCCGCCGTTGAACGCCGAGGCCCGCCAGTCCGGATTTTCGGCCTCCGTCAGGAGGTAGTCCTTCCGGAGGGTGGCGAACCGGTGGCTGGTCTCCTCCACGTCGAAGCCGAGCGCCTCCAGTTGCTGGACGTAGTAGGCCGCCTGGATGCGCGCCGTCTCCGACCCGGCCGCGCGGACCAGGCGCAGCGTCACCTGGCCGTCGGGGCCGTGGAAGCTGTCGCCGTCGTAGCCGTAGTCCGGCCCGGTGCCGTCGGCGAGTTTCGCCCGCGCCGTCTCCATGTCGTACTCCGGCACCCACACCTCGGCGTCGTCGTAGTAGGGCCCCCACCGCGGCGTGAACGTGTCCACCGGGTTCGCGTTGCCGCGGCTCACCTCCTCGATGAGCACCTGCTTGTCGACGGCGTGGGCGAACGCCTGTCGCACAGCCCTGCTCTCGCGGATGGGCGCCCACCCGTTGGCCCGGTGGTTCAGGTTGAGCCACGAGATGCCGTCGCCGTACCGGCTGTGCCAGAGCTTCACCCCCTCGGCGCGCCGGAACTCCGGTTCACGGCGTGGCGCGACGTCCATCGCGTCGACGTCGCCGCCCTTGAGCGCCGCGTAGCCCGTGGCCGCGTCGTCGAACACCTGGAAGACCGCCTCGGAGAAGTACGGCGCGTTCGCGTGGGCCGGGTCGGCGTCGCGGAGGTAGTACTCGTCGTTCCGCCGGAGGACCAGTCGGGCGCCCCGGACCCACTCGCCCACCTCGAAGGCCCCGAGGTTGCCGTTGAACTGCGCCTCCGCGACCCGCTCGTCCCGTCGCAGCCCCTTCCCGTCTCGCTCGGGCACGTACTCCGCGAGGATGGTCTTCGGCAGCGGGACGTGACGGAGCAGGGGGTCCTCGTGCAGCCAGTTCACCCGCGGCGCCGGGAGCTCCGCCCGGAGGGTGTACTCGCCGGTCGTCTCGTACTGTATCGGCTCGCCGTCGACGAAGAAGTCGTCCGCGTACGCGAACCCCGTCCAGTTCTCCTCGGGGGGCCGCTGCCACACCTGTGTGACGTTGTAAGAGAACGTCGCCGCGTCGAGGGCGCCGTGGTCACCGCCCCACCATAGGTCGTCCCGGAGGCGGTAGTCGACGACGGTGCCGTCGTCGCTCAGGTCCCAGGACTCGAACCACCGGGGCCCGAACTCGACGTCCGTCGTCACCGTCCCGCCGTAGTCGAAGAGGAGCGCCAGCCGCGCCTTGGTCACCTCGTCCGCGGCGGTCAGCGGATTCAGCGACGACACCTCGCTGGTCGTCCCGACGACGAACGACCCCTGCGGACTCGGCTCTCCGTCCGATTGGCCCCCGTCTCCGGGCGCCGTCTCGCCCGAACAGCCAGCGGTGCCGACGACGCCGACCGCTCCGAGGGCGGCGAGCAGTCGCCGGCGGTTCAGATCGACGTTCTCCGCCACGGTGTCCCTTGGCCCGCCCTCTCGGTGAGGGGACTTTACCATTACGGCACCGAGACGCGGCGGCCGGCGGTCACCCCTCGCCCTGCTCGTTCGTGACGACGACCTCGCCGCCGACGACGTCGACGTTGATGAGCGTCTTCACGTCGAAGCCGGCGTCCCCGAGCGCGTCGCCCCCGCTCTCTTTCTTGATGACGACGACGACGTCGGCGATCTCGGCGCCGATGTGTTCGAGCGCCTCCGTGATGGCCGCGAGCGTCCCGCCGGTCGAGAGGACGTCGTCGAGGACGAGCACCCGGTCGCCCTCGGTGACGTCGTTGATGTACATCTCGTTCTCGGAGTAGCCGGTGCGCTGGGAGAGCGAGACTTCGCCCTCGAGACCGTACTTGCGCTTCCGGATGACGACGAGGGGGATGTCGGTCATCAGGGAGACGGCCGTCGAGATGTGGATGCCCATCGCCGCGGGGGTGACGATCTTGTCGACGTCCTCCAGTTCGGCCTTGCGGATGATGCCGATGACGATCTCTCGCAGGAGTTCGGGTTCGAGCATCGGCACGCCGTCGCTGATGGGGTGGACGAAGTAGTGATAGCCCTCCTTCTCGATGATGGGGGCGTCCAGCAACGAGCGCTTCAGCTTATCCATGTCGGGAGTTCTTTCGCCTTCGCTAAAAGGTCACGGAACGCTCGCGGCGTTTGCCAACTGTTAAGTCGCCAGTCACGCAGCCACCAACGTATGCGCCCGGACCTGTGGGTGGTGGCCGCCGCCGTCGGGTTGCCCTTCCTCGCCGCGGCCGCCACGCCCCTCGTGTTCCGGTTCCTCCGCGAACGGACCGCCTACTACGCCGCGGCCGTCGCCGCGGCGTCGCTGGCGCTGGTCTGCAGCCAGTACGGCGCCCACGGCGCCGTCGCCGTCCCGTGGGTGCCCGCTTACGGCAACGTGGCCCTCCGGTTCTACGTCGACGGCCTGGCCGTCCTCGTCGGCGTGCTCGCCTCCGGCATCGGCGTCCTCGTGTTCACGTACTCCGCGGGCTACATGCACGGCGAACCGGGCCTCAAGAAGTACTACGCCACCCTCCTCGCGTTCATGGGGTCGATGCTCGGCGTCGCCTTCGCCGCCGACCTCGTTGCCCTGTTCGTGTTCTGGGAGCTGACGAGCGTCTCCTCCTTTCTCCTCATCGGCCACTACGCCGAGGAGCGCGCGTCGCGGTACGCCGCCCGGAAGTCCATGCTCATCACCGTCGGCGGCGGCCTGTTCATGCTCGTCGGCTTCCTGTTGATTCACGCCTCCACGGGCACGTTCGACCTCGCCGCCCTCCTCGCCACGGGCGATGCCGTGAGACAGGAACTCGCGGCCGAGGGACTGCTCCTCCCGGTCGTCGTCCTCCTCGGCGTCGGCGCCGCCGCCAAGTCCGCACAGGTCCCGCTCCACGTCTGGTTGCCGAACGCGATGGAAGCGCCGACGCCCGTCTCGGCGTTCCTCCACTCCGCGACCATGGTCAAGGCCGGCGTCTACCTCGTCGGCCGGTTCCGCCCGATGCTCCTGGGCGACGACTGGACGCTCCTCTTTACGGTCCTCGGACTGACGACGATGACCGTCACCGCCGTCCTCGCGGTGGCCGCCACCGACATCAAGGAGTTGCTCGCCTACTCGACGGCCTCCCACCTCGGTCTCATCGTCGCCGGCTTCGGCTTCGGGTCGCTGTACGGCGCCGAGACCGGTTCCTTCCACGTCCTCAACCACGCGCTCTTCAAGGCGACGCTGTTCCTCGTCGCCGGCATCGTCGCCCACGAGGCCGGCACCAGGCGCATCGAGCACCTCTCGGGGCTGGCCCGCGACCTGCCGGTGACGGCCGCCATCACCGCCGTCGCAGCCCTCGGGATGGCCGGCGTTCCCCCGTTCAACGGCTTCTACTCGAAGGAACTCCTCTTCGAGAGCGCCTGGGAGGCCGCAGTCCACGCAGGCGGCGTCGCCTGGCTCTACCCCGCCGTCGCCGTCCTCGGGAGCGTCTTCACCTTCCTCTACTCGATTCGCTTCCTCATGCTGTTCTTCGGAGACCGCCCCGAGGGCCTCGACGTCCACCGCCCGCCGGCGACGATGGTCGGTCCACCCCTCCTGCTGGCGGCACTCGCCCTCCTGGTCGGCCTCGGGGGCGTCGGCGCGACGCTGGGCGTCCACCTCGCGCCGGTCGAGTCCTTCGTCGGGGCCGTGGTCGCGGCCACCGCTGCGGGCGGCGAGGTCCACGCCTTCAGCTACTACGTCCCCACCTCGCTCACGCCGGCGGCGGCGATGAGCACCGTCACCATCGCGCTCGGCGTGGCCGCCTACCCCTTCTACGGCCGCATCCACCGCGGCGTCAACCGCCTGCTCGCGGCCCTCTCGCCGGCCCGGGCGAACTGGTACTACGACGGCGGGGTCGACGGCCTGACCGCCGTCAGCGCCGTCGCGACGCCCCGCGTCCAGAACGACCTGCTGCGGACCTACGCCACGTGGGCGCTGGCCGGGGTGTGTGCCCTCGCCCTCGGGGGGTACGCCGCCGTCGGCGTCGCGGTGCCGGGAGACCTCGCGACGTCGCTGGCCCTGCCCATCGCCGTCGTGCTGGTGACCGCGCTGGTCGCGGCGCTGACGGTGGGGCTGGCGCCCTCCCACGTCGCGGGCGTGCTCACGCTCTCCATCCTCGGGTTCATGGTGGCAATCTTCTACATCCTCGCGAGCGCCCCGGACCTCGCGCTCACCCAACTCGTCGTCGAGACGCTGGTGTTGCTCATCTTCCTGCTCGTGCTCGACAAACTCCCCGCGTTCTACGGCGAACTGGAGCGGCTGCGAGCCGTCCGCGACGGCGCCCTCTCGCTCGTCGTCGGGGGGACCATCACGCTGACGGTGCTCCTCGCGACGAGTGCGAGCCCCGAGGCGGGCATCGCCACGGCGTTCGTCGAGCGCGCGCTCCCCGAGGGCGGTGGCGGCAACGTCGTCAACGTCATCCTCGTGGACTTCCGCGGGTTCGACACCATGGGCGAGATTAGCGTGGTGGCGATGGCGGCCGTCTCCGTGCTGACGCTGCTGGCCATGCGCGAACGGGGTGAGACGCAGTGACGACGGTCATCCTCAGGACGACGGCCCGGACCGTCGTCCCCATCGTGTTGCTCGTCTCGCTGGCGCTGTTCCTGCAGGGCCACAACCTCCCCGGCGGGGGATTCATCGGTGGGGTACTCACCGCCACCGGCTTCGCCCTCGTCTACATCGCCTACGACCTCGACTTCCTCGAGGAGGTGGTCTTCGAGCGCACCGCGACGACAATCGTCGACGTCGGTCACACCATCGTCGGCGATTACCGGCGACTGTTCACGGCCGGACTGGCCGTCGCGGCGACCAGCGGCCTCGTCCCCGTCGCTCTCGGCTACAGCTACCGGGCGTTCGGGTGGCCCGCCTTCGCCGCCGGCGGCCTGCCCTTCATGGAACAGGGATACGTCGTCCTCCACGACGTCCCGGTCTACCACGAACTCGAACTGGCGAGCGCGCTGGCCTTCGACTTCGGCGTCTACTGCGTCGTGGTCGGGGCGCTGTTGACCATCCTCTCGGTGGTGGGCGCGGAATGACCGAAGTCGTCCTCGCGGTGGTGCTCGGCGCGCTGTTCGCCTTCGGCACCTTCCTCGTCCTGCGCCGGGACGTCGTCCGGGTCGTCTGGGGCGTCACCATCATCTCGCAGGCGGCGAACGTCTACCTCATCACGATGGGCGGCATCGCCGGTGGGGTGCCCGTCCTCGGCCACGGGAGCGAGGGGGCGACGGTCGGCGCCGGCGGCGTCACCGACCCGCTGGTGCAGGCGCTCGTGCTCACGGCCATCGTCATCGGGTTCGGGACGACGGCGTTCGCGCTGGTGCTCACCTACCGCGTCTACGAGGAGCACGGCACAATCGACACCGTGGAACTCGGACAGGGGGGCGAGCCGCGATGAGCGTCGCCACCGTCGTCGTCACGCCGATGCTCGTCGCCCTCGTCGCCGCCGTCTCGACCCTGCTGACGGGCCGGTGGCCGCGCCTCCAGACGGCGCTCTCGCTGGCCGGGGTGCTCGCCTACGCCGCCGCGGTGGCCGCCCTCTCGCGGGCGGTGCTCGCGGGGGGCGTCCTCACGTACCAGGTGGGCCGCTGGCCCGCGCCCTTCGGCATCTCGCTCGTCGCGGACGCGCTGTCGGCGTTCATGCTCTCGCTGGCGGCCGTCGTCGCCGTGGCGTCGCTGGTGTTCTCGGTGCGGTACGTCGACCCGTACGGCCAGCGCCTCTCCTACCACGCGCTCTTTCACTTCATGCTGCTTGGCGTCTCCGGCGCCTTCCTCACCGGCGACGTGTTCAACCTCTTCGTCTGGTTCGAGGTGATGTTGATGTCGAGCTACGTCCTCGTGGTGTTCTACAGCGGCCCGGAGCAGACGAGCGCCGCGCTCCGGTACGTCGTCCTCAACCTCCTCGGGTCCGCGGTGATGCTCGTCGCCATCGGCGGCCTCTACGCGACGACTGGCACGCTGAACATGGCCGACATCGCCCGCCGGATCGCCGACCCCGGCGCCTACGGCGTGGCCGTCGGGCCGGTGCTGGGCCTCTCGGCCGTGCTGTTCGCCGTCTTCGCGCTGAAGGCGGGGGTCGTCCCCTTCCAGTTCTGGGTGCCCGCCGCCTACCGCGCCGCGCCCTCGCCGGTGGCGGCGATGCTCGCGGGCGTCGTCAAGAAGGTGGGGGTCTACGCGATGGTCCGCCTGCTGTTCACGGTGCTCGCGGGGGCCGACCTCGCCGTCCGCCTGGGGCCGCTGTCGGGCGGGATGCTGGCATTCTACGCGCCCGTCCTCCTGACGATGGCCGCGGCGAGCATCCTCCTCGGGGGCGTGGGTGCGGCGAGCCGGGACTCCTTGCCGGACGTGCTCTCCTACTCCAGCATCTCGCAGGTCGGGTTCGTCGTCCTCCCGGTGGGCGTGGCCGCCGCCACGGCGGGGTCCGTCCGGACGCTCGCCGTCGTCGCGGCGCTGGTCTACGCGCTCAACCACGCGCTCTCGAAGGGACTGCTCTTCCTCGTGACGGGCGTCGTCCGCGACGCCACGGGCGCCGAGGAGTTCGCCAAACTCGGCGGCCTCGCGGGCCGGTTCCCGTGGCTGGCCGCCGCCTTCTTCGTCGGCGCTCTCGCACTCGTGGGCATCCCCCCGCTCGCGGGCTTCTTCGGCAAGTTGCTCGTCTTCGACGCGGCGGTCCGCGCGGGCGCCACCGCTGCCCTCGGCGTCGCCCTGTTCGGCGCAGTCCTCACCATTGCCTACTACACCAGGGCGTGGAATCTCGGCTTCTGGGGCGAGCAGACGCCCCTGGTCGAGGGCGCGACGGCCGACGAGGTGCAGGTCGCCGTCTGCGTCGCCCTCGCGCTCGCCGTCGTCGCCGTCGGCCTCGGGTTCGACCCCGTCTACCGGTTCGCGGCGGCGGGCGCGCGCGCAGCGCTCGACTCGCAGGGGTACGTGACCGCCGTCCTGGGGGGTGGCGCCTGATGGCGGTGCGCAAGTGGCCCGTCGTCGGCGTGGTCCTCGCGGTGCTGTGGCTGTTCGTCCGCGGCGTCTCCCCGGACGTCGAGAGCGTCGTCGGCGGGTCGCTCGTGGGGCTGGCGCTCGGCCTGCCGGTCGCCTTCCTCCTCCGGCGACTGTACGCCCCCGAGACGAACCTCGTGCGGAACGTCCGCGCGGCGCCATACGCCGTGCTCTACGTGGTGGCGTTCGTCTGGGAACTCGTGACCGCGAACCTCGACGTGGCCTACCGCACCCTCTCCCCGAGCATGCCCATCGAACCCGACGTCATCGTCGTGCCCCTCCGGGTGGAGACGGCGCCGGCCGTCACCACCATCGCGAACTCCATCACGCTCACTCCGGGCACGCTCACGATGGACCACGACCCCGAGCACAACGTCCTGTTCGTCCACGCCATCGACGGCCGCGACCCGGAGGCCGTCGTCGCGCCCATCCGGCGCTGGGAGGACTACGCGCTGGTCATCTTCGACGAGGACAGCCAGCCCGGCGACCCGGCGCCGACGTGGCCGCCCGCCGACGAGGGCGACGCCACCCACCGTCAGGCGGACGGGGAGGTGGCCCGCGATGAGTGAGGCCGCCGCGCCGGCGTTCCTCGCCGTCGCCGTCGAGGCGGGCCTCGTCGTCGCCGCCGGGTTGACGCTGCTCGCCGGCTACCGGGTCATCCGCGGGCCCACGGTCCCGGACCGCGTGGTCGCCCTCGACGCCATCGGGACGAACGTCGTCGCCATCGCGGTGCTGTTCGCCCTCCAGACCGGGCAGGGCCTGTTCGTCACCGTGGGGCTCGTCCTCGCCATCATCGGGTTCTTGAGCACCGTGGCCGTGGCCAAGTACGTCGTGGAGGGGGACATCGTCGAATGACCGCCGAAACCGCCGCGCTCGGCCCGGTCCGCGCCGCCCTCGTCACGGCGCTCATCGCCGTCGGCGGGTTCTTCCTCGTCGTCGGGACCATCGGCCTGCTCCGGTTCCCCGACGTCTACAACCGCCTGCACGCGACGAGCAAGGCGACGACGCTCGGCGCCGCGTCGATGTTCCTCGCGGGACTGGTCTACTTCGGCCCCGCGGGCGCCGGCCTCACCTCGCTCATCGGCATCATCTTCCTCTTCGTGACCGCGCCGACCGGGGGCCACATGATATCGCGGTCCGCCCAGCGCATGGGCGTGCCCTTCTACGGCGGCGCCCGCTGGCCGCGCGCGGACGACCGACCCGCGTCGGAGACGGGCGGCGAGGAGCCCCCGACCGACGACTAGAGGCGCGCCGAGAGGTCGTCGGCCACGCGGAACCCCAACTCGAGTTTCGACCCCGTGAACCGCTCGGCACTCGACCCGTCGACCAGGAGGGCGCTCGTCTCCTCGGCGCCCATGACTGCGGTGGCGTCGTTGGCGACGACGAACGCGAGGCCGACGCGCTCCAGCGTCTCCCGGGCCGCCGCCTCCAGAGACGCGGGGTCGTCGCTGGTCTCGGCCTTGAACCCGACGATGGGGAGGTCGGGGTGGGCCGCCCGAACCGCGTCGACGACTTTCGGCGTCGGGTGGAGGGCGAGCGTCCGCTCCTCGCCGGAGCGGAGTTTCTCCGGCGACTCGTCGACGGTGTAGTCCGCGATGGCCGCGGCCGAGACGAGGGCGTCCGCGCCCGCGACGGCGTCCTCGACGGCGGCGAGCATCTCGGCCGTCGTCTCGACCCGCCTGACGTCGGCGTAGGGCACGGCCGGCCCGTCGTGGACGAGGGTCACGTCCGCCCCACGGACGTAGCAGGCCGTCGCCACCGCGCGCCCCGTCTTGCCGGAGGAGCGGTTCGTCAGCACGCGGACGGGGTCGACGCGCTCGCTCGTCGCGCCGCTGGTGACGACGACGTGGCGCCCCTCCAGGGGCCGCTCGTCCGCCGCGCGCGCCGTCGCGAGGACTATGGCCTCCTCGGTCGCTATCTTCGCCTTGCCCTCCTCGACGCGCGGGTCGACGAACGTCACGCCCCAGGACGCCACGCGCTCGATGGCGTCGGCGACGCCCGGGTGGTCGTACATGGGTTCGTGCATGGCCGGTGCGACGACGACCGGGAGGCCCGCGCCCAGCGCCGTCGTGGCACACGTCGTCACCGGCGTGTCGTCGACGGCTGCGGCGACCTTCCCGACGGTGTTGGCCGTGGCCGGGGCCACGAGGAGGACGTCGGCCCACCCGTCCGTCCCGCACAACTCGACGTGCTCGACGGCGCCGGTGAGTTCGGTCACGACGGGGTTGTCGGTGGCGAACTGGACCGCCCACGGGTGGACGATGCCCCTGGCACCGTCGGTCATCACGGCGCGGACGCTCGCCCCGTGCCGGCGGAGTTCGTGGGCGAGTTCGACCACCTTCACCGCCGCGATGCTACCGGTCACGCCGAGGGCGACGTTGACCCCGTCGAGTGCGCCCATGGCTCGGGATTCTCCGCCACCCTACAAAAAACGTCGCGCCCTCGGGGCGGTCCTAGTCCTCGAGCGAGGGATGTGGCGTCGGGTCGTCGGGGTGTGGTTCGGCGAACCGCTCGCGCATGACCCGGCGGGACTCGGCGGCCCGGCGCTCTCGCTCGTCGGCGTCGACCTCCTCGCAGCCCGGGGGCACCCCCCGCCCGCGGTCCGTGAAGTACCCCTCCGGCACCACCCAGTCGTGGTAGAACGGCACGTCCGAGTCGTGTATCAGTGCGAGGGCGGCCTCGGCGCCGCTCCCGGCGGCGACGACGGTCTGGTGGAACCGGTCCGCGAGCCGTCCGGCCGCGTAGAGGCCCGCCACCGCCGTGCGGCCGCCCCGCTCGGGTTGGAGGAACGTCTTGCTCCCGCGCTGGTCGGTCGCGACCGGGAGGCCGTCGAGGTAGCCGGCGTCCGACCAGGACGCGGCGATCACGCGGTCGGCCCGGACGGCGTCGCCGTCTGCGAGCGTGGCCACGAACCCGGTGCCCTCGGGGCCGTCCTCGCTGGCCAGTCGCTCGACGGTCGCCCTCACCCGCGTCGCGCCCGCGCTCTCGGCCTGTTCTCGGAGCAGGTCGAGGTACTGCCGGGGGTTCACGCCCGCGGGGAAGCCCGGCACGTTCTCGAGGTGGGCGTTCCGCGCGAGGATCGGGTCGTCCGCCGACGCGACCAGCGTGTCGAGGTCCGCGCGGGCGGTGAACACCGCCGCGGTGAGGCCCGCGACGCCGCCCCCGACTACGAGGACGTCTGCTCGGTCCATGCCCCTGGTCGGCACCACCCCACCAAGAGTCCCGCGGTCCCCGCGGAGCCGGGAGACTCATGAGTCGGCCGCCGTTAGCACGGCCGTGAAGACCGCCGAAGTCAGCACCGTGGTCTACCTCCCGCGGGCGGAGGTGTTCGCGTTCCTCCGTGACTTCCCCCGGTACGCCGACTACTCGAAGTACCTCGAGGGCGTCGAGCAGACGGGGGACGGCGGCCCCGGGACCGCGTACCGCCTCCAGTTCCGGTGGTGGGTTCTCTCCTACACGGCACACACCCGGGTCACGTCCGTCGACCCGCCCGACCGCCTCGACTGGACGGTGACCCGTGATCTCCACGCGAGCGGCCGGTGGGAACTCGAGGCGACGACGCCCCCGCCGGACCGCGAGGCGGCGACCCGCGTCCGGTTCGTCGTCGACTACGACCCCGGGGCCGTCGGCTCGCACCTCGTCGACCTGCCGCGACTGGTCTCGTTCGACCGCGTCGTCGACCGCGTGCAGGACCTCATCGTCGAGGAGGGAGAGCGCGTCGTCGAGCGGATCGTCCGCGACCTGGAGGGCGAGTCGCGCGAGGTGGACCTCAGGGTCGAGACGCGGTGAGCCGACCGGCGCGAACCGGGACGGCCGGACGGCGAGCGCGCGGGACCCGGCGACGGGCCGGGGTGGGGCTCACTCCTCGGCGGCGAACTCGCCGTAGTCGCCGCCGTACTTGAGGAAGAAGTACGCGAGCGCCAGGACCGACACGAGACCGCCCGTGGCGGCGACGCCCATCGTCTTCGCACTGTCGGGGAGCGTCGACTGGTAGCCGCCCCCGCCGGCGGAGACGGTGGGGACGCCGTCGCCGACGGCGACGGAGCCTTTCATGCCGAGGGAGGCGTGGGGCTGGCACTCGTACTCGACGATCTGACCGCCCGAGTCGAAGGTGTGCTCGAAGGTGTGGCCGGCTTCGGACGCCGTCGGCGACGAGTAGTCGGCGTTCTTCATGGCGTGGACGTTGTGTCCGCCGCCCTGGCCGGTCCACTCCCAGGTGACCGTGGTGCCCTCGTCGACCCAGAGACCGGACGGATCGAACGCGTAGTTGCCGCCGTTGCCCGATGCGCCGACCTTGACGGTGACGGAGTCGCTGCCCCGCGCGTCCTTGTAGCCGCCGTCGACGTCGGCGATCCAGCTCCCGAAGTCGGGTTTCGTGCCCCCGCCACCGCCGCCACCGCCCTCCGCGGCGGCCGCCGTACCGGTCGCAGCGAACACCCCCGCGCCGCCCGCGGCACCCCGGAGGAACCTGCGTCGCGAGACGTCCGCGTCGTCGGATGGCATACCAGCGGCTTGGAACCGCCCGTACTGAATACTTTGGTTTTGCGCTCGCCCGCGGTCCGCCCCGGACACCTGCGGTTCCACAACGTTTTAGGGGGGTCGACACCGGACTCGGGTATGGCCGACGACGTCGAAGCAGACCTCCGCGCGCAGTTCGTCGAGGCGTTCGAGGGCGCCGACTTCCCGGTGTCGAACCAGATGGACCTCGTCCCGGCGCTCCCGGGCGGCCCCGGCACCACCTTCGAGGCCGACGGCGTCCGCATCACCGCGATGGAACTCGCCTCGAAGCTCTCCGGCTACCAGGACTTCCCCTACGACGACGTCGAGACCCTCGTCGACGACATCATCACGGGGATGAAAGAAGAGGGCATGCTGTAGCGCCGCGCCGTCACGCCGCGCCGGCCACGCTCTCCTCGACGGTCTCGACCGCCGCTGCGACGAGGCGGTCGACCGCGTCGCTCTCGACGTAGACCCGGAGGTAGGGCTCCGTGCCCGACGGCCGGACCAGCACCCACGACCCGTCGGGGAACGCGAGGCGAACGCCCGCGGTCGTCTCGACGTCGGCCTCGGGGAACCGCTCCGGGAGCGCCGCCTCGACCCGGGCCATCGCGGCCGCCTTCCGGTCGTCCGGGCACGCGACGTCCTCCTTGCGGTAGGGGCGCTCCGTCACGGGCTCCCGGAGGGCGTCGAGACCGTCGGCCGCGACCAGTCGCGCGACCACGGCGGCGCTCACGACGCCGTCTATCCACCCGCCGAACGCGGTGTGGAGGTGCTTCCACGGCTCCGCGGCGAAGACGACGGTCCCGTCGCTGGCCGCGACCCCCTCGTGGAGCGACCCCAGGGCCACGCGCTCGATTCGCCCCCCGGCGGACTCGACCAGTTCGTCCACCCGTCCCGAGGCGTTCGGCGTCGTCACGACGACCGGATCGGCGGCGGCGCTCTCGCGGACGTAGTGGGCCGCCAGGATCGCGAGGACGGTGTCCTCGTGGACCACCTCCCCGGCTCCGTCGAGGACGACGATGCGGTCGCCGTCGCCGTCGTGCGCGAGGCCGAGGGCGGCGCCGCTCGACGCGACGAACCGCCGGGTCGCGGCCAGCGTCTCCGGGGTCGGCTTGCTCGGCCGCCCCGGGAAGTGCCCGTCGACGTTGGCGTGGAGTGCCGTCACGTTCGCTCCCAGTTCCCGGAGGACCTGTGGCGTGGCACGGCCCGCGACGCCGTTCCCCGCGTCGACCACGACCGCACGGCCGTCGAGCGGTGCGCCGTGGCCGCCCGCGTAGGCCGTCACCGCGTCGCGGTAGTCTCCGAGGACGGCGGCCTCGCGGGCGTCGCCCCAGGCGTCCCATTCTACCGGTCCCGGTTCCGCCGCGACGCGGTCGGCGATCCGCCGCTCGGCCGCCGCGTCGTACTCCCGGCCGTCGGCGAAGAGCTTCAGCCCGTTGTCCGCGGGCGGGTTGTGCGAGGCCGTGACCATCACGCCGTGTCGGTCCCGGCTCGCGAACGCGAGCGCCGGCGTCGGCACGCGACCGAGTCTGACGACGGCTGCACCGCCGGCGCGCGCGCCCGCAGCCACGGCGTCCGCGAGTGCGCCCCCCGTGACGCGGCCGTCGCGCCCGACGACGACCGTTCCGGTGCCGGCCGCGACGGCACGGCCGACGGCGAGTGCCAGTCGGGGCGTCACCTCGGTGGCCGGCCCGCGCACCCCGGCCGTGCCGAACAGGGCGTCGGCCGTGGCGGTCCGGTCGGTGTCGTCGTCGGGAGCGTCCTCGGCGTCCATAGCGACGGGTCGGGGCCCGCGTGCAAAAGTCCGACGCCGCGGGCCGGCGGTCCTACAGTTCGACGCCGCTGGGAATCAGACTCCGGTTGCGGAGCAGTTCGCCCTCGTCCGTGTAGACCAGCAGTGTCGACTTCTCGTAGCTCGCGAGTTCCTCTCCGTCGGTGGTTATCGTGATGCGATAGCGGCCGTCGTCACCGGCGGCCTCGCCGTATCGACGGGCCGCGCGGACGAAGTCGAGCACGTCGGAGGCGGCGGCGTTCGTCTCGAGGACGAAGTCGCCCGTGAGGCGGTTCGTCACCGCGACCACGCCGGTGGCCGCCGCGTCCTCGCTGTCGGAGACGAAGCGGAACGAGACGTCCGTCTGGTCGGCCGACAGCGTCTCGCCCGCCGTCCCGGTCAGGCGGTTCCGGAGGTCGTCTCGCGACCCGTGGAACGCCACGACGGCCACGGGCTTGCGGGGCTCGCCGTCTGTGTCGACCCACTCGACCCCGCGAACGTCTATCTCGAACTGGTCGCGCTGCATCCCGTGTCCATCGGTTACAGCCTCCAGCGTTAAAAGGTGTCGCCCGGGGGTGACGGGCGTCGGTCCCGCGTCCGTCGCGCGTCCCTCGCGGCCCACGTGTCGGGCGGAGAGGTTTTCACCACCCCATCCGAATGGCCGGTCATGGCAGAGTCGCCGCTCGGTGACCTGGCCGAGCGAATCGAGGGGGTGCGGTGGCGACTCGAACGGACCGTCGAGAGCCTCCGGGGCGGTCGCGTCGACGTCTCGCCCTACAGCCCCCGCGAGCACGAGCCGCTCGTCCAGTTCGACGGCCTCGACGGCCTCGAGGAGGTCGATCGCTACTGGGTGAACGCACCCTACGCGTTCGTCGTCGTGGGCTACGACCAGGCGGCCAACGAGTACCAGTATCGCGCCGTCGAGCCAGCGCTCTCGGAGTTCGAGCAGGACCTCCTCGAGACGCTGTTCGCGGACATCCGGGACTCCCTCATCTACGCCGCGACCTACGACGCCGCCGATCCGGAGGCGGCGATCCGGGACCGCCTCCACAGCCTCCTCGGGGAGTACGGCGTCCGCATCGACGCGCCGACGTTCCACCGCCTGTTCTACTACCTCTATCGAGCGTTCGAGGGGTTCGAGCGCCTCGATCCCCTAATGCACGACCCGCACATCGAGGACATCTCGTGTGACGGCTACGACCTCCCGGTGTTCGTCTACCACGACGAGTACAACGACGTCGAGACGAACGTCTCGTTCGGCGCGGAGGAACTCGACAGCTTCGTCGTCCGCCTCGCACAGCAGTCCGGCCGCCACGTCAGCGTCGGCGACCCCGTCGCGGAGGTGACGCTGCCGACGGGGTCCCGGGCCGAACTCGCCCTCGGCACGGAGGTGACCCCCCGCGGGTCCGCGTTCACCATCCGGCAGTACGCCGAGGAGCCGTTCACGCCGGTCGACTTGATCCTGCACGGCACCTACGACCTCGACCAGATGGCCTACCTCTGGCTGGCCATCGAGAACAACAAGTCGCTCATCTTCGCCGGCGGCACCGCCTCCGGGAAGACCACGAGCATGAACGCCGTCTCGATGTTCATCACGCCGCGCTCGAAGGTCATCACCATCGAGGACACCCGTGAACTGACCCTCTATCACGACAACTGGCTCTCGGCGGTCACCCGCGAGGCGGTCGGGGAGGGAACGGACGTCGACATGTACGACCTGCTCCGGTCGGCGCTCCGCCACCGCCCGGAGTACATCATCGTCGGGGAGGTCCGCGGCGAGGAGGCGATCACCCTGTTCCAGGCGATGAACACGGGGCACACGACGTTCTCGACGATGCACGCCGACTCGGTCCAGACGGTCATCAACCGCCTGGAGAACGAACCCATCAACGTCCCGCGGGCGATGATCCAGTCTCTCGACGTGCTCTGCGTCCAGCGGCTCACCTACGTCGGCGAGAACCGGGTCCGCCGGAACCAGGTGCTGGCCGAGATCGAGGGCATCGATCAGCGGACGGGCGACCTCGACTACGCGACCGCCTTCGAGTGGCAACCGGACCCGGACAGCTTCGCCCGCAACGACAGCGCCGTCCTCGACGAGATACGCGAGGAGCACGGCTGGTCTCGCACCGAACTCCTCCGGGAGTTCCGCGACCGCAAGCGCGTCCTCCAGTTCCTCGTCGACCGTGAGATAACCGACTACCGCCAGTTCACGGCCGTCGTCAACGAGTACTACGCCAACCCCGAGGCCGTCGTCGACCGGGTCGAGGGCGACGTGGACGACGACGCCGTCGCGGGGACCGGCCCGGTCCCGGGCGCCGGAACGGAGTCCTGATCCGATGGTCGCGGCGTGGCTGTGGCTGGTGCCGGCGCTGGTGGCCGTCCTCCTCCTCTGTCTCCTCGTCGCCGCCCCCGTCGTCCCGCAGCTGAACAGACTGCTCACCCGCCTCGCGGTGAACACGTTCGAGACCGTCCTCGAACGGGAGCGGTCGGCGCCCCCGTCGCTGTCGCTCGGCACCCCCGACTCGCAGGGGGGCGCAAAGCGGGAGGTGCTCCGGGCGGCGCAGGTCGCCACGACCTACCGCGTGTACGCGGCGCGGACGTACCTCTACGCCGCCCTCGTCGCCGTCGCGGGGTCCGTGCTGGCCGTCTACGGCCTCGCCGCCATCCTCGTCAGCCTGGACGTGTCACTGGCCGCGGCCGTCGCGGCGGCGCCGGCCGACCTCCGCCCGCTGGTCCGCAGTCTCGCGGTCGGCCGGTACGCGCCGCTGGGCCTGTTCGTCCTCCTGCTGGTGAGCAACGCGACCGTCGGCGTCGTCGCCGCGGTGCTGGTCTACCGGGCGCGGTGGTGGTGGCCCGGCTACCGGGCCCGGGAGCGCGGTCGGCGCATCGACGCCAGCATCGACCGCACGGTCGCGTTCGTCTACGCCCTCTCCCGGTCCGGGATGGGCTTCCCCGACGTGATGCGGACGCTCGCGAACAACGACACCGTCTACGGCGAGGCCGCCCGCGAGGTGGAGGTGGCGGTCAGGGACATGGACCTCTTCGGCTCTGACATCCACGCAGCGCTCTCGCGGTTGTCGCGGCGGACGCCGAGCGAGTCGTTCGGCGACTTCGCTGAGAACCTGACGAGCGTCCTCCAGAGCGGTCGGTCCCTCCCCAACTTCCTCCAGGACCAACACCGGCGCTACCGCGACGAGGCCGCCTCCCGCCAGTCGCAGTACCTCGAACTGCTGGCCACGCTCGCGGAGGGGTACGTGACCGTGTTCGTCGCCGGTCCCCTGTTCTTCGTGACCATCCTGATGGTCATCGGGCTCATCCTCGGGGGGACGCTCGCCTTCCTCCGCGTGTTCGTCTACCTCCTCGTTCCGCTCGCCACGGCGGGGTTCGTCGTCTACCTCGACAGCCTCTCGACGTCCGGACGCATCCGGCGCGACCAGCCGACCGCGCTCTCGGAGGCCGGAGTGGGCGGCTTCGACCACGTGCGGCGGGCGGACGCCACGGGGGCGACCCGGACGGACGGCGGCACGGCGACGCTGTCCAACCGGGCCCGGCTGGCCACGCACGAGCGGTTCCGCTGGCTCTTCGAGCGGGCCCGGGACCCGGTCGCCTACCTGCTCGCGAACCCGAGCGTGGTCCTCTGGGTGACGGTCCCCTTTGCCGTCGGGCACGTCGCCGCGGCCGCCTACCAGCCGCTCTCCCGGGGACTGGTGCCGACGCCGGCGCAACTCGACGACCCCCTCGTCCAGGGCGCGCTGTTCGTCCTCGGGACCTTCGCCGTCGTCTACGAGATACGGGCGTACCGGGTCCGGCGCGTCGAGGCCACGATGCCTGACTTCCTCGACCGACTCGCCAGCGTCAACGAGGCGGGGATGCCGCTGGTGGCGAGTTTCGGCCGCGTGGTCGAGAGCGACCTCGGCGCCCTCGACGCGGAACTCCGCCGGACGTGGACCGACATCCGCTGGGGCGGGACCGTCTCCGGTTCCCTCTGGCGACTCGAGCGACGGCTCGCCACGCCGGCGGTCACCCGCGCCGTCACCCTCATCACGAACGCCGCTCACGCCAGCGGGGACCTCGGGCCGGTCCTCCGCATCGCCGCGGACGAGGCGCAGTCCACCCGCCGGATGCGCCGGGAGCGACGCAACGAGATGCTCACCTACGTCGTCGTCACCTACCTGGCGTTCCTGGTGTTTCTCGCCATCGTGGTCGCGCTCACCGTCTTCTTCCTGCCGGCAGTCCCGACCGCCGACCGGTTCGTGGGCGGCGCCGACGTCACGGGCATCGGCGGCATCACCGTCGCCCGGAAGGCGGAGTACAAACTCCTGTTCTTCCACGCGGGCCTCGTGCAGTCGGTCTGCTCCGGTCTCGTCGCCGGGCAGATGGGCGAGGACGACGTGTCGGCCGGGGCGAAACACGCGGTGGCGATGCTGGCCGTCGCGTACCTGGTGCTGGTGGTCTTCGGGTGACGCCGTCGTGACCGACGACGCAGACGGCCGCGACCCGCACGCGGTTGCCCCCGACGGGGACGCCACGGGTGCCCGGGTCGACGTCCGGGACACCTTCGAGCGAATCGCCGACCACTTCGCCGAGACGCGGGCCCGTCCGTGGCCCGAGGTCGAGTCCTTCCTCGCGGACCGCCGGGGGCAGACGGCGCTGGACCTCGGCTGTGGCAACGGCCGGCACGCCGAACTCCTCGCTGACCGCGCCGCCCGCGTCGTCGGCGTCGACGTGAGCGCGCGCCTCCTCGCCATCGCCGTCGAGCGGGCACGCGACCGGGGGTACGACGGCGACTTCCACCCGGTCCGTGGCGACGCGACGGCGCTCCCGCTCCGGGCGGACTCGACCGACCTCGCCCTCTACGTCGCCGCGCTCCACCACCTGTCCGTCGGGGACGCGCGGCGGAGCCTCGCGGACCTCGCGCGCGTCCTCGCGCCCGGCGGCGAGGCCCTCGTCAGCGTCTGGAGCACCGCCCACGACCGGTTCGACCGGACGGCGGGGTTCGACACGACGGTGGACTGGACGCTCCCCGGGGGCGAGACGGTCCCCCGGTACTACCACGTCTACGCGCCCGACGAGTTCCGCGCGCTGCTCGAGGCGAGTCCGCTCGCGCTCCGGACCTTCCAGGTGTCGAGTGGCAACTGCTACGCCACCGTCGCCGTCGAACGGAAACGCACATAACCCGCGGGCGGCAACCCCGGAGCGAGCGCCGATGGTCTAGCGGCTTATGACCTGAGCCTTCCAAGCTCATGACCCGGGTTCAAATCCCGGTCGGCGCATCCTGCGAGGAGCGGACGCGACGAGCGGATGCGACAGAGGGATTTGAACTACGCGAGACGAGCGCAGCGAGTCTCGCCATCGAGTTCAAATCCCGGTCGGCGCACTCTCCTCCTCCCTGTGGTCGTCGTCGAGTGCGCCGACCGACGTCCCGCTCTCTCGCGGGGCTCGTTCGCGGGACTCCCGGTCGGCGCACGCATTTGCTCGTTAGCGGGACTCCCGGTCGGCG
>JBDGTT010000011.1:134599-139992 GCA_042216525.1 Halobacteriaceae archaeon
TCCCGGTCGGCGCACGCATTTGCTCGTTAGCGGGACTCCCGGTCGGCGCATCCTGCGAGGAGCGGACGCGACGAGGGGACGCGTCGAGGGGACGCGACGAGGGGACGCGTCGAGGGGACGCGACGAGCGGATGCGTCAGAGGGATTTGACCGACGCGAGACGAGCGCAGCGAGTCCCGTCGGCCCCGGCCGCGTCAGGGCCCCGCCGTCGCCGTCTCCTCGGTCGTGGTCGCAGTCGTCCCGTTCTGCGTCGGTGCGGTCGTCCGGGTCGGGGTGGCGCTCTGCGTGGGACTCGCCGTCGTCGTCCGGTTCGCGGTCGCCGTCCGCGCCGCTGTCACCCAGTCCGGCCGCGAGGGGGCTTCCCCCTCGTACTCCGAGACGGCGAAGCGGAACAGGACCGACGTGGTGCCGTTTCCGTCGTCGCGGGGGACGTCGTAGGTGGCCCGCAGTCGGCGGACCAGTCCGGACTCGGTGACCCGGGCCGTCGCGGTGTAGTTCGCTCGGGACCGGTAGGAGCCGATGCCCGGCGCGCCGGTCGCGTGCACCCGGTACTCGACGTCGCCGTCCGGACCGACGACCCGGCTCAGGTTCGAGGCCTCCGTCGACAGCAGGTACCGGACGTAGGTCCCCGTGCGGTCCCCGAACGGCCCGACGCTGGCGTCGGCCGGCCCCAGTCGCTCTCGGTCGTAGCTGGTCTCCTCCGGGCCGCGCCGGACGGTGAACGCCCACCGGCCGTCGGCGTACGTCTCCCGCTCTCGCGTGACGCGTTCGTCGCCCGTCCCCCGGACCGTCGTCTCCGTGGCGCGGTAGCGGTCCTCGCGGGCGACGACGGCCCGACGGGTGAGGCCGACGAGGCGATCAGCGGTCACCCCGGGGCCGGTGCGACCCCGGTAGACCAGGGTGTAGCGGTGAGGCTGTCCGTCGAGCGCCGCGGTGTGCGCCGCCGCGAGGGCGCCCACGTCGACGACGCCGTCCGGTGCGAGTCCCGGCGGGAGGGACCGCCCGGTACCGTCCGCTGCCGCCGTGGTGCCGGTGGTGGTCGTCGCCTCGCCCGCGCCGTCGTCCGGCGTCGGCGGTGCGACGGTGGGACCGAACGCCGCGACGGCCGCGGCACCGGAGACCAGCGACGCGAGCACCAGCGCCGTGACGATGGTCCCGGCCGGTCGGCGGGCGATCCCCGATCGAACGCGGGACGACAGTCGGACCCGGAGTCCGGGCGACAGGGCCGCCGGCGGCCGACCGAAGTGGGTCCGACAGAGGCGCTCCCGGTCGGGCGGCGAGACGGCGTACCGGAGCATCTCGTGGAGGGCGGCCGGGCCCCGGTGGGCGGCGCCGACCGCCGTGGCGTCGCGGCGGTGATCCGCCGCGTCCGTGGCGGCGACCACGACGTCGACGCCGCTCGGGACCGCGTCGACGCCGCTGCCACCGACGGGGCGGAGTCGGCGCGCCGGTTCGCCCCGCCGGCGCACGGTGATCGTCCGGGCGTCCGTCGCAGCGGCCACCGCCGGCGGTTCGGGGGTGACCTCGTACCCGCGTGCGGCCCAGAGGTCGGCCACGAACGCGGCGAACGCGGGCCCGTCGAGTCGACGGAGGTGACGCCGGAACGCCGCGGCGGAGGGAGCGGGCCCGCCAGTGGTCATCGACGGTCCTACGGTCGGCTGCGCCAAATACCTAGTCCGCGCCCGCCGTCGAGGGGGTGGCGGTGCCGTCCATCCGGGCGTAGGCCACCCAGAACGCCCCCGTGGCGACGACGATGGCGGCCGAGGCGACCCAGAACCCCGCGGCGACGGAGACGGTGTCCTTCACGACGCCGACCCCGAACGGGCCGACGACCTGCCCGACCTTCCAGGAGATGGAGCGCAGCGACATGCTCGACGCGACGGAGTCGAAGCGCTCGCCCTCCGAGACGAACAGCGTCATGCTCGCGGGGAGGCGGACGCTGTCTGCGACACCGAGGACGGCGTACGCCCCGAACAGGACGGCGACGGGCGCCGCGACGGCGCCGACGACCGGGACGTCGAGCGGTGGGAATCCCCGGACTGTCCCCGCGAGGGGGATGGCCGCGGTGCCGAGAGCGTAGCCGATGGCTCCGACGACGACGAACAGGCCGGTCCGGTCGACGCGGTCGGTCAACTCGCCCGTGTACCCCTGTGAGAGCGCCTTCGCCGCCTTCCCACCCGCGAGGACGGCGCCGATGGTGAGGGCGGTCACGCCGAACTCGGTGCGGGCGTAGATTGGCAGGAAGATGATGACGGCCATCTTCCCGACGCTGAAGGCCATCCGGAAGGTCACGAGGGCGCGGACCATCGGCCGGTCGAGGAGCGCCCGGAGCGTCTCGCGCCCGGAGGCGGCCTCCGGGTCTTTCCGCCCGCCCGGGTTCTCCCGGAGGTAGCCCCAGACCAGCACCGCCGCGACGACGGTCACCGCGGCGACGACGGCGTAGGTGAGGGTGAACCCGTAGACGTAGAGGAGGGTCCCGCCGATGGCGTCGCCGGCCAGACTGGAGAAGGCGCCGACCTGGTTGTACGACCCCAGCCACCGGCCGCGCTCGTCTTCGGGGCTTATCTCCCCGACGACGGACGCGCCGACAACCCAGAGCAGGCTCGCGCCGACGCCCTGGACCATCCGCACCAAGATGACGTGGGCGGGGTTCTGCACGAAGACGAACCCCACGAACACGAGGACGTTGACGCCCAGACCGGCAAGGAGGTACCGCTTCGCGTTCCCGACGTCGACGGCCCGTCCGAGGGGCAACACGATGACCAACTGGACGAGGGCGAACGCCGTCCCGAACAGCCCTTCGACGGTGCCGGTCGTGCCGAACAGGTCGGCGTAGAGTGCGAGGGCGATGAGGACCGTCGAGTAGGCCTGGCTCCGCGCGAAGGCGGTGCCGGCGAGCGCCAGGAACTCGCGGTCGTGGACGGCGAGCGAGAGCGCCCCTCCCCGGCCGCTCACAGTTCGATGCGTTCGACCAGCTGATCGGTCCCGCCGGTGTTCAGGGCGACGATGCGAATCTCGTCCTCGAGGCCCGACCCCGAGAGCTTGTCCTTCAGGAGGTTGTCGACCTGGTAGACGCCCGCGGCGTTGCGCATCTCTATCTCGACGAGCACCGGCGTCTCCTCGCCCGCTTCGAGGCTGACACGCTCGATGGCCTGGCTCGAGAGCGTGTTGATGCCCCGGCCGCCGCGCTCGTAGGGGATGCGCGAGCGCCCCCGCTCCATGTCGAGGGCGTCAGCGACGCGGATGACGCCCGCCTCGGTCGTGAGGGGTTCCTCCTCGGTGTGGTGACAGAGGATGGCGTGGAGCACCTCGGCTCGCATCCGGACGACGTCCGAGCGCTCGTACATCTCGGGGAGGAAGGTGTCGAGGTAGTCGGCCGCCAGGGGAATCGAGTAGTAGACGTGATCGTCCCGGTGGACGACGTGCCCGATGTCGTGGAGGGTGGCAGCGAGGGCGACGATGACGGGTTCGTCGGCCTCCTCGAGGCCCTGGTCGGCGGCGCCGTTGAACGCGACGCCGCCCCGCTTGAGCAACTCGTAGAGGCGCAGCGCGCGGTTCCGGACGATCTCGACGTGCTTGGCACCGTGGTCGTTGTACCCCTTCCGCGTCACCGGGTTGACGTTCTGCGCGTGGAGGTACGCCCGGATCTCGGGGTCGGCGTCGAGGCGGTCGAGGGCGTCGTTGAGGCGCTCGTCGGGGAAGGAGTGCTCCGCGTCCGGGTCGTACGCCCGGTCCTCCTCGTCGACGGCCGCCTCACTACCCGTGTCGCTCATGCCACCTCGTCCGGCGCGCAGTACCAAAAGCGTGCGGGCGGCGGCTCAGGCCGCCTCGGTCGCGGCCTCGATGACCTCGTCGTAGTCGGGTTCGACGCCGGGGTCGTCGCTGACCCACGCGTAGGTGACGGTGCGGTCCTCGTCGACGACGAAGACGGCGCGCTTGGCCACGCCGTGGTAGCCCATCTGGTCGAAGTCCATCTCGACGGCGTAGTCCTCGATGATTTCCTTGTTCGTGTCGCTGACGATGCCGAAGGACAGTCCCTCCTGCTCGCGGAACTCGTTCAGCGAGAACGGCGTGTCGACGCTCACGCCGTAGATGGTCGCGCCCGCGTCGTCGAGTTCCTGCAGGCGGTCCTCGAAGGTGTTGAGTTCGGTGGTGCAGACGCTCGTGAACGCGCCCGGGAAGAAGGCGAGGACGACCGGCGCCCCGTCGAGGTTCTCGGAGAGCGTGAACGGTTCGACGTCGCCGTCGGCCAGCGGTGCGGTGAAGTCCGGTGCGGAATCGCCTACGTCGACCATTGCGACCCGTACTACTGCGGTGCAATTGAAGACGATTGCGTTATCGGGATCCGTCGCCCACGTCGCCCCGCGTCGTCCTGTCGCGCGGCGGGACCGGTGGCTGTCGCTGGACGAACTCGCCCGCGAGGTGGCCGCGACTGAGGCGGCCGGGAACGGGGGCGGCGACGCGGCGGAGGCCCTCAGCGGGGTCCGAACCGCCCTCCACCACGTCCACCTGCCGACGCTGGACGCACACGGACTCGTCTCCTACGACCCCGACCGGCACCGGATTCGCCCGCGTTCCCTCGACGCCGTGCGCCCGTACCTGTCGGACTTCGAGCGGCGGTGAACGGCGCGGGCCCGACGCCCGGGCCTGGACTCCCCGCGGGGACGTCGCCGGCCCCACGGGCCACTCCCGTCGCGTCAGGTCGTCGGGTGACCGCCACCGAGTCACCCCGCCGGTCGACGGTCGACCGCGACCCCACGGGTGCGGCCGAATCGAAGGGCTCCCTGCGCGTGCCGTCGCGAGTCGTCCGCGTCGGTGCTCCAACGACGGGTTCGGGCCCGTCGAGGTTCTGTGGAGCAAAAAGCCTATAATTGCCAGCGGGTAACCCAGAAGTACAGATGACGCTCACAAGCATGCCGCTGTTCATGCCCGGCGGCATCGGGGGGCCGGAACTGGTCATCGTGCTCCTCATCGCCGTCCTGCTGTTCGGCGCAAACAAGATCCCGAAGCTGGCGCGTGCGACCGGGCAGGCGATGGGCGAGTTCCAGCGCGGTCGCGAGGAACTCGAAGAGGAGATCGAAGACCTGCAGAACCCGACGCGATCCTCGTCGGACTCCGAGTCCGACGCCGAGTCGAGTAGCAGCTCCTCGTCGTCCGGTTCGAAGGAGTCCAGCTCCTCGTCGTCCTCGGAGTAACCTCCTTTTTCGGGCGCGTGGCCAAGCGGACAAGGCGAGAGGTTCCTAACCTCTAGACCGCGGGTTCGAATCCCGTCGCGCCCGCTCGGGTCACGAGCGACCCGAGCGGCCGCGACGACCGCCCCCTCGCTGCGCTCGCGGGCGTCCCGTCGCGCCCGTGCAGCGTGGCGCCCCGTCGCCGGGGTCCGTCGTGTGTGAC
>JBDGTT010000012.1:0-69302 GCA_042216525.1 Halobacteriaceae archaeon
TGTCGCTCCCGGGTTCGAAATATGCCGCCTCCCGGATTTGAACCGGGGACAGCTCGATCTTCAGTCGAGTGCTCTCCCAGTCTGAGCTAAGGCGGCCTGCACTCCCGAGGAGGAGGGAGGTGGGAAAAAGGGTTACGAATCGCACGCCCGTCAGGCGAAGCCGGCGAGGTTGGCGAGGAAGGCGACGTACATGAGGAGGAGCGTCACGCCCTCCCAGGCGGTGATCTCGCGGTCCTGCGTGATGAAGTAGTAGAGCAGCGTCGCGACGAGCATCACGGGCAGGGCGTACCCCCGGATGCTCGCCGGGACCGTGAGCGGCGCGACGAAACTCGGGATGCCCATGACCGCGAGCGAGTTGAAGACGTTCGACCCGAGGACGTTCCCGACGGCCGTCTCGACGGACCCGCGGCGGACGGCGGCGACGCTGACGGCGATCTCCGGGAGGGAGGTGCCGAGGCTGACGGCCGTGATGGCGACGAGTTCGGTCCCGATCTGGAGCGTCCCGGCGATGTCGACGATGGACCGGACCAGTGCCTCCGCCGAGAGGAAGACGGCGACGAGGCTCGCGGCGATGACGAGGTAGGTCCGCGGGCCGACCGTCGCCTCGGTGGCGGCGGCGTCGAGGTCCCCGCGGGCCACGGCGACGTCGGCGTCCTCGACGTGTTCGGCGATGAGGTCCTCGACCACGTCGTCGAGGCGGGCCTCCTCGGAGAGCGAGAAGTGGACGTAGACGAGGAGGGCCGCGAGGGCGACGACGCCCTCGTACCAGACGAACGGACCGGTCCAGACCGTGACGAAGAGGAACGCGGCCGACGCCGTCAGCAGCGGGAGGTCCACCCGCATCAACTCGCGGTCGATGCGGAGGCGACCGCCGACGACGGCCGCGAGCCCGAGTATCAGGAAGATGTTCGCGACGTTCGACCCCACCACGCTGCCCACGACGATGGCCGGGGCGCCGCTGGCGGCGGCGAGGACCGAGGACACCAGTTCCGGGAGCGAGGTGCCGCCGGCGACCACCGTCGCGCCGACGATGAACGGCGAGACGCCCATCGCGAGGCCGAGTTGCTCCGCGGCGGAGGTGAACGCGTCCGAGGCGAGCAAGAGCAGGGCCAGCGAGAGCGCGAAGACGCCGACGGCGGTCACCAGCGCGACCATGGACCGTCAACGCGGCGCCCCGTGATGAGTGTACTCCTCACGGCGGCGCACAGCAACTAAGTGCGGACACGCGGTAGCCGGGGTATGGTCGACATCGAAGTGCCGGCGCGGGACCTCCTCGAGGGCGTCAACGACGTCGGCCCGGAGGACCTCCCGGCGTTCGCACCGGCGACGGTACACAGGGACCCGCCCCAGGTCGAAGACGTCGGGGCGGCCACCCGGGAGGCGATGGACGCGATCCCGGGCCTCTCCGAGTTGCCCCGGGGCGCGGAGGTGGCGGTGACGGCCGGGAGTCGGGGCATCCAGGACATGCCGGCGACCCTGGCGGCGGCCGTCGCGGACCTCCGGGACCGGGGGTTCGACCCGTTCGTCATGCCGGCGATGGGCTCACACGGCGGCGCGACCGCCGAGGGACAGCGCGAGATGCTCGCCGAACTGGGCGTCACCGAGGAGTCGGTCGGCTGCGAGATCCGCTCCTCGATGGCCGTCGAGGAGGTCGCAGGGGACGAGGAAGACCGCCCCGTCTACGTCTCCGAGGACGCCATGGCGGCCGACGCCGTCCTCCTCGTGAACCGCGTCAAACTCCACACCGACTACCGCGGGCCGATAGAGAGCGGCCTCTGCAAGATGGCGGTCATCGGCCTCGGCAAGCGACGCGGCGCCGAGGCGACCCACAACGCCTCGCTCCGCCGGGGCTTCGACGTCGTCATCCCCGAGCGGGCCGAACTCGTCGTCGAGAAGGCGCCCGTCGTGGGCGGACTGGCCTTCCTCGAGAACGCGAACGAGCGAGCGGCCGACGTCGTCGGCGTCCCGGCCGCCGAGATTCCCGACCGCGAACCGGCGCTGCTGGAGCGCTCGCAGGAGCTGTTCGCCTCGCTCCCGGTCGCGGACCTCGACTTCCTGATGCTCGAGGAGATCGGCAAGGACGTCTCCGGGACGGGGATGGACACGAACGTCGTCGGGCGCGTCTGGGTCCACAACCAGGCCGAACTCGACGCGCCGGAGATCACGCGCATCTACGCCCGGTCGGTCACGCCGGCCTCGCACGGCAACGCCATCGGGATGGGGCTGGCCGACTTCGTCCACGAGGGCCTCGTCGCGGACCTGAACCTCGAGGACACCTACGTCAACATCGCCACGAGCGGCGAACCCTCGCGGGCGCGCATCCCGATGATCGTGCCCACGGACGAGACGGCGTTCACCCTCTCGTACTCGATGACCGGCGTCCGCGACCCGGCCGACATGCGGATGGCCGTCATCGAGAACACGCTCGAACCGGACGAGTTGCTCGTCTCCGAACCGGTCGCCGAGCAGTTGCGCGACCGCGAGGACGTCACCGTCGGCGAGTCACGCCCCCTCGCGTTCGACGCGGAGGGCCGACTCGCGCTCGACTACCGGGACTGACGGGCCCGCGCCACCCGCGCGGCGACGGCCACGGCGTCTCGCATGCTCGTCGCGTCCGCGACGCCCTCGCCCGCGATGTCGAAGGCCGTGCCGTGGTCGACGCTCGTGCGGACGATGGGCAACCCGACGGTCATGTTGACGCCCGAGACGGCGCCGCCCGCCGAGAAGCCGAGCATCTTGATGGGGATGTGACCCTCGTCGTGGTACATCGACACGACGCAGTCGGCTTCGCCGCGGGCCGCCCGGACGTAGACCGTGTCCGGCGACTCCGGGCCGAAGGCGTCGATGCCCGCCGCCCGGGCCTGCTCGACCGCGGGGCGAATCTCCTCGGCGTCCTCGTCGCCGAGGACGCCCCCGTCGCCTGCGTGGGGGTTGAGGCCGGCCACGGCGACGGTCGGGTCCTCGACGCCGAGTTCCCGCAGGGCCTCGTCGGTCACTTCGATGACGTCGCGGACGTTCTCAGTGGTCACGAGGTCACAGGCCTCACGGAGTGGCACGTGCGTGCTGACGTGGGTGACCCGCAAGTCGTCCTCGATGAGCATCATCGAGTAGTTCTGGGTGTCGGTGCGGTCCGCGAGCATCCCGGTGTGGCCGGCGTAGTCCGACCCGGCGAGTTTGGTCGACTGCTTGTTGATGGGCGCCGTCGCGATGGCGTCCACGTCGCCTGCGAGGGCGAGGTCGATGGCGCGGTCGACGTAGGCCAGACTGGCCGCGCCGTAGTCCTCGCGGACGACGCCGTACTCGAGGGCCTCGGCGTCGACGTTTCCCAGGTCGACGACGTCGACGGTGTCCCTCTCGAATCGGGCCTCGGAGACGGCCCCGACGGCGCGGACGTCGAGGTCGACCCCGCAGTTCGTCACGGCGCGCCGCAACACGCCGGCGTCGCCGACGACGAGGACGTTCGCGGCCGCGAGCAGGTCCGGATAGGCTTTCACGACGACTTCGGGGCCCACGCCAGCGGGGTCGCCCATGGTGACGGCGACGACGGGCCGTTCGGAGTCAACCATCGTGTCTGGCGAGGAAGTCGAGGCAGTTAACGATTGTCTCGTCGTCGCCGAACGCCCCGGCCTTGGTCACGACGGGCGTGTCCGCGGCGGGCCCGCCCACCACCGTCGAGAGGGGGACGCCCGTCGTCACCGACCGGCCGGTGAGGCGCACGCCGCGCCCGTCGAGGGCGGAAAGCGCCCGCTTGGCCACGGCACCGCCCGTGAGGAAGAAGCCGCCGACGGGGGCGCGGCCGTGGACCTCGGACGCGACTCGGCCGAGAGCCCGGGCCACCCGGTCGCGGGCCTCGCGGTCGGAGACGCCCGCGTCGGCGGCCGCCGCGAGCGTCGCTTCGACGTCAGCGGGTCTGCGGGCGGCCGTCACCACGGCGCGGTCCGCGCTCGCGAGCGTCTCGGTGGCCCCCTCGACGGCCTCGCGGACCGCGGCGTCGAGGTCGGTCATCGCCCCCGGACCGTCGAGGGTGACGACGCAGTCGTCGTCGACGGCGTCGAGTTGGGCCATCGTCGCGTCGCTGACGCTCCCCACGACGCCGAGGACGCCGCCCGCCTCGCCGGCGAGGTGGACGTGCCCGGCGAGGCCCGCGCTCCCGACGAAGACGGCCTCGCCGTCGAGAGAGGCGGCGCCGTCCGCCACCGCGGCGAGGTGTCCCGGCCGGGTGGCGTCTGCGACGGCGACGGCGGTCCCGTGGGCGTCCTTGGCGTCGTGCAGGGCGTCGGCCACCGCGTCCGGTCCATCGCCGACCAGGTCGAGGGGGAGGTGGACGACGGGGTGGACGGACTCCGCGAACAGCGTGGGCACGTGCGAGGAGGTGACCGGCCGGTCCGGGTCGGCGCCGGCCTGTGTCTCCGCGACCGGCGTCCCGTCCACGAGGTGGAAGCCGCCGGCGGTGGTGCGGCCGTTCGCCGGGAACGCCGGCGCGACGACGGCCAGGTCGGCGTCCGCGGCGTCGACGGCGGCGTCGACTTCGGCGGCGAGGTTCCCCCGGAGTGTCGAGTCGACCTTCTTGTAGACGACCGTCGCAGGGTGGGCCTCGACCGTCGACGCGACGCGGTCCGCCGCGTCGGCGGGCGGGGCGTACCGCGAGTCCGTGTCGACGACGAGCACCGGGGCGTCGCTGTCGGCGCTCCCGGTGGCCACCTCGGTCCGGAACCCGCGCGCCGCGAACCGGTTGCCGGTGTCGTTCGCGCCGGTGAGGTCGTCGGCGACGACGAGGGCCTGGTGCATACCCCCGCCGGGTCGCCCAGCGACAAAAAGGGCCCGGGGTCAGGGCGTCAGGCCCCAGATGGCGACGATGCCGCCGACGGTGACCACCGAGAGCAACGCCTGCAGGGGCGCGCCCACGCGGAAGAAGTCCGTGAACCGGTAGCCGCCGGGCCCGTAGACGAAGAGGTTCGTCTGGTAGCCGACCGGAGTCAGGAAGGCCGTCGAGGCGGCGAAGGTCACGCCGAGGACGAACGCGTAGGGGTCCGCGCCCATCGTCGCGGCGGCGCTGGCCGACACGGGGAGCATCAACACGACGCTGGCGTTGTTCGAGACGACGGAGGTGACGACCGTCGTCGCGACGTAGAACAGCCAGAGGACGCCGACGGTGGGGAGGACGGCGGCCGACGACGCGACGAGTTGGCCGGCGAGAGCCGCGGCCCCGGACTGCTCGATGGCGAGGCCGAGGGGGATGACGCCCGCGAGGAGGAAGATGACGTCCCACTCGACGGCGTCGTACAGTTCGTTCGGCCGGAGGACGCCACCGAGCACCATCGCGACGATGCCGGCGAGCGCCGACACCACGATGGGGAGGACGTCCAGCGCCGGCAGGAGGACGACGCCGGCGACGATGACCAGCGCCAGGGGAATCTTCTCCGTGCGGTAGTCGGGTCGGCTCGGTTCGTGGGCGACGATGAAGTCCCGGGTCCGCGCGAGGCGGTCGAGGCTGTCGCCGGCGGCCTGCACGAGGAGGGTGTCGCCCACCCGGATGGGGACGTTGTCCATCCGCTCGTGGACCGTGGTCCCCCGGGTGCGGACGGCGAGGACGTTCGCGTCGTAGCGCTGCCGGAAGGTGGCGGTCCGCAGCGTCTCGCCGACGAGCGGGGAGCCCGAGGGCACGACCACCTCGACGAGGGTCTGCGCGTCGGAGACTTCGACGTCGTCCTCGGTGGTGGGCTGACCGACGGGGGTCAGCGACAGCGCCTCGCGCATCCGGGCCAGCGTCTCCCGGTCACAGCGGAGGGTGAGGACGTCGCCCGCCCGGACGCGCTGGTTCGCCAGCGGTTCGACGAGGCGGCGGCCGTCCCGGACCAACTGGATGACGTCCACGTCGAACTCGTCGTCGCCGGCCGTCGCGACGTCCGCGCCGACGAGCGGCGAGTCCGCTTCGACGCGCACCTCGGTCAGGTACGGCTCCATCTCGTACTCCACCACGTAGTCCTCCTCCGGGGGGACCCGCTCCGGGAGCAAGCGGTGGCCGACGGTCAGGAGGTAGGCCGTGCCGGTGACGAGAACGAGGGCGCCGAGGGCGGTGAACTCGAACATCGAGAACGCGTGGAGCGTGGGGTACTGGCCGGCGAGTCGGCCGGCGACGTCGCTCGCGAGGATGTTCGTCGAGGTGCCGATGACGGTGAGGGTGCCCCCGAGCATCGAGGCGTAGGAGAGCGGTATCAACAGCTTCGACGGCGAGGTGCGACCCTTGTGCGCCAGGTCGGCCACCACGGGCACGAGGACGGCCACCACGGGGGTGTTGTTGACGACGCCCGAGACGGGACCGGCGACGCCGACGGTGGCGGCCAACTGCCGGAGCGTGGAGTCGCCCGCGAAGTCGACCATGCGCCGGCCGAGCATCTGGACGGCGCCGGTGCGAGAGACGCCGGCGCTGAGGATGAGCATCGCCAGCACCGTCACCGTCGCCGGGTTCGAGAAGCCCGAGATGCCCTCGTTCACGGAGACGTGCGTCCACGGTTCGAGGACGACCAGCACCACGACGAGGGCGATGGCGGTCACGTCGACGGGGAGCAACTCGGTGGCGAACAGCACCAGCGCCAGCGCCACGACGCCGACCACCACGACGACGTCCGGGGTCACGGCGGCCGGCGCCGACGCCTGTGCGGGGACCGTCACCGTCGCCGCGGTCATACGTCACCGTCGCGGGCCCGTCAGATGAGCGTTTCGAGCGACGGCGCCACCGCCGCGCGACGGTCGGGGGCCGGCGGCCGGCGTCTCCGGTCTCGCGCGTGCGAACGCTCTTGACGGTTCCCGCCGAACCGACCGCATGGTCACGGTCACCGTCCTCGTCGACAACAGCGTGCGCGCGTCCCGTCCACGCGGCCTCCGGGGTGAGTGGGGCTTCGCGGCCGCCGTCGACGGCGTTCTCCTGGACGCCGGGCAGAGCGGCCTCGTGGCGGACAACGCCGACCGACTCGGCGTCGGTCCGTTCGAGACGGTGGTGGCGAGCCACGGGCACTTCGACCACACGGGCGGGCTCCCGGCCGTCCTCGACGAGGCCGAGCGACTCTACTGCCACCCGGACGCCCTCGACCCGAAGTACCGGGACGGCGAACACGTCGGCTGTCCGTACGACCGCTCGTGGCTCGAGTCCCGCGTGGAGGTGGTCACCCACGTCGACCCGGTGGAGGTGGCACCGGGCGTCACGGCCCTCGGCGAGGTGCCGCGTCCCCACCCGGACAACCCGGTGGGCGAGACGGTCGCGGACGGTCGCCGCGTCCCCGACCGGGTTGCAGACGACCAGTCGCTGGCCGTCGAGACCGGGGACGGCGTGGTGCTGGTCTGCGGGTGCTGTCACGCCGGCCTCAGGAACACGATCGAACACGCCGAGGCCGTCTGTGACGCGCCGGTCAGGGCAGTCGTCGGCGGCACGCACCTCGTGGCGGCCGACGAGGCGGCAGTCGGGGAGGCGGCGGCCCTCCTCTCGGACGTCGACCGGGTGGCCGCCTGTCACTGCACCGGCCCGGCGGCCGAGGAGCGCCTCGCGTCGTCACTGGGAGAGGCGTTCGAGCACGCCGGCGTGGGGACGGCCCTGGAGTTCTAGTCCGACGCCTCGACGAGTTCCGGTTCCGCGCCCTCGTAGGACTCGCGGAACTCCTGGATGAGCGTGCCCATCTTGGCGTACCAGTCGTTGAGAAGCCGCTGCATGTCGTCGGCGATGTCGTCGGGGTCGGTCGGGTAGTAGACGTGGTAGTAGCCGCCCTGCTCGTAGTTGACCTGTTCCTTCTGGATGAAGCCGGTCTGGAGCAGTCGCTGCACGGCGCGGTAGGCTGTCGACCGCTCGCGGTCGACGCGGTCGGCGATCTCGTCGACCGTCAGCGGTTCGCCGGCGTCGGAGAGCGTCGTGAAACACTCCTTGTCGAGTTCCTTGAGACCGTGGACGCACTCCAGGAGGCCCTCGCACTCCATGTCCTGCTGGAGGTACTCGCGCATCGAGTCTGGCATTATATACGAGGCGCTACGCGTTCAGCGGGTAAAATAGTTGTGTGCGCGTCGTCCACAGACACGGTCGCGTGGCCCGCAGACGGGTCAGTCCGCCGCGGCGGCGGTGGAGGTGCCGGGGTTCCGGAGCGCCTGCAGACCGCTCACGACGACGGCGCCCGCGACCAGCACCGCCGACCCGACGATGAGCGCGACGCTGACGGTCTGGAGGACGGGCACGTCGTAGGCGCCGGCCAGTTCCTTGGCCGCGACGGCCAGGGACCCGCCGACGAGCATCAGGCCGAAGTAGACCTTGATGCCGTCCTCGTCGACGAGGTGCGTGGTCGCGGAGCCGATGCGGGCGCCCATCGCGGAGCCGGCCAGCAGTGACGCCACGACGGGGAGGTTGACCGCGCCCTCGCTGGCGTAGGAGAACGCGCCGAAGGCGCCCGAGGCGGTGATCTGGAAGACGTCGGTGCCGACCGCCACCGCGGCGGGGACGCCGAGGCCGTACACCATCGATGGCATCAGGAGGAAGCCGCCGCCGACGCCCAAAAAGCCCGAGAGGACGCCGATGGACACCGCCAGCAGGCCGACGACCCAGACCGACACCTGGACGTCACCGCGGAGCGTCACGACCGGAGGGACGTCGATGGCCTGCACCCGGCGGGCGAGGGCGGGCACCTCGTCGCCGTCGTCCTCGGTGAGCGAGTCGCGCAGCACGAACAGTCCCACGGCGCCGAGCAACACCACGTAGGCGACGCTGATGACGAGGTCGGCGTAGCCGAGCGCCTTGAGCAAGAAGACGAGGCGCTTGCCCACCTCGATGCCGGCGGTGACGCCGACGACGAACATGGCGCCGAGTTTGTAGTCGACCTGGCCGAGGTCGCGGTGTTTCAGCGTCGCGATGACGGAGGTCCCGAACACGAAGGCGAGGCCGCTGCCGACCGCCACCTCCGACGGGTAGCCCATCACCAGCAACGCGGGCGTCACGAGGAAGGACCCGCCCATGCCGAAGAAGCCGAACAGGATGCCGATGAGCAGGCCGAAGCTGACGAACGTGGCGACGAGCGTGGCGCTCACGCCGAACAGGTCCATCATGTCAGTTCTGTCGAAGTGTGCGTTTCAGTCGCGGCCCGGCCACGCGGGTGACCCCGCCGTAGCCGACGTAGAGGACGAGAGCCTCCGCGAGCACGAGGCCGATGAAGGCCAGTGCGTACGTCGAACCGCTGAGTGTCTCCATGCCGAACATCACTGATCACGTCGATTGGTGGTGGGTGCGTCGGGCGTCATCTGGTGTCTCGCAGACGGTCGTAGCGGACTGGTCGTAATAACGGTTTTGGGATTACCGCACAATACAATATCGAGGGCGGTCACGCGAGATTCACGCATATGTTACGCGTGAGTGTTCGGACGACACACGAACGGTGGAGCCGAGAGGAACGAGGGGTCAGTCGGCCGTCGCGGGACCGGCGCGCGCGTCGGCGACGCGGGAGCGGACGTAGCCCTGCGCGTACGCCCCGAGGAACATGCCCCCGAGGGCCCAGAGGATCGGCAGGTTGCCGACCCCGAGGCTGGCGTAGGCCGCGCCGGGACAGATGCCCGACAGCCCCCAGCCGACGCCGAAGATGGCGCCGCCGACGGGCACCTTCCGGTCCATCGTCTTCAGTCGCCGGCCGTAGGCGCGACCGGTCAGCGGTGCGCGGACGTCGCGGGTGGACATCACGGCGAAAGTGACGCCCGTCACGACGGCGGCCCCGCCCATCACGAACAGGAGGCCGAGGTCCCGCAACTGCAGGAACGCCAGGACGACCTCCGGGCGGGCCATCTGACTGTAGCCGAGGCCGAAGCCGAAGAGGAGACCGCCGAGGACCACCACCGCGAGGAACGCGGGCGAGCGCTCGCTCACGGCGACACCCCCACGGCGGAGACGACGGCCGCCGTGCCGATGGCGACGGCCATGAAGGTGGCCACGTTCACCAGCGACGCCGGCGCGACCGAGCCGACGCCACAGACGCCGTGCCCGGAGGTGCACCCCTTCCCGACCCGGGTGCCCACGCCGACGAGGACGCCCCCGACGAGGAGGCGCCACGGCTGGACGTCGGTCGTCCACCCGCCGGGACCGAGCGTGAGGGCGTACAGCGCTGCCCCCGCGACGATGCTCAGCGTGAACACGACGCGCCAGTCACGGGACGCGACGTACTTGCCCTGGTTGAACCGCGGGAGGTCGGACACGTACGACAGCGTGGACTCGAGGAACGTGCTGGCGCCGGCGATGATGCCCGTCCCGAGGTAGATGACGGCCACGCCGAGTCCGATGAGGGCGCCGCCGACCGCGTAGTCGACGACCCCGTTGGGGAACGGCCACATCAGTCGTCGCTTGTCATCGCGTCCTGACTGGCCGCGCAGTTGTTCGGCCCGAGTTCCATCTCGAGGACGTCGTCGCCGCGTTCGTTCTGACCGAGGTTCGTGGCGATGATGTCCTCGTAGTTGGCCGGCCGCGGGGGCATGTCCGAGAGGACGTACTCGACGAACTCGGATTCGGGCATCGAGAGCGCGTCCATCCGGGACTCGAGGTCCTCGACCGTCTCGACGTAGGCGCCCGACTCGCGGGACTCCGCCGCGTCACTGAAGTGCGCGGGCGCGACGAGGACGTCGTCGTTCTGGGAGAGGACGCGCTCCTGGAGGCTCTCGTAGAGCAGGGCGGCCGCGTCGGGCGCGCCGTCGTCGCCTTTCTCCAGGTCGGGCCGGGCCACGCTCTCGACGAACAGGCCGTCGCCGGTGAACAGCACCGCGTCGTCGAGGAGGTAGGAGGTCATGCCGGTGGTGTGGCCGGGCGTGTGGACCGCCTCGATGGCCGCGTCTCCGACGGGAATGGACTCGCCGTCTGCGACCGTCGCCACGTCGTCAGCGTAGGTCACGCCCCGGTCGGTGGCCGCCTCGGGGATGACCGGCGCGGCCGACGTCTCCTCGCCCAGGTCGCGGACGCCGCTGACGTGGTCGGCGTGGATGTGCGTGTCCACCGCGTGGGTCAACTCGGCGCCGAGGGCCGCGGCGTCGGCCTCGTAGCGGTCGGTGAACGCGCTCAGCGGGTCCACGACGGCCGCCCCTGTGTCCGAGACGACGAGGTAGGACAGACAGCCACTCGACGGCCGCTGGTACTGCAGCACCGTCGCCTCCGTGTCGGCGTCGAGTTCGACCGACTCGTAGAGGTTCGCCCAGCCGACCATGCCGTCGGCGAGGTTCGAGGCCTCGACGTCGAACTCCTCCTTCAGGACGCCCGCGACGAACTTGCTGGACTCGCCCTTCGCGCAGATGACCACGACCGGCCCCTCCTCGGGGACCTGCTCGGCGGCCGTCTCGGTGACGCCGTCGAGGAAATCCCAGTAGGGGACGTTCGTGACGTCCACGTTCTCGCCCTCGATGCGCCACTCCTCGAAGTCCGAGGGGGTCCGCACGTCGAGGACGGTCACGGATTCGCCCGCGTCGATCTGGTCCTTGAGCGTCTCGGGGTCGACCGCGTCGACCGGAACGTCCGGTTCGGGGAACTCCATCTCACTCATGGGGTCAGCACACAATATCGGGAGGGGACACAAAAGGGTTTTCATAGAATTTCACACAACGGCCACAACTGAGCGGAACTAACTGTCAGAACGCCTAACGGCATATATTACCTAGGTGACGCGCGTAAAGACCCTGCCGCCGTGAACCGATGGGTTGATAGGGCGGGCATCGATATTGCACTTTGAACCCAATCATGAGCATGGACGTGGACGTCAGCCAGACTCTCGACGTGAAGGGTGCGAGCTGTCCGATGCCGGTCGTGAAGACGCGACAGCACATCGACGACCTGGACGCGGGCGAGGTGCTCGAGGTCGTAGCCACAGACTCCGGGAGCATGAGCGACATCGAAGGCTGGGCCGAGACGGCCGCGGGCGTCGAACTCCTCGGCCAGGAGGAGGGCGTCGACGGCGGCGAGACGGTCTACCGCCACTTCGTCCGCAAAGCATGAGCACCGACACCGGGAGCGAGACGGGCCCCGCGGGGGACGGCGAGGCGGTCACCGCGGACGCCCTGGCGGCGCAGGTCGAGGCGCTCGAGGAGCGAATCGCGGACCTCGAGGCCGAGACCGGCGACGAGAGCAAGCAGATGACCATCATCGCCACGAAGGGGACCCTCGACATGGCGTACCCGCCGCTCATCCTGGCGTCGACCGCCGCCGCCTTCGGGTGGGACGTCGTCGTCTTCCACACCTTCTGGGGGCTCGACATCCTCCACGAGGAGAAGGCCCAGGACCTCAAGCTGAGCGCCGTCGGCAACCCGAGCATGCCGATGCCCAACGCCGTCGCGACCCTGCCGTTCATGGACACCGTCGCGACCCGGATGATGGAGCGCCGCATCGAGGACAACGGGACGGCCACCATCCAGGAACTCGTCGACCTCTCGCTGGAGACCGGCGTGGAGCTACAGGCCTGTCAGATGACGATGGAGCTGCTGGACTACGAGGACGAGGACCTCTACGACGGCGTCACGACCGACGTCGGCGCGGCGACGGCCCTCCAGCACATGGCCGACGCCGACATCCAGTTGCTGGTGTAGCCGCCGGTCTTCAGCCCTCTCTGACCGGTTCGTAGACCGTACACCAGCCGTCCGGTTCGATCGACCCCTCCACGACGGCACAGGCCCCGAGGCCGTCGCCGTCCCGGTCGGGGACGTAGAGCGCGCAGTTCGCACAGCGCTGTTCGCCGACTGCGGTGTGGTAGTTGACCCCCGCCTTCGAGTAGAGGTGGTCCGGGTCGCGCGGCGTGCCGCCCACCGCCGTCGCCGTCCGGTATCGGTCCGGGACCGGGCCTTCGAGCGCCGGGTTCGACCGGTCGCGGGCCCCACAGCCAGCGACCGAGAGGGCCGCCGCGGCCCCGAGGGTCCGGAGGAACGTGCGGCGTCGCTGGCCGTCGCCGGTCATCGGCGGCGGTTGTGCCCCGAGCCGATTAGGCGTGTCGCTTCGCCCCGCCGGTGGCGAGACCGAACAGTTCGTAGAGCGGGCACCAGCGGGCCAGGCCGGTCCCGAGCAGGAGGAGCCCGGTCCAGAACGCCACGCCGCCGGCGTAGGTGTTCACCGCGACGGCGCCCGCGGCCGTGGCGACGGCCACTGCCACGAGACCCAGACCGGCGACGACGCGCACGGAGCGGTCGAAGCGACCGACGTTCGAGTCCATGGCGTCTCTCCGGGCGCGAGCGGAAAGAGTATTTCGACATTTTCACACGACCGATCCGTCAGCGACCGCTGGTGTCGACGCCGAACGCGGCGTTGAGCGGGCACTTCCGGACGGCCCCCGTCACCGCGAGGACGGCGCCGACGACGAGTGCGACGCCCTCCACGACGGGCCCGAGGGGGTAGAGCCCCGCCAGCGAGACGACGGCGACGAGGACGAGGAGCGGTCCGACGACGAGGCGGGCGAGGCGGTCGGTGCCACCGACGTTCTGGTCCATACCCGGCGGTTCGCGGAGTGTCGGAATAAATACTGTGCCGATTCTACACTACTGGGAGCGCGCGAGCGCGAGCAGGTCGTCGTAGGCGTCGGCGTAGGCCTCGGCCACGGCCGTCGGGTCGGCCCGCGTCGCGGACGGGAGCGGCGGGAGCGAGGCCCGCGCCGCCGGGTCGAGCAGGTCGGTCACGTCGCCGGTACGGGTCTCCAGTCGGCCGTCGCCCTGCGTCGTCCCGCCGTGCGCGACGTCGCAGGCGCGCGCGAACCGCTCGCCGGGGTAGACCCGCACCAGACCGGGGTCGACGACGGCCACGGCGTCGGGCACGAGGTCCCGGAGCGGCCGCGCCACGTCGGCGTAGGACTCGACGACGGCCACGTCGGCCGCGTCGACGCGGTCGGCGAGGGCGTCGAGTGCCGGGAGGTGGAGGGCGTCGCTCACCGCGTTGAGGTCCGCGACGCTCTCGACGCGGCGGGCGTCGTCGAGGGGGAGCGAGTCGCGGACGAGGGCCGGCAAGTCGACGGTGGCGTTCACGACGAACGACTCGCCCACCCGGTCACAGAGGAACGCGCTCTCGGGGCGGCCGAGCAGTCCGCGCCCCTCGCCGGGCGCCGGCCGCCAGAGGCGGTGGACGGGGTTGACGTCCTCGGGAGCGGCCTCCCCCGGTGCCGCCTCGACGAGGCGGGCGGCGTCCTTCCCGTGGAGGCGCCCCGCCGAGAGGACGGCGCGCACGTCGTCGTGGTCGTACCAGAAGTCGTTGCCCGCGCGGGGCTTGAACCCCGGGGCGTCGAGGCGAGCGCAGAGGCCGGCGCTGAACGTCGTCTTGCCGGCGTCGACCGCCGTCCCGCCGGCGACCAGCAGCGTCACCACCGCGCCCACCTGCCGTGACCGTCCATGGCCGGCCACAGGGGTGGCGGGCCCTTGAACGCGCCGTCATCGTTTTCCGCGGGGAACCGAAACCCACGGCATGGCCCTCGGGAACCGACTCCGGCGCGGGTTCGTCACCGGACTGTTCGTCATCGCCCCGCTGGCGGTGACCGTCATCATCCTCCGGTTTCTCTACCTGTGGATCGTCGGCCTGCTCACGCCGTTCCTCCGGGTCGTGACGGCGAACGTCACGCCCGTCGTCGAGTTCGCCGCCACGCTGGTTCTGGTCGCCGCCGTCACGGCGCTCGGCGTCGTCGTCCGGCGCGGCGTCGGCCAGTACCTCGTCGCCGAGTTCGACCAGGTGATGGAGACCATCCCGGTCGTGCGCTCCATCTACTCGAGCGCGCGGCAGGCCTCGAACGCGATGCTAGGCGACGACCACGGCTTCGAGCGGGTGGCCCTCGTGGAGTGGCCCGACGCCGGGTTGCACACCGTCGGCTTCGTCACCGACGAGACCCAGGACCGGCTGACGACCTCCCTGGACGGCGAGTGCCACTACAACGTGTTCGTGCCGATGGCGCCGAACCCGATGGGGGGCTTTCTCGCCGTCGTGCCGGCGTCCCGGACCACGATGACCGACCTCAGCGTCAGCGAGGGCATCCAACTCGTGATGACCAGCGGGATGAGCGGCGACGCGGAGGGGTCCGAGACGCTGGTCGGCGTCTGACCGCCACGTACTTGGGGGCGCCCCGCGGACCCTCGCGTCCATGTCGTTCGACCTCGGCGTCGCGTACGCCCTCGTGGCCGCCGTGGGGTGGGGGGCGTTCATCTTCGCGAACAAGCGCTACTTCGCCGCGTACCCCTCCGCGTCGTTCATGGGCCTGACCTACGGGTTCGGCGCGTTGTGGTATCTCCCGGTAGCGCTCGTCGTCGCGCCGCCACCGGGGCTCGCCCCGGCCGAGTGGGCCTTCGCCGGGTGGACCGTCGCCTGCCTCGCGGGCGGGCTCGGCCTGTTCTTCGCCGCGGTCCGCCGAGGCGACGTCTCCTACGTCGCGCCCGTCGGGAAGGTGACGCCCGTGTTCGTGTTGCCCATCGAGGTCGTCCTCCTGGGTGACCGCTTCCGGTCGCTCCAGGTCGCCGGCATCGGTCTCGCGACGGCGGCCGTCTACCTCGCGAACTACCGCGGCGGCCCCCTGCTGGCGCCCGTCCGGAAGGCGACGACCGAGCGCGCCCCCCAGCTCGCACTCGCGAGCGCCGGCGTGCTCGCGGTGCTCAACGTCTCGCAGGGCGTCCTCCTCCAGGACGTCGGCCTCGACCCCCGGACGTGGCTCCTCGTCAAGGCGGGGGGCGCGGCGCTGCTGTTCGCGCCGCTGGCGGTGCGTGACTACCGCGCCGGCCGCCTGCCCGACGTCGGGGCCGACCTGCCGAGACTCGCCGCCGCCGGCCTCCTGTTGGCCGTCAGCGAGTACTTCGTCGTGGCCTCGCTGGCCATCCTGTCGGCGAGCATCGCCACGCCCCTGCTGGCGACCCAGGCCGTCGTCGCCGTCGTCCTCGGCGGGGTCGTCCTCCGGGAGGGGCAGTTCGCGATTCGGCTCGCGGCGGCCGGCGTCGCCGTGGCCGGCGTGACCCTCATCGCGCTCCCGGGCTAGTCGCGCCGCTCCCCGGTGCGGAGTTCGCCCGCCGCGCGCCACTCGCGCGGCCGGACGGCGACGACGGTGAGCGCCCCCAGTCCGAGCGCGACGGCGACCGTGACGGCGGTGCCCGGAATCGGCCCGACGGCGGCGCTCGCCGGCCACGCGCCCGCCGGGGGGACGACGGCAACGCGGACGACCCAGGCCCCCGCGAGGACCGCGAACAGCGGCAGGTAGATGCGTCGGAGGCGGTGGGCGACCGCCTCCCCGAAGGACACCGCCGGCGCCGGGTCGTGGTAGTCGTGGCTGAGACGGGCCCGCCAGTCCACGTCCGCGACCGTGGCGTCCGGCCCGGGGTCGAGGGCGAACGCCCAGACGTTCTCCTGGAGGTCGCGGACCCGAGAGCGCCACATGTCGTAGCCGCGGTAGCGGCGCGCCTCCACGAACAGGAACACGCAGAGCGTCACGCCGCCGATGAGGAGCAGGTAGTGGGGGTGGTCGGCCGAGGAGAACGACCAGGTCAGGATGGCCGCGAGCATCGTGACCGCCCAGTTGGTCGTCCGGTCGAGGCGCTGGCGCCACCGGGTCATCCGGTGAATCTCCCCGCGGTAGAGGTGCGCCAGCGAGGACCCCGGTCCCATCGACTCCTCGAAGACGCCCGCGCCGACCTCCGGGTCGCCGCTCGGTTCGGCCATGCCCCGGCCTACGTGCGGGACCGCCCAAAAGGGTTGTGTGTGGATCGGACACGGAACCCGGGACCTCGGCCGGCGTGTCGACGGCCCGAGCCGACTGAACGGTGGTGGTCCGGCCGCCCGACGCAACCCTTTTTTGCCGCGCGACCGAATATTGTGTCGTGAAAGCACAGATGGCCGCAGAACCAGCGGTCGAGGACCCCGAACGGTGGCGGGCGGACCTCGCCGAGTACCGCGAGAGCAAGGACCGGTACCTCGGCGCACACCCCAACTCGCCGCTCCCGCCGGACCAGCGAGCGGCCTTCGAGGGCCTGTCCTACTTCCCGCCGAACCCCGCCCTGCGGTTCGTGGTGGCCCTCGCCGCCCACGACGACGGGGAGACCGTGACCGTGGAGACGACCGCCGAGGGCGAGCGGACCTACGACCGCGTCGGCGCGTTCACGTTCCTCGTCGACGGCGAGGCCCACTCCCTGGAGGCCTACCGCGAACGGGGGAGCGACCGGGCGGGCCTGTGGGTCCCGTTCCGCGACGAGACGAGCGGCGAGGAGACCTACGGCGCGGGTCGGTACCTGGACCTGGACCCCGACGAGCACCGCACCGGAGACGGCGAGTGGGTGCTCGACTTCAACTACGCCTACAGCCCCTTCTGTGCGTACTCGGACGCCTACGAGTGCCCGCTCGTCCCGATGGAGAACTGGCTGGACGTCCGGGTCCAGGCGGGCGAGAAGGACTACGCGGGCCCCGGGGGGGACCGGGCGTGAGCGCCACCGCGGACGCGGCCGAGCGGATACTGCTCTCCTACCGCGCCCCGGACATCGGCGAGGAGGCCGACGACAGCGAGTGGGTCCTCCAGGACAGCGGGTGGATACAGGAGGGGCTCCACGAGCACTACTACCTGCAGTACCTCCGGAAGGTCCACGGCGGCCCGATCGCAGTGGGCGACGAGTGGGAGGAGTTCGTCAACTGTGGGTGTGCGAGCCCGCAGGACGTGATCTTGCGCGTCGAGGAGGTGACGGGCGGCACGGCCCTCGGCCCGGAGACCGAGATCCGCATCGTCCCCCGTCGCGACCTCGTCGGCGAGCGCGCGGCGCGGGCCTGACGCGACGAAGGCGGCGGCGATTGCACGTATTTTGCAAAACCATTAAATCGACCGACCCGCTACGGGGAGGTGATGAGCGAGTCCGACGACCTCGACGCGATCCGCGAACGGCGCAAGCAGGAACTGATGCAGCAGGGAGACGACGGCAGCGACGGGCAGTCTGAGCCCGAGACCGCCTCGACGCCGGACGACCCCGTCCACGTGGACGGCGCCGGCGAACTCGACGAGGTGACCGCGAAGTACGACGTCGTCCTCGTGGACTTCTACGCGGACTGGTGTGGCCCGTGCAAGATGCTCGAACCCATCGTCGCCGAGATCGCCGCGACCACCGACGCCGTCGTGGCGAAGGTCGACGTCGACCGGAACCAGCGTCTCGCCCAGCAGTACCGCGTGCAGGGCGTCCCGACGATGGTGCTGTTCTCGGACGGCGAGGCCGTCCAGCAGATGGTCGGCGTCCAGGACCAGTCGACGCTGCTCGACCACATCGAGCGGGCCCAGAGCGCCTGAACGGTCGGTCGCCCGTCCGCGACCCCAGCGGCCTGTCGCGAGCAACGGACGCGTCCACCGTCGCGGAGCCCCGACGGCGCCCCCGGCGGCTACCCGTCGTCGCTCGCCACCCGGGTCGCGAGGCCGCCGCTACGCGAGCAGCGCACGCGAAAACGAAGGTGAGCGTCGGCGCCGGCGCTCAGTGGATCCAGAGGCCGTGTTCCTCCCGCGCGTGGAGCACCAGCGCCTCCGTCGTCTCGAACCGCTCACCGCACGTACACTGGTGGTGCTGCCGTCGGGTGGACTGGCGTGTCGCCATACGTCTGACTATGGAGGCCGGGAACTTAATCTTTTATTATGTGATATACGGTGGCACGGGACAGAGTGTGACGCCACACGGCGGACTACGGGACCTTCAGGTAGGCGTACCCCGCGCTCTGGAGGCGGGAGAGGGTTGCGACGCCGGCGGGCGTCGACTCGACGCCGGGCAGGAGCGCCGACGGGTCGCGGTCCCGCGCCGCGAGGGCGTTCTCGCAGGCGAGAAAGCGGACGCCGCGGTCGGCGAGGGCCCCGACCCGGTCCGGGTCCGGCGACCCCGTACACAGGAGGTCGACGGCGTCGGCGTTGGCGACGAGGGCGACCGCACCGCCGGGGGCGGCGTCGAGGAGGTTCGCGACGTTGCCGAGGGCGTGTCGCTGGGCCGCCGGCGCGGAACTCGAGCAGTGGAAGACGGTTCGCATGGGCGGACGTGGCCGCGGACGCCCTAAATCACCGGGGTCGATCGGACACCGCCTTTTTGCGGCGTCGGGCACAACGGAGACCCATGACGCTCGAACTGGCCAGTCCGGCGTTCGACGACGGCGCCCCCATCCCCGAGACCTACGGGTACACCGAGTCGAACGTGAACCCGCCCCTGACGTTCGACGGCGTCCCCGAGGGGGCCGAGAGCCTCGCACTCGTGCTGGACGACCCCGACGCCGTCGAACCGGCGGGCAAGGTCTGGGACCACTGGGTCGTCTGGAACATCCCGCCCGACCTGGGGGGCGCCCCGGAGGACTGGGTGCCCGCGTCCGTGGGCGCCGACGAGGGCAAGAACGACTACGGCGACCCCGGGTACGGCGGCCCGAACCCGCCCGACGGCGAACACACCTACCGCTTCGTGCTCTACGCCCTCGACGCGACGCTCTCGCTCGACGCGGGAACGACCGCCGAGGACCTGCGGACGGCGATCGAGGGGCACGTCCTCGCGGAGGCCACCCTCACGGGCACCTACGCGCCCTGAGTCAGGCGCGGACGCGGACCCGGCGCTCCCGCGGGCCGTCGCACTCGACGAACAGCACCGACTGCCAGGTCCCCAGGTCGAGTGCGCCCGCCGAGACGGGGACGGCGACGTGTTCGCCGAGCACCGTCGCCCGGAGGTGCGCGGCCGCGTTGTCGTCGACGGCGTCGTGTCGGTAGTCGCCCGCCTCGGGCACCAGGTCCGCGAGGAGCGACCGGAGGTCAGCGAGCAACCCCGACTCGGCCTCCCCGACGACGACGCCCGCGGTGGTGTGGGGGACGAACACGGTGGCGACGCCGTCGGCGTCGGCCGACAGCGCCGCGTCCACCCGGTCGGTCACGTCCCGGACCTCAATGCCGTCGCGTGCTGAGCGAGAACTCCATGCCGGAGGTCCACCGGCCGGGGGCAAAGGCCCACCGCCGGGAGTCAGTCCCGCGTCGCCGCGACGAGGGCGCGCGTCGCCGCCTCGGGGTCGTCGGCGGCGGTGACGGCGCTGATGACCGCGACGCCGGTCGCGCCCGCGCCGACGGCGTCGCCGGCGTTCTCGGCGGTCACCCCGCCGATGGCGACCACGGGCACGTCGACGGCGTCGGCCACCGCCCGGAGGCGGTCGAGGCCGATGGCGGTGGACGCCGCGTCGGTGTCCTTCGACGTCGTCCCGAAGACGTCGCCCACGCCGAGGTAGTCGGCGCCGGCGGCGGCCGCCTCGCGGGCGCCCTCGACCGTCGCCACCGACCGGCCGACGACGGCGTCGTCGCCGAGCAACTCCCGCGCGACGGGGACGGGGAGGTCCTCGTCGCCGAGGTGGACGCCGTCGGCGTCGAGGGCCGCCGCGAGGTCGACCCGGTCGTTGACGACGAGGGGGACGCCCGCCGTCGCCGTCAGGTCGCGGACCGTCCGCCCCATCTCGTAGCGGTCGCGGGCCGGGAGGTGTTTCTCCCGCAACTGGACGGCGTCCACGCCGCCCTCGATGGCCGCGCGGACGACGTCCGGCGTGGACCGCCCGCGGGAGAGGCTCTGCTGGGTCACGAGGTAGACGCGCCAGTCGACGTCCATGGGCGCCCCCACGTCGGCCCGGCCCGTGTGCGTTGCCATTCGTCGGCCCGATGACGAGGGGCGGAACCTTCATGCCGCCGCAGGGTCACTCCCCGCACGATGGGACAACTCGAAGTCGACATCCCGGCGCACATCGACGCCGACATCGAACGACTCGTCGACGAGGGCGAGTTCATCAGCCGCGAGGAGGCCATCGAGGACCTCCTCACGATGGGGCTGTCGGCCTACGACCACGACGTGTCGGGACGGGACGCCGAGGGCGACCTCGACTTCGCCGGGGAGATGCGCAACCCCGGCGACGAGGACCCGGGCTCCGACGACTTCGCCTTCTGACCGGCCATGTCCCGCCGAGGCCGCCGCGGGACGCCCCGCTGGACCGGAGCCTGACCCGCGATGCCCGGCTCCGCCGACGAGGGAGGGCGCGTCCGCGTGGCGGTCCGGGCCGTCTGGCGGACGACCGTCGTCACCTGGCGGTTCCTCCCGCTCGCGGTCGCGTACCTCCGTGACCGGCGGCGGTTCGTCCTGTTCGGCCCCTCGCGGACGGTCACGCCGGAGCGCCAGCGCGCCCGCGCTCGGTACCTGCTCGAGACGTTCGTCGCCCTCGGGCCGGCGTTCATCAAGTTCGGACAGATGCTCTCGACCCGCCCGGACGTCCTGCCCGGGCCGTACGTCACGGTCCTCTCGGAGTTACAGGACCGCGTCCCGCCCGACGACTGGGAGGCCGTCCGCCCGGTCGTCGAGGCGGCGGTCGGGCCCGTCGAGGCGGCCTACGACGCCTTCGACACCGACCCCATCAGCGGCGCGTCGCTCGGACAGGTCTACACCGCCGAGTACGACGGCGAGCGCGTCGCCGTGAAGGTGTTGCGGCCGGGCGTGCGCGTCGCCGTGGAGGCCGACCTCCGGGTCATCGGGACGCTGTTGCCCTGGGTCGTGCGGTTCGCCCCGCCGGGGCAGCGGTTCACGCTGGAGAACCTCGCCGAGGAGTTCGCCGCGACCATCCGCGAGGAGATGGACTACGCACACGAGGCGGCGATGCTCCGCGAGATCGGCGCCAACTTCGCGGACGACCCCGGGGTCCGGGTGCCGGACGTCGTCGACGCCCGGTCGACCGACCGCGTGCTCACGATGTCCTACGTCGACGGCGTGAAAGTGACCGACGTCGAGGCCCTCGAGGCCCGCGGCGTGGACCGGGCGGCGCTCGCGCGGCGCCTCGAGGAGATATACATCCAGATGATCGTCGAGGACGGCGTCTTCCACGCGGACCCACACCCGGGGAACCTCGCCGTGCAGACCGACGGCACCGTCGTCTTCTACGACTTCGGCATGACCGGCCGCCTCGACCAGCAGACCAGAGCCCACCTCCTCGAGTTCTACGTCGCCCTCGCCGCCGACGATGTCGGCGCGGTGATGGACGCGTTCGTCGCCATGGGCGCCCTCGACCCGGAGGCCGACCGCGAGCTGATGCGCCAGGTGTTCGATTTCGCCATCGAGGAGTTCCGCGGCGAGGACATCGAGACCTACCAGATCGCCGAACTCGTCGGGGAGTTCGAGTCAGAACTGTACGACTTCCCGATGCGGTTGCCCCGCGACCTCGCCCTGGTCGTCCGGGTCACGACCATCCTCGAGGGGGTCTGCCGGACGCTCGACCCCGGATTCGACTTCGTCGAGGTGGTCACCGAGTACGTCACCGACCGCCAGCGCGAGGCCGTCACCTCGCCGGAGAGCCTCTCGACGGGGGCCGAGGCGGCAGCGACCACCGTCCGGAGCGCGCTGCGCGCCCCGCCGAAACTCGACCGGGTGCTCACCCGCCTCGACCGCGACGACGTCCGCGTCCGCGTCGGCGTCGAGGACGGCGAGGGCGTTCTCGCCCGCCTGGGTCGGCGCGTCGCCCTCGGCAGCGTGCTCGCGGCGGCGGTGGTCGCCGTCGCCCTCCTCTACGCCGTGGACCGCCCCCTCGGTGCCGGCGCGGCCGGCGCCGTCGCCCTCCTCGCTGGGGGACTGCTCTACCGGTCGTTCCGGGTGGGTCGGGTGGGACGCGCCGCGGGCGAGGTGACCCGGAGGGCCTTCCGGGGTCGGCGCGGCCGCGAGTGAGGGGCCAGCCTACTTCGTGGTGGGGCGTGACGTGCCGCCATGGCACGCGACTGGACCCTCCCGCGCGCACAGGACGCGTTCACCTACCGCGGCGTCGAGGCGACGTTCCTCGAGAACGAGTCCCTCCGGATCCTGGTGCTCCCGGGGAAGGGCGGCGACGTCCTCGAGTTCCGCGACAAGCGCGCCGACGTCGACGTCCTCTGGCACGCCGACCACAACTGGCAGCCACCCTCCGAGCGGGTGGTGCCGTCCGTGGACGCGCGGACGTGGCTGGACCACTACCCCGGCGGGTGGCAGGTCAACCTGCCCGTCGCGGGCTACACCGACTCGTTCGGCACGGCGCCCTACGGCCTCCACGGCGAGAGCGCGCTCCTGCCCTTCGAGTCGCGCGTCGTCCGCGACGACGACGAGGCGGTCGAACTCGCGTTGCGCGCGGAGTTCGTCCGCTACCCCTTCAGCGTGGAGCGACGGCTCACCCTGCCGGCCGACGAACCCGCGCTACACGTCGCGGAGTCGGTGACCAACGAGGGGACGGTCGAGCGACCGTACGTCTGGCAGCACCACCTGGCGCTCGGGCGGCCCCTCCTCGGCCCCGCGGCGCGCCTCGACGTGCCCGCCGACCGGGGCGTCGTCGACGACTACGGCCCCGACCACGAGAACGCGCGCCTCGCGGCGGGCGAGTCCTTCGCGTGGCCCCACGCCCCGCGGGCCGACGGCGGCGAGGCCGACCTGCGGCAGTTCCCGCCCCACGACGCCGAGGTGCACGACGTCGCGTACGCCACGGACCTCCGCGAGGGGTGGTACGCGGTCACGAACCCCGCTCTCGACCTGGGCTTCGCCTACCGGTTCCCGACCGACCCCTTCGAGTGCCTGTGGTACTGGCAGCCGTTCGGCGGCGACGTCGAACTGCCCTACTGGGGCCGGAACTACACGGCGGGCCTCGAACCCACGACGGCCTACCCCGCCGCGGACATCCCCGACGCCCAGGCGGCGAACGGGACGCTGAAGACCCTCGAACCGGGCGAGACGCTCTCAGCGTCGTTCGTCGCGACGACCTACCGGGGACTCGAGGCGGTCGAGCGCGTGACCGCCGACGGGACCGTCGAGGGGCGCTGAGGCCCACACTTATTGTCCCGTTCGTCGAGTGCTAGCACGTCAGCCCCCGCTGACGGAACATCCAATGACAGTACGCGTCGCCGGCATCAACTTCGCCCACTTCCACATGGGCGACAACCTGCGCATGGTCGAACAGCACCCGGACGCCGAGATCGTGGGCCTCTGTGACGAGGACCGCGACGAGTCGACGCTCTCCGTCGAGGAGACGGCCGCCGAGTTCGGCGTCCCCGACGACCGAGTCTACGACGACTACCGGGCCTGCATCGAGGAGACCGACCCCGACCTGGTGATCCTCTGTCCGGTGCCCTCCGAGCACGCCGACTGGGTGGAGAAGGTGGCCGAGTACGGCGTCTCGGTCATGCTCGAGAAGCCCTTCGCTACCTCCGTCGCCGACGCCGACCGGATGATCGAGGCGATGGCGGCCGGCGGCGGGAAGTTCGCCGTCAACTGGCCGCTGGCGTGGTACCCGCCCCACCGGACGACGAAGCGTCTCGTGGACGAGGGCGCCGTCGGCGACGTCGTCGAGGTCCACTACTACGACGGCAACAAGGGCAGCGGCCGGTTCTCCCAGGTGGAGTTCACCGAGGCCGGCGAGTTGCACTTCGCCGGCGGCGACATGGAGGACGAGGCCGCGGCGGCGGCGACCTGGTGGCACCAGGCCGACCGGGGCGGCGGGTCGCTCGTCGACTACCTCGGCTACGGCGTCACCCTCGGGACGTGGTTCCGCGACGGCGAGGTGCCCGAGGAGGTGACCACCGAGACGTTCACCCCCGAGTGGTCCGAGGTCGACACGCACAGCGTCACCGTCGCGACGTACGCGAACGGCCTCTCGAAGTACGAGACGAAGTGGGGCACCTACACCGACCCGTGGGTCGAACAGCCCCAGCCCAAGTGCGGGTTCGTCGTCGTCGGCACCGAGGGCACCATCAGCAGTTACGACTACGAGGACGCAATATGGGTGCAGGACGCCGACCACCCCGAGGGGCGCGAGGTCCCGGTCGACGACCTGGAGGAACCGCTCCAGAACCCGATCCAGTACGTCGTCGACTGCGTCGAGAACGACCGCGACGTCGAGTTCGGCCCGCTCTCCCCGTCGCTCTGCCGGGCGGCCCAGCGCATCGTCGACTCCGCGCGCCTGAGCGCCGAGCGCGGCGAGACCGTCTCGCTGGTGGAGTGACGATGGCCGGAAACGACGCCGACGAGGAGACCTACGGCCTCGCCGAGGTGACCGACCTCGAGGAGATGCCCGCGCCCGAGTTGCCCTACCGCCCGCGGGACCCCGAGCGCTACGACCCCGGCATCGCTCTCGTCGGGACGGGCGGCATCAGCGAACAGCACCTCGACGCCTACACCGCCGCGGGCTACGACGTGGTCGCCCTCTGCAACCGGACCGTCGAGAAGGCACACGACCGCAACGAGGAGTACGGCCTCGGCGCCGACGTCTACGCCGACTACCGCGAGGTCCTCGACCGGGACGACGTCGAGGTGGTGGACGTCCTCCCGCACCCGGTCCAGCGCGAACCCATCATCGAGGACGCCCTCGAGGCGGGCAAGCACGTCCTCAGTCAGAAGCCGTTCGTCGTGGACCTCGACGTCGGCGAGCACCTGATCGAGGTGGCCGAGGAGAACGGCGTGTCACTCGCGGTCAACCAGAACGGCCGGTGGGCGCCCCACTGGTCGTACCTCAGGCACGCCGTCGACGCGGGCCTGATCGGGGACCCCCACGGCGTCCACTTCACCGTCGACTGGGACCACAACTGGATCGCCGACACCGAGATAGACGACGTCGAGCACGCCGTCCTCTACGACTTCGCTGTCCACTGGTTCGACGTCCTCACGTGCCTCGTCGACGAGTCGCCCGAGCGGGTGTACGCCTCCTACGAGGCGTCGCCGTCACAGCGCGCCACCCCGCCGCTGCTCGCGAACGCCGTCGTCGAGTACGGCGGCGCGCAGGCCACCCTCTCCTTCGACGCGGACACGAAACTGGGGCCGGAGGATCGGACCTACGTCGCCGGCACCGACGGCACGGTGAAGAGCGAGGGGCCGGACCTCTCCGAGCAGACGGTCACGCTCTACACGGCCGACGGCTACGCCGTCCCGGACCTGGCGGGGACGTGGTTCCCCGACGGCTTCCACGGGACCATGGGCGAGTTGCTCTGCGCCATCGAAGAGGACCGCGAGCCCTCCAACAGCGCGCGGAACAACCTCCGCACCCTGGAGGTGACGTTCGCGGCCGTCGCCAGCGCCGAGGACCACGAACCGAAGGTCCCCGGCGAGGTGCGCCGGATGCGCGGATTCGACGGCGACCGGTAGTCAGGCCGCCGTGATCCGGTAGGCCGTCGCCGTCTCGCGGCCCACGAACAGGACGTCGTCGACGACGGCGAGCGGCCGGGTGTTCGAGACGTCGGCGGGTCGACGGTCGAGGGCCGTCTCCCCGTCCGCCCGCCGGAAGGCGTACAGGGACCCCGACTCGTCGGTGACCCAGACGTACCCGCGCCACGTGACCGGGGGTTCGCGCATCTCCGTCCGGACGCGGGACTGCCAGACGGTCTCTCCGTCGGCGGCGTCGAGTCGGATGACGTGCCCGGCCGACGTCCCGACGAAGATGGAGTCGCCCGCGAGCGTCGGGGGCGTCCGCGCGGGGCTGACGACCTGGGTCTCCCAGCGCGTCTCGCCCGCCCCGAGGTCGTAGGCGGTCACCGGGTTCCCGCCCGTGTAGAGGACGCCGTCCCGGACGGCCACCCCGGTGAACCCGACGTACCGCTCCAGCGTGTCGGTCACCTCGCCCGTCGCGGCGTCGAGGACGTAGGTCTGCTTCGTCGTCAGGACGGCGAGGCGGTCGCTCACGGCGACGACGTCGACGACGAACGACGGGTCGAAGGCCGCGGTCCGCCACTGCACCGACCCCGACGCCCGGTCGAGGGCGACGACGAACGGCTCCTGGTCGCTGCCGCTCCCCTGGTCGTCGACGCCACAGACCACGAGGTCACCGGCCGTCGCGACGGCGCTGACGTTGTGGTGCATGCCGTCCGCGGGAGTCTCGAACTGCCAGTCGACGCTCCCGTCATCGCGCGAGACGGCGAACAGCCGTCCGGCGTCCACCTCGTCGTTCCCGCTCAGACCGACGAACGCCCGAGCGTCCGAGAAGGCAAAGGGCTTCGACCGGCCCCCGGTGAAGTGGTTCTCGGGGAGGGGGTCCGACGTCCACGCGACGGTCCCGTCCGGGTCGACGGCGCGGAGCGCCCGGTCGCCGGCGAACACCAGCGCGTAGAACCGCCCGTCGTGGGCGGTCACGTCCGGGACGAACCCGTCGAGGGACCAGGCCTCCGAGAGCGAGAGCGACCCGGTGACCGTCGTCGTCGTCGTCGTGGCCTCGGCCCCGGCACCGCTCCCGCCGCCGTCGCCGGCCGAACTCGGGGCGTCGGTCCCCCCACCGGTCGTCGTCCGCGTCGCCTCGCCCCCGGGCGACGCCTGGGACTCGGTCAGCCGGAGACAGCCAGACAGCGAGGCCCCGGCCCCCAGCGCGGCGAGGTATCTCCGTCGTCTCATACGCCCCCTGCGAAACCGACCGTGATAAATCACCGGTGGTCGAGTCGACGGCCGTCCGGTCGGGACGCGGACCGGTCTCCGGCCCGCACTGACCGGCGAATCGACCGCTGTCGTACCACGACCGCAGACAGTAACTATTTTTGTCCCCCGTCGGAGTCGCTCCCGTGCCGAGGCGAATCGTCACGAACACGCTCCGGGGGTTCTACGACTCGGTGTTCAGCCCGGGACGGCTGGTGTCCACGCGACAGACCCAGCGGACGGGCTCCGTCCGCCACCAGCTCGGGCAACTGTGGAGCCTCACCGTCGTCTACGCCCTCAACCTGGTGACGTACGCGGGCCCGCTGACCGCCGCCGGCTTCGGCGTCGAGAGCGCGCCGCCGATGCCGGCGTGGTTCGCGAGCGGCGCGGGCGCACTCGGGGCGCCGGTGGTCTGGACCTACGCGTACGCGTTCACCCTGAACTCGCTGTACCTCCTCGCGGGGACGGTGCTGACGCTCGTCACGTTCCACGTCGTCGTCGTTCTCGCCCGACAGTCACGGGGCTTCCTCCGGACGGCCTACGCCGTGAGTTACAGCACGAGCGCCTACCTCGGGATGATATTCACGGTGGCCTGGCTGCTGTCGACGTACCCCGGCGTCGACGCGGCGGAGCGACTAGTCGTCGACGCCCAGAAGGCCTTCATCTACCGGGTCATCGACGCGCTCGGCGCCAGCGTCGAACTGCCGAGCGGCCGGCCGGGCCCCGTCGACTTCGGGACGCTCTCGGGCGACGGACAGGTCCTGCTGGCGGCGCTGTTGGTGCTCGTCGGCTACTACCTCTACTCGCTCTACCTCGCGAGTCGCCTCAACCACGAGACCGACCGGATCACCGGACTGCTGGTGGTCGGAGCGGTCGCGATATCGCCGGTCGTCTACGTGGCCGGAAGCGTGCTCGCCTACACCACGGGACTACTATGACCACCGCACACCAGACCCACGCCGAGGAATCGGACGACGACAGCGCGACGAGCGACGACCTGGAGCGGGCGCTCCCGCTCGAGACCCGGCCGACGCTCCGGCCGACCGCCATCAAACTGGGGCTGGTGGCCGTGGTGGGCCTCGTCCTGGTGCTCGTCGTCGTCTCCGCGCCGTCGAAGTTCGGGGGACCGTCGTTCGCGAACCTGCTCGCGAACGCCGTCCTCCTCGTGACCGCCATCGCCGTCGTCCGCTACGTCGTCCACGTGTGGGTGCTGAAGCGGACGCGGTACCACGTCACCGCGGACACCATCGTCCGTGAGTACGACCTCCTGTTCCGGTCGTGGCGACGCGAGGTGCCGGTCGAGATGATCCGCAGCCACGAACTCACCCAGGGGCGGGTCCAGCGACTGCTCGGCTACGGCACCATCCACGTGAACCAGGGGCTGGGCGAGATACGCCTCGAACACGTCGAACAGCCACACGAGCGACACGACGTCGTCACCCGGATTCGCCGGGCGGCCGCGTCCCGAGAGACCTGACCGCGGATCCGAACGTGTTCGGCCGTGGGCCAAAGCCAAGGGCGACCCGACCGTCGGGGAGGTACATGCAGACCGTCACCGTCTCCCGCCACGTCGACGCCGCCCCGGACGCGGTCCGCGCCCTCGTCGACGACCTCGGGGCCTTCATGCGCGCCGCCGACTTCGACGGAGTTCACGTCGACGGCGACGAGATCCGCCTCGTCAACCAGGTCGGCATCGCCCGGATGGAGTTGACGCTCGGCGTCGACCGCGACGCCGACGTCGCCCTCGCCTACGAGCAACGCGAGGGAATCTTCGAGTCGATGCGTACGGAGTACACCGTCGAACCGGCCGACGGCGGGACGACCATCACCGCGACGACGGAGTTCGCCGTCGACGTCGCCCTGGTCGGGAGCCTCCTCGACGCCACGGTCGTCAAGCGACAGCGACGGAAGGAACTCGAGGCGCAGTTCGACTGGGTGGCGGAGACGGCGGGGTGAGTCAGCCGAGGCTGATGTCGAGGTAGAGCATCACGATGGTCCCGAGGATGGTGCCCAGCGTCGCGATCCGCTCGTTGCCGCCGGCGTGGGTCTCGGGCACGATCTCGTCGCTGATGACGAACAGCATCGCGCCGGCGGCAAAGCCCATCGCGTAGGGCAACAGCGCGGAGACCGCCTGGACGGCGAAGGCCCCGAGGACCGCGAGGGGGACCTCGACGAGGCCGGAGCGGACGCCGACGAACGCCGCGTAGAACCGGCGGTCGAGGCCGGCGTTGATCGCGGCGACGGAGACGGCCAGTCCCTCGGGGATGTTCTGGATGCCGATGGCCAGCATCAACGCGATGGCCGACCCGACGTCGCCGCTGCCGAACCCGACGCCGACGGCGAGGCCCTCGGGCATGTTGTGGAGCGTGATGGCGAGGATGAACAGGACGACCGGCGCGAGTCGGTCGTCTTCGACCGGGACGTCCGTGCTCGGGTCCGCGGCGTCGACCCGGGGTTTGCCCGACAGGAGGAAGTGGGCGTGCGGGACGAGGCCGTCCGAGCGGTCGAGGAAGACGGCGCCGAGCGCCATCCCCACGAGGACGGGAATGGGGTCGCCGCCGGCGTACTCGTAGACGCCGGGCACGATGAGACTCGTGAAGGAGGCGGCGAGCATCACGCCGGCCGCGAAGCCGAGCGCCCCGTCCAGCGCCCGCTCCGAGGGGTTGCGCCAGACGAGAACCAGCGACGCGCCCAGCAGGTTCAGCGCGGCGATGACGAGGCCGCCGATCAAGCCGTGGACGACCGGATCCCGGCCGAACAGACCGACGAACGCCTCGACTACCACCCCGACCACCCGTGTCTACCCATCGCGTGGCGGTGTCTTCGCGGGGGAGGGTCTTGAGAGGCCGGGGTCGGGGCGACGGGGCGTCACCGCATCCGGTCGAGCGAGACGAACGCCCCGGGGCCGGCGACGAGCCACCGCGTCATCCGCCCGGCCTCGTCGACGTGGTCCTCGTAGATAGTACACCGCCGCCCGGCCGGCGTCTCGACCACGCTGCTTCGGACGGACGCCGGCGGGCCGGACGGACCGTCAAGCGGTCGCTCGTCGCGCGGTGCGTCGGAGTCTGGGGTTGCGTCTGACATCGGTTGGCCTCCGATAGGTGACCGGAGGCGCCCCGTGGCCTTCGTCATGAACACCGTGCGGCCGTCCAGCGAGTCCCTGTGAGGGCGACAGGGAACGACTGAACGGGGGACCGGCGGCCTACCGGGACAGGTGGTGGCGACGGTAGCGCACGCCGGCCCCCAGCAGCGCCAGGGCCGCGACGAGAGCGAGCGGCCAGGCCGGCAGTCCGCCCGCGGGCACGAAGGGGTCCCGTCCAGCGTCGACGGCCGGCGCCGTGGCCGGCGAGGGGACGACGTCGCCATCGTGCGTCGGGGTCCCGGTCGCCGGCGCCGCGTCGCCGTCCGGGCGGGGTGCCGGGTCGGGGCCGACGAGGACGCGGCCCACGAAGGCGTCGTCGACGGCGACGGCGTAGGTGCCGTCGTCGCCGAACGCGTGGTGGAAGGTCACGACGGCCTCGTCCCCCGGAGCCAGCGAGTGGGTCGCCGTGTCGACGACGGTGCCGTCGACGACCAGCGACAGCGTGCGGGTCACCGCGGCGGAGCCCCGGTTCGAGAGGCGGGCCTCGACCGGCACCGCGTCGCCGACGGCGGCGGCGGTCGGCCGGTCGAGCGGAACCACGGCGAGCGACGTCGCGTCGCGGCCCTCGACGACGACGGCGAACACCGAGAGGCCGGGCGAGTGCGCCCGAACCGAGACGTCGTCGGCGCCCGCCGCGACGACGCTGGTCGGGAGTCGGTGCCACGCGGCGCCGTGGTACCGGTAGAGTGCGACCCCGTCGGGGGCGGCGTCGGCCGCGGTCAGTGCCACCCGGGGGACGACGACGCCGACGTCGGCGCTCGCGACGGTGTCGTCCGCGAAGTCGTGGGAGACGCGCAGGTACCCGAGCGGGGCGCCGAGACCGGCGTCGACCGCGGGGACCGCGTCGCCGGGGGCCGACAGGACGGCGACGCCGAGGTCGTAGTCACCGTCGACGGCGCGGGCCACGGCGAACTCCGAGAGGCGGAGCCCCGTCTCCCCGTGGGCGGGAACGCCCCCGAGGTCGAACTGCGTCGTCCGCGTGGGCTGGTTCCGCGACCGGAGCGTGACGGTTCCGTCCGCCCCGACGGCGACGTCGGCGACCGGGCGGTGGTCGAGGACATTCACGCTCCCGCGAGGCCGACCCGCCGAACGGTCGCGGACGCGAACGCGCGCCTCGTCGGTCGCGGTGGTGCCGTACGTGTCGGTGACGGTGAGCGTCACCGCGTACGTCCCGGCCGCGTCGAACGCGTGGTCGACGAGCGCGCCGGTCGCGTTCGACCCGTCGCCGAAGTCCCACACGTAGGCGGCGATGCCGACGTCGTCGGTCGACGCGCTCGCGTCGAAGGTGGTCGGCACGCCGGTCCGGATTGACCGGTTCGGTCCGGCGTCCGCGCTCGGGGCGCGGTCGGGCCGGACGGCGAGCGTGCCGGCACCGGAACCGCTGACGGCGACGTCGTGGTCGCCGACGGCGTCGACGGCGAGGTCGAACGCGACGGTCCGGTTCTCCCCGTCGGCGAGGGTGACGGTCACCCCGTCCGTCCGCGCGCCGTCGACGAGGAGGTCGACCGCGACGACCGCCGGGTCGGGGCCGTCGTTCCGGACGACCGCGGTGACGGTCACCGGTTCGCGCTGTCGGACGGTCGTCGCGGAGAGGGTGGCCTCCGGGACGTCGACCGCGCTGTCGCCGGCCGGTCCAGCGAGGGGGACGACGACGCCCGACCCGGTCGGGTCCGCGTGGAGGGCGCCCGCCGCGTCGACGGCGTTGGCGCCGTCGAGCGCCCAGACGTCTGCGCCGTGGCGCCAGACCAGCGGCGGGTCGAGCGCCCAGTCGGCGCCGTCGAAGCGCCAGAGCCGAACCGCGTCGAGGTCGGGGTCGTCCGCGACGGGGACGGTCAGCGACAGCCTCGACTCGGGCGCCATCGAGACGTTCAGGGTGGTGCCGGCGACGGCGTACCCGTCCGGGGGTTCGACGCCGTCCCGGACCGGGCCGACCGCGACGTTCCGGGCGACGAACGACGCCCGCTCGCCGTCGACGGCGAGGTCCGCGACCGGGGTGTCCCGGGCGCTGCCCGCGTCCGCGTAGGCCCACGTCCCGGCGTCCCACACGTCGTTTCGCTCGACGACGGCGCCGACGTACCCGACCTGCCGGATGGCGACGTCGGGACCCTCGAAGGTGTTGTCGGCCACGAGGACCGATCCGGGGACGGACGCGACGGCCTCGTGGTCGTGGTCGTCGCCGCCGTCCGCGTGGTCGCTGGCGTCATCGTGGTCGTGGTCGTCGCCACCGTCCGCGTGGTCGTGGTCGTCGCCGCCGTCGGAACCGCGGTCGGCGGGGGGACCGCCCCCGAGGTGGCCCCCGGCGTCCGCACCGTCGCTCGTCTCGTGGTCGGCCTCGAGGGACACCCCGACTCCCACGTCGCGGAAGTCGTTCTCCCGGACCGTGGCGTCCGCGACGACGGAGAGGGCGACGCCGACCCCGTCGCCGACGAACCGGTTCGAGCGGACCTCGTCGCCGCGGGAGGACTGCAGCGAGACGCCCTCGGCGTTGCCCTCGAAGTCGTTGTCGCGGACCGTCGTGCGTTCGCCGCCGGTCGCGTGGACGCCACGACCCGCGTGGTCGGCGACGGTGTTGGCGGCGACTAGCGTGCCGGTCGACCGCTGGAGGCGGAGGCCGTGCTGTGCATTTCCGAGGAACGCGTTCTCGCGGACCGAGACGTCCCGCCCGTCGGAGACGGCGAGTCCGACCCGGTTGTCAGCGAACGTCACGTCCGCGACGGTGGCGTCGGCCACGCCGTCGAGGTGGACGCCGTGCGTCCACCCGGAGACGGAGAGGTGCTCGACGGTCACGTTCGAGAGAGTGGTCCCGCCGTCGTGACCGTGGCCGTCCGCGGCGTCGCCGGCGACCGCGACCCCGAAGTGGGTCACGCCCCGCCTGCCGGTCGCACCGCTCCCCACGATGGCGTGCCCGCCGCCGTCGAGGTGGACGTCGCTCGCCGCGACGGCGACGCAGACGTCCGCGTCCGCCGCCGACAGGTCGGCGACGAGGCGGTACGTCCCGGGTTCGGTGATGACCGTACAGCCGTCGACGGGAATCGGCCCGGGTGGGAGCAGGTCGACGGTCGTGGCGTTGGCCGCACCCGGCGGTCCGACGAGCGCCGTCTCGTTTCCCCCGGTGAGGGGGGCACTCCCGTTGCCGTCGACGAGGTCGACGACGGTGTCGCCGTCGGTCGGCGGGACGCTCTCGTTACCGTCGGTCGGCGGGGCACTCTCGTCGCTCTCGGCAGGTTCGGGGCCGCTGTCGCCGTCGGCTGGCGGGGCGCTCTCGTTGCCGTCGACCGGCGGGGCGCTCTCGTCGCCGTCGGCGGGCACCGTCTCGTCACCCTCTTCGGGTGGGGCGCTCTCGTCGCCGTCGGCGGGTGGGGCACCCTCGTCGCCGTCGGCTGGGTCGGTGCCGGCGTCGCCCTCTGCTGGCACGTCCGGCGCCGACGGGGCCGGTTCGTCGGCCGTCGGCGGAGACGTCGGTCGATCGGACGAAGCCGCCGTGCCCGAATCGGTCGGGACGCTCGGCTCCTGGTCGGGACCGGCGGCCGGCGTCGGGCCGGCCGACGTCGGTGCTGACGCCGGTTCGTCGGTCTGGGCCGCGGACCCGTCCGCCGTCACCGGGGTCGGTTCGGGCCCGTCCGTCGTCACCGGGTCGGCCTCGCGCGTCGCGGTCGGTGCCGTCGTGGTCGCGTCCTCGACCGTCGCCGGGGACGTCGGTTCCTCGGACGCGGCCGTCGTGGCCGCGTCGGTCGTCTGGGGCTCCGTCGTCGTGGTCGTGGCGACGGCCGTCGTGACGACGGCCGCGACCACCAGCAGCGACAGCAGGAGCGCGAGTGCGGTTCGCATGGGTTCGTGAGTCGGGTGCGTTCGGGAGTCGATGCGGGCAGGGGGAGAGACGGAGATTCAGCGACGCAAGAGCCACAGCACGCCGACCAGGGAGCCGAGGACGGCGAGAAGGAGCGCCGCGACCAGGGCCGCTCCGGCGCCGTCGCCCGGTCGCTCGTCGACGGGCGTGGCGCCGTCGGTGGCGGCCTCGCTCTGCGTGGTCGTGCCCGCGTCGGCAGTCGGTGCCGCGTCGGTGGTCGGTGCCGCCGGGTCGTCGGCCACAGACACGGTGCCGACCGCGACGCCGCCGACGGAGAGGTCGTAGCTGCCGGGGTCGTCGAGGGCCGCGGCGAGCGAGACGACGCGCGCCTCACCGGATCCGAGGGTCACCGCCTCCTCGTCGACCGTCTCGCCGTCGACCGCGAGGCCCACGTCGAAGGTGGCCGCCGCGACGCCGTCGTTCGTGACCGTCGCGTCGACGAACACCGTCTCGCCGGGTGCGACGTCGGTCGCCGACAGCGAGGTCGACGCGACCGAGAGCGCACTGCCGCCGTCGTAGACGACCGCGAACGTCGAGAGCCCCGGCGCGTCGGCGACGAACTCGTGCTGGCCGCCTTCGCTGGCGACGTGGCGGGTCTGGACCCGGATCCACGCCCGGTCGTGGTAGCGGTACAGCGACACGTTCGCCGGGTCGACCCCGCGCGCCGCGAGGCGTTCCGCCGAGAGGTGGAGGGCGAACTGCGCCCGTTCGACGGTGCTCGCGTCGCCCGAGTGGGCCACGACGAGGTAGCCGGCGGGTTCGCCTCGACCACCGTCGAACGCGGGCGTCCTCGCGTCGGGCGTCGTCCGGGTGTGGACGCGGAGCCGGAGGTCCCCGCCGTGGGTGGCGACGACGGCCATCTCGCTCAGGTGGAGGCCCGTCTCGCCGTCGGGGTCGGCCCACGGGAACCGGAACCGGACCCACTCTCCGGCCCGGACGTCCGTCGCGTTGCCGAGGAGTGCGCCGTCCCGACCGCGAGCGGTCGTCACGCTGCCGCCGGATCCGCCGCTCCCGCCGGCCGCGGCGGTGCCGCCGGACCGGGCGCTCGCGCCGCCGCCGGACCCACCGGTGGACCGGGACGGCGCCGCCGCGACCGACACGGTGATCGTGGCCGTGTCGACGTTCCCGGAGGCGTCGGTGACGGTGAGCGTCACCGCGTAGTCGCCGGGAGCGGCGTAGGCGTGTGCCACCGTCGCGCCCTCGGCGGTGGTGCCGTCGCCGAAGTCCCACGCGTAGCTGTCGAGGTAGGCGTTGTCCGTCGAGTCGGAGGCGTCGAACGTGACGGGGTCGCCGGCCGTCGCGTCGTCGCCGACCGACGGCACGGCGGCGGGGAGAACGTCGTCGGCAGTCACGGTCACCAGGACCGTCGCCGCGTCGGTGTTCCCGGCGGCGTCGGCGACGGTCACCGTCGCCACGTAGACGCCCGCCGGGAGGCGGTGGGTGACGGTCTCGCCGTGCAGGGACACGCCGTCGATCTGCCAGTCGTAGGCGACGACGCCCACGTTGTCGGTGGACCGTCCGGCGTCGAGCGTCACGAGTTCGTACGCGAGCGCGTCGACGGACTCGTCGACGACGGCCCGGGGCGGTTGGGTGTCGACGACGGTCACGTCAGCGGCGTCGACGCCGCTCACGCCGAGCGCGTAGGTCCCGGGCCACGGGGTCGACCACTCGAAGGAGACGGGCACCGCCGCGCCCGCGGGCACGGTGACGCGGCGTCCGTCCACGACGTCACCGTCGACGGTCAGTTCGACCAGCGCCTCGGCGGCCTCCTCGCCACCGTTGGCCACCGTCGCGGAGACGGTGACGAGGTCGCCGGTGCTGACCGTGGCGGCGTCGACGGCGGTGCTGGTGACGGCGAAGTCGGCGTCGGCCGCGTCCACGGCCCCGGTCAGGGGCGCGAACACGCCGAACGCGTCGGCCTCGACGTAGACGTAGCCCGCGTCGAGGTCCACGCCGTTCACTGCGGGGTCGGTGTCGGGGACCCACCCGTGACCGTCGTAGCGGTAGACGACGTCGCCGACGAGCGACCAGTTGCCGTCGGCGTAGCGCCACATGCGGAGGGCCTCGGCGTCGCGCCGGGAGACGCCGTCGTAGGGCACGGCGAGCGAGAGGTGTGCGGTCTCGCCGGTGCCGTTCGCCTCGACGAACCGGCCGACGTCGGTGAAGCCGGCGGGGAGCGGCCCGGGGAGCGCCGCGGCGCGGAGTGCCACGTCCGTGGCGCGCCCGTCGACCACCAACCCGTCCTCGCCGTCGAGGTCGAGGGCCTCGAAGTCGGCGGTCGCGTCCTCCGCCAGGCGGAGGTCCCACTCGACGTTGTCGTGGACGTCGTTGTCGAGGAGTTCGTTCCCGGAACCGAGGAGCAGGACGCCCACGCGGTTCCCGAAGACGGCGTTCTCGCGGACGACGTTGCCGTCGCCCTCGAGCGTGAGGCCGACGTCGCCGTTGTCGTGGATCGCGTTCCCCACGAGCGTGTTCCCGCCGGGCCCGATGGAGATGCCGCCCAGCGCGTTGTCGCGGACGACGTTGTCCACGAGGGTGTTGTTCGCGGACTCGCCGCCGAACTGGATGGCGTTCTCGACGCTCGCGGCGCTCTCGGTGACGACGGTGCCGACGAGCGTGTTGTTCGGCGAGTTGCCGGTGAAGTGGAGGGCCTTCTCGCCGTCGTGGCGCGTGAAGAGGGTGTCCCGGATCGTCGTCTCGGAGGCGCCCGAGGCCTTGAGTCCGGCCTCGTGGTTGGCCTCGAACCGTGAGTCGAGGATGGTCGTCCGGGTGACGCTCTCGCGGAGGAAGACGCCCTTCTCGTTGTCGCGAATCGTCACGCCCACGAGTCGGTTGTCGCTGGTCCCGGACGACGCCTGGAGGACGATGCCGGCGTCGTCGTTGCCCTCGACGACGAGGTCCTCGAACAGGCTGTCCTCGACGTTCATCGCGGAGATGCCGGACTCCCACCCGGTGATCCGGAGGTTCGTGATCGTGACGTTCGAGAGCGACGCGCCCGTGCCGAGGACGTGGACGGCCTCGCCGGTGCCGTTGCTGATGGTGTGGCCGCGCCCGTCGAGGATCACGTCGCCGGACTTGATCTCGAAGGCGGTCACGGCGACGCCGTCGCCGTCGATGTCGTCGGTGAGGTAGTAGTAGCCGGGCGAGTCGATGGTGCCGAAGGAGGAGACGTTCCCCGGAGCGAGGGCGTCCTCCTCGGTCTCCTCCTCGTCGCCGTCGTCCTCGTGGTCCTCGCCGCCGTGGTCGGTGGGCGGACCGCCGCCGGCACCGCGACCGGCGCCCGCGCTCCCGCCGCGCGCGCCGTCGCTCTCGCTGGCGTCAGCGTCCCCACTGTCACCGTGACCGGGACCGCCCCCGCCGGGACCGCCGCCGCCCGCGCGCTTCGCGTCGTCGCCGTGGGCGTACTGGTCGTCGCCGGTTCCCGAGAGGACGCTGGCCGCCCCGCCCGGCCCGGTCAGCGCGATTCCGGCGGTGAACACCGAGAGAACCACGATGGCCGAGAGCAGTACCGCGAGTGTCCGCGTCATGCTTGTTACACCGACCGATCGTACGATCCCCACGAACGTTGTCATGATGACGCTGCACCGCTCCAGGCGCTGCTTGTCGGGCCGACAGGCACGGACTGTCGCGCCCTCGACCGCGGGCGTCCGGTCGACAGGGACTGCCTGGAACCGGCCGACTGCGCGGCGTCTGTCGGCACGGCGAGCGGCCGTGGGGCGGACGGCCACGCGCGGCGATCCCGACGCGAGCGACGCGTCCGAGGGGGGGCGGTCTCGCGTCGACGCCCGGAACCTGTCACGTCGCGCGGACCAACCGACACATGGTGTGCGGCCGGCCCCTCTGGAGTACCGTCCGACGATGGCCCACACCGACTCGCCCGCACCGCTCGCGCCCCCGGACGCGGCGGGGAGTCCCGTCGACGGCGTCCCGCCAGACGTCGTCTACGACCTGCTCGGCAACCGCCGCCGACGCCTCGTCCTCTATCACCTCCTCTCGGCCCCGGACCACGCCACCGACGTCGGCGCCCTCGCGACGCAGGTGGCCGCCTGGGAGCACGGCGTCCGCCCCGAGGCGGTCACGACGGCCCAGCGACGGACGGTGTACAACACCCTCCGGCAACTCCACCTCCCGCGCCTCGCCAGCGCCGGGGTGGTCGACGACCGGACGGTGCGTCTCCGGAGCGACAGCGACCAGCTAGACGCCCTGCTGACGCAGTTGCCGGCGGGACGCCTCGTCAGCGTCCGGCGCCTGCGCACGGCGGGGGTGGCGCTCTGGGCCGCCGTTTGGGCCCTCGTCGTCGCCGGGTGGGTCGGCGTCGGCCCGGCCAGGTCGCTCGACCCCGCCGTCGGCGCCGGACTGCTCGCGGTGGTCGGACTGGTCGTGGCGCTGGCGGTGCTGACACAGCGTCGCGGCGGCCCCTGAGCGAGGAGCGCGTGGGAGAAGAGTACACGACAGACACGCACGTTCTCGCGGACTGGTAATCTCGGTAATACCTGTATGTCCCGTCCGCGTACCTATCGACATGAACGAACGTAGCGAGCCGGCCGTGCGCTCGTCGTCCGACGTCACGGTCGGGCCGCTGGAGGGAGTCCCGCTCGACGTCACCTACGACCTGCTCAGGAACCGCCGGCGGCGACTCGTCCTCCACCACCTCGTCGACGCGCCGGGCAACCGGAGCGACATCGGCGACCTCGCGACCCAGCTCGCGGCGTGGGAGAACGACGAACCGCTCGAGGCGGTCACCTCGACGGAGCGCAAGCGGACCTACAACACCCTCCAGCAGACCCACCTCCCGAAGCTCGCCGAGGCCGGCATCGTCGACTACGACCGGAACCGGGGGACGGTGGTCCTCGAGAGCGAGCCTCGTCACCTCCGCATCTTCCTCGAGTTCCTCCCGAAGGCCGGGGGGCCGACTGTCCGGCGGATACTCGCGCTCGAGACCGCCGTCTGGTCGTTCCTCGCCGCGAAGTGGGCCGGCGTCCACCTCCTCGGCGTCCTCGCGCCCGCGTTCGCGGTGCAGGTCACGCCCGTCGCCGTCCTGGTGATGGTGACGCTCAACGCCCTCCTGCTCTACTACTTCTGGTGAGGGCGTACGCTTTACCGGGTCGGCGCCGTACCGTCGGCCATGTACGAGCGGATACTGGTTCCCACCGACGGCAGTTCGGGGACCGAGGAGGCGGTCACCCGGGCCATCGACCTGGCCGACCACTACGGGGCGACGCTGCACCTCCTCTACGTCGTCGACGAGAGCGCCCTCCCACTCGACGCCCACGCCCGCGCCGTCTTCGAGGCCGCCGCACAGCAGGGCCGCGAGTCCGTCGTCGCGTTGGCCGACCGGGCGCGCCGTGCGGGCGTCGAACCCGTCATCACCGCGGTCCGTCGGGGCACGCCCCACGAGGTCATCCTCGACTACGCCCACGAGGAGGGGGCCGACGTCGTGGTCATGGGGACCCACGGCCGGCGCGGTGTCGACCGGTACCTGCTCGGGAGCACTACCGAACGGGTCCTCCGCCTCGCGGACGTCCCGGTGCTGGTGGTGCAGATGAACGAGGGAACCGGGGCGCCCTGACGGGGGGACGACCGCATCGCGAGGACGCGCCGGCCCCGGTGAGGCGAGGGCGGCGGCGCCGTCGTCCGGTCGTCTGGTCTCTACACTGATACGTCTGGACGTCGTCCGTCACCGCGCGCGTCCCCGACCCACCTCTCGGTCTGCCAACAACCGTAAGGTGCTCCACGTGCTATGTAGAAGATATAATGCACGACCTGACCGGCTTCCAACGCGACCTGCTGTACGTCGTGGCTGGCCTCGACGACCCGCACGGCCTGGCGATCAAAGAAGAGCTCGAAGAGTACTACGAGGGCGAGATTCACCACGGGCGCCTGTACCCGAACCTCGACACGCTCGTCGACAAGGGCCTGGTCGAGAAGGGCGAACTCGACCGGCGGACCAACTACTACGCGCTGACGCGCCGCGGCCGTCGCGAGATACAGGCCCGCCGCGAGTGGGAGGACCAGTACGTGGCGGACGTCGTCGAGGCGGGACGGGCCCCCTCCTGACGGCGGGGGTTTCACCACCCGGGCCCGCGTAGACCGGGCATGGTCACGTGGGACGAGCGGTTCCGGGCCGGCGACTACCCGACGGACCCGGACCCGCCGGCGGTCCTGCGGTCGTTCGTCGACGCTCTCCCGGCCGGTCGCGCACTCGACGTCGCGACCGGTCCGGGCCGAAACGCCCTCTTTCTCGCCCGCCACGGCTACGAGGTGGACGCCATCGACGCCTCCCGGCCGGGCCTCGAACTGGCGCGCGAGAACGCGACCGAACGCGGCGTCGACGTCAACCTGATACAGGCCGACGCCGAGACGTTCCCCTACCCGGAGTCGACGTACGCCGTCGTCACCGTCACCTACTTCCGGACGCTCGACCGCATCACGGACCTCGTCGCCGCCCTCCGCCCCGGCGGCGTCCTCGTCTACCAGCACCACCTCCGGACCAGCGACCCCGTGGACGTCGGCCCCCGCGACGACCGCCACCGCTTCGGGTCGAACGAACTCCTGCGGGCGGCGCTCGGCCTGACGGTCCTCCACTACGAGGAACGCCGGACGACCCGCGACGGGCGCTCCCGCGCCGTCGCGACGCTGGTCGCGCGCGCCAGTCGGGGGGCGGCCCAGTCCTACCCGGCGCGGGACTGACCACCGGACCGGTCGGCGTCGCCGTCCCGGAGCGTCGCGTCGCCGGTCTCGACGTCGACGGCCACGCTGTGGTGGTCGCCGGCGTCGTCTCGCAGGCGGACCAGCCACCGCTCGCCCGACCGGTGGGTGCTGACGACGACGGGGGCCGCGTAGCCGGCGTCCGTGACGCGGGTCCGCGCTATCTCCGTCGCGGTGCCGACGTCGCCGACCGCCACGTCGACGCCCGGGACGACGTGGACCGGGATCGGGGCGGCCCGGACCACCCGGTCGGTGACGCTCCCCAGCAGGAAGTCCCGGTCCGGGCCGGCGGACCCGTGGGCGCCCATCACGACGAGGTCCGCCCCCACCTCGTCGGCGTAGTCGAGGACGACCGCGTGGGGCACGCCCTCTCGGACTGCGGCCACGGCCTCGACGCCGCGGTCTACGGCCCGGTCGACGACCGCCCCGGTCGCCTCCTCGCCGCGGGCCCGGAGCGTCTCCTGTAACTCGTCGGCGGTGCCACCGGCCACGAACCGCGTCTCGCTGGAGGTGTCGACGACGTAGAGCGCGTGGACGGCGGCGTCGAACCGCGCGGCCAACTCGAGGGCGTGGTCGCTCGCGCGGTCCGCGCTCAGACTGCCGTCGACGGGAACCAGGATTGTATTGTACACACTACCCAATTCGGCGGGTGATGCCGTAAAACTCCCGCCGGGTCACTCCCAGAGGGCGTACATCTCGTCCCGCACCGGCGCCTCGAACGTCTCCGCCCCGAGGACGAGGCGGGGGGTCGCCGCCTCGCGGACGACGCCCACGTCGGCGACGGGGACGTCCCGGTCTGCGAGGGCGGCCGTCGCCGCCTCCACGTCCGCCGGCGGCACGGCGGCGACGAGCATGCCCGACCCGAAGACGCGGAAGGGGTCCACGCCCGCGGCGTCACAGAGCGTCGCCGTCTCCGGGCGGACCGGCACCGCCGCGGGGTCCACGTCCAGTTCGACGCCCGCCGCCGCGGCCATCTCGAAGAGGCCGTCGACGAGGCCGCCCTCGGTCGGGTCGTGCATCGCGTCGGCGTGGGGCGCCAGGGCGGCCCCGTCGGGCAGGACGCTCACGTCGCGGTAGAAGGTGGCCGCCCGGTCGAGGACGGCCGCGTCGACGGCGTCCGCCAGCGACGCCCGGAAGTCGGTCGCGAGGATGGCCGTCGCCTCGATGCCGGCGGCCTTCGTCACCAGCAGTCTGTCGCCCGGTCGGGCCCCGCCGGTCGGAACGTAACGCTCGGCCGGTCCGAGACAGGTGAACACGAGCAGCGGCGTCGCGAGCGCGGAGACGTACTCGGAGTGGCCGCCGACGACGCTCACGCCCAGGTCGCTGGCCGTCTCGTCGACCTGTGCGGTCACCCGGTCGAGGACGGCGGCCGGGTCGTCGGCGCCCCCCGGGAGGAAGACGACGTCCGTCAGCCACGCCGGCCGGCCGCCCGACGCCGCGACGTCGTTGCAGGCGACGGTGACGCCCAGGGAGCCCACGCGGTCGGCCGCCATCGAGATGGGGTCGGTGTTGACGACGAGGGTGGTGCCGTCGACGTCGACGGCCGCGGCGTCCTCGCCGTATGCCGGTCCCTGCAGGACGTCCTCGCGGGGCGCGCCGGTCCGGCCGAGGACGAGTCGCCTGAGCGTCTCCGGGTCGACTTTGCCGAGCATGTCCCACCGATGGGCCCGCCCCCTGTTGGTGGTTCCGGGGCCGGGGACCCGAATCCGTTCGGGAACACGCACTGCCCGGGGGCGCCCCTACCTCGCGCACATGGACCCCGAGACGCTCCGCGACGCGGTGGCGGCGCCGGCCGACCGCCCGGTCGAGACCATCGACGCCCGGGAGTTGCCCCCGCCCGAACCGCTCCGACGGACGCTCGAACGACTCGCCGAGATGGACGACGGCACGGTCCTCCTCCAGGTCAACGACCGCGCGCCCCAGCACCTGTTCCCCAAACTCGCGGACCGCGGGTACGACCACGACACCGCCGAGACGGACGCGGGCGTCGTCACCGCCGTCTGGCGCCCCTGACGGCCGACGGTCTTTCCCGTTCGGCGCCCGTAGAGGCGAACATGTTCGGGACATTCGTTTGCCGTCTGCCCGAACACGTTCAGCCATGCCCCACGCAGAGTTCACGATCGTCCTTCCCGAGGCCGTCTGGATCGGGGACCTCACCCGGCAGTTCCCGGACGCCACGTTCCGGGTGCTGTCGGCGTTCCCGACCGACGACGCGGGGTACGCCCTCGTCGAACTGATCGACGACGACGTCTCCTCGGTCGTCGACGCCATGGCCGCCCGGGACGCAGTCAGGTCCGTGGAGGTCGTCCAGCGGACGGAGGGGCGCGCCGTCGTCCAGTTCGAGACCGGCGAACTCCCGCTGTTGCTCTCCATCCAGCAGGCACAGGTCCCGCTCGAACTCCCGATGGACGTCAGCGACGGCGAGGTGGCACTGGAGTTCACGGCGCCCCACGACCGCGTCTCCGCGTTCGGCCACCAGCTCGAGGCGCTCAACATCCGCCACCGGCTCGACCGGCTCTACCGCTCCGTCGAGGACGCCAGACCGCTGACGGACAAGCAGACTGAGTTGCTCCTCGCGGCCCTCGAGCGGGGGTACTACGACACGCCCCGGGAGTGTACGCTCACCGAACTGGCCGAGGACCTCGACATGGCGCCCTCGACGGTCAGCGAGACGCTCCACCGCGCCGAAGAGGGCATCGTGAAGGCGTTCGCCCGGGACCACCTCGACGCCGACGTCGAGTGAGCGCTCACCCCGACGTCGTGGGCTCGGGCAGGGGACCGTCGTAGTCGGCCGGCACGTAGGGACACAGCGGGTCGCTCGCCAGGGGGTCGCCGGTCGCCGCGTAGGCCCGGGACCGACTCCCGCCGCAGACGTGGCGGAACTCGCAGGCGCCACACTTCCCCCGCAGACGGTCGCGGTCCCGCAGGGCCTCGAAGAGGTCGGCGTCCCGGTAGCACTCGAGGAGCCCCCGGTCGCGGACGTTGCCCGCGGACTTCGGGAGGAAGCCCGAGGGGTAGACCTCGCCGACGTGGCTCACGAAGGCGAAGCCGTCGCCGGCGACGATGCCCGTCCGGCGGCCGATGCCGTCGGGCGCGTCCCCCGCGGTGGCGTCTGCGCCCCGCTGGGCGGCCACCCGCCGGTAGAAGGGGGCCTCGGTCGTCTTCACGCCGAAGGGCCCGTCGGCCGCCACGTCGACCAGCCACGCGAGGACCGACTCGGCGCGGGCCGGCGAGACGGGGTCGAGGACCGTCCCGCGGCCGACCTGCACGAGGAAGAACACCGACCACAGCACGGCGTCGAGGTCCGCGACGAGGTCGCGTATCTCGGGGAGGTCGTCGACCGTCTCGGCGCAGACTGTCGTGTTCACCTGCAGGGGCAGGCCGGCGTCCCGCGCCGCGCGGGCGGCGGCCACCGTCTCCTCGAAGCTCCCGGGTTCGCCGCGGAACTCGTCGTGTGCGGCGGCCGACCCGCCGTCGAAGCTGACGGCCATGCGCTGGAGGCCGGCGTCCGCGAGCCCCCGGACCCGGTCGGGCGTCAGCCGCGTCGTCCCGCTGGGCGTCATCGTCATCCGGAGGCCGCGGTCGGCGCCGTACCGGACGAGGTGTGTCACGTCCGGCCGGGCGAGGGGGTCGCCGCCCGAGAGGACGACCAGTTGCCCGGGGCCGAATTCGCTGGCCGCGTCGAGGAGCGCCTCCCCCTCCGCGGTCGTGAGTTCGTCAGGGTGTCTGTGCTCCTGGGCGTCCGCGCGGCAGTGCTTGCAGGCGAGTTCGCAGGCCCGCGTCAGTTCCCAGACGAGGACGAACGGTCGCTCGTCGGTGTCCACGGACCCGGGGACGGGCGGGCCCACGCGTCACCGCACCCCCGTGCTGGCGACCGGTCGGCCGTGCGCGTGCATACCGGAGAGAGGGGCGTCGACCCGGTCGACGTTACCCCGAAGATGTGCGGGTGAGGGGGCCTCAGTCCTCGGTGAGCATCCGCCGGAGGACGTAGTGGAGGATGCCGCCGTGTTCGACGTACCTGACCGCGGCCGGGGTGTTGACCTGGGCGGTGACCGGGAACTCCACGGCGGTGCCGTCCTCGCGTTCGGCCGTCACGGCGAGGTCGGCCCCGACCTCGAGGCCGTCGTCGAGGCCGTGGATGCTGTACAGTTCCGTGCCGTCGAGGCCGAGTGACTCCCAGGAGTCGCCCGACTGGAACTGGAGCGGGAGGACGCCCATGCCGACGAGGTTGTCGCGGTAGATGCGCTCGTAGCTCTCCGCGATGGTCGCGCGGACGCCGAGCAGGTCGGTCCCCTTGGCCGCCCAGTCCCGCGAGGACCCCGTGCCGAACTCCACGCCCGCGAGGACGACCAGCGGCACGCCGTCCTCGCGGTACTGTTCGCTGGCCTCGAACACGGTCATCTCCTCGCCGTCCGGCTGGTGGCGCGTGTAGCCGCCCTCGACGTCGTCGAGCATCTGGTTCTCGATGCGGACGTTGGCGAAGGTGCCCCGCATCATCACCTCGTGGTTGCCCCGCCGCGAGCCGTAGGTGTTGAACTCGTGGGGTTCGACGCCCTGGTCCATGAGCCACTGTCCGGCGGGCAGGTCGGATCCGAAGGCGCCCGCGGGGCTGATGTGGTCGGTCGTCACGGTGTCGCCCAGCGTCAGCAGGCAGCGCGCGCCCTCGACGTCGGAGACGCCGGGCTTCTCCAGCGGGAAGTCCGTGAAGAACGGCGGCTCGCGGATGTACGTCGACTCGTCGTCCCACTCGTAGACGTCACCCGTCGGCGCGTCGAGGGCCTCCCAGCGCTCGTCGCCCTCGTAGACGGCGGCGTACTTCTCCGCGAACATCGAGGGATCGATGCTCTCGGCCATCGTCTCCCGGACCTCCTCGGCGCCCGGCCAGAGGTCCGCGAGGTAGACCGGGTCGCCCGCGGCGTCGGTGCCGAGCGGGTCGGTCTCCAGGTCGACGTCCATCCGGCCGGCGAGGCCGTAGGCGACGACCAGGGGCGGGCTGGCGAGGTAGTTCGCGCGGATCTTCGGGTGGATGCGCGCCTCGAAGTTGCGGTTCCCCGAGAGGACGCTCGTCGTCCAGAGGTCGTGCTCGTCGATGGCGGCCTCCACGGCGTCGGGCAGGGGCCCGGAGTTGCCGATGCAGGTCGTACAGCCGTAGCCGACGACGTTGTAGCCGAGTTCGTCGAGGTAGGGGAGCAGACCCGCGGCCTCCAGGTACTCGGTGACGACCCGGCTCCCGGGCGCGAGACTCGTCTTGACGTAGGGCGGGACCTCGAGTCCCCGCTCGACGGCGTTGCGGGCGAGCAGCCCCGCCGCGAGCATCACCGACGGGTTCGAGGTGTTCGTGCAACTGGTGATGGCGCTGACGACGACGCTCCCGTGGCCGATTTCGGTCTCCTCGCCGTCGAGTTCGATCGGCACCCGCTCGGTGAGGTCCTCGAGGGCGTCCGGGGCCCGTGCCACGGCGCCGCCGTCCGTGAGGCTCGCGTCGTCGTTGCCGCCCTCGCCGAGCCACGTCGCGAGGGCCGCCTCGTCGACGTCGCCCACCTCGTCCTCGAACTCCTCGTAGAGGAGGCCGCGGAAGTGGGACTGCATGTCGCCCATCGCGATGCGGTCCTGCGGGCGCTTCGGCCCGGCGAGACTCGGCGTGACCGTCGAGAGGTCGAGTTCGACCACCTCGGTGTACTCGGGTTCCTGCTCGCCGAACAGGCCCTGCGCGTCGAGGTACTCCCGGACCAACTCGACGTGCTCGGGGTCGCGACCCGTGCGTTCGAGGTACTCCAGGGTGGCCTCGTCGACGGGGAACACCGAGATGGTCGAGCCCTGTTCGGGGGCCATGTTCGAGATGGTGGCGCGATCCTCGACGGTGAGCGAGGAGACGCCCGGGCCGAAGAACTCGACGAACCGGTCGACGACGCCCACCTCCCGCAGGAGTTCGGTCACGTGGAGGACGAGGTCGGTCGCCGTCGCGCCCTCGGGGAGGTCGCCCGTGAGTTTGACGCCGACGACCTCCGGCAGTTTCATCGTGATGGGCTGGCCGAGGAGGGCCGCCTCGGCCTCGATGCCCCCGACGCCCCACCCGACGACGCCGATGCCGCCGATCATCGGCGTGTGGCTGTCGGTGCCGACCAGCGTGTCGGGCAGCAGCCAGTTCTCGCCGCCGTCCTCGCGGGCGTGGACGACCCGGCCGAGGTGCTCCAAGTTGACCTGGTGGACGATGCCCGTCCCCGGCGGGACGACCTGGAAGTCCTCGAAGGCGTTCTGCGCCCACTTGAGCGCGCGGTAGCGCTCGGCGTTGCGCTCGTACTCCAGTTCGACGTTCTTCTCGTAGGCGTCCTCGCTGCCGAAGTAGTCGACCTGTACGCTGTGGTCGATGACGAGGTCCGCGGGCACCTCGGGTTCGACGACCGTCGGGTCCCGGCCCTTCCGGTCGGCGGCCGAGCGCAGTGCCGCGAGGTCGACCACCGCCGGGACGCCGGTGAGGTCCTGCAGGACGACGCGCGACGGGGTGAAGGGAACCTCGACGTCGGGCACGTCCGGCGCCCACGAGGCCGCGGCCCGGACGTCCTCGGCGGTCACGTCGTCGCCGTCGACGTTCCGGAGGACCGACTCCAGGAGGACGCGGATGCTCACCGGGAGTGCGTCCAACTCGACCAGCCCCGCCTCTTCGAGGGCGGTGAGGTCCGCCATCTTGTAGGTGGTGCCGTCCACGTCGAACTCCCGGATGGCTCCGAAGGGGTCGGATGTTGCCATGGCCCGAGTACGACCCCCGTCGCCTTGAACCCCGTGTCGGTTCCCACGAACCAGTAGTCGGAAACGGCGCGGGGACGTCGACCCTCATTCGAACGTGTTCGCCCGCCCCGCGGGCCCGACGGACGGCCCGGTCGGCCGGTCACCCGCGCAGGACGACGACGTAGGTGAGGACGGCGAAGGTCACCGTCGCCACGCCGACGTTGGTCCACGTGAACTCGCTGACGCCGGCCAGGTTCAGCGCGGACACGAGGATGAGACTGAACGCGAAAGAGAGCACGAGGTCCATGACCGCGAGCACGCGAACGTCGCCGGTTCGAGCCATCGACCGTCTCAAGTGTCGCCACCCCCTTAGCAATAAGCCATAGGCCGCTGGCCGTCCAACGCCCCGGCATGCGCCTCCGCAACCGCGAGGGGCGGGCCGTCGACCCGGTTCCCTTCCTCGTCGTCGCGTCGCTGGCGCTCGCCGTCTGCGTCGCCTTCGGCCCCCTCTACGTCATGGCGCTGGGCTTCTCGCCGGTGGTGGCGGTGAGCGCCTCTGCCGGCGGGTTCGTCGCGACGACGGCCGGCGCGTTCTACCGCCTGGTCTGGACCGCCTTCCCCGAACGGCGCGCCGAGGTGCCGGTCGAGTACCGCCTCCGGCGCCTGTTCGTGACGGCACTGGCCGCCGTGGCGGCGCTGGTGTTGCTCTCGCTCCCGTTCCTCGCCCGGATTTAAGTGGGTGCCGTGCCACGTGTGACTGATGCGCGAGGTGACGGCGTCCCGGTTCGTGTCGGCGTCGCCCGCGGCCGTCGAACGGACGCTCTCGCCCGCCCGCCTCGTCGAGTACGAGGGGAGCTTCCGCGTCGCGGACGTCGCCGAGACGGGGACGGGGACCCGGGTGACGGCCACCGGCGGGGGCATCGAGCTCGTTCTGCGGGTGTGCGAGACGGACGCGGGCTACGAGTACGTCCAGGAGGGCGGGCCGCTGGAGACGCTGTCGACGACGCTCACCTGGCGGGCGGAGGACCACGGGACGCGCGTGCAGATGCGCTCGCAGGTGGCCTTCGGCTACCCGCCGGCGGCCCTGACAGACCGCCTCGCCGCCTGGAAGCGCCGGGGCGAACTGCGGCGCGCCCTCTCGGCGCTCGCGGCCGACGTGGCGTGAGCGGCCGACGTGGCGTGAGCGGCCGACGTGACGTGAGCGGCCGCGAGCGCCCCGGGATTTTTGTGTCGTGGTACCGAAGCACACGCATGGGCGTCATCGGCACGGTCACGGAGATGCTGAAGGCCTCGACGCAGTCGCCGAACCGCGGAACCGGGCGCGCCGAGTCCGCGGGGGCATACTGGTGTGACGACTGCGACGTGCGCGTCCGCGACGTCGACGTGACGGGCGACCCCCCGCCGTCGTGCCCCGACTGTGGCGACGAGATGCGGTTCGAGCGCTCCGCTGCGACGACGGGGTGTGCGTGCTGACCCGGGGGCCGGCTTTATGACGACCGAGTTTGTAGGGTGATACCATGGAGCGCGACTTGCACCGTCGGATCGAGCGATTCCGGGACCACCTCGAGGAGTGGCTGCACGGCCTCTACCACGGGATGGTCGAGCACCCGGCGTTCGAGAAGATCGAGCACGAGGCCGAGGACGTCGAGGACGTCTTCCTGTTCGCGTGTTTCGCGGACGCCTTCGGCATCCCCAGTCCGGTCTCCTACTACACCGTCGAGTTGCTGCCGTACCTCGCCGAGGAGTTCGAGCAGTGGGAACGCCGGATGTGGGACCGCGGGAGCCTCCTCGAGCGCAAGGGCAAGCAGTACCACGTCCACTGATGGAGAAGTTCGTCTTCTTCGGGGGCAAGGGTGGGGTCGGCAAGACGACGGTGTCGAGCGCCTACGCGCTGAAGTGTGCGCGCGCCGGCCTGCGGACGCTCATCGTCTCGACGGACCCGGCCCACAGCACCTCCGACGTGTTCGGCCAGCAGTTCGACGACGACCCGCGGGCGGTCGAGGGCGAAGCGGACCTCTGGGCGATGGAGATCGACCCGGACGAGGAGGTCGACGAGCACATGCAGGAGATCCGCCGACGGATGGGCGACCAGGTGAGTCCGGCCATCGTCAACGAGATCGACCGGCAGATCGAACTCGCCCACCGGACGCCCGGCGCCTACGAGGCGGCGCTGTTCGACCGGTTCATCGACGTCATGCGCGAGAGCGACGAGTACGACCGCGTCGTCTTCGACACCTCGCCCACGGGCGGCACGCTGCGCCTCCTCGCGCTCCCCGAGTTCCTGGGGGAGTGGATCGACCGCCTGCTGGCGAAGCGCTCGGAGAGCGTCGACCTCTTCGAGCGAGCGGCCATCGGCGACCGGGAGGCGCGCCGGACCGCGGCGGACGACCCCATCGTCGCGCACCTCCAGCGGCGCAAAGAGCGCTTCGAGTTCGCGGGCGAGGCCCTCGAGGACCAGGCCGCGTTCTTCCTCGTGTTGAACCCCGACGACCTCTCGATACGGGAGACCAGTCGGGCCATCGACCAGATGAGCGCCGTCGGTCTCGACGTCGACGGCCTCGTCGTCAACAAGGTGGCGCCCGCCCCCGACGACGACGAGACGGGTCGCGGCGCGACCTACCTCCGGGAGCGCGCCAAGACCGAGCGAGCGCGCATCGAGACCATCCGCGAGGACTTCGCGGAACCGGTCGTCGCCGTCATCGAGATGCGCGTCGAGGAGGTCAGGGGGAGCCTCCTCGAGGAGGTGGCCGACGAACTCGAGATCGAGGTGTCGGCCGACCCGCCCCCGGCGTGAATGGCACCCGCCCGCCTCGGCCGCGCGACGCTCCTCCTCGCCCTCGTCCTCGGTCCCGGCCTCGCCGCTGGCTGTCTGGGGAGCGACGGCGGGCCGGTTCGGGCCGCGGGCACGCCTGCCGGCCTGGCCGACGGGACGGGCTACGACCGGGTCGCCGCGACCAACCGCACGCTGAACGCGACGGTCACCCGAACCGTCATGGGCGACGTGGAGGGGCGGACGAGCCTCGACGTGGTCGCCACCGTCCCCGTCCGGACCTACCGCGACGGCGAGGCGGTCCTCGCGGTGGCGAGTAGCCCGTACGTCACTGTCGTCGAGAACCCGCCCCAGGGCGGCGACCCGCTCTCGACGCTCTCGACGGCGGCGACTGTTGCGTTCGTCCAGGACAGGTACGCCGACGTGCGGGACGTCCGCAGGGTGAGCGAAGACGACGTGGCGATGCTCGGGACGGAGACGACGCTCGTGACCGCCCGGGCGCGGGCCACCCGGGCGGGCGCGGACCGCGCGGTGCGGATCCGCGTCGCGCGCGTCCGCCACGAGGGCGACGTGGTGACCGTCGTCGCCGTCGCCGCCCCCGAGGGAGGGCCGGCCCCGGCGACGCCCCTCCAACGCGTCCGTCACCCGGCGACGGCGGCGGACTGAATCCGGTCGTGGGGCGTCTCCACGGCGCTCAGCGTCAGCACCAAGATTTAAGACGATTTTTCACTATGTTCGCTGTGTGGTGAGGTAGCAATGGTACAGGTAATGTGGATGGCGGTGATCGCGCTGGTGACCTTCTCGCTGGGGTACCTGGGGTACTCGCGGTACCTCTCACGGTTCGTCGAACTCGACGACGAGCAGGAGACACCGGCACACAAGTATAACGACGGGCAAGAGTACGTTCCATCGAAGAAGCCGGTCCTGTTGGGGCATCACTACTCGAGCATCGCGGGCGGAGCGCCCATCGCGGGGCCGATAACCGCGGCGGCGGCGTTCGGGTGGCTCCCGGCGCTCGTCTGGGTCGCCATCGGCAACCCGCTGATGGGGAGCGTCCACGACTTCATGTCGCTGTCGGCGTCGATGCGCCACGAGGGGAAGTCGATCGGCTTCATCATCGGCGAGTACGTCGGCGAGCGCGGCAAGGACATGCTGCTGTGGTACGCGTGGCTGGTAATCATCCTCGTCATCGCGGCGTTCGCGTACCTCATCGGACTGGTGTTCGACGCCTTCCCGTGGTCCGCCACGGCGTCGCTCATCTACATCGGGCTGGCGATCCTGTTCGGTGTGTACCTCTACCAGTTCGACCTGCCGTTCCTGCCGGGCGCGGTGGCGTTCGTCCTCGCCGTGTTCGCCGGCGTCTGGGTCGGCCTGCAGTACCCCGTCGCGCTGTTCGCCCGGGAGGGCCTCCCCGCGGGGACGACGGTCCTCCTCGGGAGCGGTGGGGGGTGGCTCCCGCTCGCGAGCGCGGCGAACCCGAACATGGCGGGGTGGGTGCTCGTGACGGTGCTGTACGCGTTCGCGGCGAGCGTGTTGCCGGTCTGGGTGCTCTTACAGCCGAGAGACTTCCTGACGTCGAGCCTGCTCTACGTCGGCGTGGGCGGGATGCTCCTCGGCGCCATCGTGGGCACCGTCGTGGGCTTCACGCCCGTCGAGGTCGTCGTGCCCTCTGCGGGCATCGACGCGCAGGTGTCGTCGCTGACGACCCAGATACCCGCGTACACGGGCTTCGTCCACCCGCAACTCGGGCCGCTGTTCCCGTTCCTGTTCGTGACAATCGCGTGCGGGACGATCAGCGGGTTCCACTCGCTGGTCTCCTCGGGGACGACGGCCAAGCAGCTCAACCGCGAGTCCGACGCCCGCCTCATCGGCTACGGGGGGATGCTCGGCGAGGGGCTGCTCGCCATCACGGCCATCCTCTCGGTGTCGATAATCGCCAGTAGCACGGACTCGCTGGCGTCGGCGCTGGCGACGTTCCCCGCCGGCGGCGGGGCGCTCCTGACGACGTTCGGCCTCGGCGTGACCGCCGCAGCGACGTTCATCGGGCTGGTGTTCGTGAGCTTCCTGCTGACGAGCACCGACACGGCGATGCGCCTCGGGCGGTACATGCTCGAGGAGATCGTGGGCACGCCCGAGACCTCCGTCGAGCGGACGGCCACCAACCGGTACGTGAACGCCGGCGTCATCGCCGTCTTCGGCTACCTGCTCGTCGCCTCGGGCACGTGGTCGAACATCTGGCCGCTGTTCGGCGGCGCCAACCAGTCGCTCGCGGCGCTGGCGCTGCTCGTCGCCACCGTGTGGCTGGCCAACTGGGACGAGAGCAAACAGCTCATCAGCACCGGCGCACCGCTGGTGTTCATGGTCGCGGTGACCATCGTGGCGCTCCTCTGGATCGGGCTGCTGAAGAACCCGCAGACGATCCTGGCGGGCGAGGCGGGCGGCACCGTCGCGACGGTGTCGCTCGTGTTCCAGAGCATCATCGCCGTGGTGCTGGTGGCTCTCATCATCGGGTTGCTGTACCTCGGCATCGGTGACATCCGCGACGCGCGGCAGGGCCTCGACCGCGAGTCCCTGACCGGCGAGCCCTCGGACGACTAGGAGAACAACCGCCCCAGCAGTCCCCGCCGGTTCGACCCGTCGTCGAGGGACTCCCACAGGCGGAACGCACTCACCACGTCCGCCTCGGCGGTGGCGACGCTCTCCTCGACGGCGGGCGCCACCACGCCGAGGTTGACCTCGTAGTGACCGTGGTAGCCGTACCTGATGAGCGTGCGGTCCCGGAAGCCGTCCACGAACGCCCGGACGTCGTCGGGGATCGCGTCGGTGACGAGGACGAACGTGAAGTCCGTCCCGAAGTGCTGCTCGTCGGCCTCGATCCAGTCGTCCGCGAGGGCGTGGCCCACCTCGACGAGGGCCTCGAGGTCGGCGACGGTCACGTCGTCGACCCGCCGGACGAAGAGGTGGTCGTGCGTCTCGTGGCGGCCGTACCGGAGCGCCGGGTGGAAGAAGTGCTTCTGACTGACGACGCGCATCTCGCCGTACAGCGTGAACGGCTCCCCCCGCACGGTGCGGTCCTTCTCGAGGTCGTAGCTCGCCATGAGGCGGTCGCTCACCCGGTCGACGTACTCGTCGTCCCAGTCCGGGACGTCCGGCGCCGTCGCGTCCGGCGACGTCGCCTCGGGGTCGCTCACGGTCGACCCGGGCCGGCGCGCGCCGGCCCGGGAGCGCGGTCTCGAGTCACGTGTGACCGTGGGGCACGGTCCCACATAAGCCCTCCCCGGCCGGCGCGGGGACAACGACTTTGGCGCTGGGCGCGCTAGCAGACCCCACGATGGAGAGCAGCACGGAGACCGAGGCGTGTGGCCGGTGTGCCATGACGTCGGTGACGGCCGCCACCGCCGACGGCGAGTACGACCCCTTCGAGGGCGGTCACATCGAGGTGGCCGACAGCGACCTCCGGACGGCGTCCGCGCCCGTCGTGGCGCTCGGCCGGGTGAAGCGCCGCCTCGACGAACTCGCGACGCGGCTGACCTACGGTAGCCGGTGACCGTGGCGGGACGGGCCGTCCGCGCCCCCCGCCCGGAGGCCGGGCCGTGACCGCTCGGGCCGGCACGGTCACGGACACGTACGCGGCGGCGCTCCAGCACGACCTGGTCGACGTCGGGGACGCCACGCTGGTCGGCGTCGTCCGGCGGCCAACGCGGTGGTTCTCGCCGGCGGTCGACGAGAACCACCCATCGCTGGGCCCGCCGCCGGCCCTCCTCGACGAGTTCCAGGACCTGCGGGAGGACTTCGAGATGCGGGGGCTCTGCGCGGAGGGGGCACACAACGCCGCGTGGGACGACCTCGACGTCGAGACGCGCTACCGCGAACACCTGCAGACGGACGCGGCCGCCCGGGAGGCCGTCGACGAACTCGTCGACCGGGTGCGGGGCGGAGAGGACGTGGCGCTCGTCTGCTTCGAGAACACCGAGCAGAAGCGGTGCCACCGAACCGCCCTCCTGGACCACCTCCGCGAGAGACTCGACGCCACGTAGGCGGCGGGACGTGCCGCCGGGAACAGGGCTATCCGGGCGCGCGGGCTACCACGACCATGAGCGACGGCGAACCCGTCACCGCGGCGTTGCCGGACAGCCCGTTCCACACCACCGGCGTCGACCACGTCACCATCTGGGGCTCCAACGAGGCCGACACCGTCGACTTCTACCGGGACCTGCTCGGCATGCCGCTGGTGTTGCGACAGCCGAACCTGGACGACCCCGCCCAGACCCACCTCTTCTTCGACGCCGGCGACGGGCGCATCCTCACCGTCTTCGTCAGCGACGAGCGCGACTCCGAACCCGGACCGCTCCGGGGGGGCGTCGGCTCGGTCCACCACGTCGCCTTCCGCGTCGCGCCCGACGAGTTCGCCGACGTCACGGCGGCCCTCGACGACGACGGCCGCGGCTACAACGTGTTCGACCGCGGCATCTTCCACTCGCTGTACACCCGGGACAACAACGGCCTCGTCGTCGAACTCTCCACGGACACGTACGACGTGCCCGACGACCGGCGGGGCGAGGTGCTGGCGACGGCCCAGCGCATCCGCGAGGCGGACGGCGCCGAGTACGCCGAGGACCGGCACCTCGAGGCCGCCCTGGAGGAACTCGGCATCGACGCCGAGGCCCACGACCTGCCGGACGCGGAGAGCGGCGTCGGCGGCGTCGAGTGACCAGTCAGTACCGGGAGAGGGCGTAGAAGATGACGACCAGGCCCGACATGATGACCAGGCTCTCGACGGTGTGGAGCGTGAGGAGTTCCCGGCCCGAGAGGTCGAAACTCCCGCGGATGCCGAGTTCGTAGCCCACCTCGACGAGGGTCCCGACGGTGATGAACCCGAAGCCGGCGGCGGCGAGTTCGAGCGAGCGGTGTCGCGTCCGGAGGTAGGCACGGAAGCTCAGCAGACTCAGCGCGCCCCCGACCACGAGCGTCCCCGCGTTGCCGAGGAGGAACGCCCAGAACTCGGGCGGTTCCGCCATCTTACCCGAGGTCCAGGTTGCGCGAGGAGGGGTCGAGGTCCGCGTCCGCGTCGACCTCGACGTCGCCGTCTGCGAGGCCCTCCGCGCCACGCTCCAGGTCGCGCCAGAACTCGACGAACTTCCCCGTGTAGTCGGCGTCGCGCGCCAGTTCCAGGTCGACCCGGAACTGGCCGTCCTCGACCGCGACGTGGGTCTCCTCGAGGGTCGTCCGGAACCGCTTGTAGTGGTTGCCGTCGTCGTCGAGGGCCACCGTCGCCTCCACGAGACCGAGGTCGCTGAGCGTGTCGAGGCGGCGATAGATGGTTGGCTGGGAGACGTCGCAGTAGCCCGCGAGGTCCTCCGCGGACCGCGGCGCCTCGCTCGCGAGCGCGAGGATGTGCCGGTTCACCTCGGACCCCAGGGTGTCGAGGACGTCCTCGTAGGTCGGTTCGTCGGTCACTGTTCTCCGGTGGGTGTTGTCGGCCCGGGCACTTGACCTCTGTGGGCGCGGCGACGCGTCACGACCGGGACGAGTTAAGGCGGTGCCGCCAGAACGGCCGTCCATGACGTTCAGAATCGGGGCTCACGTCTCCATCAGCGGGGGCGTCGAGAAGGCCGTCGGCCGCGAGGTCGACCTCGGGGGGAACTGCGGGCAGATATTCGTCGGGTCGCCGCGGACGTGGGCGACCAGCGAGTTCGCTGACGACGAGACGGCGGCGTTCCGCGAGGCCGCGACCGACGCCGACGTGGGGCCGTGGATCGTCCACGGCACCTACCTCATCAACTTCGCGACGCCGAAAGACGACCTCGGGGCGAAATCCGTCGACGCCGTGCAGGCAGAACTGGACGCCGCCGCAGCGCTCGGCGTCGACTACTACACCTTCCACCCCGGGTCCCACACCGGCGCGGGGGTCGACGGCGGCATCGAGAACATCGCGGCCCGCCTCTCGGACCTGGACGTGCCCGACGGCGTGACGCTCCTCCTCGAGAACACCGCGGGGAAGGGGACCACGCTCGGCAAGGAGTTCGCACAACTCGACGCGATGGTCGAGCAGTCCGACTACGGCTACGACGACCTGGGGGTCTGTCTCGACAGCTGTCACCTCTACGCCGCGGGCTACGACTTCACCACCGCCGAGGGGATGGACGAGATGGTCGCGGAACTCGACGCGGCCGTCGGCCTCGAGAACGTCGGCTACCTCCACCTCAACGACTCGAAACACCCGCTGGGCTCGGAGAAGGACGAACACGAGCACATCGGCGAGGGCGAGATCGGGGAGGCCGGCTTCCGGCGGTTCGTCACGCACGACGCGTTCGCGGACCTGCCGATGGTGCTGGAGACCCCCGTGGACGACGAGGGCGGCTACGCCGAGAACATCGAGACCGTCCGGCGACTCCACGGGGAGGCCTAACCCCGGCGAGTCGGGCGGTGACCGGCGGCCGTGCCAGGGCGGAGAGTCGCGAGACCGTCCCGAGATACGAAAGAGACTTGTCAGTTCTGACGGAAGGGTCACGTATGGTCCCCCTCCAGATGGGTCCCCCCGGCGGCCTCGAACTGCTCGTCATCCTGTTCGTGATGGGCGTCCCGCTGCTCGTCACCCTCGTCGCCACGTACCTCGTCTACCGGAGCGCGGCGCGCCGCGACAGCCGACACGCCCTCGCGTGGGCGCTCGGCGCGTTCTTCGGCGGCCTCGTGGTCTGGATCCTCTACTACGTCGTCCGCGACGAGGTCGGGCCGGGCGGCGCGTCGTAGGTCCCCCGTCGGCGGCCCCGAGATTCTCGCCCGGTGAAAACCGCGGACAGTGGTATGTGAACAGGCGGCATACCCCCGGGCATGCAGGACGGACGCCTCACGGAACGGCAGCGGTCGGAACTCGTCAGCGCCGCGCGGGCGGTCATCGGCGACGAACTCCGGAGCCTGACCTACTTCACCGAGGACGGCTACGAGCAGGTGTACCTGCGGAGCGACCTCGAGCAGACGGCGGACCTGGTCGGGTTCGCGGACAACGAGCGACTCGGCTTCCGCTCACAGCGGGCCTACCGGCGGTCCGAACTCGGGTCCTACCTGTTCACCATCCGGGTGTTCGAGGAGGGGTTCCTGACGCGGGTCATCGTCGACGACCACGGCGCGTGGGTGACGACCGACGGGATGGCGATGGACCGGTTCGAGGAGCTCGCCAGCGCGGTGGCGGGCGTCCTCCGCGCGTTCTGAAGGACCGGGGGAACCGTCTCGGGCCCCGAAACGTATACGGCGGGTGCCCCGGAAACCGGCGCATGCGAATCGCATTCGTGGGGCTCGGGAACATGGGACTGCCGATGGCCACCCACCTCCGGGACGCGGGCCACGACGTCGTCGGGGTGGACGTCGACGCCGAGCGGGCCGCCGCCTTCGAGGCGCGGGGCGGCCGGACGGCGTCCGCGCGGGCGGCCGCCGACGGCGCCGAGGTCCTCGTCACGATGCTCCGGACGCCCGACCAGGCGCTCGCGGCGTCGGCGACAGCCCTCGAGGCCATGACGGCAGGCGGCGTCTACGTCGACGCGAGCACCGTGGGGCCGGCGACGGCGGAGTCGCTGGCCGACCGGGCGGCGGACGCCGGCGTCGGGTTCGTGGACGCGCCCGTCAGCGGCGGCGTGACCGGCGCCGAGGACGCGACGCTGGCCGTGATGGCCGGCGGAGAGGACGCCGACGTCGAGCGGGTCCGGCCGCTCCTCGACGCCGTCGGCGAGGACGTGTTCCACGTCGGCCCGGTCGGCGCCGGCCAGGCGGCGAAGCTCTGCAACCAGTTACTCGTGAACGCACACCTCCTCTCCGTGGCGGAGGCGTTCCGCCTCGGGGACAGCGCCGACATCGACCAGGAGACGCTCTACGACGTGCTCACGAGTTGCATCGGCACCTCGGGCATCTTAGAGCAGAAGGGGCGACGCATCATCGAGGGCGACTACGACCCGGGCGCGGACGTGAACCTCCAGCACAAGGACACCCAACTCATCCTCGAGGAGGCCGCCGCGGCCGACCTGCCGGTCCACCTCACGGCCGCCGTGGCCCAGCAGTTCGTCCGGGCGCGCCAGGCCGGACTCGGGGACCGCGACCACATCGTCCTCTACGAACTGCTCGGGGACGGCTGACGGCGTCGGACCGGCAGTGTTCAGACGAGAATCGACGCTGACCGGGTGCGCTCGCCGCGACACCCGGCGTCCCTGGTGGAGTGAACGGGCGAGGCGTCTCGGCGAACCCCGGCGAGCCACGCGCGTGACCGAGCGACGCGAGCGAACGCGCGCAGCGAGCCGCGGGAGCCGAGACAGCCGAAGGCGTTCGGCTGGTCCAACCAACGGGATCGCCGTGAGCTGCGTCTCTGAACAATACCGTCGGCCCCGCACGCACCTTTTTGTGACGGTGTGCCCAAGCCCGTCGCCATGGGATACGTCGTGCGGATGCCCCAACTCGGGATGTCGATGGACGAGGGGACCCTCCTCGAGTGGCGGGTCGGGGAGGGGGAGGCCGTCCAGTCGGGCGACGTCCTCGCCGTCGTCGAGTCCGAGAAGACCAGCGCCGACGTCGAGAGCCGCGAGGACGGCTCGCTCCGCCGGGTGCTGGTCTCCGAGGGAGTGACCGTCGCCCCCGGCGACCCCATCGGCGTCGTCGCCGGCCCCGACGAGGACGCGAGCGCCGTCCTCGAGGACGCTGGAGCGCCAGCGGACGGCGGGGCGGCGGCCGGGGATACGGCGGCCGAGAGACCGACGGGGGCCGGCGGGACGCCGGCAGACGGGTCGACGGGTGCCGACCCGACGGCCGAGTCCGATTCGACCGGGAACGGGGCGGCCGCGAGCGACGCCGACGTCCGGGCCACGCCGGGCGCCCGGCGCCGCGCCGAGCGCGAAGGGGTCGCGCTGGCCGGCGTCGAGGGCACCGGCCCCCAGGGCGTCGTCACCGAGGGCGACGTCGCGCGGGCCGCCGAGGCGGGAGCGTCGGCCGGCGCGGCGACCCGGACGGTCGCGGAGACGGTCGAGTTGACCGGCGTCCAGCGGACGACCGCCGACCGCCTGGCCGAGAGCTACCGCGAGGCCGTCCACGTGACGGTCCGCCGCACGGTGGACGCGACGCCGGCGCAGGACGTCCTCGCGGCGGCGCGGGCGGCCGGCGTCGACGCCTCCCTCGCGGACCTGCTCCTCTGTGCGTTCGCGGACGCCCTCGAGGCCCACCCCCGGTTCAACGCGACGTTCGCGGACGACCGCTACGAGGTGTTCGAGGAGGTCAACGTCGGCTACGCGGTGGACGTCGATGGCGACCTGCGGACGCCGGTCGTCCCGGACGTCGGCGCGTCGTCCGTCGAGGACGTCGCGGCCCGCAGGCGCGACCTCGTCTCGCGGGCGCAGGCCGGCGACCTCTCCGTGGACGACGAGGCCGGCGGCACGGTCACGGTCACGAACCTCGGCCCCCTCGGCGTGGACTCCTTCGACCCGGTCATCAACCCGCCGGAGGTGGCCATCCTCGGGGTGGGGCGGGTCCGCGACGGCGAGGTGACGCTCAGCCTCGCGTTCGACCACCGGGTCCGCAACGGCGCGGACGCGGCGCGCCTGCTCGACGCCCTCGCGTCGAACCTGACCGACCGGGAGCGACTCCGCTCGCACGTCGAGACGGCCATCGCGGCCGGCCCCGACCGGCGGACCGCCGTCGCGCGCGTCACAGAGGGATACGCCGGCACCTACCGCACCGCGGCGGGCGAGGTGGCCTTCGACGAACCCGAGGCGGTGGGCGGCGAGGGGCGCGCGCCCGACCCCGTCGAGCACCTGCTGGGCGCCCTCGGCGCCTGCCTCACCGTCTCCGTCCGGGAGATGGCCGACCGCGACGGCGTCGGCCTCGAGGACGTCGAGACGCGCGTCGCTGGCAGCCCGGAGACCGGACCGCTCGACGCCGTGGAGGTGACGGTGACCGTCGCCTCGCCCGCGGGCGACGACGCCATCGACCGGGTCGTCGAGAAGGCCGAGCGGGCGTGTTACGTCGCGCGAGCGCTCGACGTCGACGCGGCGGTGTCCTGGGAGCGCCGGGCGTAGCTATTTACCCTCGCCTCGGGAAGGGGCGGACCATGCCAACACCACCCACGAACGCCCGGGCGGAGATGCTGCGGACGATGGAGCGCATCCGCGCGTTCGAGCGCCGGGTCGGGGACCTGTTCGCGGACGGGGAGATACCGGGGTTCGTCCACCTCTACATCGGCGAGGAGGCCATCGCCGCGGGCGTCTGCCAGGCGCTGGCGGACGAGGACTACGTCACCAGCACCCACCGGGGCCACGGCCACTGCATCGCCAAGGGCCACGAACTCGGGCCGATGATGGCCGAACTCTTCGGCAAGGAGACGGGCTACTGCAAGGGCAAGGGCGGGTCGATGCACATCGCGGACCCGGACCTGGGGAACCTCGGCGCGAACGGCATCGTGGGCGCGGGCTACCCCATCGGCGTGGGGGCGGCGCTCTCCAGCCAACTCCGCGGCGCCGGGGAGGTGGCCGTCTCCTTCGCGGGCGACGGGTCGCTCGCGCAGGGGGCGTTCCACGAGTCGATGAACCTCGCCGCCCTGTGGGACCTCCCCTTCGTCGCCGTCGTCGAGAACAACAAGTTCGGAGAGTACTCCGGGCTGGAGGAACAGCAGTCGGTCAGTGACCTGACCCGGCGGGCCGAGGGCTACGGCGTCCCGTCGGCGGCCGTCGACGGGATGGACCCCGACGCCGTCTACGAGGCCGCCGTCGAGGCCGTCGACCGGGCGCGGGCGGGCGAGGGGCCGACCCTGCTCGTGTGCGAGGCCTACCGGTTCCGCGGCCACCACGAGGGGGACTCCGGGTTCTACCGCGACGACGAGGAAGTGGAGTCGTGGCGGGAGCGGGACCCCCTCCCGGCCTACCGGGAGCGCCTGCGCGAGGCGGGCGCCCTCGACGAGGACGACCTGGCGGCGATGCGCGAAGACGCGGAGTCGGCCGTCGAGGAGGCCGTCGGCTTCGCCCGCGAGAGCCCGTACCCCGACCCCGAGGCCGCCTACGACGACCTCTACGCCGAGGAGGCGGGTCGATGACCGTCGAGCTGTCGGTCCGGGAGGCCATCGCCGAGACGATGCACCGCGAGATGGAGCGCGACGAGCGCGTGTTCGTCCAGGGCATCGACGTCGCGGGGCGCGGGGGGACCTTCGGCGTCCTCGAGGGTCTGAGCGAGGCGTTCGGCACCGAGCGGGTGCGCAACACGCCCATCAGCGAGGTGGCCATCGTCGGGTCGGGGCTCGGCGCGGCGATGACGGGCATGCGACCGGTCGTCGAGGTGATGTACTCCGGGTTCCTCGGCGTGCCGATGGACCAGGTGCTCAACCAGGTGGCGAAGCTCCGGTACATGACCGGCGGGAACGTCGACGTGCCGCTGACCATCCGGACGCAGAACACCAGCGGCTACAGCGCTGCCGCCCAGCACTCCCAGGCGCTCCACCAGTTGCTGATGGCCATCCCCGGACTGAAGGTTGTCTGTGTCTCCACCCCCCGTGACGCCGCGGGGCTGCTCACCGCGGCCATCAGGCACGACGACCCCGTCGCCCTGTTCGAGCACGCCGGCGTGTACAACCGCGAGGGGCCGGCCCCGGAGGGCGAGTTCGAACTCCCCATCGGAGAGGCGGCCGTCGAGCGCGAGGGCGCGGACGTGACCGTCGTCGCCACGCAGGTCCAGTTGTGGAACGCCCTCGAGGCCGCCGAGCGACTCGCGGGCGACGTGAGCGTCGAGGTGGTGAGCCCCCGGACGATAGACCCACTCGACGTCGACACCATCGCGGCGAGCGTCCGGAAGACCGGGCGGTGTGTCGTCGTCGACGAGACGCCCCTCCGCGGGGGGACCCAGTCCGAGTGGGCCACCCAGATCACCGAGGCGGCGTTCTTCGACCTGGACTTCCCGGTCCAGCGGGTGGGCGTCGCGGACGTCCCCGTGCCCTTCAGCGAACCGCTGGAGGCCGAGGTCGTCCCGGACGTCGACGACGTCGTCGACGCGGTGCGGACGCTGGCCTGAGCGGCCCCGAACGCTTATGCGGGTCGGTGGAATCGAGCGAACCATGCCACCAGTGAGCACGCTCGAGGACCTCTACCGGACGATGTACACCATCCGGTACTACAACGAGGCGTTGCGAGCGGCCTTCGACGAGGGGGCGCCGATTCCGGCGGGCATCCACGGCAGTCTCGGGCAAGAGGCCCCGGCCGCCGGCGTCTGCCAGCACCTGCGCACCGATGACTGGGCGTTCGCGTCCCACCGGAGTTCCCACGTCGCCATCGCGAAGGGTGTCGACCTCGAGGGCCTGATCGCGGAGCAACTCGGCAAGCGCGGCGGCGTCTGTTCGGGCAAGGGCGGCGAACAGCACCTCTTCGACGAGACGGCGAACGTCGTCTCGGGAGCCATCGTCGCCCAGCACCTCCCGACGGCGACGGGCGTGGCGATGGCCCACCGTCGCCGCGGGACCGACCGCGTCGCCGTCGGGTTCGTCGGCGACGGCGCCGCCAACCAGGGCGCCTTCTACGAGAGCCTGAACTTCGCGAGCGTCAACGACCTCCCGGTCGTGTTCGTCGTCGAGGACAACGCCTACGGCATCAGCACGCCGAAGTCCCGGGTCACCGCCGTCGCGGACAACGCCGAACGGGCGCGGGGGCAAGGCATGCCCGGCGTCCGCGTCGAGGAGAACGACGTGACCGCCGTCCACGAGGCCGCCGGCGAGGCCGTCGCCCGGGCCCGGGCGGGGGAGGGACCGACGCTCCTCGAGGTCCGGACCCACCGCCGGACGGGCCACTTCTTCCAGGACCCCGAGGGCTACCGCGGCGAGGGCGAGTACGAGGCGATGGCCGAGGACGACTGCATGCCCCGCATCGAGGCGGACCTCCGGGCGGCCGGGGTCGACGACGCCGACGTCGCGGCCGTGCGGGCGGACGTCGAAGCGACCGTCGACGGCGCAATCGAGGCCGCACTCGCCCAGGACGACCCCGACCCGGAGGCCGCGCGGGCCCACGTCTTCGCCGGCCGCGACGGGGGTGCGTGAGCGTGGCCGACGGCGACCGGACGGCGATGAGTCCGGCGGTGGTCGCGGCCCTCCGCGAGGAGATGCACCGGGACGACGACGTGTTCGTGATGGGCGAGGACGTCGGGGAGTACGGCGGCGTCTTCGACAGCACGGCCGGCCTGTACGAGGAGTTCGGCGGCGAGCGGGTGATGGACACGCCCATCAGCGAGACGGGGTTCATCGGCGCGGGCGTCGGGGCGAGTCTGGCCGGCCTCCGGCCGGTAGTCGAGTTGATGTACGTGGACTTCGCGGGCGTCGCCTTCGACCAGATATACAACGAGATGGCGAAGATATCCTACATGAGCGGGGGCGAGCGGACCGTCCCGATGGTGCTCATGACGGCCGTCGGGACGACGCCCTACCAGGACCCCACGCACGCCCAGACGCTCTACGGGACGTTCGCGCACCTCCCGGGGATGAACGTCGTCGTCCCCAGTTGCCCCCGCGACGCGAAGGGGTTGCTCGCGAGCGCCGTCCGGAGCGACGACCCCGTCGTCTACATGTTCCACAAGCAACTCATGCTGGGGATGTTCGACTTCGCGGACGGCCTCGACGACCCCGCGCCCGAGGAGCCCTACACCGTGCCCCTCGGGTCGGCCGACGTCAAGCGGGCGGGCGAGGACGTGACCGTCGCGACCACGGGACTGCAGGTCCACGCCGCCCTCGACGCGGCCGAGCGACTGGCCCGAGAGGGCGTCTCGGTGGAGGTGCTCGACCTGCGCTCGCTGGTGCCTCTGGACGAGGCGGCGCTGCTCGAGTCCGTCCGAGCGACCAACCGCCTGCTCGTCGTCGACGAGGACTACCGCTCGTTCGGCGTCTCGGGCGAACTCGTCGCGCGGGTCACCGAGGCGGCCCCCGGGGCCCTCGAGGCCGTCGACCGACTGGCGCTCCCGGACACCCCGATACCGTACGCGCCCGCGCTCAAGGCCGAACTCTTCCCCGGGGCCGAGGACGTCGCGGCGGCGGCGCGGGCCCTCGTCGAGGGCTGAGAGAGGATTTACTCGGTCCCGTGTTCGACCACGCTTTTGCCGGGGGCGGAACAAACCGGTGGTGATGCCCGAGATAACCGTCTCGGAGGAGCTCTACCGACAGCTGACCGCCGAGGCAGAGGCCGACGACGCCGCCCTCGACCGGACGCTCTGGCGGATGGTCGGGAGCTACCGGCGGTCGAACCGGCCGGAGTCGGACACGGCGTGACCGACCGGGCCGGCGCTCACCCGTCCGCGGGCGGCGGGACGTAGACGTAGTCGAAGCGGTCGCCGGGGACGAGGTACCGACCGCGAGGCCGGTCCTCGAGGACCCGCGCGTTCGTGTCGATGGCCACGTCGACGAGGTCCGCGAGCGACGCCACGGTGACGGTCCGGCGTGCCGCGTCGTCGGGCACGCGGGCGGACGTGATCCAGTCGTCGTGTGCGCGCCGGTCGGCCGCGAAGGCGAGGCGGGCGCGCTCGGCGTCGGTGACCGCGAGGCGGCCGGTCCACCGTGCCCACGCGAGGCCGAGGAGGCCGGCCACCGCGAGGGCGACGAGCGCCACGGACCCGCCCGCCCGGAGCGGGCCGTAGCTGTTCGGGACGGTAGTTCGGTCGGTCGCGGTCACGGCCCGGGCGGCCGTCTCCGGGACAGTGACCGCGTAGGTCGCCCCGCTGACCTCGACGCGCATCCGGTAGCTGTCGGCCACGTCGACCCGGTGGCCGTCGACGGTGCCCAGGGTCCGGGTCTGCGTGACGACGAGGACCTCCGGGCGGCCGGGGTCGCCGCGGAGGTCGGTCCGCACCCGCTCGACCGTCGCGTCGACCCACGTCGCATTGACGTCGAAGGGGACGCGGACCGACTCCCCCGGCGAGAGCGTCGTCGCCCGCGGCGCCTCGAGCGGGCGCGTGACGCGCCAGTACTCGGTCTCGCCCTGCCGGTCGGTCGACCGGACGACCAGCGTCGGCCGCGTGGTCACCGTCACGGGGTCGTCGCCGGGGGCGTCGTACCGGTAGACGAAGGCCCCCTCCAGGACGGGCGAGATGGCGGGGAAGTAGACCGGCCGGTTCGCGAGCGTCGTCCCGACGGGGTAGACGGCGTTCGGGCGCGTGACCGTGGCGCGGTGGTCGTAGCTGCCGGTCCGCTCGAGGACCGTCACCGAGTGTTCCTCGACGTGTGTCCCCGGGGCCACGTGGGTCGCGTAGACCAGCCACCCCCCGAACAGGGCGACGACGACGAGGACGGCGACGACGAGCGCCCACCGGTCCGCGGCGACAGCCCGGAGGCGGAGCGACCGGAGAGCCGTCGGGGGCGAGGGCGGCGGGGTCACCACGGCCACCACCTGCCGGCCCCGTCCCGGCGTCTGGACCGCTCGGCGCGGATCCGTCCGCGGCCGAGGAGCGCGAGGCCGGCGAGGGCCGTCGCGCCACCGACGAGGGCGTCCACCGCGAGCAGCGGCAGCCACGGGTGGACGGCGTACAGCGACAGCAGGACCCGCGGCGGCAGCAGCGCCGGGTAGCGACGCTCGCGGACGTAGTTCCGGTAGTACCCCGTCCGGGGCGGCGCGGTCAGCGCCACCGTGGCGTTCAGCCGCGAGCGGCCGGGGACGGTGGCCTCGCGGGGCGTCACGTCGACGCCCGCGCCCGCGGGTTCGAGGACGGCGACGACCGGGAGGAACCCGCCGTTGACCACCGGGTGGACCGTCGTCTCGGTGGTGCCGACCCGGAGGACCCGCGGCCCGGGGGCGTCCGCGTCGGCGCTGACGACGCCGTAGGTCGTCACGCCGCCGGGGACGAGTGCGCCCGCGGTCAGCGCAAGGACGAGGACGAGTGCACAGCCGCCGGCGAGGAGGCGAGCGTCGATGCCCGGGTGGGAGCGGGCGCGGGTCCGGTCCCGCCGACGCTCCAGGCCGTCGTCGCGGACGACGTCGAGAGCGAGGGCGGCGCCGACGAGCGCGACGCCGATTGCTGCGACCGCCGCGACCGGTCCCGCGGGCCCGGCGAGGCCGTCCGCCGCGGTGACCACGCGCCCGAGGCCCGGGATGACGACGAGGTGGCCGTCGACGGCGAGGGCCGTCGCGACGACCTGCGGGGCCCGGACCGGCGGTTCGACGCTCTGCTGGTCGGTGAAGGCGTTCGCGTCGCCCCGGGTGACGTAGCCCCGGTCGGTCACCGCCACGACGCGGTGGGTGACGAGGCCGCCGCCGTGGAGGCGTTCGGCGCGGTAGGTCACGACGTCGCCCGGTGCGGGCGGGCCGGCGAGGGCAGCGGGCACCGCGACGAAGCCGTCGAGGGGGCGGAGCGTCGGCGCCATGCTCCCCGTCTCGACGTAACTCGGTCCCGCGGGCTGGCCGGCGACCTGTCCCAGGAGGAGCGCGAGGACGCATGCGAGGGCGACCGCCTGCAGGGCGAGCGAGAGCGCCCGGCGCGGCGTCACGCCCCGCCCCCTGCCGCGGCGTCGGCGTGGACGGTGACCCGCGAGCAGAGGGTGCGCGCCGGCGGGACGTCGGTCGCGTCGACGACGACGGTGACTGCGAGTCGGTCGCCGGGGCGGAGCGTGCGGGCGTTCGCCCGACTCTCGAGCGAGCGCCCGTCGGCGGTCGCCAAAAACCGGACGGCGTCCGCGCCGTCGTCGGTCACCCAGACGCCGACCGGGGCCGCGCCGCGATTGGTGATCGCGAAAACCCGGCGGAGGGTCGTGACCGCGCGCGCGTTCGGGCCGGCGCCCGGCACGCCGGAGGCGTCGCCGGCGAGTTCGAGCGCCAGCGTGCCGTCGCCGTCCGCGTCGGTCGCGAACGCGCCGGTCGGCCCCTCGCCCGGCGTCAGGCCGACCACGGCGCCGTCGAGGTCCGACGCCACGACCACCGCCGCCGGACGGTCCGCCGCGACCGTCGAGAAGGCGCCCGTCCCGGCGGTCAGCGACGCGACGGCGACGAGTGCGACGAGGGCGAGCGCCCGCCCCGCGGCCCTCACGGGCGCCCCCTGCCGGGCGTGGCGGGGGGCCCACCGGCCCGGTCCGGCGGCCCCCGGGGAGCGGGGGGCTCACAGGTCACGGCGACCCGTCGCGTGACGGTCACCGCGACGTCCGGGCTCTCGGCCGCGACGTCGACCGTCCACGTCTCCGTCGCGTCGTGGGGTCCGCCGCCACCGCCGCAGACGACGTCGGCCGGGACGGTGACGCGCTCCCCGACGGCGAGCGACCCGGTCCACGTCGGCGCCGACAGCAGCCGCGGGGGACGGGGGTCGGCGTCGCGGACCCGGACGGTCACGCTCGTCAGCGGCCCGGGGAAGCGGTTGGTGACCGTCGCGAGGGGGACGGCCGCGTGCCGGCCGTTCGCGAGCGTCCGGTCGGGGACCGCGACGCCGAGATAGGCGCGGTCGTCGGGCGCGGTCACCACGTCGGCGGTGCGGTGGCTGGTCACGACGAAGCCCGCGACGGTCGGCCCCGCGAGGACCGCCGCCGAGAGCAGACAGACCGCGACCGCGAGTCCCGCCGCCCTCACGGCCGGGGTCGCCCTCCGACGCGGCGCCCGCGCGACGTCACGGCGCCGTCTCCGCCCGCACCGGGACGGTGGCGGTGGCGGTGCCGACGTTCCCGTCCGCGTCGGTGACGGTCAGTTCGACCGCGTAGTCGCCGGCCCCCGCGTAGGTGGTCGTGACGGTGGGGCCGGTGGCGTTCTGCCACTCGGTGACCAGGCGCCAGGCCCACCGGTACCGGCGGACGCGGACCCGCGTGCCGTTCTCGTCGGTCGACCAGGCCCAGTACGCCTCCCGGTAGCGCCGCGCGACGGGGCGCTGGTAGCGCCACTCGTAGGCGCTGACCCCGGCGGGCGCGAGCGAGGCGCTCGCGTCGAGGGTGACGTTCTCTCCGGCGACCGGGGCGGGCGGCGAGACGTCGATTCGGGCGGTGAGCGCGCCGCCGCCGCCGGCCGCCGCAGCGGCGGCGTCCGCGTCCGCGTGGACGGTCACGCCGTCGAGGAGACGGTCGCCGGCGGCCGCCGCGGCGGTGTCGACGGCGAATCCAACGGCGACGGACTGGCCGACGTCGAGGACGACGGCGGCGTCGGGTCCGTCGAGGCTGCCGTGGCCGTCGGCCGGCGCGTAGAACTCGACGGCGTCGCCGTCGTGGGTGAGCCAGACGGCGACCGGTTGGGTGCCCTGGTTGGTGACGTTGAACACGTCGTCGGCCCGGACCTGGGCGTTCGCGTTCACGCCGGCACCGCCGCGTATCGGGCCGTTGGCGGCGTCGACGTTCGGGTTCGCGTCGGTCACGTCGAGCGTCAACTGCCCGTCGACGAGGCGGGCGTACGCCCCGTTGGGGCCGTCGTGGGGGACGAGGCGGAGCCACGCCGACTCGTCGCCGGCGACGTCGACGGCGGCGGCGCGGTCGGCGGTCACGGCCGTGAACGCGCCCGTCCCGGTGACGACGCCGGCGACGGCGACGAGAGCGACCAGCAGCAGCGTCCGGGTGGCGCGGCCCATGGGGGTCAGTACGCCACGCCGCCGCCGGGCACGACGGCGAAGCCGTCGCGCAGGAGGCGCTTCTCGGCGTCGGACAGGGGCAGGTCCATGTTGTCCGGGTTGGTCACGAGCGTCTCACCCGAGACGAAGATGGTGTCCGGGAACATCGACGGATCCGCGGAGAAGTGCCCGTCCGGGAAGAACGTCGAGTCCGGGAAGAAGTGCCCGTCCGGGAAGAACGTCGAGTCCGGGAAGAAGTGCCCGTCCGGGAA
>JBDGTT010000012.1:69402-118865 GCA_042216525.1 Halobacteriaceae archaeon
AGAAGTGCCCGTCCGGGAAGAACGTCGAGTCCGGGAAGAAGTGCCCGTCCGGGAAGAACGTCGAGTCCGGGAAGAACGTGCTGTTGGGCACGAAGACGCTGTCCGGCCATGCAGTCACCGGAACGACCACCGCGCCGTGTTCGAGCAGTGCGAGTTCCTCGCCGGTCACCTGCCCGTCCGCGAGGAGAGCACTCCCGGGGACGAAGACGATCTGCTTCGCGAAGGCGTCGGAACCGAAGTAATCGTCAGGGAAGAAGTACCCGTCCGGGAAGTAGTTCTGGTACTCCTGGTAGAGGACGGTGTCGGCCAGCGAGGGCGGGACCGCGACGTAGCCCTGCCGGAGGTAGTAGTCGGCGGTCTTGTCCGCGAGGCCGGTCCGGTCGGCGTTCAGGAAGGCCGTGCCGTTCACCACGACGGAGGCGTTGGCCACGTCGAGGTGGACGTTGTCGCCGGGCATCACGGCCGACCCGCCGACGTCGGCGCTCGCGTGGACCAGCACGGAGTCGAGGAGGCGGTCGCCGACCGCTGCGCCCTGCGTGGTGACGAACACGCCCACGGCGACGGACTCGCCGGGCCCGAGGCGGACGGCGCTCTCGCGGCCCTGGTCGAGGGCGGCGAGGGCGCCGGCGCCGTCGAAGACGGGGCTCTCCGTGTCGAGTTCGGGGACGGCGCCGCTCGCCGACTCGTTCAGGCGGTAGAAGACCACGGGCGCGCTGTCGTCCTCGATCCAGACGCCGACGGCCTGGGTGCCGCGGTTCGTGACGGTGAACACGTCGTCGACGCGGGTCAGGGCGTCCGCGCCGACGGCGTGGTCGCCGCTCAGCGAGAGGGAGAGGACGCCGTCGGGCGAGACGTCGGCGTACCCGCCGTTCGGGCCACTGGAGGGTTCGAGGGCGAGCAACTGCCCGGCGTCGTCGGCCACCTCGACGGTGGCGTCGCGGTCGGCGGTCAGGGCGGTGAACGCCCCGGTCGCCGTCGCGGCCGCCGCGGCGAGGACGAGGACGAGCGTTACAACTGCCAGGGTTCGAGTGCGTCTGCTCATGGATGAATCGTCGGCGACGCGGCCGCACTCGAGGGTGCGGCCGGTCCCGACCTGTACAGGAGCAGGACGTTCCTGGCAGATATATACGTATCTGTACACGTCCCGACCCGGCGTTCACGGCGTGAACGGGCGGTCGCGGCGTGAACGGTCAGCGCCCGAGGTCGCCGGACCCGAGGCGGGTCGCCGCCTCGCGGTAGCGCGCCACCGTCGCCTGCGCCCAGTCGCGGACGGCCGGGTCGTCGGTCTCCAGGAGGCCCTGCGCGCGCCCCTGGTCGTCGTCGACGCCGATGGACACCGTCTCGTCCGCCACCGCGAGGACGTGGGGGACGTCGCCGTCGAACCGGTAGACGGCCGCGCCGTCGGCGTCGAGGAGGGCCGCCATCTTCGCTCGCAGGTCGGGGTCGGCGGCGAGGACGTCGAGGGCGTCCGCGGTGACGACCATCTCGACGGTCTGGTCGCCGGCCGTGACACGCTGGTGGACCGCGTCGACGATGGCGGGCGTGAAGGCGTGGGTGAGCATCGCGAGGTCGGTCGCCGCCCGCGCCGTCTCGTGGGCGCGCCGGAGCGTCGCCTGCGGGTCCGAGCGGCGGGGCGACACCACGGTGGCGTCGGCCAGGCGGGCCAGGTCGAAGTCCATCTCGTCGAGGGGGAGCCACCGGAGGAGGCCGTCGAGGCGAGCGGCCGTCTCGACGGTGTCGAGGAAGCCCTCGAGGGCGCCGGCGACGACGCGACCGGTCGCCGTCGCCGCGTAGCCGTCGCCGGCCCGCCGAATCCAGCCCCGGGACTCGAGTGCGGCGAGCGTCCGCCCCAGGGTCACGCGGTTCACGCCCGTCACCGCCTGGAGGGTTCGCCTCGTCGCCGGTTCGTCGCGGACCGCCCGCAACACGCGGAGGCGGTTCGGCGACCCGCCGAAGAACGAGAACACGTCGAATGCGTCCGACATTGCGAGTCGGGTATGCGCGGGGGGGTGATAAATCGTCGCCGGGCCTGCGTCAGCGGGGCGGGGCGGCGTCGACGCGGACGGTGACGCCGTCGTCGATGGTGATGACGACGTCACAGGGCCCGCGGGCGTACTGGGCGGCGTGCTGGCCGCCGGGGTTGAGGCGGAGGGACTCCTCGACCAGACAGGTCGTCTTCAACTCGCCGAGGCGACGGTAGAGCGTCGACAGCGGGAGGTCCGTGCGCGACGCGAGTTCGCGGGCGGTGAGGGGGTCGGTCCCGAGCGCGGAGAGGATGCGCCGGGTGGACTCGTTGTCGAGGAGGTCGATGAGCGTCGCGGGGTCGATGTCCGGTGCCCGGTCGGGACGCCGGGTCCGGGCCAGCGCGGGACTCACTCCAGGACCCCCCGGACGACGCCCCCATCGGTGTCAGCCGCCGTCGCCTTGCGGACGACGACGACGCCCTCCTCGACGTGCCACTCGACCCGGCCGTTCGAGTCGAGTTCGAGGTAGTTCCGCACCGCCTCGGGGACGGTCGTGAGGTTCGAGTTGAGCTTGGTCGTCTGGAGCAGTCCCATATTCATAACTTATCCCGTGGTATAATAAAACTTTGCTACAACTATGCTGTGAGATTGTTCGAAGATAGAGGGCGGGTCGGGACAGCCATCCGACAGGAAGAGTAGCGACTTAGTAGTGAGCGACACGACGTCCAGACATATGCTCCACGCCGAAGGGGAGTTGCTCTCGGTCGACCTGACCGACCGGGAAACCCACACGGAAGCCATCGACGACGTGCTGGCGGCGTTCGTCGGTGGACGGGGCGTCGGGACGAAACTGACGCACGACCGGGTGCCCTACGACGTCGACCCGCTCGGGCCCGCGAACCGCCTCTACATGACGACCGGACCGATGCAGATGTCCACGATGAGTTTCACCGGCCGGATGAACGTCACGTCGGTGTCGCCGCTCACCACGGGCATCGCGTCCTCGAACGCGGGCGGGTTCCTCTCGCGGAACTTCGCGGGCGCGGGCTACGCCGGGGTCGAACTCGTCGGGCGCGCGGACGAACTCGTCGCCGTCCACGTCACTGACGAAGGGGTCGAGATCGAACCCGTGCCCGACCTCGAGGGCGCGACCGTCCCCGAGGTGACCGGGTACATGGACCGCCACCACGACCTCGGACCCGACAACATCGCCTGCATCGGCCCGGCGGGGGAGAACCAGGTCCGCTTCGCGTCCATCATGACGACCGAGAGCCGCGCGTTCGGCCGCGGCGGGATGGGCGCCGTCCTCGGGTCGAAGAACGTGAAAGCGCTCACCTACGAGGGAGACTCCGCGCCCGAGATCGAGTACGACGACGTCACGATGGACATCCACCGGGACGCCGCGACCAGCGACTCCCTGATGAAACGCCAGGGGACGACCAACGTGACCGACCTCGCGAACGAGATCGGCTCGTTCCCCTCGCACTACTTCGAGAAGTCCTCCTTCGAGGGGTACCGGAACATCAACGGGGACGTCGTCGAGTCCAAGAAGTACAAGAAGGGGACCTGCTCGGCCTGCGCGTTCGCGTGTAAGCTCCCCACCCGGGACGAAGCCTCCGGCGTCGAGACCGAGGGGCCGGAGTTCGAGACGCTCATGGCCTTCGGCGGCAACTGCGTCGTCGACGACATCGTCTCCATCATGCAGTCCAACGAACTCTGTGACGTCCTCGGGATGGACACCATCTCCTGTGGGAACACCGTGGCGGCCTACCTCGCCGCGAACGACGAGTTCGGCAACTCGGAGTTGATCCACGACCTCGTGGAGAAGATCGCCTACCGCGAGGGCGAGGGCGACCGCCTCGCCGAGGGCATCCACCGCGTCCACGAGGACCTCGGCGTCGAGGACTGGACGGTCAAGGGCCTGGACTTCTCCGCCCACGACGGCCGGACCCTCCACGGACAGGGCCTCTCCTTCGCGACGGCCAACCGCGGCGCCGACCACATGTACTCGACCTTCTACGCCTGGGAGTACCCGCTGGTCGACCAGGAGGACGCCTTCGACAACATCGGTCTGGAGGGGAAGGCCCCCCACGTCGTCGAACAGGAGCGGCGCCGCGCACTGGAGGACTGCGGCATCATCTGTCGGTTCTCCCGGGGCGAGCAGTCGGTCTCGCGACTCGAGGCGCTCTTCGGCGCCGACTACGAGGAACTGCTCGACGTCGGCGAGCGGGTGATCACCCTCGAACGGCACTTCAACAACCGGCGCGGCTTCGACCGGGACGACGACAGCCTCCCCTACGAGTTGCCGGGCTTCGAGGACGCCCTCGACGAGTACTACGAGGCGCACGGCTGGAACGCGGACGGCACCGTCCCCGAGGCCCGCGTCGAGGGCTGAGACCGAGGCCCGAGACCGGAGCCCGGGCCGTCGTGAGCGGCCCGACCCGCCCGCGAGAGGCGTACGGTACATGACGGCTCGGCCCCTTGGGGCCGGTAGCGTGTCAGCACACACCCACCCGTTCACGGAGCGGACGCGGCTCGCGGCGGCCAGGGAGCGACTCCGGGAGCGCGTCGCCGACCACGACCGCACCGAGACGTTCCCGGTCGCGGACGCCGACGGTCGGACGCTCGCCGCGGCCGTGACCGCGGCCCGAGACGTCCCCCACTACGCGCGGGCGGCGATGGATGGCTACGCCGTGCGCGCCGCGGACACCCGTGGCGCGGGCGGCCGCTCGCCGGCCGTCCTCGACCGCCTCGACGCCGGGGCGGACGCGGTCCCGCCCGGGGGCGCCGTCCGGGTCCACACGGGGAGTGCGCTCCCCGAGGGCGCCGACGCCGTCGTGATGGTCGAACACGTCGAGGCGGTCGACGGCGACCTCGAGGTCTTCGACGCCGTCCCCGCCGGCGAGAACGTCGCGCCGGTCGGCGAGGACGTCGCCGCCGGGGCGGTTCTCCGCGATGCCGGGGAGCGGATCCGGCCCTCGGACCTCGGACAGTTCCGCTCGGCGGGCGTCGACAGCGTGACCGTCGCGGAGCGGCCGACGGTCGCGGTGATCCCGACGGGCGAGGAACTCGTCGACGCGGACCCCGGCCCCGGCGAAGTGGTCGAGACGAACGCGCTGACCGTCTCCAGGCTGGTCGAGCGGTGGGGCGGTGCGCCCACCTACCGCGACGTGGTGACCGACGACCGCGAGGCGCTTCGCGCGGCCGTCGAACGCGACCTCTCCCACGACCTCCTCGTCACGACCGGCGGTTCGTCGGTCGGAGAGCGGGACCTGGTGCCCGCCGTCGTCGAGTCGCTGGGCGAGGTGGTCGTCCACGGCGTGGCCATCAAGCCCGGCCACCCGGTCGCGCTCGGCGCCGTCGACGGGACGCCCGTGCTCATGCTCCCCGGTTACCCGGTGTCCTGCATCGTCAACGCCGTGCAGTTCCTCCGCCCGGCGCTGGCCTGGACCGCGGGGACCGACCCGCCCGAGCACCCCTCGGTCGAGGCCCGCCTCGCGGAGAAGGTGCGGAGCGAACCGGGCGTGCGCTCGTTCGCGCGGGTCCGCCTGGAGCGCCGGGACGGCGAGCGCGTGGCGACCGGCGTGCGCGCCAGCGGTGCCGGGGTGCTCTCGACGGTCACCCGCGCCGACGGCTGGGTCGCCGTGCCCGAGAGCAGAGAGGGGATCCCCGCGGGCGAGACGGTCACCGTCGAGCGCTGGGAGTGGTCGCCGTGACCCGCCGGGAGTTCCGGGACCTCGCCTCGCCGGCGCGGGCCCGCGAGGTGGTGGCCGACCTCGACCTCGGCGGCGGGACGGAGACGGTGTCGCTCGCGGAAGCGCGGGGCCGCGTCCTCGCGGAGCGGGTCGACGCCGACATCGACGTGCCTGGCTTCGACCGGGCCACGATGGACGGCTACGCCGTGCGCGCCGCCGACACCGTGGGCGCGAGCGAGGGCGACCCGGTCACGCTCGAGGTGGTGGGCGCGGTCCACGCCGGCGAGGAGCCGGCGGTCCGCGTCGAGGACGGCACGGCGGCGGAGATATCGACCGGCGCGGTGCTGCCGCCGGGCGCGGACGCGGTGGTGATGGTGGAGCGAACGGCAGCGCGGGACGGCGCGGTCGCGGTGCGGACGGCCGTCGCCCCCGGCGACAGCGTGATGTTCGCCGGCGCGGACGTCGCCGCCGGCGCCCGGGCGCTCGGCCCGGGGACGCGACTCACGCCGCGGGAGATCGGCCTGCTCTCGGCGCTCGGCGTCGCGTCGGTGCCCGTGCGCCGGCGGCCCCGGGTCGGCGTCGTCTCCACCGGCGACGAACTCGTCCGCCCGGGCGGGGACCTCCACAGCGAGGCCGGTCAGATACACGACGTCAACAGCACCACGCTCGCCGCCGCCGTCGAGGAGGCGGGCGGCGAGGCGACCCTCTACCCCAACGCGGGGGACGACCCCGACGAACTGGAGCGGGTGCTCCTCGAGGCCGCCGAGGCGTGTGACCTCGTCCTCTCGTCGGGGTCGACCAGCGCCGGCGCGGTGGACGTCGTCTACCGCGTCGTCGAGGACCGGGGCGACCTCCTCCTCCACGGCGTGGCCGTCAAGCCCGGGAAGCCGATGCTCGTCGGACGTCTCGGGGACAGCGCGTACGTCGGCCTGCCGGGCTACCCGGTGTCGGCGCTGACGACCTTCGGGGCGTTCGTCGCCCCCGCCCTGCGCGCCGCTGCGGGCCTGCCAGACCCGGCCACCGGGTCCGTCGAGGGCCGGATGGCCGTCCGCGAGCGCTACCGAGAAGGGCGCCTGCGGTTCGTCCCCGTCGGCCTCGTCACCGACGGCGACGGCGAGACGCTGGTCTACCCCGTCGACAAGGGGAGCGGGGCGACGACGAGTCTGGTCGACGCGGACGGCGTCGTGGAGATGGCGCCCGACGTCGAGCAACTCGACCGGGGCGAGACCGTCACGGTCCGCCTGTTCTCCCCGGACGTCCGCCCGCCCTCGCTGGTGGGGGTCGGCGAGGACGACCCCGCCCTCTCCCGCCTGCTCGACCGGTGTGACGACCCGCGCTACCTCGCCGTGGGGACCCGCGAGGGCCTGCGCCGCCTCCGCCACGGCGTCCCCGACGTCTGTGTCGCGGCCGGGCCGACCGAGCGGTCGGTCGACGCCGTCGACGTCGGCGGGTGGACCCGCGAGTGGGGGCTGGTCGTCCCCGACGGCAACCCCGCGTCGGTCGCGGGACTCGCGGACCTGGTCGACGGCGACCTCCGGTTCCACAACCGGGACGCGAACGCCGGCCTCCGGCGGGCGCTCGACGACGCGCTCGACGAACTCGCGGCCGACCGGGGCGTCGAGCGGGCCGCCCTGACGGCCGCGATAGCGGGGTACGGCGCGACCGCGAAGGCACACGAGAGCCCCGCACGCCGCGTCGCGGCCGGGGCGGCCGACGCCGGCCTCGGCCTGCGCGCCACGGCCGCAGCGCTCGGCCTGGGGTTCGTCCCCCTCGGCCACCAGGCGGTCCGCGTCCTCGCCAACCCCGACCGGACGGGCAAACCGGGCGTCGAGCGACTCCGCGAGGTCCTCGACGGCGCCGGGCCCGTCCTCGCTGCCCTGGACGGCTACCGCCCCCGCTGAGGGTCAGTCAACGCCGTCGCGGCGGACCGGGACCGCCCGGGTCGCCGTCGCCTTGAACGACGCCGCGACCGGGACGCCCGGCGCGAGGCCGAGGCGGGCGACGCTCTCGCGGGTCACCAGCGCCGAGAGGTCGGCGGTCCCCACGGCGACGGTGACGACGGCGACGTCCGCGCCCGCGTCCACGTCGACGACGCGGCCGCAAAAGCGGTTCAGCGCGCTCGTCTCGCCGGCCGCCGGCGACTCCGCGGGGTCCTGGAGGGTCACCGCGTCCGAGCGGACGCTCACCGAGACGGACTCGACCGCCGGGGGAACGAGGGCCCGGAGGCGGCCCAGCGGCGTCTCGACGGCACCGAGTTCACCGTCGCGTTCGACGACCGTGCCCGCGAGGACCGTCCGCTCGACGTCCACGACGCCCTCTCCCGCCGCGCGGAGGCGGTCGAAGCGCGCGAGCAACTCCCGCGCCGCGTCGGTGAGGTCGCTCCCCCCGCCGCTGGGACCGCCCCGGGTCCGCTCGAGGAGCGCCCCGAACGCGTCCTCCAGTGCGACCACCCGGCGCTGGGCGTGCGCGAACGACCGCCCCAGCGCCGCGGCCGCCGCGTTCAGCGACCCCTGCTCGTCGACGGCCCACAGCAGGTCGGCGTCCGCGGGGCCGAAAGCGACGTCGCCGGACTCGATCCGTGGCTCGACCGTCGCGTCACCGGTCATCGCCCCGAGTACGGGCGAGCGGGTCAAACGCTTTATGCCGACACAGACACAACGCCGGTTATGTCACGGCCGGAACAACGCTCGGCGTCGCGATGGACGCGGCGCGAGGCACTGACCGCGGCGGGGGGCATCGGCGTCGCCGGACTCGCCGGCTGTCTCGGCGGCGGGTCGAACGCCGACTCGCTGACGGTGTTCCACGCAGGGAGTCTCGCGCCGCCGTTCGAGCGCCTCGCCGCGCAGTTCGAGGACGACCACGGCGTCGAGGTGAGCCGCGAGGCCAAGGGCTCCGTCTACTCGACGCGGAAAGTGACCGAGCAGGGCCGGCGCGCCGACGTCCTCGGCGTCTCCGACTACCGCCTGCTCCGCGACATGCTCCTCCCCGACTACGGCTCCTGGTACGTCGTCTTCCAGACCAACGCGATGACCGTCCTCTACCGGGAGGACGCGCCCGGCGCCGACGAGATCGGGACGGACAACTGGTGGGAGGTCCTCTCCCGGGACGGCGTCCGCGTCGGGCACAGCGACCCCGCGGTCGACCCCGGCGGCTACCGCTCGGTGATGGCGATGCGCCTCGGCGCGGTCCCCTTCCGGGGCGAGGCCCTCTACGACGAGGCGACCCGGGACGCGATGGTTGCCAACTCGGTCGTCCCGACCGGGACGGAGACGAAACTCGTCGGCCAGCTCGAGTCGGGGAAACTCGACTACGCGTTCAACTACCGGTCGGTCGCGACGACGGCCGACCTCCCGAGCGTGACCCTCCAGCCACAGGTCGACCTCTCGAAGATGACCGCCGACTACGCCGAACACTACGCGAGCGTGACCGTCGAGACGGACTCCGGGAACTACAGGGGCGCGCCCATCGCCTACGGGATGGCGGTGCCGGACGTGGCGCAGTCGCCGGACCTCGGCGCGGCGTGGGTGGCGACCGCTCTCGGCGAGACGGGGCGCGCCATCTCCGAGGAGACGGGGTTCGTCCCGCTGGAGACGCCGGTCGTCCCCGCGTCGGCGGCCGACGCCGTCCCCGAGCGCGTACTGGAGTACGCGACGGCGAAGGACAGCGTCGGACCGCTCGGCCTCTGAGTTCGCGGAAACGCCTATCACCGACTGCCCACAAGACTCACCGATGGACCCACGGACGGGGGGTGCGACCTGGACGCCCGCGATGGGCAGAGGCGGCCTCGTGGCCGCGTTCGTCACGGCCCAGACCGTCGCGTTCGCGGCGACGGTCCTCGCCGGCCGGCCCACGGGCTACGCGGTGGTCGCCGTCGCGAGCGCGGCCGCCCTCGCCGCCTGGGCGGACTGGGGGCTGTTCGGCGTCGTCGCCGCCTCCGCCGGGACGGCGCTGCTCGTCGTCGTCGGGTTGCCCCTGCTCCTGTTCGTCGCACACCAGGACCCGGCGACGGTCCTCGAACAGGCGCGCCGGCCGGCCGTCCACCGAGCGCTCTACCTCGCCGTCTACGGCCCCCTGCTCGCGGCCCTCGCCAGCGTCGGCCTCGGCCTCCCCCTCGCGTGGGTGCTCGAGCGGGGGTTCGCCGGCCAGCAGGTCGTCGAGAGCCTCGTGGACCTGCCGCTCGTCGTGCCACACTCGGTGGCCGGCCTCGTCGTCCTCTTTGGCTTCGGCGAGGGCGGCGCCTTCCCGTGGGTCCGCGTCCTCGGAACGACGACGGGGATGGTGCTCGCGCTGACGTTCGTGAGCGCGCCGTTCGCGGTCAACGCCGCGCGGGAGGCCCTCGAGGCCGTCGACGACAGACTGGCGTACGCCGCCCGCGTCCACGGCGCCACCCGGTTCGAGACGTTCCGCCGGGTGACCGCGCCGCTGGCCGCCCGGGGCATCGTGACCGGCGGGGTCCTCGCGTGGGCGCGGTCCGTCTCGGAGTTCGGCGCCGTCGCCGTCGTCGCCTACACGGTGGACGTGTTCTACCCGTTCACCGGGGAGACGGTCCGCACCCAGCACGCGCCGGTGTTCGTCTACAACACCTTCCTCTCGTCGGGACTGAGAGAGAGCGGGGCCGTCGCCCTCCTCCTGTTGGCGCTCTCGGCCGGCATCTTCGTCCTCGTGCGCTGGGTCGCCTACGACACCCGCGACGGGGGTGGCCTCCCGTGAGCCTCGCGGTGGACGTCGCCGCCGCCTTCGACGCCGCGGGGGCCGACCGGTTCGCCGTCGAAGCCGCCTTCGAGGTGCCGGCGGGCGAGACGCTGGTGGTCCTCGGCCCCAGCGGGTCGGGCAAGAGCCTCCTCCTCGAGGTGCTCGCGGGCTTTCACCCCCACGAGGGGACCGTCACCCGCGACGGGGAGCGACTCGACGACCGCCCGCCGGAGCGCCGGGAACTGGGCTTCGTCTTCCAGGACTACGCGCTGTTCCCCCACATGACCGCCCGCGAGAACGTCGCCTTCGGCCAGCGCTACCGCGAGTCAAGGCGCGACGCGGACGCCCTCCTGGACGCCCTCGGCGTGGCCCGCGTCGCGGACCGGTTCCCGCCCACGCTCTCGGGCGGCGAGGCACAGCGCGTCGCCGTCGCCCGGGCGCTGGCGGTCGACCCGTCGGTGCTGTTGCTCGACGAGCCCCTCTCGTCGCTGGACCCGCCGACGCGGCAGGCCCTCCGGGCGGACCTGGCCGACGTGCTGGCCGACGTGACCGCGGTGTACGTCACCCACGACCGCACGACGGCGCGGGCGCTGGGCGATAGCATCGCCGTCCTCCGCGCCGGCGGCGTCGTCCAGCGCGGTTCGCCCGAGGACGTGTTCGACCGGCCCGCGTCGCCGTTCGTGGCCCGGTTCACGGGGAGCAACGTGGTGACCCTCTCGGACGGGCCCCTCCGCGACGCGGTGGCGGACGGCCGACCCGGCGACGTGGTCGCCGTCAGACCGGAGCACGTCGTCCTCGGCGGGGCGGGCCCGACCGGGACCGTGGAGCGAGTGGTCCGCGAGGAGAGCGCCCACCGGGTGACCGTCGCCCTCGGGGGGACCCGCCTCGACGCGCTGACGGCCGACCCGCCGGCTGTCGGGGCCGGTGTCCCGGTGGCGGTCCCCCCGGGCCGCGCCGCTGTCGTCGGGGCCGACGACGACCCGGCCGCCGGAGACGGGTGAAAACCGACTTGAGCGGGCGCGCCCTACGCGGGCCACGATGCTCCCCGGAGAGACGCCGACGCTCGTCGCCCTCGAGACGCTACCCGTCCTGCGGGGCGCCCGCCCCGGGGCGAGCGTGCAGTTCACCGACCGCTACCTGTCGAACCGCGTGCGGGTGCTGGAGGCGGGCCCGGAGCCCTCGCCAGAGCGACTCGCGGCCCTCCGTGAGACGGTCGCCGGCTTCGACGTCCCCCTCCACGTCGACCGCCTCGACCGGCCGTCGCTCCGCGAGGGGGCCGACCGACTGCGGGCGGCCTACCGCGAGTTGCCCGCGGTCGACCTGCTTCGCGAGGAGTTCCCCGGGCGGTGTCTGGCCCTGCCCGAGTTCCTCCGGGCCGGCGGGCAGATACAGTACGGGCTCCGGCTCTACTTCTTCCGGTCGGGGGCGGGACCCGACGCGGGCGAGGTCCTCGACCGCAACGTCGACGCCGTCCTCGCGGACGACCAGCGCGCCTTCGAGCGCTACCAGGGCGAGCTGTTCGGCTACCCGGACTGCTGTGTGACCGCCTTCGAGGAGCGCGCGCCGGGGCAGCCCTCGCCGGAGCGCCGGTCGGTCGACCCGCTCGCGGACGCACTCGACGCTGACCGCCTGGGAGACGCCGACGCCTCCGTCGACGAGGTGGTTCCGGACCTGTTCGAGAACCCGTACGCGCCGGCCTTCTACGCCCGGAAGTTCTACCCCGAGCCCCGCTGTGACGCGGCGCGAGACCGGGGCGAGGCCGTCCTCGAAGCGCTGACCGATGCGTACGGCGCCCGCCTTGCCCGCGATTACGTCCGGCTGAACTACGCGCTCGCCTACTGGGCGGCCCGAGCCATCGAACGCGAGGGCGGGGACCTCCCCTCGGTCGGGGCCCTCGGCGCCGAGCAGGCCCACCTCTACCGGCCGCTCGCCGAGACGCTCGCGCTCCCCCGGTACGCGGACGACTGAGCCGACCCACCCGAGCAGTTTTGCCCCGGCCCCGCCAAGCCTGAGCCATGACCGCGACAGTCGTCCTCGCGGAACCCCTGCGGGACCGGGACCGGCGCATCGAGTGCGCGGAGGTCACGTTCGTGGGCGACGTCCTCTGGGCCACGCCGACCGACAGCGACCGCCGACTCGTCGTCCCGACGGCGAACGTCCTCGGCGTGGAGGGCGACGACGTCGAGCAGCGAGTCGAGGAGGTGCCCTCGCGGGGCGGCAAGTTCACGGAAGTCGTCACGGACGTCTCCTGACCGGCGCGCAGAGATTTATCGGGCTGGCCGTCCAACTTCGGGGTATGGCCGAGCACACCTTCGAGGTCGAGACGTACGACGTCGACCTGCATCCGGTCCCCGACGCGGACGGCGCGACGCGGAGCCTCCGCCTCGAGAGCGCGAGCGGGGCGGCCCGCGACGTCGCGTACCTGAACTTCTATCCGCCCGACGGCTACGCTCCGCGGGCGCGACTGGGCACGTCGCGGGACGCGACCAGCCTCACGGTTCGGCTCCCCGAGGAGGAGTTCGACCGGTTCTACCACGTCCTCCAGACCGAGGAGCCGGTCTACTGCTACGCGCAGTACCACCCCGGGGAGGACCCCGTGGTCGACGTCGACGAGTTCGGGGTCACGACGGAACTGGAGATGGTCGGGGAAGGGTTCACCGACCACTCGCCGTGAGCGACAGTCACGGAACGGCGAATATCCGACGCGAGAAGCGCCGCACACCTTGATGTGGCTCTCCGTCGTACTGTCGAGTAATGTACGAGCACATCCTCATCCCGACCGACGGTAGCGAGGGGGCCAGCCGCGGCGTCGACCACGGCCTCGACATCGCCGTGAAGTACGGGGCGACGGTCCACGTCCTCTACGTGGTGGACGAGGCCCACCACGCCACCCCGGCGCTCTCCAGCGAGGAACTGTTCATCGAGAAGTGCGAGGACGTCGGGGAGGAGATACTCGAGGCGGTCGTCGAGCGGGCCGAGGAGGCGGGACTCGAGGTCGTCACCACCTGCGTCAGGGGGGTGCCCTACCAGGCCATCCGGGAGTACGTCGACGAGCACGAGATCGACCTGATCGTCATGGGCATCCACGGGCAGTCAGCACTCCAGCGCCCGCACATCGGCAGCACCACCGACCGCGTGGTGCGGACCGTCGAGGTGCCCGTCCTCCCCGTCTAGGGCGCCGGCCGCTCTCGGTTCGCGGTCTCGTAGACGTCGAGAAGTTCCTGGTAGCGGTTGCGGATGGTGACGTTGCTCACGTCCGCGGCGGCTCCGACCTCGTCCTGCGTGAGGCCCGCCCCCGTGAGACGCGACGCCGCGTAGACGGCGGCGGCGGCGAGGCCGACGGGCGACTTCCCGTTGAACGTGCCCGTGCCCGCGGCGACCCGGAGCAGCTCGCGGGCCTGCCGCTCCGTCTCGTCGTCGACGTCGAGGTCGGACGCGACGCGGCCGACGAACTGCTGGGGGTCGGCGGGCTTGACCGGGAGGTCGAGTTCGCGCACGACGTACCGGTAGGTGCGCTTGAACTCCATCTCGTCGACGCGGGTGACGGCGACCACCTCGTCGAGCGAGCGGGGCGTGTCCATCTGCCGCGCGGCGGCGTAGATGGCCGCGGTGGCCACGCCTTCGATGGAGCGGCCCGGCAGGAGGTCCTCGGTGAGGGCCCGGCGGTAGATGACCGACGCCGTCTCGCGGACGTCCTCGGGCAGGCCGAGCGCGGAGCCCATCCGCTCTATCTCGCCGAGGGCCTGCTTGAGGTTGCGCTCCTTGTGGTTGCGGGTGCGGAACCGCTCGTCCCAGGTGCGCAACCGCTGCATCTTCCGGCGCTGGCGGCTCGAGAGAGCGTTGCCGTAGCTGTCGCTGTCCTGCCAGCCGATGACGCTCGACAGGCCCTTGTCGTGCATCAGCGTGGTCGTCGGCGCGCCGACGCGGGACTTGGAGTCCCGTTCGGCGCTGTCGAACGCGCGCCACTCCGGCCCGCGGTCGACCTGCTGCTCGTCGACGACCAGCCCACACGACTCACAGACCGTCTCCGCGTGCTCGGCGTCGGCCGTCAGCCGACCGCCACACTCGGGACAGGTCCGCGGGGACTCGCTGACTGCGCTGTCGTCGCCGGTCCGTTCTGGGGCGCCACGCGCCTCGCGCGTCCGAATCGTCTGTTCGCTCGTCTGTTCGCTCTCGCTCGCTGTGTAGGTTCGTGCAGTACTCATGTGGACGGGGAACCGCCCGACGGGGACCACCCCGGGCGGCTTTCGCTAACCTTTTGTAAGGGACGGAAGTATTTAAATGTTCCTCCCCTCGACGCGCGGACGGTGTTCGGAGGTGGATCGAAGCGGACCCGGTGGACTCGCCGCGACGCCCGGCGTCCCTGGTGGAGTGAACGGGCAAGGCGTCTCGGCGAACCCCGGCGATGCAGGCACGTGAGCGAGTCGCGGGAGCGAACGCGCCCAGCGAGCCGCGGGAGTCGAGACAGCGGAGGGCGTTCGGCTGGTCCCACCACCTCAATCGCCGTCCACCGCGTCTCTGAACGCTACCGCTCGCACACCCTCAGAGCGGGCCGAGGACGTCGCCGGCGAAGGCCTCGAGAGTCGCCTCCGGGTCCCGGTCGCCCCGGAGCGACACCGCCACGTGGTCGACGCCCGCCTCGCGGAGGTCCCTGAGGTACGACCGGACCCAGTCGGCGCCGGCGCGAAAGCCCTGGTGGACGTGCGCCGGGCCGGCGTCGGGGTCGGCCGCGAGTTCGAGCGTGAGCCCCATCACGAAGGGCTTGTGCGCGTCGGTCGCCGCCCGCCAGTCCGCGAGAAAGCCCTCGAGAGTGTCCCGCGGCAACTGGTAGAAGAGCCAGCCGTCGGCGTGGTCGGCGATCCAGTCGAGGTCCTGGCGGGCGTGCCCGGTCACGAGGACGGGGACCTCGCTCTCGGGTCGGGGCAGGGGGTCGACCGTGCCGTCGAGCGTCCCGAAGCGGGAGGCGTCCTCGGGGAACGACTCCCCCCAGACCGTCCGGACGACGGCGACGGCCTCGCGGAAGCGAGTGCCCCGGTCGTCGGGGTCGACGCCGAAGGCGGCGTACTCCGGGTCGCGGTCGCCCGACCCCACGCCGAGGACGAGGCGGCCGCCCGAGGCGCGGTCGAGAGACGCCGCCGACGCCGCGACGTGGAGCGGGTGGCGGACGGACAGGACGACGCCCCCCGTGGCGAGGGCGACGTCGTCGGTCACGGCCGCCAGCGCGGAGAGGTAGACCCACGGGTCGTAGACCTGGCCGGCGTCCCCGAACGTCGGCCAGTAGGTGGGGACGTCGCGCGCCCAGATGGCGTCGACGCCGAGGCTCTCCGCGCGGCGGGCGAGCGCCAGTTCCCGGTCGATCCGTGGGGGGTCGGTGTCCGCGCCGGCGAGGGGGGCGAACAGCCCCACCGAGAGGTCGTCACCGACCAGGCGGCGGTAGCCCGCGTTCCGGTGGCCGCTCATCCGCCGTTCCGGGCCCTCACTGCGGGATGCCGTAGACGGGGTCGTCCCACTCCTGCTGGTAGACCTTCCGCTCGGTGTCGATGGCGTCGATGCGGGCGAGTTCGTCGTCGCTCAACTCGAAGTCGAAGACGTCGAGGTTCGCCGCGATGTGCTCGGCCGTCGAGGACTTCGGAATCGGGACGACGCCGCGCTGGATCTCCCACCGGAGGGCGACCTGGGCAACGCTCTTGTCGTGGGCCTCGGCGACGTCCTGGAGCGTCTCGTCGGCGAACAGGTCGGTGCGGGCCAGCGGCGCGGCCGCCGTCACCGCGATGTCGTTCTCGTGGCAGTACTCGACGACGTCCATGGGCTTGTGCCACGGGTGGAACTCGATCTGGTTGGCGGCGATGGGCACGTCGGAGATCCACTCGGCGTTCCGGAGCATGTAGACGCTGAAGTTGGAGACGCCGACGTTCCGGACGCGGCCCTGGTCGTGGAGTTTCCCCAGCGCGTGCATCGTCTCCCGCAGCGAGATGGCCGGGTTCGGCCAGTGGACGAGGTAGAGGTCGAGGTAGTCCACGCCGAGGCGGTCGAGCGAGCCCTCGAGGGCGTCGAAGACGTCGTCGTAGTGGAGGTTGTTCGGCAGGACCTTCGAGGTGAGGAAGAGGTCCTCGCGGTCGTACTCCGCCAGGACGTCGCCGATCTCGGCCTCGTTCTTGTAGCCCTCGGCGGTGTCGACGTGGGTGTAGCCGGCGTCGAGTCCTGCGCGCACGGACTGGCGCACGGTCTCTCCCTGGAGGTCCCACGTTCCGAGACCGACGTGGGGCATCTCGTCGCCACTGGGCAGTGTCACCGTCGGAACCGAGTTCGAACTCATGTCAGATAATCGTCCAGGGGGGACGGAGGTAAGGATTGCCATCGCGGGCCGGCCGCGAGCGACTGAGCGGGTTCCCCGGGTCGGGGCCGCGCGCTCAGTCGTGCCCGGAGACGCGGACGGGTTCGTAGGGCTCCTCCAGATACGCCATCTCGGAGGCCGACAGGTCGATGTCCAGGGCCTCGACGGCGTCCTCCAGGTGTTCGACGCTGGTGGTGCCGACGATGGGCGCGTCGACCCAGTCCTTGTGGAGGAGCCACGACAGCGCGATCTGGGCCATCGTGACGCCCTTCTGGTCGGCGAGTTCCTCGACCCGCTCGTTTATCTCGTAGCCGCCGCCCTCGAAGTAAGGGTGACCGCGGGCGTGGCTGTCGCTCTTGCCGCGGGTCGTCGCCTCGACGTCCTCGTGCGGGCGGGTGAGGTAGCCCCGGGCGAGCGGGGAGTAGGGGAACACGCCGACGTTGCGCCGCTGGCAGAACGGCAACATTTCGCGCTCCTCCTCGCGGTAGAGGAGGTTGTAGTGGTCCTGCATCGTCACGAACGGTTCGAGGCCGAGGCGCTCGCTCGCTCGCAGGGCCTCCGCGAACTGGTAGGCGTACATCGAGGACGCCCCGACGTGACGGGCCTGGCCGCGCTCGACCGCGGCGTTCAGCGCCCGCATCGTCGTCTCGACGGGCACGTCGTAGTCCCAGTTGTGGGTCTGGTAGATGTCGACCGTGTCCATCCCGAGGCGGTCGAGCGAGTTCGACAGTTCCTGTTCGATGGACTTGCGAGTGAGGCCGCTGGAGAACTTGTCGTACTCGCTCTCGGGGTGCATCTCGTTGAACACCTTCGTGGCGACGACCACCTCGTCGCGGTGCCCCTCCAGTGCGTTCCCGAGGACGCGCTCGGACTCCCCGAGCGAGTACATGTTGGCCGTGTCGAAGAAGTTGATGCCCAACTCGATGGCGCGGTCGACGAGTTCGATGCCCGCCTCCTCGTCGAGGACCCAGTCGCGCCACTCGGAGGTGCCGATGGACATACAGCCCAGACAGATGCGACTGACCTCGAGACCGGTCTCGCCGAGCGTCGTGTACTCCATGGTCCGCCCACCCGGACGCCGGTATTAAAGCCCGGGGTCGACGAGCCGACCACGCGCTTAAGTCGGGGACGCGCCACGTGAGAGCATGAACGCCATCGACCGGCCGGAGTTCGACGACGTGCCCGACGGCCTCGTCGTCGTCGACGCCGACGCGGGCGTGGTCCGCGACGCGAACCGGGCGTTCTGTGCCCTCCTCGGCGCCGACAGGGCCACCGTCGTCGGGAGCGAGGTGGCCGCCCTCCTCGCTGACGACGACGCCGCGTCGGTCGCCGGCCGCATCGGGCGAGAGACCGACGCGGGCCCGGCCCGCGACCGGTGGACGCTCCGGACCGAGGCCGGCGACCCGGTGCCAGCGGACGTCCGGTACGCACCGCTCGAAGGGGCGCCCGCGGGCCACGTCCTCGTCAGCGTCCGCGATGTCTCGGCCTCGGAGGCCTACCGGCGGGAACTCGAGGAGTACCGCCGCCGCCTCGACGGCGCGATGTTCGCGGGCAACCTCGCGTGGTGGGAGATGGACGTCGAGACCGGCGCGGTCCAGTTCCACGAGAACAAGACCGACATGCTCGGCTACGCGCCCAGCGAGTTCGAGCGCTACGAGGACTTCACCGACCTCGTCTACCCCGAGGACCACGAGCGGATGATGGACGCGATGCGGGACCACCTCGAGGGGGAGGCCGAGCGCTACGACGCCGAGTACCGCATCGAGACGGCCGACGGCGAGTGGCGGTGGTTCCACGACGTCGGCGGCGTCACGGAGCGCGGTCCGGACGGCGCGCCCGAGAAGGTGACCGGCATCGTCGTCGACATCTCCGCGCGGAAGGAGACGGAGGCCCGTCTCCGCGAGCAGAACGAGCAACTCGCCCTCCTGAACCGCCTCGTCCGCCACGACATCCGCAACGACCTGAGCATCGCCACGGGGTGGCTCGACGTCCTCCTCGAGGACGCGCCGCCGGACAGACGCGCGGACCTGCGCCGGGTCAAGGACGCGACCGAGCACGCCGTGGAACTCACCCACTCCGCCCGTGACTTCGCGACGGCCATCGTCGAGGGCGGGGACGTCGACCTCGAACCCGTCGACCTCGCCGAGGCGGTCAGGACGGAGGTCGACCGCGTCGGCGCCACCTACCCGCACGCCACGGTGGCGGTCGAGGGGTCGGTCCCCGAAGTCCCGGTGCTCGCCGACCTGATGCTGACCGGCGTCCTGCGGAACCTGTTGCACAACGCGGTCCAGCACAGCGACCGGGAGCACCCCGAGGTCGACGTGTCCGTCTCGGAGCGACCGGAGACCGTCGTCTTCTCGGTGGCCGACGACGGGCCGGGCCTCCCGGACGCGCGCAAGGAGACGATATTCGAGCGCGGGGAACTCGGCCCCGACAGCGAGGGGACCGGCCTCGGCCTCTACCTCGTGCAGTCGCTCGTGGCCGCCTACGGCGGCGAGGTGTGGGTCGAGGACAACGAGCCGCGGGGGGCGGTCTTCCGGGTCGAACTCCGGAAGGCCGACGACGGCTGAGCGGCCCACGGGTTATTAGTCGGCGCCGCCTACGCCCGGCGTGCACGTCGAAGTCAAGTTCTTCGCGCGGATCCGGGAGGAGACGGGGACCGACGCGACGCGCCGGGAGTTCCCCGACGGCGCGACTGTCGGGGACGTCCTCGACGCCGTCCGCGAGACCTACCCGGCCCTCGACCTCCTCGACGCGGACGGCGACGTCCACGGCCACCTGAACGTCCTCCGCAACGACCGGAACGTCTACTACCTCGACGGCCTCGACACCCCGCTCGAAGACGGGGACACGGTCAGCATCTTCTCGCCGGTCTCCGGGGGCTGATCCATGGGGCGGTCACTCCGTCGCGCCGGTGACGCCGCTGGCGCGGGCGACGGACCGCCAGCGCCCGCTCCGGAACCGGCCCGCGTTCACGGCTGCCTTGACGTAGTAGTCACAGACGATGGCGGCGTAGATTGCGGGGAAGCCGAGGCCGAGACCGGGGGCGACGCGCGCGCCGACGACGGGGAGGGCCACCGAGAAGCCGACGGGCAGGGCCAGGACGGCGACCGGGAGGCGCACGAGGTAGGTCCCGACGAGGGTGCCGTACAGCGGCCAGCGCGTGTCGCCGGCGCCGCGGAGGCCGCCGCGCATGGTCCGGGAGAGGCTGAACCCGGCGACGGCGAGGCCGAACACCCGGACGAACGTCACCGTCAGGTCGACGTGTGCCGTGCCGAACAGACGGGCGACGGGCCGGGCGGCCGCCACGAGGACGGCGGCGACGAGTAGTTGGGTCGCAAGCGCGACGCGGGCCGTCTGCCACCCGTAGTCGGCCGCGGCGTCCGGGTCGCCGGCGCCGAGGTGCTGGCCGACGAGCGTGCTCGCCGCCGTCGAGTAACCCCACGCGGGCATCATCGCTAAGAGCATCACCCGCCGCGCGATGGCGTAGGCGGCCACCGCCGGCGTGCTGATGGCGCCGAGGACGAACAGGAACGGGAACCGCCCGAACGTCTGGAGGAGGCGCATCCCGGAGAGGGGCAAGCCGACGCGGACGACGGCCGCGAGGAGCGACGGGTCGAACTGGGGGCCGCCGAGGCGGAGGCGGACCGCGTACCGCCCCGACGCGAGGAGGGCGAGGAAGACGGCGGCGGCGAGCGTGTTCGCGACGGCGGTGCCGATGGCCGCGCCCGCGACGCCGAGGCGCGGGAACGGGCCCAGGCCGAAGATGAGGAGGGCGTTCAGCACCACGTTGGTGGGGAGCGTCGTCAGGCGGACGTACATCGGCGTCCGGGTGTCCGCGCTGCCGGCGAGGGCCCGCGAGGCGACCATGCTCCAGAACCGCGGGAGCAAGGACAACATCACGACGGCGAGGTAGGTGGCGCCGTACCGGGCGACGGCGGGGTCGGCGGTCAACAGCCCGACGAGGCGGTCGGCGTAGACCCACGAGGCGACGGTCAGCGGCACCGAGACGGCGACGGCCAGCCACAGCGACTGCTTGACCGCGAGGTCCGCCCGCGCCCGGTCGCCCGCGCCCTGCAGGCGGGAGACGACACTGATGGTCCCCGAGGAGAGGGCCAGCGAGAGGCCGAAGCCAACGAAGTAGTACTGGAAGCCGAGTTCGAGGCCCGCGATGGCGGCGTCCCCCAGCGCCAGCCCCACCATCACGAAGTCGGCCACCCGGAGGAGAACGCGCAGGCCGCCGGTCACCATGACCGGCGCCGCGAGGTCGACGGCCGCCGTGGCCTTGGCGCGGTCGACGACGCCCACCCGGGCGAGGGCCGCGGGGAACCACTCGAGGAGGCGGCGGAGCGTTGAGCGGACCATCGCCGGACGGTCGGCCGCCGCCGTCACGTCTCTTTCGCTCCGCGGGTGCGGATTACCGGCGGGTCAACCAGGTGGTGATGCCGGCGGTCCCCAGAAAACAGCCGAGCAGGAGGAGGTAGGCGTCGGCGTAGGTGGCGTACTCCGCGACGAGGCCGACCGCCGTCGACCCGAGGCTCTCCGCGACGAGGTAGACGGTGGTGACGGCGCCCCAGTCGCCGCCGCGGCTCTCGTCCGGGAGCATCGCCATCCCGTGGGCGGTGACGACCGGCCAGAAGGACGCCAGCCCGACGGCGAACACGACGAGGCCGACGACCAGGACGGCCCCGGACCCGAGGACGAGCGCGCCCACGCCCAGCGAGCACAGCACCGCCGAGGCCGCCCCGGCGCGGAGGTGCCCCACCCGGTCGCCGAACAGGCCGGCCACCGGCTGGGCGACGCCCCCGACGAGGAAGACCCCCGAGAAGGCGAGGCTGGCCGTCGCCGGGTCGAGGGCCTTCCCGACCTGCAGGTACGTCGGGAGAAAGGAGGTGGCACCGTTCCAGGCGAAGCCGTACAGCGAGAGCGCGAGCGTCAGCCACCTGACGTCCCGCATCTCGGCGAGGCGCCGACCGGTCTCCCGGAGGCCGATGGAGACGCGGCGGAGTTCGTAAGACTGGCGGTTCCACCGGTGACTGACGGCGGCGACGACCAGGAGCGCGCCGGCGATGGGCGGGAACGCGGCCCGCCAGTCCGCGACGGCGAGGACGGCGACGGCCGCACCGCCGGCGGCGGTCCCCCCGAGGGTGAACGCGGCGTTCCGGACGCCGAGCGCCTGGCCGCGCTTGGCGACGAACAGGGCAGAAATCTGCGTGATGGCGGCCGGCTGGAACAGCCCCCGACCGAGGCCGAGGACGGCCACGCCCGCGAGCAGGGCGAGGTAGGTGTCCGCGGCCGAGAGGACGAGGAGCCCGACGGCGGCGAGGCCGAGTCCGGCCGTGAGGACCGTCTTGTGCGTGAGCTGATCCGCGAGGCGACCGCCCGGGTAGTTGTGGAGGGCGACGAAGAGCCACCAGACGGTCATGACCGCGCCGGCCTGCGCCGGCGAGATGGACAGCGACGCCCGAATCGCGGGGAGCAGGGGCGGGAGGACGAGGCCGCCGAACGAGATGATGAGTTCCCCCAGGGTGACGAGCGCCAGGATGCGGCCCGGGTAGCCACCGAACAGTCGCTCCGGGGTGGCGGCGGTGTCGTCCACGTCGATGCGGACCGCGGCGGGGGTCTTAGGCACTCCGCTCGCGGCAGGGCCCGGCGGGTTCGCGTGCCTCGCCTGCGGTCAGTCCCCGAGGACGGCCGCGAGGGCGTCCATGGTCCGGTCGACCTTCGCCAGGTCGGCGTTGTACCCCATGTGCCCCACCCGGAGGACGTCGTCGGCGTACGGACCGACGCTGGTAGCGACGACGACGCCGTGGTCTGCGGCGAGGCGTCGCTGGATCTCGCGCGCCCGTCCCTCGACCGCGAAGGCGGTGACGGTCGGCGAGGCGGTCGCGGCGTCCCCGACGAGGTCGAGGCCGAGGTCCCGGCCGCGGCGACGACACAGGTCCGCCGCCGCCTCGTGGCGGTCGTAGGCGGCCGCGAGACCCTCCGAGAGCAGGCGGTCGAGCGACGCCTCGAGGGCGTAGAGGTTCGAGACGAGGTGAGTGTAGGGGAGCAACACCGGGCCGTCCCCCGAGAGGTCGACGTCGCGCCAGGGCGCGAGGCTCGCGTAGAAGGAGTCCTGGTCGGTCGCCGCGACGCGGTCCCACGCGGCGTCGCTGACCGAGAGCGTCGTCAGGCCCGGCGGGGAACTCAGGCACTTCTGGGAGGCGCCGAGACAGACGTCGACGCGGTCGACGGGCACGGGCGCGCCGCCGAGCGACGAGACGGCGTCGACGACCGTCAGCACGTCCGCCGCCGCGAGGACGTCGAGGACGGCGTCGAGGTCGTTCAACACCCCGGTGGGCGTCTCGCAGTGGACCATCGTCGCCACCTCGACGTCGGCCTCGGCGACGACGTCGGCCACCGCGTCGGCGTCGAACCCCTCGTCGGGAGGGACCTCGTGGACAACCGGGTCGCCGCCGTGGGTCTCGACGAGGTCCGCGAAGCCGGCACCGAAGACGCCGTTCGCGAGACAGAGCACGCGGTCCCCCGGGTCGACGAGGGACCCCACGGCCGCGTCGAGGCCGAGCATCCCCTCGCCGCCGAGGACGAGGACGTCGTCGTCGGTGCCGTAGAGTGCCGCCAGGTCGTCGAGGACCGACCGGTAGAAGTCGACGAACTCGGGTTCGACGTCGGGATTCACGAGCGGTCGGGCCATCGCCTCGCGGACGTCGGGAGGGACGGCCGTCGGGCCCGGGGTCATGAGGAGGCGGTCGGGCATACGCCAGTGTGGCGCCGCCCGGGTAGTAAAGCACCCGGCGCGTCAGGCCCGGGGAGACGCGAACGCGAACCGCGAGGCCACGTCGAGAGCGTGGTGGGCGGCGCCGAGGCGGTCCCGGAGGGCCGCGAGGAGGCGGCGCACGCAGGCGGCGGCGGGCGGGAGCGCCGACGCCACCGCGGCGTGGTCGGCCGCGAACCGTTCGGCGGCGGCCTCGACGGTCGCCCAGGCCTCGACGACGCCCTCGACGGACGGGTCGAGCACGGCCGTGTGACTCGCCGTCGCCGCGCGGTCCACCGTCGCGGCGAGCGTCCGCACCCGGTCCAGGGCGGCCTCGTCGACCGGGGGCCGGTCCCCGTCCTCGCACGCCTGCACCACGCCGTCGAGGCGGTCCACCGCCGTCGCGAGGTGGTCGGCCACCGCGTGGTAGCCGAGGAGGTGTGCCGCCGTCTGGGCGCCGACCGACCCGGGCCGACCGGGCGACCCGAGACCGACGTGGACCACGCGCGAGAGGAGGTAGAAGAGCCGGCGAGCCCCGGAGGGCCGGGAGTCGCCCGGGGGGGAGCCGTCGCCGACGGCGGCGTCGGCGACGTCGGCCCGGAGGGTGGCCTCCTGGTCCGCGAGGCGACCGAGGAGGGCCGGCACCTCGAAGTCCCCGGCGTCGACCGAGCAGCGGACGTCGACGGCGTCGTCGCCCTCGGTGACCACGGTGAAGCCCATCAGGAGGCGCTCGGTGTCCACGAGCCCCTCCCGGTGCGCGGGCGTGAGACCGCCGTCGGCGTGGACCCGGACGCGGCGCCGCCCGAGGACGTACTGGGCCCGGAGGAGGTGCCTGACCGTGGCGGCCGAGAGTCCGGTGACGTCGACGTCCACCGACGGGTGGGTCGCCTCGACCGAGGCCGGCGAGACGCGGAGCGTGTCCCCCTGGGCGTCGAAGGAGAGGTGGAGTTCGTCGCCCTTCTCGACCCCGAGTCGCCGGACCCAGGCCGCGGGCAAGGAGACGGCGATGGTCGAGGAGCCGAACTGCTGGGCCTTCCGCGTCGTCCGGATGTCGTCTCTGTCCATCACTCGATGAGAGTCCGTACGACTCCAACCGTTCCCGGCGGGTACATAGCCTGTCGTTCGGGACAGAATTGCGCGAACAGAAACCCAGGAGGCCGAGAGGCGACTGTTCGTCCAGTCGAACCGGCCGGAAGAGACGGCGGCGGCACGCGTCCCGTGGACGCGTGACCGCCCCACCCCCACGTCCGGGAACGGACGCGGGAGCGGTGCGAAATCGGGGTCGAGAGACCGCCAGACGTGACGACGCCACGCGCCCGGTGAGCGTCGGGCGGTGCGGCGCCGGGGTCAGGGGCGGGCGTGTCCTGCCATCACCTCCGTCACGTCCGGAGCGTGGCGCCCGCCACGGATAACACTTTCTCGCCATCTGTCCAGATAATATGGAGACCTTAAATCGATTCGAGCGAATTTCGGACGGTCAGAGCCCGTTCGGACATCGAGGTCCGACATCTCCGACCGTTCGGTCGTCAGGAGTCCGCCGACGGGTCGTCCGCGGGAAACGTCACCCGGTCACCGGCGTCGGCGTCAGCCGGCACGGGGCGCGGTCCGAGCGCGGGGTCGCCGACCGGCGTCACCCCCGCAGACAGGCGCTCGACGGCGGGCGAGAGCAGCACGTCCGCCGCGCGGTCGTCGAGGGACTCGCCGCTCCGGAACCGGCCCACGGCGACGACGTCGTGGGCGCCCGTCACCTCGTAGACGATCACGAGACGGTCGTTCTCCCGCAGGCGGTCCAGGAGGGCCTCGCGGGCGTCGGCGCGGACCGAGAGGAAGAAGACGACGACGAGGTCGTATCCGAGCGCCGCGTAGTCGAGGGAGGGTTCGACGCCGGCGAGGACCCCGCGCTCGACCAGCGCGTCGAGGCGGTCCGAGACGGTCGCCGCGGTCGCGTCGACGGCGGCCGCGACGGCGGTCACCGAGGTGCGTCCGTCGTCGAGCAGCGCGGCGAGAATCGCCCGGTCGAGGTCGTCGAGGCCGTCGTCGGTGGGAGCCACGGTGGATGATCCGGGGGGTGGTCGCCGTCAGACGGCGTCGACGCCGCGGTCGCCGGTGCGGACCTGCACCGCGTCCTCGACGGGCAGGACGAATATCTTGCCGTCGCCCGTCTCGCCGGTGTAAGCCGCCTCGCGCAGGGCCGCGACGACGTCGTCGGCGGGGACGTCCGCGACGACGCACTCGATCTTGACCTTCTGGTGGAGGTCGACGACGTACTCCTCGCCGCGCCACTGCCCTGTCTTGGCGGGCTGGCTGCCCCGTCCGGAGACGTCGGTGACGGTCAGCGACGGGGCGCCCGTCTCCGCGAGAGCGCGCTTGGCGGCACCGAGTTTGTCCGGTCGGATGATGGCGACGACCATCTCGATGTCGGCCACGTCAGTCACCCCCGCTCCCGTCGGTCACGACGGTACCGCTCCCCTCGGGCGGGACGCCGGTCGATCCGCCGCCGTCGACGCCGGTCTCGACGAACTCGGGGTAGGCCGTGAAGCCGTGTTCGCTCTGGTCCAGACCCTCCGACTCCTCGGCCTCGCTGACGCGCAGGCCGACGGTGGCGTCGGCGAGTTTGAAGACGACGTAAGTCGTGACGATGGTCCAGACGGCGATGACCAGCACGCCGGCCGTCTGCATGGCGAACTGGGCCATCGAGAAGCCACCGACGGCGAACACCGGGATGAGCCACGTGCCGATGGCGCCGGCGCTGCCGTGGACGGCGAACACGCCGCAGACGTCGTCGACCTTCAGCCGGTCGACCACCCAGCGGTAGACGAAGGGGGTCTGGACGCCGGCGATGACGCCGAGCGCGATGCCGCCCCACCAGGTGACGTGCGGGACGGCGCCCGTCACGGCGACGAGGCCGGCGAGCAGGCCGTTCGCGGTGAACAGCGGGTCCGGCTTGCCCTCGGTGTAGGTGGTCGCGAGCGCCGCCGCGACGGCGCCGGCGCCCATCCCGAGCGTGGTGTTGAGCGCGATGCGGCCCAGCGCGGCCCCCATGAACGTGACGTCGCCGTTCTGGGCCGCGAGGACCGTCGCCTGCGTGCCCACGTTGAAGCCGTACCAGCCGAAGGCCAGGATGAACGTCCCCAGGAAGACGAACGTGATGGAGTGCCCCGGGATGGGCTGGCTGTCACCGGACTCGTCGTACCGGCCGCGCCGGGGACCGAGGACCCAGGCGCCCACGAGGCCGGCGATGCCGCCGAGCATGTGGACGACCGTTGCGCCCGCGAAGTCGAGGTAGCCGACGCCCACGGCCGCACCGAGGAACCCGCCCGAGGAGAGCAGGCCCCCGCCCCAGGCGAACCCCTGGATCACGGGGTAGATGACCGCCGTGAGCGCGACGGAGTAGAACACGTACGCCTTGAACGAGATGCGCTCGGCGACCGCACCGGAGACGATGGTCGCCGCCGTCATGGCGAACACCGCACCGAACAGCCAGCCGACCCACGCGTCCGGGCTGTTGACGTACGCGAACGCCGAGGACAGCGAGAACGTCCCCGTCGAGGTGAGGCCGCCGGCGACGCCGGCCACCCCCGCACCGACGAGGAAGTAGACGAGCACGCCCATCGCCCAGTCCATCAGGTTCTTCATGAGGACGTTCGCGACGTTCTTCGCGCGGACCTGCCCCGCCTCCAGCAGTGCGAACCCCGGCTGCATGAAGAAGATGAGGAAGGACACCGTCAGCACCCAGATGGCGTTGACGCCGCCGGTCAGCGCGCCGAGGTCAACCATCGACCCGACCCCCCCGACTGCCGTCCGTTCTGCCCCGTCCGGGATCGAATTCGACAGTTGAGGTTTCCACCCTACTCCCCGAATTCGGTATCGATTGTACTGTACTGTTCCGTATCGGAATCCGAAGCGACGTTAATTTCCGGATTATCGTGACCGTTTGTCCAGTTGCGCTCACGAACAGGTCGAGGGGCATCTCCCACAAAAGCCCTTCGCATGATGGTTTAGGACGTGGTTAGTGAATTGGATGTTGTGTAGTGGATAATAGGCCGTATAAGGTACGGTGCGGGCCGGAGACCACGGACGGTCAGTGCCCGTCGTCGACGAACGTCGCGGACCCGCAGGCCGGACAGTTCAGGGGCTCTCGCGTGTACCGTCCCCCGCAGAGGGCACAGCGGACGGCGTCGTCGGGCGGTCGAGCGATCGTCTGCCTGAATCGGCCGAGGAGGTTCGCGACCATGCTAGCGGGGTAGCCGAGGAGGCACGTATAGTTTTGCCCATACAGCCTAATATTCGATTTGAGTGTGTATGTTTCACCCCGTGATTGACCCATTAGATAGGGGATATCCAGAGAACGTGGCCATGCCAGTCCGTTCGTGGGATTCTCCTGACGATGGCGCCCGTGCAAGGGCCCGACCTCAGGCCAGGACCCGGGCGTAGACGATGAACAGCGTCACCAGGAGGACGATTGCGGTCAGGACGGCGAACGCGGTGCTCTCGCGCTGGTCGACGAAGTCGCCACCGCCGCGGACGAACCACTCCCGGAGGACGTAGGCGACGAGGAGGACGCCGCCGCCGAGGAGGAGCCAGCTCTCCGTCAGTCCCAGGTCGACGGTCACGTACAGGCCCACCAGGGTGGCGGCCACGCCGACGAACAGCCAGGTCGCGAAGAGCGCAGTCGGTCGGTTCGCGCCGAGGGGCGGGGGGCCGTCGTCCCGGGTGTGGTCGGGCATCGTCGGTGGAACGTGTTCGACACCGGGGGACGATAAATCCCCCAGCGGGAGCGTCGGCGAAGCGACGAACCGCCGGTGGAGGCGACGTGTCGGGGGTCGACCGCACGTCGGCCGGAAGCGACTCCCGGTGCCGGTGCGACGGGCCGGACAGACAGCCGTCTGTCCGGTGTGGTACCGGTCACGGCCGTCTGTCCGGCGTGACGCGGACGCCTGCTCTCCGGGCGGCCCGGGCGGTCGACGAGTCGGCACCCCGCGGGGCGTCCCCCGGGCTCGACAGCCGACGCGAGCACCCGGCGGGTTGGACCGTCAGGGTCGGGGTTTATACGTTCGTCACCCGACATCGACTACATGGACGAGGACGCGGAAGAGTCGAGACCGTCGGGTGGAGTCCAGCGCGCCGTCGACGAGTTCGTCCGCGACGTGGAGCCGCCCCCGGCGGGCGTCCTGGAGATGGAGTACGTGTTCGAGGCGCTGGCCCACCCGCGACGGCGCTACCTGGTCTACTCGCTGCTCTCCAGCACGGAGTGGACCCTCCGGGGGCTGGCGACGAAGCTCGTCGCGTGGGAGCAGGGCGTCGCCGAGGAAGCCGTCTCCGACGCCGACCGCGACGAGATGGTCGTCTCGCTCTATCACGCCCACGTCCCGAAACTCATCGCACACGGCATCGTCGAGTACGCAGACAGAGAGGGAGAGGTCATCGTGGCCGGCGAGAGCGCCGTCCAGGTGCTCGCAGCGCTGGAGGGACTCGGCGCGAGCGTCGACGACGCACAGGAGACCCACGCCAAGAGCGGCTACCAGGAGGAGGTGACGGATGGCTGAGCGGGACGGCCCGACGTCCACGAGTGACGACCGACGGACGGACGCCGAGACGGCGGCCGGTGACTGGATTTTCGAGACACAGTCGCACTACGACCCGACGGACTCCCGTAACCTGACGACGGTGATCGTCGGTGCCATCGCCGAGGCCGAGGGCGTCTCGATGACGGAAGTGCTCTCGCCGCCGCTGTACGACGTGGTCGACGTCGCAGCCCTCGAGGAGGCGCTCTTCGGTCGCCCCAGTGGCACGAACGACCGCGTGGAGTCGGTCGTCGAGTTCTGCTACCACGGCTACAAGGTTAGCGTGGAGTCGAACGGCTGGGTGACCGTCTCGACGCGGGCCGACGAGGCGGCGGTCGACGGGTAGGGTTCGCCGAGCGGCCCTGCCTCGCTCGGCGTCGGGACGGGCCACGTCCGCCCGTCGCACCGGCAGCACCGAGTCCCGAACGAGTCCGCCGCGTCACGGGCGCCGGATCCGCCCCGCGTCCGCCGCCGTCGGCGGGTCGCCGGGAGCGAGCGTCCGCGGACCGTACACCGCGACGACCACGAGGACGATCAGGACGTAGACGCCGACGTGGACGGCGGTGACGACGCCGACCGCCCCGGTGTCGACGACGCCGTCGACGACGATGCGCTCCGGGACGAACGGGATGACGACGTCGGCGGTGTTCGCCATCGCGTGCAGCGCCATGGGAACGAGGACGCTCCCGGTGCTGTTGTACGCCCACGCGAGGAGGACCGAGAGCGTCACGATGCCGCCGAACCAGCCGATCTGATTGACGAGTGGAAAGCTCGAGTGGGGGGTGACGGGCGCGAGGAAGTAGGGGAGGTGCCAGAGCGCCCAGAGCACGCCGATCAGCAGGCTCGCGTTCAACGCCCCGTAGCGCTCGTTGAGGCGGGCCTGCGCGAACCCCCGCCACCCCGGCTCCTCGTTCAGGCCGCCGCTGAGGACTATCGAGAACGCGAACAGCCCCACGACGAGGAGTGGCGACGGGAGCGCGCGGCCGAGGTCGACCGGCCCGCGAAGGAGGAAAATCCCGACCGTGATGAGCGCCGCCGCCAGCACCGGGAGGCCGAGCCCGACCGCCCACCACCGCCAGCCGACGTGCCACGCGACGATCTGTCGGGCCCACGCGCGGACGTCGTCGCCGCGGGCCCACGTCACGACGGCGGCACTGACCGGCGCGCCGAAGCTCCCGACGTAGATCAAGATTGCGGCGGTCCAGCTCGGCTCCAGGACCACCGCGGGCGCCGACAGAACCCAGGTGTACGCGAACGCCCCCACGAAGAACGCGACGACCGGACGGTCCTCGACGAGAGGCAGACGACTCTCGGTCACGGTCGGACGTGACGACGAGGAGCCATAATACTCCGGGTGCCGCGACGGGAGTCGGTCGGACGTGCGCGACCTCCCCGCTTCAAATCCCCACACGCCGGTTCGCTCCTCACTGCCGTTCGTCGCTCCACGGGCGCGGAGGGATTTGAACCGCGGTCGCTCACGTGCGTTCGCTCTCTGATTCAAATCCCTCCGCGCCTGTTCACGTGACGACTCGCCCCGCTCGTCGTCACGTTTCACGGGCGCGGAGGGATTTGAACCCCCGACAACTTGGTCCGGAACCAAGCACTCTGTCCACTGAGCTACGCGCCCACGGTGACAGATAGCAACAGGCGGGCTTTAACGGTTGTGAACTGTGGGCCGTTCTCTGGGCGGGAAACCGACGGGGTCAGGGGGACTCGCTGGTCTCCAGCGTGAACTCCGCCGTCGGGTAGGCCACGCAGGTCAGGCAGTAGCCCTGCTCCATCTCGTCGTCGTCGAGGACCTCGTTGTTCGCGTGGCGGACCAACTCGTGGGCGTCGCCGTCGAGGTGCCCCGCACAGGAGACACACTGGCCCTGCCGGCAGGCGTAGGGCAGGTCCCAGCCCTCGTCCTCGCCGGCCTCGAGCAGCGACTCGTTGTTCGCCACCTCGATGGTCTCGCCCTCCTTGGCGTACTCTATCTCGAAGTACTCGACCTCGTCCTCGGCGATGGAGTCGGGGTCGAAGCCGGTCTCCTCCTCGGCCTCCTCCTCGAGTTCGCCCTCCGCCTCGGCGCCCCCGCCGACCGCCGCGACCCCGCCGCCGCCCGGGGCGCGGTTCATCGGCTCCGGGAAGTCGGTCTCGGCGACCGTCGCCGCGCGACGCTGGAGCACGTCCTGCGCGATGTCCTCCGGGATGGGCCGGGACGTCCCCCTCGCGAAGTGGAACACCACCACGACGACGGTCAGCCCGAGCCCGAGGGTGAGCCCCAGTAGGTCAACCATGGCCGACGCTACGGAGAGGTGGTTTAACAGCGTTGTGATTGCCGGCACGCCGGCGTCAATCGAGTGCCGGGACCACGGTGTCGACCAGGCGGTCGAGCGTCTCCGGGTCGTTGCGCTCCGCGCGGACCATCACCGCGTCGGCGCCGCGGTCCGCGAAGGCGCCGAGGCGAGCGAGTACCTCGTCGGCGGTGCCGACCAGCCCGCGGTACTCGTCGCGGGGCGTCGGTGACGCGGCGGCCGTCTGGGCCTGGAGGCGCTCGTAGGCCTCGTGTGCCGCCGCCGTGGTGTCCCGGATGACCGCCGTCTGCAACACCGTCTTCTCGACGGCGTCCGGGTCGGTGCCGAAGCGGTCGCAGTAGCCCGCGAGCACGTCGCACTTGTGGTCGAACGCGTCGGGGCCGACGCCCGGGACGTTCCACCGGTCGGCGACGTCGGCGACGGCCTTCAACAGCAGGTCCTCGCCGCCGCCCCCGACCAGCACGTCGGGGCCGCCGTCCTGGACCGGCTTGGGTTCGAGGTAGAGGTCCTCGACGCCGAACGAGGGCGTCTCGTAGGTGAGCGGGGACTGACGGGTCCACATCGCCCGCACGAGGGCCACGGTGTCTCGGAGGTGGTGGACGCGGGTCTCGGGGTCGGGAAACTCGAACCCGTAGGCCGCGTACTCCTCCTCGAACCACCCGGCGCCGATGCCGAGGACGGCGCGGCCGTCGCTCGCGTGGTCGAGCGTCGTCAGTTGCCTGCCGAGCATGGCGGGGTTCCGGTAGTGCGGGCTGGTGACGAGCGCGCCCAGTTCGACCGACTCAGTCGCCCGGGCGACGGCCGGCAGCGTGGTGTAGGCGTCGAAGTACGGTTCGTCTCGCTCGCCGACGAACGGCAACTGCCAGAGGTGGTCCATCGTCGAGAACCAGTCGAAGCCGGCCTCGTCGAGGCGGCGGGCGAGCGACAGCGCCGCCTCGAACGGGGGGTCGTCGGTGCCGGGGAACGCGAACGACGCGCAGTGGTAGCCGAGGCGCACACGCACGTCACTCGCGGACCGGTCATAAATGGGGTGGACGGGGTCCGAACGGCGGTGGACCGGGGAGTTTTGGCACGGCCCGGCCAACGCCACCCATGGACGGACGAGACATCGCGGTCCTCCTCTACGACGGCTTCGACGAACTCGACGCGGTCGGCCCCTACGAGACGTTCCGGAACGCCGGCCTCGACGCGACGACCCGGACGCTCGACGACCGGGAGCGGGTGGAGGGGAGCCACGGCCTGACCGTCGCCCCGGACGGCCGCCTCGCCGACGCCGACCCGGACCTCCTCCTGGTCCCCGGCGGCGGGTGGAACGCCCGCGCCGAGGCCGGCGCGTGGGCCGAAGTCGAACGCGGCGACCTGCCGCGGGCAGTCCGCGACGCCCACGACGCGGGCGTCACGGTCGCGTCGGTCTGTACGGGCGGGATGGTCCTCGCCGCAGCGGGCGTCCTCGACGGCCGCCCGGCGGTCACCCACCACGGCGCACTCGGTGACCTCCGCGAGTACGACGTCGACGTGGTGGACGCGCGCGTCGTCGACGACGGCGACGTCCTCACCGCCGGCGGGGTGACCGCGGGACTGGACCTGGCGCTCCACGTCGTGAGCGAGGTCCGGGGGGACGACGTCGCCCGCGAGGTGGCCGACGGGATGGAGTACCGCCGCGTCGGCGACGTCTACCGCGGCGAGGGCGCGGGGCGCGACTAGCCCTCGTCGCCCTCGCGGGCCACCTCGTGGCGGCCGAACCCGTACCGCAAGCGGTTGGCGAGGCGCCGCGAGAAGCGCTCTGACCGGGACCCGAACCGCTCCGCGAGGGCCTGGTAGATGAGCGGGACCGGCACCTCCCGTTCGAGGGCCTCCTGGACCGTCCACGTGCCCGTGGAACCACCGGCGACGTGGTCGGCCACGTCCCCCAGGTCGGAGCCCTCCTCGCGGAACGCCTCCTCGCAGAGTTCGAGCAGCCACGACCGGATGACGGCGCCGTTGTTCCACGTCCGGGCGACGGCCTCGAGGTCGAGGTCGTAGCGGCCGCGGTGGAGCAGTTCGAACCCCTCGCCGTAGGCCTGCATGAGGGCGTACTCGACGCCGTTGTGGACCATCTTGACGTAGTGGCCGGACCCGGCGGGCCCCATCCGGTCGTGGCCCTCGGGGCCGGTCGCCACGGCGTCGAAGACGGGGGTCATCGCCTCGTAGGCCCACGCGGGCCCGCCGACCATCAGCGAGAAGCCCAGGTCCGCGCCGGCGGGGCCGCCCGAGGTGCCACAGTCGAGGTAGGCCGCCTCGGTCGTCTCGGCGCGCCTGACCGAGTCCTCGAAGTGGGAGTTGCCGCCGTCGACCACGACGTCGTCGGCGTCGAGGTGTGGCGCCAGGTCGTCGAGGGCGGCGTCGACCGCCTCGCCCGCGGGGACCATGAGCCAGACGCGCTTCGTCTCGCCCAGCGACGTCGCGAGGTCGGCGACCGAGTCCGCGGGCGCCGCGCCCGCGTCGGCCGCGTCCGCGACGGCCGCCTCGTCCAGGTCGAACGCGACCACGTCGTGGCCGGCGTCGAGACAGCGGTCGACGACGATCTGGCCCATGCGTCCGAGGCCGATGACGCCCAGTTGCATGCGCCGGAATGTGGCCCGCGGGGCCGTAGCGGTTGCGGTCCCGCGCCACCACCCCGCCTCGACGGGACGCCGCTGGCCGTCCAGACGACGCCATCGACCCGAGGGTTAACGTGTCTCGCGGTCACTAGCCACGCATGTCGAACCGCACCTCCGCGTCCGCGTCCGAGCGACGACCGCTGATCAGTAGCCCCGACTCGGGGCTGGCGTACGTCGCCATCGTGGCGGCGCTCGTCTCGGCGGTGATCCACCTGAGCCTCGCCCCGCGCGTGATGGGGTTCAACCAGACGACGGGGACGCTGTTCTACCTGAACGGCGTCGGGTGGCTCGGCGGCGTCGTTCTCTACCTGAGTCGGTACTGGCGCCGGCCGCTCTACCTCGTCGCCGCCGCCTACGCGCTGGTCACCATCGTGGCCTTCCTCGCGATGAGCGGGCGCCCGAACGCGCTCTCCGTCGTCGCGAAGGTCGCCGAGGCGGTGGTCGTCCTCGTCACCGGCTACCTGTACGTCGCGGCCGCGGAGTCCTGACGGCCGGCGCGGGACGGGAACCTTTATTGACGGGCACGCGCTCACACCGGGTATGAGCGTGATGCCGTCGGTAGTACGTCGGTAGACGGCGGCAGCCACGCCGTTCTCGTCGTCGGCCGTCGCGGACGGCGGTCACCGGACCCCCGGACGGACAGGTGCGGCTTTCGGCGCCGACGAGCACACGACCCCCGAGACACAGCCATGAGCCAGACAGACACTGACGCGGACGCGGAGGGCGGGACCGAGATGCCCGAGGAGTACGACCCGGCGCGGGCCGAGGCCGAGTGGCGCGAGCGGTGGCTCGACTCCGACGTCTACCGGTACGCGGACACGGGCGACACCGACTACGTCATCGACACGCCGCCGCCGTACCCGACCGGCAACCTCCACATCGGGAACGCGCTGGGCTGGTGTTACATGGACTTCCTCGCGCGGTACCACCGCCTCCAGGGCCACGACGTCTCCTTCCCGCAGGGGTGGGACTGCCACGGCCTCCCGACCGAGGTGAAAGTCGAGGAGAACCAGGGCATCCACCGCACGGACGTCCCCCGCGACGAGTTCCGGCAGATGTGCGTCGAGCACACCGAAGACCAGATCGGCGCGATGAAGGAGACGATGACCCGCCTGGGCTTCTCCATCGACTGGGACCAGGAGTTCCGGACGATGGACCCCGAGTACTGGGGGAAGACCCAGCGCTCGTTCGTCGAGATGGCCGACGCGGACTACGTCTACCGCGACGAACACCCCGTCAACTGGTGTCCGCGCTGCGAGACGGCCATCGCGGACGCGGAGGTCGAACCCGTCGACCGCGAGGGGACGCTGTACTACGTCACCTTCGAGGGCGTGGGCAACGACGACATCGAGATCGCGACGACCCGGCCGGAACTCCTCGCGGCCTGCGTCGCGATGGCGGTCGACCCCGACGACGAGCGCTACGCCGGCCGCGCGGGCGACACCTTCGAGGTGCCGCTGTTCGGTCACGAGGTCGAACTCGTCGCCGACGAGAACGTCGACCCCGAGTTCGGGACCGGCGCGGTGATGATCTGCACCTTCGGGGACAAGCAGGACGTGGACTGGTGGGCCGAGTACGACCTCGACCTGCGGCCCGTGTTCACCGAGGACGGCCACCTCGGGACGCTCGCGGGCGGGTACGAGGGGCTGACCATCGACGAGGCCAAGACCGCCATCGCCGCGGACCTCGACGCCGCGGGGCACCTGAACGACGCCGAACCGACCGAGCAGTCCGTCGGCGCGTGCTGGCGGTGTGACACGCCCATCGAGATCCTCTCGAAGGAGCAGTGGTTCGTCCGCGTCGACCAGAACGAGATCCTCGAGAAGGCCCGCGAGGTCGAGTGGGTGCCCGACCACATGTACGAGCGCCTCGAGGACTGGACGACGGGGATGGACTGGGACTGGGTGATCTCCCGGCAGCGCGTGTTCGCGACGCCGATCCCGGCGTGGTTCTGCGCCGACTGCGGGGCGGCCCACGTGGCCGACCTCGAGGACCTCCCCGTCGACCCCACCGAGGAGGGGCCCGACGTCGAGGCCTGTCCCGAGTGCGGCGGGACCGACTGGGAGGGCGAGACGGACGTGATGGACACGTGGATGGACTCCTCGATCTCGGCGCTCCACGTCGGCGGGTGGCCCGACGCCGAGTTCGACCCCGTGAGCCTCCGCCCGCAGGGCCACGACATCATCCGGACGTGGGCGTTCTACACCATCCTCCGCACGGCGGCGCTCACCGACGAGATACCCTGGGAGACCATCCTCATCAACGGGATGGTCTTCGGCGACGACGGCAACAAGATGTCCAAGTCCAGGGGCAACTTCGTCCAGCCCGAGGAGGTCGTCGACGAGCACTCCGCCGACGCCTTCCGACAGGCGATGGCGCTGGGCGGCCAACCCGGCACCGACATCCAGTTCCAGTGGAAGGAGGTCACCTCGGCCTCGCGGTTCATCACGAAGCTCTGGAACATCGCCCGCTTCTCGGCCGGCCACTTCGACGCGGACACGCCAGACGTGTCGGCCCCGGCCTACCGCGACGCCGACCGGTGGATCCTCGCGAAGTGCGCCCGCGTCGCCGACGAGGTCGAGACCGAGATGGAGGCCTACCGCTTCGACAGCGCCCTGCGGACCATCCGGGAGTTCGCGTGGAACGACCTCGCGGACGACTACGTCGAACTCGTCAAGGGCCGCCTGTACAACGGGCGGCCCGGCGAGCGCGACGCCGCGCGCCACGCCCTCTACACGACGCTCTCGGCGGTCCTCCGGATGCTCGCGCCGTTCTCCCCGTACGTGACCGAGGAGGTCTACCACCACCTCCCCGGCACCGAGGGGAGCGTCCACGCCGCCGCGTGGCCGGACATCGACGTCGACGAGGACGCGGAGGGCGCCGGCGACGTCATCGGGGCGGTCGCCCGCGAGGTCCGCGCGTGGAAGTCCGAGCACGGCCTCCCCCTGAACGTCGACCTCGAGCGCGTCGAGGTCTACCTCGACGACGGGGGCCCGGACCACCTCGACACCTACGACCTGAGCGAGACGGTCAACGCGCCGATCCACGTCGAGGTCGGCGACCCCGACGTCGAACTGGTGCCGGTGGCCGTCGACCCCGACCACAGCGAGATCGGGCCGGCGTTCCGCGACCGCGCGGGCGACGTGATCGCCGCCCTCGAGGCCGCCGACCCGGCCGAAGTCGCCCGGATGGCCGAGACCGGCGAGATCGCCCTCGACGTGGACGGCGAGACGGTCACCCTCGACCCCGAGATGGTCGACGTCGACCGGGAGTACCGGGCGGCCAGCGGCGAGCAGGTCCACGTCCTGGAACTCGACGCCGGGACCGTCATCGTCGTCCCCTGACGGGTCCGGACGATTTTTGCCCGAGCGAGGGCCACCGAGACCATGGACGACCGCGTGCGCGAACACGCCCGGACGCTCGTCGACTGGAGCGCCCGCGTCGAGGCGGGCGACGACGTCGTGGTGTCGGTCGCGGAGGGCGCCCACGAGTTAGCCGTGGCCGTCGCCGCCGAACTCGGCGACCGGGGCGCGAACCTCGTGGCGACCTACGACGCGGCGGAACTGACCCGCGCGTACCTGCGGGCCCACGACGGCGACTTCGACGCCGACCCCGACTACGAGCGAGCGCTGTACGAGAGCGCCGACGTCGTCCTCCGCCTCGGCGGGGGGCGCAACACCGCCGCGACGGCGGACGTCCCCGACGACCGCCGGGCCGCGTTCGACCGGGCCCGCGAGGGCGTCCGCGCGGCCCGTCTCGCCACCGACTGGGTGTCGACGGTCCACCCGACCCGGTCGCTCGCCCAGCAGGCGGGGATGAGCGTCGAGGCCTACCGCGAGTTCGTCTACGGCGCGGTCCTCCGGGACTGGGAGGCGCTCGCGACCGAGATGGACCGCCTGAAGCGGCGCCTCGACGGCGCCGACGAGGTCCGACTCGTCGGGCCCGGCACGGACCTGACGCTCTCGGTCGCCGGTCGCACGGCGGTCAACAGCGCCGCGAGCGTGGCCTACGACTCGCACAACCTGCCCAGCGGCGAGGTGTTCACGGCGCCCGCCGGCGCGGACGGCGAAATCCGGTTCGACGTGCCGATGACGGTCCGGGGTCGGCGCGTCCGGGACGTCCGCCTCGTCTTCGCGGACGGCGAGGTGGTCGAGTTCGACGCCGCCGGGGGCGCGGACGTGATCGAGAGCGTCCTCGAGACGGACGCCGGGGCCCGACGCCTCGGTGAACTCAGCGTCGGGATGAACCGGGGCATCGACCGACCGACCGACAACATCCTCTTCGACGAGAAGATGGCGGGGACGGTTCACCTGGCCCTCGGGCGGGCCTACGACGCCTGCCTGCCGGCGGGCGAGACGGGCAACGAGAGCGCGGTCCACGTCGACCTCATCGCCGACGTGACCGAGGACGCCCGGATGGAGATAGACGGCGAGGTGGTCCAGCGGAACGGCGTCTTCGCGTGGGAGGCAGGCTTCGAGGACGCGTAGGCGGCCGTGCGGTCGTTTCGCCCACGTTTTGCGAGCGAGCGACGCGAGCGAGCAAACGGTGGAACGGCGTCTTCAGGTGGGGAGCGGACTTCGAGGACGCGTAGGCGGCCGCGCGGTGCGGCACCGAGCGGTGCTGAGCGGTGCTGTGCGGTCTTTTCATCGACGTTTTGGGGGACCGTCGAGCTGAGCGAGACGGTCCCGAAAAAGGTCGCTTTTCATCGACGTTTTGCGGGGCGCGACCGCTGGTCGCGCCCCGTAAAAGGTCGGCTGAGGGGAGTAAGCCCCCTTCTGTTCGGTCCGGCATTCGGCTGAGCGTCCGCGCTCGTGTCCGGACTACCTGTCGCGCGGACTTGCACCGGCGAGGGTTCGCCGTTCCATCGGTTCCCCGCGGTCATCCCTCGGTGGGGTCTCCCCTCGCTCGCGCTCGGGTTCGCGCACCGCATCGGTCCCGCGGGGCCGTGTCGTTTCTGTTCCAGAGCCAGCAATCTCTCGCTCCGGGCTTGCGCCCGGTCGCCCGTCCGGACGGTGGGGGGACTTTCCTCATGCCCCTGTCCGCCGGCGAACCGGCGGACGGCGCACGGGAGCCGGACTCCCTCTGCCGGTCGCGGGTAGGGCGGTAGCGCGGGTAAACCCATCGGTCGCGGGGACCCTCACGGTTTTGCACGGCGAAAGAGACAGGTTGAAGGTGGAAGTGGACATACCAAGGGGTATATGTCTGAGGCCCAGTCAGGCAGACTCACCTTCCAGGACGGGGCGCGAGCGGTGGAACTCGCACGGGAGGCGGTCGAGGCGTACGTACTCAACGGGCAACGGGAACATCCGGGCAGCATGCGGGAGGCGTTCTACGACCGGACCGGCGTGTTCGTCCGCCTCGAGGCCACGGGCGGCCGACTCCGCGGCTGTGCGGGCGCCCACGAGAGTTCCCAGCAGCTCGGCCACGGCATCGTCGAGTCCGCCATCAACGCCGCGAGCGAGGACTCCTGTCGGACGGAGGTCGAGCCCGCCGAACTCGGGAACCTCGCCATCTCGGTCTGTGCGGTGACGAACCTCGTCCTCACCGACGACCCCGAGGCGGACCTGGCGGTCGGCGTCCACGGCGTCGCCCTCGACAGCCCCGACGGCAACGCCTGGATGTACCCGACGGTCCCCCTCGACAACGGGTGGAACAAGTACGAGTACCTCGACCGGACCTGCCGGAAGGCGGGACTGCCAAAGGGCGCCTGGGAGGCCGACGACGTGATGGTCACCCTCTTCGAGGGACAGGTCTTCCGGGAGCGGACCCCGGGCGGCGAGATCGAGGAACTGACCCTCAACCTCCCGTAGCGTCCGCCTCCGCCGCCGCGCGTCGCACCGCCGCGTCCAGGTCGAACTCCCGGACGAGTTCCCCGTCCCGGAGCAGCGGTTCGAGGAGGGGGTCGCCGCCCGTCGGCCCCGGTCGGTCCGCGAGGCCGACGTGGTGGCCCCCGTCCGGCGTCCGGTACACCTGTTTTCGCCCCGAGAGCTTTCCGCGCTTGGCCGCGAGGGCACCGTCCACCTCGACGACGTCGAGGGCGAACTCCACGGGGTCAGCGTTGCTGACGTAGCCGCCGACGCCGAAGCCGTCCACGTACTCCCGGAGGGTGCGCATGCGCTCGGGGGTCATGCCGCCGCTGACGAAGACGCCCACGTCCTCGTGGCCGGCGGCGTCGAGTTCCCACCGCGTCTCGCGCACGATGTGGACGAAGTCGCCCCGGCGGGAACTCGTCGTGTCGAGGCGGACGCTGTCGAGTGCCCCCCCGAGCGCCTCGGCCGCGCGGAGCGCCTCGTCCTTCTCGTCGGAGTAGGTGTCACAGAGGGCCACGCGGGGGACGTCCGGCCCGGCGGTCTCGTCGAAGGCGCGCCACGCCGCCTCCTGGTTGCCCCGGCCGAAGCAGATGACCAGCGCGTGGGGCATCGTCCCGCTCGCCTCGCGGCCGAGGACGTCGCCGGCGGCGACGTGGGAGAAGCCGTCACAGCCACCGAGGAGCGCCGAGCGCTCCACCACGGCCGCGATGGCTGGGTGGACGTGGCGCGACCCGAAGGAGAGGACCGTCGCGTCGGGCGCCGCGCGACGCGCCGCCGCGGCGTTGGTCGCCATGCCCGTCGCCTGCGAGAGGAATCCCAGGAGCGACGTCTCGTAGCGGCAGAAGTCCCGGTACCGGCCCTCGACGGTGAGCACCGGCCCGCCGTCGAAGTACCGCCCCTCGCGCAGGGCGTCGACGTCCACGGGCAGCCCCTCGAGGAGGTGGGCGGCGTCCTTCACGCCGGCGAACAGGTCGAACGACCCGGTGGGGAACTGGTCGGCGGTCACCTCCGCGACGACCCGGGGGTTCCGCCCCGCGTGGTCCAGAGCCGCCTCCGTGCGCTCGAAGTAGGCGTCGGTCGCGCGCCCCTCGCGGATGGCCGACGCGTCCACCACGTCGAAGGTCACGGGCGGTCACCCGGACGTCCAGTGCCGTGCATGCCGGGCGTACCGGCGCTGCGTGCAAAAAGCTACGCGACTCGTCGCCGGAGCGCCGCCGCGAGGGCGACGGCCAGGGCGAGGGCGAGGAGGGCGACGGGTGCGGTGAAACCCGGCTGTGAGCCCAGCGGCGGCTCCTCCGTGGCCCCCGGCGGCGGCGCACTCCCCGGCCGGACGTCGTCGAGGGCGGCGGCCGTCGGCGCGTTCACCACCGTCACGGTGCGCCCCTCGCGCACCACCCGGAAGGCGTCGGCCCAGTCACCCCCGGGGACGACGTAGGTGCTCGCGTTCACCGTCCGGGCGTCGTGGGCGTCCAGCACCGCCACGTAGGCGTCCCGGAACTCGCGGGCGTCCCGCTCGGTGTCCCAGCGCGTCTTCCAGACGTAGCCGTACGCCGTGCCGTTCGCCGTCTCCTTGTGGTAGGGCCGCACCGCGTCCCCCGCCCACCCCGCCGACGGTTCGCTCTCGTAGTCGTAGCTGTCGTAGGGACTCTCCGTTTGCTGGAGTCCCGAGGGGTCGACCGCGTCGGCGCCGTGGTAGGCGCTCTGGTACCAGAACATGACGAATATCGACGCCTCGCCCACCGTGTCCGTCCCGTTCACCCCCTGGTCCGGGAAGTCCGTCCACCCGTTCCGCGCCCGGTCCGACACCGTCACCGCCTCGGGCGACTCCTCGGTCAGGTGGATGATCTGTTCGGAACTCACCGGCGGGTCCGCCCACGCCGCGTCCACCGCGCCCCAGCCGCCCCGGTCCAGGCGGTCCGCGATCCACACCGGCCCGTCCGAGTAGGGCTGGAGGACGGTCAGCAGGATGCCCGGGTTGGGGCCGTCGCCGCTCCCGCCACCGCCCGACCCGCCGGACCGGACGTCGACGCAGGACCACGCGCCCCCGCAGCGGCGCTCGTAGACCGCCTGGACGTAGTTGGCCTCGCCCTCGACGAGGCCGTTCACGGCGAGGTCGCCGTCCTGGGTCTGCCCTGTGTAGGCGGGGTCCGTCAGGTCGTGGTGCTGGTCCTGGAGCGCGTGGGTCAACTCGTGGGAGAGCGTCGCGTGCGTGATGACGGGGTGGGCCGGGTCGGGCGTGATGATCTTGATCTCGTCGTCGGCGGGCGAGTAGAAGCCAGCGACGGACGTGCCGTAGACGTCGCCGATCTTGGCGTTCGCGCTCGCGGACTCGCCGACGATCCACAGCGCCTCCCACACCTGGTCGTTCCACGCCGAGTGGCTGGTGTTCGTCCCGCGGTCGGCCGCCTGCTCGCGGTAGGACGCCCGGGACTGGACGCTCACCGGGACGTCCGCGGTGAACTCCTGCTGGCGGACGTACTCGACCCGGGCCATCGTCCGCGAGACGTAGGCGTCCATCTCGGCGTCGTCGAGGCCGTCCGACGGGTCGACGGCGATGGACTCGTTGTGCCAGTAGCCGCCCTCCCAGCCGATCCGGTCGGTCGGCGGGTCCGGCGGGTGCTCGGCCGACGCCGCGACGGCCGCGCCGGTCGGTCCCGCCGGTGCCCCCGCGACGAGCGCGAGAGCGAGGGCGCCGACGAGGCCGACAGCGACCACGCGGGTCACCGCGACCACCACCCGAGCGCCGCGAGGAGGGCGAGCAGCGCCGCCGCGACGCCGAACCCGCCCTGCCCGCCCGTCGCCGTCTGCGGTCCGGCCGTGGTCGTCGACGTCGCGTCCGCCGGCGAGGTGGTAGTCGCCGCCCCCGCCGCCGACGTGGTGGTGGCTGCCGACGTGGTGGTGGCCGTGGTCGTCCTCGCCAGCGCCGGGTCGACGTCGTCGAGGGCGGCCACCTGTGGACCGTTCACCACCGTCACGGTGCGCCCCTCGCGCACCACCCGGAAGGCGTCGGCCCAGTCACCCCCGGGGACGACGTAGGTGCTCGCGTTCACCGTCCGGGCGTCGTGGGCGTCCAGCACCGCCACGTAGGCGTCCCGGAACTCGCGGGCGTCCCGCTCGGTGTCCCAGCGCGTCTTCCAGACGTAGCCGTACGCCGTGCCGTTCGCCGTCTCCTTGTGGTAGGGCCGCACCGCGTCCCCCGCCCACCCCGCCGACGGTTCGCTCTCGTAGTCGTAGCTGTCGTAGGGACTCTCCGTTTGCTGGAGTCCCGAGGGGTCGACCGCGTCGGCGCCGTGGTAGGCGCTCTGGTACCAGAACATGACGAATATCGACGCCTCGCCCACCGAGTCCGTCCCGTTCACCCCCTGGTCCGGGAAGTCCGTCCACCCGTTCCGGGCGGCGTCGGGGACGGAGACGTTCTCCGGCGGCTCCTCGGTCAGGTGGATCACCTGCTCGGTGCTCGCCGGCGGGTCCGCCCACGCCGCGTCCACCGCGTCCCAGCCGCCCCGGTCGAGGCGGTCCGCGATCCACACCGGCCCGTCCGAGTAGGGCTGGTAGACGGTCAGCAGGATGCCGACGTTCCGCCCGCCGGTCTGTGCGCGCACGTCGACGCCGGCGGTCGGGACACAGGACCACGCGTCGCCACAGCGGGCCCGGTAGGACCGCTCGACGTACTTGGCCTCGCCCTCGGTGAGGCCGCGGACGGACAGCTGCCGGTCCTGGGTCGGCTGGGTGGTGACGGTCTCCAGGTCGTGGTACTGGTCCTGGAGCGCGTGGGTCAACTCGTGGACCAGCACCGGTTCCGCGATGTGCGGGGACGTGGCGTCCCCGTGGACGATGACGATGGCCCGCTCGCGGGGGGAGTAGAACCCGTCGACGCCGCCGCCGTAGGTGTCCGTCATCTGCTGGGTCGTGTCGCCTGACTCGCCGACGATCCACAGCGCCTCCCACACCTGGTCGTTCCAGGCCGCGTGGGCCGCGCTCTCGGGCGTGGTCGGCGCGGAGTCGTTCTCGAGTCGCCGGCGCCACTCGCCGCGGGTCATCGTCTCGACGGGCACCCGGCTGGTGAACTCCCGGTCGCGGATGAACTCGACGCGGGCCATCGCCCGCGAAACGTAGGCCCGCGCCTCCGAGTCGTTCAGCCCGTCCGACTGGTTCAGGGCGATAGACTCGTTGTGCCAGTAGCCGCCCTCCCAGCCGATCCGGTCGGTCGGCGGGTCCGGCGGGTGCGACGGCGTCCCCGCGGGGGCGGCGGTCGCCGGGCCGACGGCCGGGAGCAGCGTGCCCCCGAGGATCACCACGAGGAGGGCGACCGTGGCGACGGATCGCTTCACGACCGCAGGTGGGGCCGCGTGACCAAAAACCCACCACCGTTCGCCCGACCCCGGGAAACGCTTTCCTTCGACTCGGCCCACGTGTCCGGCATGGAGTTCGACCCCGAGCGCACGGCCGTCGTGGTCGTGGACATGCAGAACGGCTTCTGTCACCCCGATGGGAGCCTCTACGCGCCCGCGAGCGAGGCGGCCGTGGACCCCGTGGCCGAGGTGGTGGCGACCGCCAGAGACGCCGGCGCGTCCGTCGTGTTCACCCGCGACGTCCACCCGCCCGAGCAGTTCGCCGACGCCCACTACTACGACGAGTTCGACCGCTGGGGCGAGCACGTCGTCGAGGGCTCCTGGGAGGCCGAGATCCACGACGCCCTCGACGTCCGCGAGGACGACCACGTCGTCGTCAAGCACACCTACGACGCGTTCTACCGGACCGACCTCGAGGGCCACCTCGACGCCCACGGCCTCGACGACCTGCTCGTCTGCGGGACGCTCGCGAACGTCTGCGTCCTCCACACCGCCGCCTCGGCGGGCCTGCGGGACTACCGCCCGGTCGTCGTCTCGGACGCCCTCGGGTTCATCGAGGCGGACCACCGCGACTACGCGGTCGAGCACGCCGACTGGCTGTTCGGAGAGACGACGACGCGGGCGGACGTCGCCTTCGCGGGCGACTGAGCGTCACCCGACCGAGAGTCGCACCGTCTCCCCCACCGGCGCCGTCCAGTCCCCGGGACAGACGACGCGCACGCGGAGCGGGCCCGTCCGCGAGAGGGACAGCGAGAGACCGGTCACGGGCGTCCCGTTCGCGCGGACGGTGACGGCCTCGTCCCACCGGACGGTCCGCCCCGAGCGCTCGCCGACGCGGGCGCCGAACAGCGACACCGCCCCCGCGCCGCCGCCGAACGCGCCGCCGCCGTCGTAGTGAGGGAAGCCGCCGTCGAGGGCCGCGCCCCCGTCGCTGGCGACGCCGGCGAGCGTCCCCGGGGCGGGGTGGGGCGGCCCCGCGAGGTCCACGTAGGTTGGCGCCCGCTCGACGACGCGGCCGACGCCGTCCCAGGGCGCGGCGCGGACGGGCACGTCCAGCTCGAGCGGGAGCGACCCCGACGCGCGCACCGGGTCGCCGTCGGACGGCCGGAAGCCGACGTGGACGTGCGTGCCGACCCACGGCGCGAGGTAGCCCGACGGCACGAGTGGGCCGAGGGGGTCGCCGACGGCCACCGCGTCGCCGGGCGCGACCGTCGGCCGGACGTGCAGGAGGCGGGCGAGGTGGTCGCCGGTGTCGACGACGACGAGGTGGTCCGCGGCCGCGGCGTGGGGGCGCGAGGGCGCTCGGGTCGCGCGCGTCTCGACGACGGTGCCCGCCACGGGACTGGGGGCGTGGCTCCGCGCGTAGCAGTCGATCGCCCGGCCCTCGTCGTGGGCGGGGAACGGGGAGTTGTACAGCGAGACGCGGTCGAACGACGAGAGCGCGTCCGCCGACAGCGAGGCCATGGACGGAGCAGACGCGCGGGGGACCTAACGTTTACACTCCGGCCCGCAGTACCGGGCACATGCGCGTTCGGGTCCTGCGGGGGCGGGCGGAGTCGCCGGCGGCCGACGTCGAGCGGACGGGCGCGATGCTCGACCGGACCGGAGAGACCGGCGTGCCCGCAGTCCGGGTGTGGACGCCCCACCGGCAGGTGGCGTTCGGTCGCCGGGACGCCCGGGCCGCGGGCTACGAGTCGGCCCGGGCGGCCGCCGCCGACCGGGGCTACCCCGCGGTCGAGCGACACGTCGGCGGCCGGGCCGTCGCGTACACGGGGACGACGGTCGCCGTCGCGTGGACGGAACCCGTCGCGGACCTCCGCGAGGGACTCCAGGACCGGTACGAGGCGCTCACGGGGGCGATACAGCGCGCGCTCTGGCGGTGTGGCGTGCCCGCCCAGCGGGGCGAACCCGACGGGGCGTTCTGTCCCGGCGGGCACGCGCTCTCCTGTCGCGGGAAGGTGGCAGGTCTCGCCCAGCGCGTCCGGCAGGAGGCGGCGCTGGTCGGCGGGGTCGTCGTCGTGGACGGCCACGGGGAGATCGGGGACGTCCTCGCGTCGGTCTACGGGGCGCTCGACGTCCCCTTCGTCGGGGACGCGGTGGGGAGCGTCGCGCGCGCCGGCGGGGACGTCGCCGGCGTCCGGGACGCCGTCGAGGCGACCATCGTCGCGGACGCCGACCCCGAGTACGACCAGGTCTGAGCGACTGCGGGGGGCTTATGTGCCGCGCGGTCCCCTGCTTCCGGCATGGCACTCGACGTCCGGTTCGAGAACTGCACCGTCGTCACGTCCGAGGGGCGGACGGGCCCGGGCGCGGCCGTCGGCGTCCGCGACGGGCGAATCGCCGCGGTGGGCGACCCGGCGGCGATGGCGTCAGCCGACCAGGTCGTCGACTGCGAGGGGAACGTCCTCGTGCCGGGCGTCGTCGACGCCCACATCCACGCCCGCGACCCCGGGGACACCCACAAGGAGGACTGGGAGACGGCGACGCGCGCCGCGGCGGCCGGCGGGGTCACGACCGTGGCGGCCATGCCGAACACCGACCCGATCGTCGACCGGCCCGGAGTCCTCGGTGAGGTCTTCGACCGCGCCGACGACGTCGCCCACGTCGACTTCCAGCAGTACGCCGTCCTCACGGGGGCGAACACCGACCGGGTGCGGGCGCTCGCCGAGGCCGGCGCCGTGGGGTTCAAGGTCTTCCTGGGGACGACCGTCGGCGGCATCGAACCGCCCGACGACGGCGACCTCCACGAGGCGATGGGCGACGTGGCCGAGACCGGCCTCCGCGTGGGCGTCCACGAGGAGAACGACGAGGTGGTCGCCCACTACACCGCGGCGGCCCGCGAGGCCGGGCGGAACCGACCGATCGATCACGCGCGCTCCCGCCCGGTCGTCGCCGAGACGGAGGCCGTCGAGCGGACGACGCTGTTCGCCGCCGACGCGGGCTGTCCGGTCCACATGGTCCACGTCACCTCCGGGAGCGCCGCGGCGGCGGCGGCGCGCGCGAAGGCCCGCGGCGTGGACGTGACGGCGGAGACCTGCCCCCACTACCTCTGGTTCACCGAGGACGTCCTGACCGAGGTTGGCAACGTCGCCCGCGTGAACCCGCCGCTCCGTGACGAGGGCGAGCGCGAGGGCCTCTGGACGGAACTGCGGGCCGGCGCCATCGACTGCGTGACGACCGACCACGCCCCCCACACCGACGCCGAGAAGGGCGTCGACGACCCGTTCGGGAACACCTGGGCGTCCGTCTCGGGGTTCGTCGGCCTGGAGACGGAGGTGCCCGCGATGCTCACCTTCGTCGACGAGGGGCGCCTCTCGCTGGAGCGGTGGGTCCGCCTGCACAGCACCCGCCCGGCCCAGATATGGGGCATGTACCCCCGGAAGGGGTCCCTGCGCGTCGGCACGGACGCGGACTTCACCGTCGTCGACCCGGAGCGGGTGTGGACGCTCGACCGGGCGGACTTACACTCGAAGTCGACGGTGACGCCCTTCGACGGCGAGCAGTTCGTCGGCGGCGTCGAGGCGACGGTCGTCCGGGGCGAGGTGGTCTACGACCGCGACGTCGGCGTCGTCGGCGAGGCGGGTCACGGCGAACGCGTCGCCGTTGGTCCGACCGAGTCCGGCCGGGTCGACGCCGACTGAGCGACGCGGTGACGCCGCCGCGGGCGGGCCACGCCCCCGGTCAGCCGACGACGACGTACGCGACGGCGAGGCAGACGGCCGCCAGGAAGAGGTAGACGACCGCCTCCTGACGGAGTCGGCGGCCCAGGCCGAGGTCGGGGTCGTCGCTCACCAGGAACTTCGGGGCGTCGCCGGCCCTCACGACGGCGGTCGTCACCGGGTCGTCGAGGGCGGGCGCGGCGTCGGGGTCGGCCTGCCCGCTGATGCGGACCTGACCGTCGATGTCCAGTCGAGCCTCGGTGTACCGTCGCTCGCGGTTCCCCACCAGGTCGAGGTCCGTTTCCCGGGTGAGATAGGTCCTGACGAACGTCGGCGGTTCCTCGCCGCGGTCGACTTCGGTCCGGGCGTCCTCGCTCAACAGGAGGTCCGCGTCACCCGGGTCGACGTAGGCGGTCCCCGTCCCGTCGTCGAGGACGAACGGTTCGAAGTCGGATTCGACGTGTTTCTGGTCGAACGGCACGGCTCGGTCAACTCCCGGTGGGCCTGTATTCGGTCACTTCGACGGTGTAGGCCAGACACTCCGTCCCGGAGAGCGGGGCGACGAGGGGGTCGTCGACCGGCCGCGCGCGTCCCGCGAGTTCGACCGCCTCGCGTCGCCCACCGAGCGAACCGACCGTCACCTCCTCGACCGACCGGGCCGTCACCGACCACCAGAGCGAGCGCACCCCAGCCAGCGCGAGCGTCACCCCCGCCATCACGAAGAACGTGCGCATGAGGCCGTAGCCCGTCCCGAGGTAGATACCGAGGACGAGGAGGAGCCACAGCGCGAGGTATCGTTTCCAGTTGTGGTTCACGTTGCCGACGTTCGCGAGTGAGCGTGTCATTGTCTCGAAAGCGGGGGCGTCGCCCCGGGTCCGGTCGCCGGGCGGGAGCCGTGTCCGCGCCCGCGACTGCCACACCGCTCACGACCGACCGGCGGGGGTTAGGTTTCCGGGCTACGTAGTTAGCGGCCGGGGACGGCACAGCGGCCCGATGCCCCCACGCGCCCCGACACGGCTAGGGGGAGTTCGGCGCGTCCGCCTCGGCCGTCATCTCGTGGCCGCACTCGGGGCACTCGACGCCGCCGTGGCGCAACGCGTCGCTGGACTGGCGAACCTCCCGCATCACCGCGGAGATGCGGTCCTCGGCCTCGAGTTCCTCCTCGACGGAGAGGTCGACGCCCTCCACCTCGAGGAGGAACTTCGCCACCTCGGTCACCTCGTACATCAGGTCGTCGAGTTCGTCGGCGGTGAAGAAGTCACACATCGCCCCGTAGAGGAACGTCGCGCCGGCCATCCGGACCTTCTCCTCGAAGGAGGCGCGGGCCTGGTTGACCGCCTGGGGCGTGTACGTGTCGGTCATAAAGGGGACGAGTTCGGGCAGGTGCTCGCCGATCTTGGTCATCTCGACGCCCGTCTCGGTCCGGAAGTCGGAACACAGGCGGGCGATGGCCCACTCGCGGGCGGTGATGTACGTCCGGTCGCGGAGGAACTCGTTGACGCGGTCGTACTGTGCGGTGTCCATCTTCTGGAAGCGGTCGTACCGCCGCACGTCGGCCGGCACGCCCGGCGTCGCAGCGTCGTCCGGGCGGCCCTCGCCGGGTGCGCCGTCAGACCCCCCCTCGCCGGGTGCGCCGTCAGACCCCCCCTCGCCGGGTGCGCCGTCAGGCCGCTCCTCACCGAGTCTCCCGTCCGTCTGAT
>JBDGTT010000008.1:0-111469 GCA_042216525.1 Halobacteriaceae archaeon
GCTGACGCTCTTCGACGCCGTCTCCCCCGACGTCGAGACGTTCGGCAACCACGACTTCGATTACGGCCCCGAGCGGACGCGCGAACTCGTGGCCCGGTCCCCCCAGACGTGGGTCGCGGCGAACGTCGTCGACGGGAACGGGGAGCCGTTCGGCGCGGACGTGGGCGTCCGCCCGTGGACCGTCGTGGAGCGCGGTGACGTCCGCGTCGGCCTGTTCGGCGTCCTCGACCACCGGACGCCGGCCCTCGACGAGGCGGCCGACTCGCTGACCGTCACCGACCCCTACGAGGCGGCCGCGGCCGCCGTCCGTGACCTCCGGGCGCACGACGTCGACTACCTGCTCGCGCTCTCCCACCTCGGCCGCGGCGACGAGCGGCTGGCCGTCGAGACCGGCGTCGACGCCGTCCTCGGCGGGCACGTCCACTCCGAGCGGGTCGAGCGCATGGGCGACGGGACCGTCCTCGCGCGGCCGGGGGTGAACGGCCGGGTCCTCCTCGAGGTGACCCTCGACGCCGATCGGATCGACGTCACCCGCCACGAGGTGGCGGCGGCCGACCCCGACCCGGCCGTGGCCGACCGCCTCCGGGCGCGACGCGACGGGGCCGGCCTCGACGAGGTGGTCGCGACGGTCGCGGACCCGATCACGCGGACCGAGCGCACCGTCTTCCGGGGGGAGTCCCGCGTCGGCAACTTCGTGGCCGACGCCTACCGCTGGGCCGCCGACGCCGACGTGGGGATGCAGAACAGCGGCGGCATCCGCGAGGGCCCGCCGCTCGCGGGCGAGGTGACCGTCGGCGACCTCGTGAGCGTCGTCCCGTTCGACGAACCGGTGGCCGTGGCCGAACTCTCCGGGCGCGACCTCCGCGAGACGCTCGCGTCGGCCCACGGCGCCACCCTCTCCTTCGGCGAGGCCGACTGGTGGCACGCCCACGTCTCCGGGGCGACGGTCGTCCGCGCCGCCGACGGCAGTCTCGACGCGGTGCGCGTCGGCGGCGACCCGGTCAGCCCGGACCGCATCTACCGCCTGGCGACGACCGACTTCCTGTTCACCGCCGACGCCGAGTTCCCCGCCCTGACGCCGGCCCACCGGGTGGCTCGCCTCGACACCCAGTACGAGGTGCTCGCGGCATACGCCCGGGAGGAGGGCGTCGACGCGCGCCTCGAGGGGCGCATCGTCAGACGGGACGGTCCCAATCGATAGCTTTCAGGGCCCGCGGGCCGTCGTCGGCGGTAGATGACCCGCGTCGTGGTGCCCGTCCGCTATCCGCTCTCGACGCACTCGAAGCGGACGCTCGAGGCCGCAATCGACATCGCTTCCGAACGGGACGCAGAACTCGTCGTCCTCCACGTCGACCTCTACCAGGAGGGGCGACACGTCACGCGGACGGCGCTCAAACACGCCACGGAGCGTGCGTTCGGCACGCTCCCCCGGGCCCGCTACGTCGTCCGCCGGGGCTTCCTCGTCGAGCAGACCATCCTCGAGGAGGTGGCCGCGGAACGGGCCGACGTCGTCGTCATCGGCCAGAAGCAGGTCGGGCGGTGGCGGCGGACGCTGCGGTCGATGCTTGGCGAACCGGACGTCGAGCAGTTCCTCCGGAGCGAACTCGACTGCGAGGTGGTGACCGTCGGGACCTAGGGCCGGTCGTCCGGGTTCCCGGCCGCGGGTCGGCCCGTCGGCCCTCGTCCGGAGCCCCGTCCCGCGCCCTCCCCCCGGACGGCCACCTGCGCCTCGCCGCTGGTCTCGTCGAAGACGAGGTGACTGTGGGGGTACGCGACCGACACGTCGTCGCTCTCCTCGAGGCGGGACCAGAGTTCCGTCTGGACCCGCGATCGAACCGTCAGCAGGCGGTAGGGTTCGCGCGCCCAGTACCGCAGGGTGAGGAGGACGCCGTGGTCGGCGTACTCGTCGATGTAGGTCGTCGGCGCCGCCGGATACCGCGCGCTCCCGATGCGGATGTCGGGGCCGCCCTCGACGACGGCGTCGACGTCGCGCGCGGCCGCCTCGAACATCTCGCGGGCGTCGTCGAGGTCCCCCTCGTAGGTGACCAGCAACTGCAGGCTCAGGCGCGTCCGCTCGTCCTCGGCGGAGTAGTTGATGACGTCTCGCTCCCGGATCGATGAGTTCGGGATGACGAGGAACGTGTTGTCGAGGGTGAACACCTTCGTGTAGCGCAGCGTGATGTCCTCGACGAACCCCCGGGTGCCGGTGTCCGCGAACTCGATCATGTCCCCGATCTCGTAGGGCTGGTCCGCGAGGACGAACAGGCCGTTGACGACGCTCCCGACGATGGGCGCGAGGACGATACCGAGGACGGCCGAGAACACCGTCACAGAGAGGACGATGTCGCCCACGCGGAGGTCGAGCGCCGCCATCGCGAGGAGGACGCCGAGGAAGAAGGTGCCGACCCGGACGAACCGGAGGACCATCTGCGTCACCGACGGACGCTCGAACCGCCGCGCGACCTGTCGGCCGAACACCTGCACGAGCAGGCGGCCGGCGTACCACCCCGCGAGCAGCGCGAGGACCGCCCCGAGGACGTGTGGCACCGGGCCGGTGAGCACCGCTCCGAGGGCGTCACGCACGGGCGCTGGGACCCACTCCGGGACCGAGGCTGCCGGCGCCATCGTCCGTGGGTCGACCGTGGGGGAGAAGAACGTTTTGGGCCGCGCCCGGACAAGGGCTAAGGGGACGCCCGGCGATTGCCCGCCATGCAGGCGCCTCCGACGCGCGGACAGAGCCGTCCGGACTTCGACATCGCGTTCGAACCCGACCCCGGGGGGACGCTGCTCGCCGGCATCTCCAGCTACGGGCTGGCGGGACTCACGGCCGTCTCCTATCTCGTCGACGCGTACGAACTCACCGAACGCGGCCACCTCTCGACGAGCGGGCTCCCGTCGATGACGCCCTTCGAGAACGGCGTCCCGCGCCACCACACCCGGTTCTTCGGCGGCGACCTCCCGATGACCGTCCTCGTGGGCGAACTGTTCATCCCGGCGGGGGTCGCGGACGCCTTCGCGGACGCCCTCTTCTCGTGGCTCGAAGCCCACGACGTCGACGAGATTGCCCTTCTCGCGGGCGTCCCCGTCGCCCACGGCCCCGAGGAGCACCGGGCCTACCACGTCGCGACGGCGGACTACCGCGCCCGGCGCCTCGAGGGCGTCGACGTCCCCGGGATGGGGCGTGGCTTCCTCGACGGGATGCGCGCGAGCCTGGTCGAACGCGGCCTCGACTCGCCGGTGGCGGTGGGCGTGTTCGTCACGCCCGTCCACCCGCAGGCGCCCGACGTCGACGCCGCCATCAGACTGCTCGACGCGGTCGAGTCGGTCTACGGCGTCGAGGTCGACGTCGACCCCCTGCGGGAGTACGCCGAGGAGGTCCGGCGGTACTACGCCGAACTCGCGGAACGGGTGGCCGCCGTCGAGGAGTCACAGCGCCCCGAGGACAGGATGTACATGTGAGCCCGACGCCTCACGAGAGGGCCGCGGGGTCGTGGACGCCGTCCTCGGTCACGACGCGGTCGAGGAGGCGGACGGGCGTCGCGTCGTAGGCGGGGTTGACGACGTCGAAGCCCTCCGGTGGCTCGCGGATGACCTCGCTCCAGGACCGGAAGTCGTTCTCGAAGCGGAAGCCGCCGGAGACGACCTTGGCGCTGGACCCCGCGACGGCGACCGGGACGCCCTGGTCGGCGGCGGCGGCCGCGAGCGGGTAGGTGCCGACGCGGTTGTAGAGGGTGTCCTCGACGATGCAGGTCATCCCGACGAGGACGAGGTCGGCCTCCCCCGCGTAGAGGCCGGCCGCGCTGTCGACGACCAGCGTCGGGTCGACGCCGTCGAGGCGGCCGAGTTCCCGCGCGGTCTTGCGCCCGAGGACCCGGGGGCGGGCCTCCGTGACGTAGACGTCAAGTTCGACCCCGCGGTCCGTCGCGTTCCGGATGGCCTCGAGGACGGTCGTGGAGTAGTCGTGCGTGAGGACGGTCATCCCGTCGGTCAACTGGTCGGCGGCCCGGGCCGCGGCGTCGGTCTTGCGGCGCTCTACCTGCTCGACGACCGCTTCGATGGCCTCCTCCGTCGCCGCGATGGCCGCCTCGACCGACGCCGGGTCGGCGTCTTCGACGCGTTCGACGACGTCGCGCTGGGTCGTCTGGAGCGACGCGTGTGAGGGGTTCGCCCGCCTGAGGGCGTCGCTGTTCCGGTCGAGGGCCTGGAGGTACTCCTCGACGGTCGCGTACTCGCGGTCGAACAGGCCCCGGAGGGCGTTCGCGGCCTTCACCGCGACCACCGAGGAACTGTGGGTCTGCATCGCCCGTATCTCGGCGGCTGTCTCGTCTATCATACCCGCAAGTCGGCGCGTCCCCTAAAAGGACTTTGTGGGACGGTACCGGCGAAAGCGTCACAACCGGCGCTCACCTACGGCCGCCGATGACCGTCCCCGTGCGCTACTACTGTCCGCGCTGCGAACGCGTCACGACGCTCGCCCGAGACGGCTACCTCGCGGACAAGTCCGTGACCCCGTACCCGCTGGCCGGGTGGCGCTACGCCGCCGTCGGCGAGGACTACGGATCGGCCGACGGCGTCCGCGTCGTCTGCGGCGAGACGGACCCTGCCGTCGACGACGACGGCGACGACGAGGGGGGCTGTGGCGAGCCGTTCTACCTCAACTTCGTCCGCTTCGAGGACGGCGAGGCGGTCGAGCCGCGGCCGGAACGCGAGACGGTCGACCTCGCCCCGCCCGGGCCGCGCGGCCCGTCCGGCCCCGGTCGCTGACCCGACGCCGCCCGGCCGTCGGGTTTACGGACGCCGCCCCCGCTCTCCCGTCATGGACGACGCCATCCTGGACGAGCAGCGCGACCTCGTGGCCCGCATCGACGAGGCGGACTGGGACGTGACAGACGTGGAACTGTCCGTCTACGCGAGTCCGTGGGAGGACGACGCGCCGGAGGCGACCGTGACCATCACGGCACGCAAACCGTTCCCGGAGGCCGAAGTCCCGGACGCCGGCCCCGACGACGACGAGGAGAGCGACAGCCCGTTCCGCGTGCGCTGACTAGCCCTTGATGTTGCAGACCGGGTAGGTGCGGGCCACCCGGTCACCGATGCCGAGGGCGTCCGAGACGCGGACCACCTCGTCCACGTCCTTGTAGACGCCGGGCGCCTCCTCCGCGATGGTCGCGCCGCTCTGGGCCTTCACGTAGACGTGCTGTTGCTCGCGCAACTCCTCGCGGACGTCGCCGCCCCAGAACTTCTGTTTGGCCTGCGTCCGGGACATCACGCGGCCGGCGCCGTGAGCCGTCGACCCGAAGGAGGTGTCGAGCGAGCGGTCCCCGCCCCGGAGGACGTAGCTCCCGGCGCCCATGCTCCCGGGTATGATGATCGGCTGACCGACGTCGCGGTAGGCGGCGGGCACGTCCGGGTGGCCCGCCGGGAACGCCCGCGTCGCGCCCTTGCGGTGGACGAACAGCTCCCGGTCCCGTCCGTCCACCTCGTGGGTCTCCCGCTTGGCGATGTTGTGCGCGACGTCGTAGAGCAGGTCCATCCCGAGGTCCGACCAGTGGCTGTCGAACACCTCGCCGAAGACCTGTCGTGTCTGGTAGGTTATCAGCTGTCGGTTCACCCACGCGAAGTTGATGGCGGCGCACATCGCGCGGTAGTACTCGTCCGCGAGAGCGCTCCCCGCCGGCGCGGCCGCCAGTTCGCGGTCGGGCAGTCGCTCCAGCAGGTCGCCGTGGCGCTGCTCTATCTGCCGGAGGTAGTCGGTACAGACCTGGTGGCCGAGGCCGCGGGACCCGCAGTGTATCAGGACGACGACCTGATCCGGTTCGAGGCCGTAGGCCGCACCGACGTCATCTCGGTAGACGTCCGTGACGCGCTGGACCTCCAGGAAGTGGTTGCCGCTCCCGAGACTCCCGAGTTGCTGGCGCCCGCGGTCCTTCGCCTTCTGGGAGACTACCGACGGGTCGGCCTCCGGACGCACGCCCTCGTCCTCGCAGTGTTCGAGGTCGTCCTCGACCGCGTAGCCCTCTTCTCTGGCCCACTCCATCCCCCGGTCGAGGACGTCCTCGACCGTCGCTCGCGTGTCCTGGACGACGCCGCCGGCACCCAGTCCCGAGGGGATGGCCTCGAAGAGGGCGTCGACCAGTTCCTCCTCGCGACCCTGGAGGTCGGCGTAGGTGAGCTCGGTCTTTACCAACCGCACGCCGCAGTTCGACACGACGAACCCGTTCGCCACGAAGTTGTGCGCGTCGTGCGTGACTCCGATGTCGAACACGGGTTTCTCGCCCCGCTCCGTGATCTCGGCGACGGTCGCGGACACCGCCATGCCCTGGACGGTCGTCGACTCCTGGAACTCCTGGAAGCTCGGGAACTCCGCGCTCGGCCGAGGCCGGCCCTCGCGCTCGTCGTACACACTCCGCTCGACGAATCTGTCGTTGACGCTCTCGAACGCGTCTTTCACCTCGCTCACCGCTGCTCCGCCGTCGGCCATCGTCCGGGCCTCCCGGGCGATTCTCGCTCGTTCTGCGACGTGTGCCTCCTTTCGCTTCAGGTACTGTGCGGCGAGGAGGCCCTCTCGCTGTTTGCGTCGGTTGTACCGGTATCCGAGCCGGGTGAAAAATCGGATCAAGTTCCGTTCCGCCGTGCTGATTCCGAATCGGAGCCGAACCCTGTCGTCGCGCGCCGTATCGACGACCTCCAGCCGGTTCGCCTCGACGTTCAGACGGTCGAGGAGCGCCATCAGGTCGCGCATGAACGTCTCGAGCGCCTCCCGTTGGGCCGCCTCGCGGGACTGTGACACCGCAGGCGCCTGGAAGTTCCGCGGTGCAACCGTCGCCGGGGCGCTCATCTCGGCGCCGAAGAAGGCCGAGAGGTACAGCGCTATCTGCCAGTCCGCCAGCCGGTCGAGGTAGTCGGGGACGCCGAAGTCAGACGCCACCTTGGGGCCGGCGGGCGCTCCGAGTCGGCGCAGCAACTGCTGGAACGCGTTCGACGTCGACCGGACGCTGTACTCCCTCCGCTCGAACGCAGAGCCGTCTATCTCGTGCGTTCGCTGCCGTTCGTATACCCTCGAAGGGGTGAAGCCGAGCGCCTCGATGTCCGCCCGAATATCGGCGAGGTCTTCGGGTCGACCGTAGAACCACGACTGCGTCCCGCTGAACGACCCGTCGCCCGTGTGGTGGCCGGCCAGTTTCAGTAACCGGTGGAGTGCCTCGTCCGTCGAACGGAGCGGCAGCAGGTCCCGCTCCTCGAGTGCCGCCACGAGTTGCGGGTCCTCGTCCGCGAAGTCGTCCGCGTCGAGCACCACGAACTCTGGCGGCCGCTCGTCCGGGAGTCCCTCGAACGGGTGGACGAACACCGTGTCGTCCGGTTCGACGTCTTCGAGCGGTCGCATTCCGCTTGGCGTCTCGAACGGGTGGTCCGCCGTGGTCTCGACTGCGTCTCCCGATTCGGTCCGAACTTCGTAGACGGTCCGGTCCATCGTCTCGGTGTGGAGGCGGATGTCCGAGGGGACGGGCCCGTCCTCGCCCACTACGACCGCCCGCTCGGATTCGAAGTCGGCCCCGAGGGTTCGGATCTTCCTCCGTCGCCCGAACTCGACGAGAACCTCGGTGTCTCCGGAGAGGCAGTTGATGTCGTACCCCACGCCGCCCGGCGATATGCACCCGTCCTCGGCGTCGACGGCTGCCACGCCCCCGACCGGGAAGCCGTAGCCCTGGTGGCCGTCGGGCATGCACAGCGCCGGCGACTGGATGCCCGGCAGGTGGGTGACGTTCCGGATCTGTTCGATGGTCTTGTCGCCGCTGATCTCCTCGAGGAGGGCCTCGCTGGCGAGCACCCGCGCCGGGACGCGCATCTCGCCCTCGCGTGGAATCTCCCAGACGAACTCGCGGACGCGCTCTAGCGTCACGTCGCCCGCGTCGAAGGTCTCGGTCATGGGCGGACAGTCGTCGCGCGCGTCCGAATAGGTTCTGGTCAGACGTCGAAAACGACGTACGCCTCCCAGCCGTCGGGCGTCTCCTCGAGGCGCATCTCCGAGTAGGTCACCGCCTTGACCTCGCGGGCCCGCAGACGGTCGAGGGGGACGCCGCGAGCGCTGGCCTCGACGACCCACTCGCCGTCGGTCCCGACGACCGTCGCCTCGTTGTCGACCGGCAGGACGCCGCGGACGTCCCGTTCGTAGATGAGGCGGTCGCAGTAGTCGAAGAGGAGGGCCTCCCGCCCCTCCGCCCGTTCGGTGAGGTCGAACCGCTCTCCGCCGGACGGGACGCTCTCGCACATCGCCGCCGCGAGACCGTCGGCCACGGCCGCGAACGCGCCACCCAGCGTCGACGCCGTCGCGCGGACGGCGACGTCGGCCGTGTGGTCCATCAGTTCGTATCCCATCTGGTCACCGGGTACCAGGGCGGCGGCGCACAAATCTCTCCCGACGGTGGAGTTATATCACACCACCCGCTACACGTCGTCGTGAGCATCGAGGTGGAACGGCGCGTCGTGCCACGGGGTGACGCCGCGCACGTCGACGCAGCCTGGGCGCTGAAAGAGCGCATCCACCGCGAGGAGGGCGTCCTCAAGCAGCGGGAGTCGTTTTTCCGCGCGGCGTGGCGCCGGTCGAAGGACCTCCTCCTCATCGCGGGCGACGACCTCGTGGCGTTCGCGACCTACCGACGGGACGGCTACGTCCTCTTCCTCGCCGTGGCGCCGGACCACCGCGGTCGGGGGTACGGCGAGCGACTGGTCGCCGCCGTCGCCGAAGAAGCGAGTTCCGTCACCTGCCACGCCCGGGCCAGCAACGACCCGGCGCTGGGGTTCTACCGCCACCTCGGGTTCGAGACGGTCCGCCGCATCGACGGCTACTACGAGGACGGCGGCGACGCCCTCTACCTGCGACTGGGCGACGGCGACCGCCTCATCGACCGCCTCTCGGGCTTCTTCCGCTGACGGATACGTACAGCGACGGTTTGTGTCTCCACGAGACACTTGTGGGCGCGGACGGCACTCCCTGCATGGTCTCACGCAGACGCCTGCTCTCCACCGTGGCCGCCGCCGGAACCGCGACGCTCGCCGGGTGTACCGGTGGCTGTGGCCCGTCGATTCCGTTCGTCGACAGCGGCATGCCCCAGGACGGCGAACTCGCCGTCGAACCCGCCGACTCGGCGCCCGACGACGCACACGTCGTCGTCTTCGACACCCTCTCGAGCCGGGAGCGAGCGCTCGCCGACGAGGCCATCGGGGCGGGCGCCGTCCGCCTCTGCGTGCGCGACGAGACCGAGCGCACGCGGGCCCTCCACGACTTCGCCGACCGTATGGAGACGCCGGAGACCTACCTCCGCCGCGACGGGACGACCTACGGCCTGTGGGTGCGCATCACGGACGTCGTCTACGCCGGGGCCGCGGACTCCCCGCCGGGGGACGGGAACCCCTGCTGCTGAGCGCGGTGCGGCAGCGTTTTATTCTCCGGTTCCGAACGGTTGCGGGCGATGGAGGAGCGCACGCGAGCCTATCTGCGGGGCCGGTTCGGCGACTACTACCGCCGGACGGACCCGCTCTCTCCGCCCGACGCCGAGGCGCGCGAGTGGGGCTACATCCCCTTCACGTCGGGGCCGGACGCGACGATGGTCCGCCACCGCTCGCTGCTCGACGTGGGCGACCTGAGCGCGTTCCTCCCCCGGGAGCGGCCGCGTCACGTCTACTTCTCGGTCGGCCGGTACGACGACCCGGGCGCGTCCACAATGCGGACGAAGGGATGGCGCGACGCGGACCTGGTCTTCGACCTCGACGCCGACCACCTGCCGCGAGTGACCCCGGGGGAGGACTCCTACGCGACGATGCTCGCCGAGTGCAAGCGGGAGACCCAGCGACTGCTGACGTTCCTCCGCGAGGACTTCGGCTTCGCCGACCTCTCGGTGGTCTTCTCCGGCGGGCGGGGCTACCACGTCCACGTCCGCGACGAGGCCGTCCGGCCGCTGGAGAGCGAGGCGCGCCGCGAGGTGGTCGACTACGTGCGGGCGACCGGCCTGGCGTTCGACGCGCTACTCGACCGCGAGGTGGTCGGCGGGTCGGCCGGTCGTCGCTCCCCGGCCGAGAAGCGCACGCTCCCGACCGACGGCGGATGGGGACGGCGCGTCCACCGGCGTCTCCTCGAGTTCGTCGAGACGCTCTCGACCGCCGACAGGGAGACGGCCACGGCGCGACTCACGGACTACGACGGCATCGGCGAGGGCAAGGCCGAGGCCATCCTGACGGCCATCGACCGGAACGCCGACGCGATACGCGCCGGGAACATCGACGTCCACCCGGCGTTCTACGAACTCGCGCGGAAGGTGGCGGCCGAGACGGCGGAGACTGCGCACGCGCACATCGACGAACCGGTCACCACGGACGTCAACCGCCTCATCCGCCTCCCGGGGAGCCTCCACGGGGGGACCGGACTGGTCGTTCGACCGGTCGAAGTCGGGGCCCTCGACGAGTTCGACCCGCTGACCGACGCGGTGCCCGAGACGTTCCGGGGCCACGACGTGACCGTGGACGTCGGGGACGGCGGCGAGGTGACGTTCGACGACCAAACCTTTACGGTCTCGGCAGGAGAGCATTCGCTCCCAGAGTACGCGGCCGTGTTCCTGATGGCCCGTGGCCGCGCCGAGAAAGCGAAGGAGACGTGACATGGACCTCGACGAACTCCGCGGCGTGCAGGACACGGAGCGACGGACCGACAGCCTCCAGTCGCTCCGCGAGGAGTTCTACACGGACGTCGCGGACTACGTCGCGGCGCTGAAGGCCGAACGCGACGACGCGGCCGAGCGCGCCGACGACCCCTTCTCCTCGCCCGAGGTCTCCCGACTCACCGACGAGATCGAGACGGCCGAGCACGTCGCGGAGTCGCTGTACGAGCGCCGCATGGGCAAACTCGTCAAGCAAGCCTCGTTCGCCGCCGCCGGCATGGGGGGCGACCCCGACGGCCTGACGGCCGAGGAGCGGACACTCTACGAGGACCTCGTCGACCGCATCGAGGAGAACAAAGCCCGCGTCCTCGACGTCCTGTCCGGCGAAGGTCGGGCCGCCGCCCCAAGCGGCGAGACGCCCGACGCGGCGGGCGGCGGGCCCGGGCGCGGGGACGCCCCCGACGCCACCGAGGCGCCGCCCGAACCAGCCACGCCCCCCGACGCGGCGTCCGACCCGACGCCCGCGGACGCCACGGGCGAGCCTGACCGTCCCCGGGCGGTCGACGCCGCGGACCTGATGGGGCCGGCGGGGTCGGCGGCGGGCGAGGACGAGGCGGCAGCCGACCGGGAGGAGGCGGCGGAGGACCGTCCGGAGCGGACGACCGACGGGTCGGGCGACCCCTCGGTCGCGACGGACACCCCCACAGACGCCGACGACGCGGCGCGGACGACGGTACAGGTCACGGCCGACGTCGGCGAGATCGTCGGCGTGGACGAGCGCGTCTACACGCTCGAGACCGACGACGTGGTCCGACTCCCCGAGGCGAACGCGCGACCGCTCCTCGAGCGCGGTGCCGCGACGGAACTGGAGTGACGGCCCCGGAGTCCGCGACGGGCCACCGGGCGCGCGTCGTTCGGTTCCTGCTCGGCACCGACCGGTCCCGGAGCGCCCGCGTCCTCGGCGCACTCGTCCTCGCCGGCGTCGCCGTGTGGGGCGCGTTCGCGCTGGTCCGCCCCGCCACGGGGTCGGCGCTCGTCTCCCTGTTCTACGTGGAACCACTCCAGTTCGTCTCCCCGCTCCTGTTCGTCGTGGTCGTGACGGGGTGGGTGCTCGCCTGTGCGGTGGTGGCCTACGTCACGACGGGGTACGTCCCGACGGTGGCGGTCGTCGCCGTCCCGACGTTCGCGGCGCTCGCGGAGCAGTTCGTGCGGACGAACGTCTGCTGTGCGGGCGCGGCGGCGGCGGCCGCGCCGACCAACCTCGCGCTCGCCGCCGTCGCCGCCGTGGCGCACGGCCTCGTGATGGGGGCCGCCGGCTACGCCGTGGGCGTGGGGGCGCGGAGCGTCCAGGCGTCCAGCGACGCGCGGTGACCCGGGACTGACGCGCGGTGACCCGGTCACCCGGTCGGTCGGGCGCTACTGGAACGTGCGGCCGACCATGGTCTCCTCTTCCTCGACGTCGGCCTTGCTCTTCTGGAAGCGGTCCTCGATCTCCTCGTAGCGGTCGCGGACCTCCTCGTCGACGCTGGGCGCGACCTCCTCGAGCGCGTGCTCGAAGTGCTCCCGTCGGATGCGGACGTTGCCGACGCTGTCGTCGATGTCCTCGGGGTCGACGCTGTTGACGAACTCGCGGGTCGCGGCCATGGTCGCTTCCCTGACGAGGGCCTCGACGTCCGCGCCGACGAATCCTTCGGTCTCGCGCGCCAGCCAGTCGAGGTCGACGTCGTCCGCGAGGGGTTTCTCGCGGGTGTGGACCTCGAAGATGGCCCGCCGGGCGGCCTCGTCGGGGACCGGCACGTGGATGTGGCGGTCGAGTCGGCCCGGGCGGAGCAGCGCGGAGTCGATGAGGTCCGGGCGGTTGGTCGTCGCGATGACGACCACGTCCTCCAGGTCCTCGATGCCGTCGAGTTCGGTCAGCAGCTGGGAGACGACTCGCTCGCCGACGCCCGAGTCGCCCGCGTGGCGGCCGCGCTCGGCCGCGATGGAGTCTATCTCGTCGAAGAAGATGATGGTCGGGGCGTTCTCGCGCGCCTTCGAGAACACCTCGCGCACCCCCTTCTCGGACTCGCCGACGAACTTGTTGAGCAGTTCCGGTCCCTTCACGGAGATGAAGTTGGACTCCGACTCGTTGGCGACGGCCTTCGCGAGCAGCGTCTTCCCCGTGCCTGGCGGCCCGTAGAGGAGGACGCCTTTCGCCGCCTGGAGGTCCATCGTCTCGAAGACCTGGGGGTAGTCGAGCGGCCACTGGACCGTCTCTCGCAACCGCTCTTTGGTGTCTGCGAGGCCGCCGACGTCGGCCCAGGTGACGTCGGGCACCTCGACGAACACCTCGCGAAGCGCGGAGGGCTCGATGCCCTTCATCGCCTCCTTGAAGTCCTCGGCGGTGACCTGCAGGCGCTCCAGCACCTCGGCGTCTATCTCCTGGGCCTCGAGGTCGAGTTCCGGCCGGATCCGACGGAGGGCGTTCATCGCCGCCTCCTTCGAGAGGCTCTCGATGTCCGCGCCGACGAACCCGTGGGTGGACTCGGCGAACGCGTCGAGGTCGACGTCGTCTGCCAGGGGCATCCCGCGGGTGTGGACCTGCAGGATCTCCGTGCGTCCTTCCTTGTCGGGGACGCCGACCTCTATCTCGCGGTCGAAGCGGCCACCGCGCCGGAGCGCCGGGTCGATGGCGTCGACGCGGTTGGTCGCGCCGATGACGATGACGTCGCCGCGCTCCTCGAGGCCGTCCATCAGCGAGAGGAGTTGGGCGACGACTCGGCGCTCGACGTCACCGGAGGTCTCGCCCCGCTTGGGCGCGATGGAGTCGAGTTCGTCGATGAAGACGATGGCCGGGGCGTTCTCCTCGGCCTCCTCGAAGACCTCGCGGAGTTGCTCCTCGCTCTCGCCGTAGTACTTCGACATGATCTCCGGCCCGGAGATGGTCTGGAAGTGGGCGTCGATCTCGTTGGCGACGGCCTTCGCGATGAGCGTCTTCCCCGTGCCGGGCGGCCCGTGGAGCAACACGCCCTTGGGCGGTTCGATGCCGAGTTGCTGGAACAGTTCGGGGTGGCGCATGGGCAACTCGATCATCTCGCGGACCTGCTCGAGTTCCTTGTCGAGGCCGCCGATGTCCTCGTAGGTGACGTTCGGCGTCTCGGGGCCGGACTGCTCGCGCTCGGATATCTCCTCGGCGGGCCGCTCGCTCACCTGTATCTCGGTCGTGTCCGTGACGACGACCGTGCCCTCGGGGTCGGTCGCGACGATTCGGATGGGGACCTGCTGGCCGGAGACGTTGGCGAACCCGCCGATGCCCAGCGAGAACGGCACGTTCTGCCCCGGCGTGACGGGCCGCCCGCTCAACTTGTCGCGGATGTAGGGGGCGACGTTCCCCCGGACGCGGAGGTTCTGGGGGAGGGCGACGGTCACGCGTTGGGCGGGCTTGATGTCGGCTTTCTCGACGGTCACGCTGTCGTCGATGCCGACGTTGCACTCCTGACGGAGGCGACCGTCGATGCGGACGACGCCCTGGCCGCCGTCCTCGGGGTAGCCCGGCCAGACCCGGGCGACTGAGCGGCCGCCCTCTCGGCCCTCGATGACGATGTAGTCCCCGTTCTCGAGGCTCATCTCGCGCATCGCCTGCCTGTCGACGGCGGCGAGTCCACGGCCCGCGTCCTTCTGTTTGAGTGGCTTGACCGTGAGGTTCATCCTTGCACCTCGACGGTGACGACGCCGTTGTTGATAAACGCTTTCGCGTCGCCGTCGGGCAGGTCGAACTCGCGCTCGATCGACCCCGTCCCCGTCTCGACGACGACGATGGCGGTCCCGTCGACGACGTCGACGGAGACGTCTTCGTCGCGAGCGCCGACGTCCGCGACGACGACGACGCTGTCGCCGTAGTCGTACTGCCTGACGATGGCGTCGCGGTCGCCGCGCTGGGTGAACTGACTCATCTTCACTCCAAGTTAGCCTCTCTGATACTTATATTTACCGGTCAATAACCGATGGATGGCGGTACGTCGGTAGATTACGGTGTGATTGCAGTTGCGGGTGGGAAACGTTCATCGGTCGGCCGGGCGAAGGGCGGGCGTGGCGACCATCGACCACGACGGCCGGACGACGGCCTACCGCGTCGTCGACGGGGCGGCCCCGCCGGTGCTGTTCGTCCACGGGAGCGGTGGCACCGGTCGCGTCTGGGCCGGTCAGCGACGACTCGACCGCACCGTCGTCACCCTCGACCTCAGCGGGCACGGTCACTCGACGGACGTCGACGCGGCGCCCGGTCGGCCGACGCTGTCGGCCTACGTCGCGGACGTGCTGGCGGTCCGGGACGCGACCGGGGCGCGCGCGCTCTGTGGCAACTCGCTCGGGGGCGCGGTGGTCCTCGCCGCCGTCCTCGAGGCCGACCCGCCCGTCGACGCGGCCGTGATCGCCGGCGGCGGCGCGACCCTCCCGGTGGCCGACTTCCTCCTCGCGTGGCTTCGGGACGACTTCGACCGCGCCGTCGAGTTCCTCCACGGTCCGGACCGCCTGTTCCACGACCCGCCGGACCGGGTCCGAGAGCGCTCCGCGGCCGCGATGCGCGCCGTCGGGCGCCGGGTCACCGAGCGCGACTTCCTGACCTGTGACGACTTCGACGTCGCCGACCGCCTCTCGGCCGTCTCCGTACCGCTGTTGGCGCTCACCGGCGAACACGACGCGCTCACGCCGCCCGCGCGTCACGAGGCGCTCGCTGCCGCGGTCCCCGACGGGCGGTGGGAGACGGTCCCCGGGGCGGCCCACCTCTCGATGCTCGAACGGCCGTCCGCCTTCGGCGACGCCCTCGAGGGGTTCCTACGCGACGTCGTCTAGGTCCGGGTCGCGCTCGTGGTGTTCCGGGGCGGGGAACTCGCCGCCCTCGACCGCGCGCAGGTAGGCCGAGACGGCGTCGGCCATCTCCGAGCGGACGTCGCCGAACTGGTGGGCGAAGGGGGGCATCCGCTCGCTGAGGCCGACGACGTCGTTTATCACGAGCACCTGTCCGTCGCAGTCCGGGCCCGCGCCGATGCCGATGGTCGGGACGTCGATGGCCTCGGTCACCTGCGCTGCGACGTTCGAGGGGACGTGCTCGAGGACGAGTGCGAACGCGCCCGCGTCGGCGTGGTCGCGCGCCAGCTCGAGGAGCGCGGCGGCGTCGTCGCGGGTGGTCCCCTGCCGGGCGTAGCCGCCGAGTTCGTTGACGTGCTGGGGCGTCAGCCCGAGGTGTGCCATCACCGGGATGCCGAGGTCGACGAGGTCGTTCGTCAGCCCCACGGTGTGGGGGCCGCTCTCGATCTTCACCGCGTCCGCGCCCGCCTCCTTGACCATCCGGCCCGCGTTCTCGACGGTCGTCGCACGGTCGGCACCGTAGGAGAGGAAGGGGAGGTCGGCCACCACGACGGCGTCCTCGACGCCCCTGACGACCGCTCCGGTGCGCGAAGCCACGTCCTCGACGGTCACGGGGAGCGTCGTCTCGTAGCCCAGCACGGCGTTGCCCATGCTGTCGCCGACGAGGATTGCGTCGACGCCCGCCTCGTCGACGACGCGCGCCGTGGGCGTGTCGTAGGCGGTCAACATCGTGAGCGGGTCGTCCGGCGCGCTCCGGCGTCGGAGGTCCGCGACAGTCGGCATAGGTCCGCACTCCCCCCGGGAGACAAAAAGTACACCGGCACGGACCGGCAGGCGTATGGCCGTCGGCGTTCCAGCACCGACCGATGCCACGGCGCGTCGAGCGAACCGACGTCGAGGGCCTCGACTACGGGTGGATCATGCAGACCACGTTCGTGCTGACCATCGTCGTCGGCGCGCCCGTGGTGGCCGCCCTCTCCGTGCTCGTCGCCCTGCCGACCTGGGAGGCCCGCGTCTCCTTCGCTGTCCGCGTCGGCGCCGTCGTCTGGTTCGTGACGGCGCTCGCGACCTTCCTCTACGCGCGGTCGACCTCCAAGAGGTCGACGACGTAGGCGAACTCCACGCCCGCCCGCCGCGCCGTCTCCTCGTCCCGCGCCGAGTCGCCGACGAACAGCGTCCGCTCGGGGTCGGCCCCGAGACCCTCGATGGCGGCCAGCAACGGCCGCGGGTCCGGTTTGCGGGCGCCGGTGGTGTCCCGGCCCACGACGACCTGGACGTGGGTCGCGAGGCCGTGGTCGTCGAGAGCGGTGCGGACCGCCTGCTCGCAGTTCAGCGAGCAGACGGCGGTCGGCACGCCGACCGGCAGCCTGTCGGCCAGCGGGAGACGGCGGGCCCGCGTCGCCCCGTCTCGCTCGTGCGAGGCGATGATGGCTTCGACGTCGTCCGCCCGTCCGACGGTCTCCGCGTCGTCGTAAAGGTCCCACGCCGTCGACGTCGCGGTGGCGACGCCGTGTTCGGAGAGCACCTCCCTGACCGCCTCGTCGACCGCGTCCCAGTCCACGTCGAGGTGGACCAGCGTGCCGTCGAGGTCGAAGACGACCGCCTCGTAGGCGTCGAATGTCACGGTCGCGTGTCGGCGGCGGGCGGTCAAGTTCCCTTCGGTCGGCGGGGCCGCGACGGCGCCTCCGCGACGCGCGTCGAACTGGTCAGATGGCTGTTCTATCTGGACGGACGAATTATGTACCCCGGGCGACGATAACCCCCTATGCGAGCGCTGCTGGCAGGGGCCGTCGTCGCGTTGGTCGTCCTCTCGGGGGCGGTGACACCGGTGGCGGGGCAGTCGAGTGACCCGGTGACGTTGACCGTCTCCGTCGAGACGCCCGACGGCGACCCCGTGGGACAGGCGACGATACACGCGACGTGGGACGGTGGGAGCGCGACCGAGTCGACGGCGTCGAACGGGAAGGCGTTCATCGACGTCCCCGAAGGGGCCGACGTCCGCCTCGAGATCGACCACCCGGACTTCGTTCGGAACACACCGTACGCGGTCGCGGACGCCGAAGCGCAGGACGTGGCGGTCACCGTCTACCCGAAGGCGACCTTCCGCGTGACGGCGCGCACCGGCGGTTCGCCCGTGTCGGACGCGGCCGTGACGCTCCGGAAGCACGGGAGCGTGGTCGCGCGGGGCCAGACCGACGCCGACGGCCGGTTCGGGGTCGGGCCCATCGAGGCCGGCGACTACACGTACGCCGTCGAGAAACCGGGGTACTACCGCGTCGCTGACGCCGTGACCGTCTCGGACACCACGGCCCGGACCGCCAGACTGGAGAGCGGGTCGGTCCCGCTCGAGGTCAACGTCACCGACTCGCACTTCTCGCCCGCGCGACCGATTCCTGGCGCGCAGATCACCGTCCGCCGTGACGGATCCGTCGTCGCCCAGGTCGCGACCCTCGAGAACGGCAAGCAGGAGACCCGCGTCCCGGTGAACACCGACCTCTCGCTGACCGTCACCAAGGACGGCTACGAGACGGTCGAGGGGACCGTCTCGGTGAGCGAGTCGGCCATCTCGACGGACCTCGACGTCTCGCGAACGCCGGTGGTGAACCTCACGGCGCTGAACACGCAGGTCGTCGCCGGGCAACGCGTCCCGGTCAGCGTCGTCGACGAGTACGGCGAGGCGGTCGCCAACGCGACCATCCTCCGGAACGGCGCCGAGGCGGCCACGACGAACGCCGACGGCGAGGCCAAGGTCCAGATTCCCGAGACCGGGGCCCACGAACTCGTGGCACGCACCGACGGTCGGACCTCCGCGCCGGTGTCCGTGACCGGGGTCTCGCCGGGCGACGAGACGACGACAACGGCGACCACCACGGCGACGACGACCACCACCACTCGGACGACGACCGCGACGACGGCGAGCGACGGACAGCCCGGGTTCACCGCCCTCGCCGCGGTGCTCGCCCTGGTGCTCGCGCTCGCGGCGGGTCGCCGCCGGTCCTAGGCCGGCCCGTTCACTCCTCGGCGAGCGTCAGGTCGAGGCGCGCTTCGAGCGCGGCGATGACTGACCCGCCGACGTCCGCCTGGGTCGCCCGCCCCTGCTCCACCGCCAGCAGGACGTTCTCGTCGACGTCGAGTTCTGCCGCCAGTTCCCCGCGCTGGAGGCCGGCGTCCTGGCGGGCCTGCCGGACGCGAGTGCCGTAGTCGCGGACGAGATAGGACAGTCGGTCCGACTCGTAGTCGGTCCCGTGTTCCTCCCAGTGGGTGGAGTCGCCGGTCGGGTCCCCGGTCTGTCGGGCCGCGTTCTGCGCGGCCCGCCGGCGGCGTGCCGCCTCGTCGCCGCCGTCGTCCGCGCCCTCGCCGTGCGGGGCACAGCTGGGGCACACGACGAGTTCGGCGCCGGCCACGGTGGCCTTCCGGAGGTCGTCGCTGTCCGTGCCACAGAGCTCACAGGACCCGCCCTCGTCTCGGGCAGCGCCCCCGCCTGTGGAGTATTTCGCCATGTCTCCGGGGTAGGGTCACCCGGCATTTCAATACCCCGCTTGCCGCCCGCACGGCGCCTCGGGGGCCCGAATCGGGACGTTGAAGCGCGCCCATCCCCCACCGACCGACATGACCGACCGCGACGCGTTCGAACACGACCCGGTTGACCACGCCCGGGTCCGCGCGGGGATGACCGTCGGCGACCTCGCAGACGCGTACGCCGACGCCGGCATCGGGGCCGCCAACGTCGCCCAGGCCGTCGAGGTCTACGGCGAGATGCTGCGACGGGACGACGTGACCAACTTCCTCTCGCTGGCCGGCGCGATGGTGCCGGGCGGGATGCGGACCGTCGTGGCCGACCTCGTCCGCGACGGGCACGTCGACGCCCTCGTCACCACCGGGGCGAACCTCACCCACGACGCCATCGAAGCCGTCGGCGGCAACCACCACCACGGGCGGGCAGACCACCCCGACCTCGACGAGCGCGCCTTCGACGAACTGCTCCGCGAGGAGGAGGTCGACCGCATCTACAACGTCTTCCTCCCGCAGGAGCACTTCGCCCTCCTCGAGACCCACCTGCGGGAACACGTCTTCCCGGAACTGGAGCGCACCGTCACCATCGCGGAGTTGACCCGCGAACTCGGCCGGGCGAACGCCGCCGTCAACGACCGGGAGGACGTCCCCGCGGACGCTGGCATCGCCGCGGCGGCGTACGAACGCGACGTCCCCGTCTTCTGCCCGGCGGTCGTCGACTCCGTGCTCGGCCTGCAGGCCTGGATGTACGGCCAGACCTCCGAGTTCGCCCTCGACGCCCTCGGTGACGTGACCGACGTCACCGACCTCGCGTTCGAGGCAGACCGGGCGGGTGCGATGCTGGTCGGCGGCGGCGTGCCGAAGAACTTCACCCTCCAGACCATGCTCGTGACGCCCGACGCGTACGACTACGCCGTCCAGTTGACGACCGACCCGGCCCACACCGGGGGCCTCTCCGGCGCCACCCTCGACGAGGCGCGGTCCTGGGGCAAACTCGAACGCGACGCCGAGAACGTCACCGTCGTCGGAGACGCCACGGTCACCTTCCCGCTCGTGGTGGCCGCCGCCCGCGAGCGCGCCGGCGAGACAGCCTAACCCCGTCCGGGGTCCTGCCAGGTCGTCGGATCGTAGAGGCGGGACACCTCGCCGGTCTGCTGGCGGATGGCCACCGCCGTCGTGAACAAAAACGCCCCGACGAGGACCGTCCCGACGACGCGGACGGCCACGACGACGTCCGCGTACGCCCCGGTGTACGCGCCAACGATGCCGGCGAAACCGACCGCCGTGAAAGCGAGCACGGCCGGGAACAGGTGTCGCGTGACGGCCGCGATGCTGGTCCCCTCGTGCGCACGAACCGTCCTGACCGCGTACCCGAGTGCGTAGACGGACGCGCCGACCCACCCGATCGTCTCGACGGCCAGCACCCACCGCGGGCGGTCGCTGAGGAACCCCGCCCACCACGCGACGACGAACAGGACGACGACGAGGTACTCGACCCACCGCGGCACGACGCGAGTCGCGTTGGATCCGCCGCGGCGCATGAAGTACATCGCCCGCATCCCGAGGGCGAGAAAGAGGATGAAGAAGAGCGTCGCCCCCTCCGTGAACAGGGAGAGCCACGAGAGGTCCGTCGCGACGTCGAGGAAGCCGCCGACGCCGTAGAGGCCGGCCGCGGCGATGCCGGTGCCGACGTACCACCAGCGGTGCCGGTACGGTTCCGAGAGGACGTCGCGTACGTAGGTGACGAGGTAGTAGAGGAGGACCGCCGCCGCGACGGCGATGACGAGGTACGCCAGCGAGAACGTCGCGGCCATCGCGCCCACCTGTGTCGGGACTCCGGATGGCATGTGGCGTCTGCTACGGCACCCCGTCATTTCAACCCCCACGACGGTGCGGCCGGGCGCGTGGAGTCCACGCCGCGATGGCGAGGATTGAAGTCGGGGCCCGGCGACGGTACGCGACGATGACCGACGTGGAGGCAGCGGTCCTGTCCGCCGTCGAGGAGGCCGACGGCGCGGGATTCGCGGCCCTCGCCGGACGGGTGGACGCCGACGTCGGGACGGTGTTCCGCGCCTGCCTGCGACTCGAGGCCACAGGCGCCCTCCGTCGGATCGGGCCGCTGACGTTCGCCCCCGCAGACGGCGGCGGCGCCGTGGACGCCCCGGAGTCCACCGACGTGGACCGCTCCGACGGCGACGGTGAGGCGGCCGACGCCGACGGTCCCGACGACGAAGCCGACCGGGCAGACCGCGACGCGGCCTTCGAATGGGTCGCCGACGACGACCTCTCCGGGTGAGGAACGGCGGTCACAGCCACACCTAAGACCCCGGGGGCCGACGGAGCGGCCATGGCCTTCGAACCCGAAACAGTCTGGGAGTTCACCATGGCCGACTCGGTCACGTTCGGCACGGGAGCGGTCTCAGAGTTGCCCCACGCCGTGTCCGACCTCGGCGCGGGGACGGTCCTCGTCGTCACGGACCCCGGGGTGCGCGACGCCGGCATCGTCGACACGGTCACGACCCACCTCGACGGTGCGGTCGACTACGACGTGTTCGACGGCGTCGAACCGGACCCCGCGATGCCGGTGTACGACGCGGCACTCGAGGCGGCGGCCGACACGGACCCGGACGTCATCGTCGGCCTCGGCGGCGGGTCCTCGATGGACGTCGCGAAGGTCATCAGCGCCGTCCACGCCCACGGCGGCGACATCCTCGACTACGTCGCTGAGCCGACCGGCGCGGGCGAACCCATCCCGGGCGAGGGCGTCCCGACGGTGTGTGTCCCCACGACGGCCGGCACGGGGTCGGAGACGTCGCCCGTCGCGGTCGTCTCGCTCCCCGAGCAGAACCTGAAGGTCGGCATCTCCTCGCAGTACATCCTCCCGAACGTCGCGCTGGTCGACCCGCTGCTCCAGGCTACCCTGCCCGCAGGACCGACCGCCTCCTCGGGGATGGACGCGCTCTGTCACGCCATCGAGGCGTACACGACCCGACGCTACGACGCCAAGGCCCGCGCCGAGACGCCGGCGGACCGCCCCGACTACAACGGGCGCAACCCCCTGACCGACGCCCTCGCCCGGACGGCCATCGAACTGGTCGGCGACAACATCCGGCAGGCCGTCGACAACGGCGAAGACATCGAGGCCCGCCGGGGGATGGCCCTCGGCAGTCACCTCGCCGCGGCCGCGTTCACCAACGCCGGTCTCGGCGCGACCCACGCGATCGCGATGTCGACGGGCGCGCACCTCCACACGCCACACGGCGTCACCATCGCCAAGGTCTTCCCGGAGGTGATGCGCTTCAACGCGCCCTCCGCCTTCGACCGCTACGCCGACGTCGCGGACATCCTCGGGATGGAGACGGCGGGGCTGAGCGACTCCGAGGCCGCCGACGCCGCAGCGACGGCAGTCGAGCGCATCCGCGAGGACGTGGGCCTGGGTGGCGGCCTCTCTGACCTCGACGTCACCGCCGAGGACGTCCCGGTCCTCACAGACAAGACGATGAAGATGGAGCGACTCCTCGTCGGCAACCCCCGCCGGGTCGAACGCGAGGACATCGAGTCCATCCTCCGGGCCTCGCTGTAGGCCGCGGCGGCGCCTGTCGGTCGGGGTGACCCGGCGCGACACATAAGTGACGGGGCGTGGTGGGTCCGCCATGGCGTCCCGCCTGCTCGCTCCCTTCTGGAACGCCGCAGAGCGCCGCCCGCGCGCGCTCTGGCGCGTCCTCGTCCAGTCCGTCCTCGTCCTCGCCCTCGGGTTCGCCGCGGGGCAGTTCCTCTCCCCGGCCGTGGCGACGCTCGCCACCGGTCCGGCCGCGCCGGTGGTGAGCGGCGTGATCCCGCTCGCGGTGGTCCTCGCGAGCGTCGCCGCCGCCGGCTACGCCCTCGACGACCGGCCGCTCCGGGACTTCGGGCTCCGCGTCTCCCGCGGGTGGTGGATGGACCTCGGGTTCGGACTCGCCCTCGGTGCCGCCCTCCAGTCGGGCGTCTTCGCGGTGGAGTACGCGCTCGGGTGGGTCCGCGTGACGGGCACCCTCGTGGGGTCGCCGGCGACGGGGCTGCCCGCTCTGCTGGTCCTGTTCGTCTGCGTCGGCGTCTACGAGGAGGTGCTCTCGCGGGGCTACCAGCTGACCAACGCGGCCGAGGGGCTGCGCGCCATCGGCGAGGTGCCGGCCGTGACCGTCGCGACGCTGCTCACGGCGTCGCTGTTCGGGGCCCTCCACTACACCAACCCCGCGGCGTCGGTCCGCAGTTCGGCCCTCGTCGCCGTCGGCGGCGTCTTCCTGGGACTCGGCTACGTCCTCACGGGCGAACTCGCCGTCCCCATCGGCTTCCACGTGACGTGGAACTTCTTCCAGGGCGCAGTCTGGGGGTTCCCCGTGAGCGGCCTCGCGGTCGGCACGAGCGTCGTGGCCGTCGACCAGCGCGGCCCCGCGCTGTTCACCGGCGGTCGGTTCGGGCCGGAAGCGGGGCTCGTCGGCCTCGCGGCACTCGCCGTCGGGACGGCGGTGCTGGTCGCCTACGTCGCCTGGCGGCGCGGCGACGTGGGCGTCCATCCCAACGTGGTGACCCCCGAGCGCCTGTAGGGGCCGCTCACCAGGTCCAGGGACCGGTGTCCGGGCGGACGATGCGCTCCTCCACGTCGAGGGACTCGATGCGGCGGACGTCCTCGTCGTCGAGGTCCACGTCGAGGGAGGCGTAGTTCTCGTCGATGTGGTCGCCCCGCGCCTTCGGGATCGCGGCGACGTTCTCGCGCTGCCGGTGCCACGCCAGGGTGATCTGTGCGGCCGTTGCGCCGTGCTTCTCCCCGATGTCGACGAGTTCGGGCACGTCGAACACCCGCCCCTTGGCGATGGGGGAGTACGCCACGACGTACTCGTCGTTCGCGCGGGCCTCGGCGACGAGTTCGTCCTGCTGGAAGAGGGGGTGCATCTCCACCTGGTTGGCGAGCAGCGGCGCGTCGAGGTTCGCGCGCGCCTCCGCCAGCAGGTCGGGCGTGAAGTTCGAGACCCCCACGTGGCGGGCGTACCCGCGGTCGACGATCTCGTCGAGTCCTCGCGTGGTCTCCACGGGGTCGTAGGCCTTCGTCGGCCAGTGGACGTACATCAGGTCGAGGTGGTCGACGCCGAGGCGGTCGAGACTCGCCGCCGTGGACTCGACGACGTCCGCGTAGGCGAGGTTCTCCGGGAGGATCTTCGACGCGAGGAACACCTCGTCCCGGTCGACGTCCGCGGCGGCGAGACCCTCGCCGACGGCCTCCTCGTTGCGGTACATCTGGGCGGTGTCGACGTGGCGATAGCCGATCTCGAGGGCGTGGCGCACGCTCTCGACGCACTCGTCGTGGTCGGTCAGCTTGTAGGTCCCGAACCCGAGTGGCGGGACGTCCGTCGGTGGCATGGCCCGCCATTCCGCGTCCCCCGGTAAAGACCTTCGCGTCCGTCGCCGGCGCCGACGCACACAAGACCCCCCGGCACCCACCTCCCACGATGACGCTCCTGGACCGCGTCCACGACTCTCTCGCGCCCGCCACACGCGACGAGTTCGAGCGGCGCGTCGACGAGCAGGCCGACTGGCTCCGTGGCGTGATACGCGACGGCGACCTCGACCAGCCGTCCTTCGGCGTCGGCGTCGAACTCGAGGCCTACGCGACGGCCCCGGACGGTCGCCTCGCCCGCCTGCCGCGCGCGGTGCTCGGGGACGGGTTGGCGCCCGAACTCGGCGTCCACAACGTCGAACTCAACACGGACCCGTCGCCGCTCTCTGCCGCGGGACTCGCCGAGCAGGTCCGACAGTTAGAGGCGGCCCGCGACCGGGGTCGCGACATCGAGGGCCGCGAACTCGTCCTCGACGGCATGTGGACGCTCCCACCGGGCGAGGGGACCCGGGATTACCTCACCGACGTGGTGGTCCGCGACGGCGTCACCGTCGCGACCAACATGCGGCGGAGCGCGCGGTACGCCGCTCTCGACAACGACGTCCTCCGGGAGCGCGGCGAGATATCGGTCTCGGTCCCGGGCGCGGACCGCACCTACCCGACCATCCTGCCCGAGTCGCTGGCGACGTCGGTCCAGCCACACGTCCAGGTGCTCGACGCGGCGGCGTTCCCCGATTACTTCAACGCCGCCGTCAGGACGCTCGGCCCGCTCCTCTCGCTGGCGACGAACTCCCCCCTGCTGCCCGCGGACTGCTATCCCGTCTCTGCCGGCGCGGACCTCCTCGCGGCGACCCACCACGAACTCCGGGTCGCCGTCTTCGAGCAGTCCATCAACGCCGAGACGCCCGGGAAGGTGCGCGTCCCGCGGGACCTCGAGGACGCCGTCGACCTCGTCGACCGCCTGCAGGCCGACGCCGTCAGGGCCCCGTTCCTCCGCGAGTGGGTCACGGACGACGAGCGCCGGACCTTCACCGACGAGTTCTGGGAACTCGACCACAAGCGAGGCACCTACTGGCGGTGGGTGCGTCCCGTCGTCGGCGGCACGCCCGTCGCCGGCGGCACCGAGCGGTCGCTCCGCATCGAGTTCCGCCCGCTCCCGACCCAGCCGACGGTCAGGGACAACGTCGCGTTCCTGGCCGTCCTGGCGGGCCTGCTGCGCGGGGCCGTCGCCACCGACCATCCCCTCGCCAGCCTCCGGTGGGAGCGCGCTCGCGAGTCCTTCTACGCGGCCGCCCACGACGGCCCGGACGCGACGCTGCACTGGGTGACCGCCGACGGGACCCACACGACGGACCGCGAGGCCGTCTACGACGACCTGTTCGACCTCGCGCGTCGGGGCCTCCACGAGGCCGGCCTCGACCGGGACGACGTCGAGGCGTACGTCCGCCCGGTCGAGGACCGCCGCACGGCGGGGACACCGAGCGAGTGGAAACTGGCGCGAGCGCGGGAGGCCCTCGACGAGGGCGCGACGTTCCGCGAAGCGGTGCGACAGGCCGGTCGGCGCTACCTCCAGCGCGCCAGCTCGGGAGAGCACTTCACCGAGTGGTAAGTGGGGGGCGCCCCAACCGTCGGGCATGGCAGACGTCGCAGTCGTCGGCGGGGGCATCGCCGGCGCGAGCGTCGCGTGGCACCTCGCGGAGCGAGACGTCCCGGTGACGGTCTACGAGCGGGGCGCCCTCGCCGACGAGACGACCCGGAAGTCCGCGGCCTTCGTCGGCCTCTACGGCACCGAGACGGAGGTGGCGATGAAGCGCTACGCGCTCCGCCGCTACAACGAGGTCCTGGCCGCCCCCCGTGCGGCACCCCGTCACGACCTGGTGGGCAGACTCGACCTCGCGACGACGGCGGCGGGCCGCCGGCGCCTCCGTGACCGCCCGACCGGCCCGTCGCCGGATCCGGTGGCCGAACTCGACCCCGCGGACGTCCCCGAACTCCTCGTCGCCCCGGCCCTGGAGACGGCCGCAGTCACCGCCGCGCGCTGGCGGCCCGCGGTCGGCTACGTCCGCCCGCGGGAACTCGCCCGGGAGTTCGCCGCCCGTGCGGAGGAGGCGGGCGCGACGGTCCGCACGGACACCACCGTCGAGGACGTCCTCGTCGAGGCGGGCCACGCGGAGGGCGTGGTCGTCGACGGCGACCCGGTCGGCGCGGACGCGGTGGTGAGCGCCGCGGGCCCGTGGACGCCTGCCGTGGCGCGGATGGCGGGCGTCTCGGTGCCGGTCCGACACACGCTCGCGCCGGTGCTCCGCCTGGACGTCGACGCGCCCGCCACGCTCCCCATCCTCAGCCACGAGGAGTCTGGGGTCTATCTCCGCGGTGACGAGCGCGGCGTCCTCGTCGGCGTCGTCCCCGGGGGGTACGACGACGCGACGGAGCGCGACCCCGGGGAGGTGCCGGAGGCGGTGCCGGCGGGCCTGCGCGAGACGATGCTCGACGCGGTGACGACGCTCACGCCGTCGCTGGCTGACGCGCCCGTCGCCGAGGAGTGGGTCGGCGTCCGGTCGCACACCCCGGACGGCCACCCCGTCGCGGGCGAGACGGCAGTCGAGGACTTCGCCGTCGTCGCGTTCGACTCCTCGGGCGTCCAGCTCTCGCCGGCCGCCGCCGACGCCGTCGCCCGCGACCTCACGGGCGCCTCGCCCCCGCCGTGGGCCGACGCTGTCTCGCCCGGTCGCTTCTAGTCCTCGTCCTCGGATTCGAAGTCCAGCGCGGCCGAGTTGATGCAGTACCGCTTTCCCGTCGGGTCCGGGCCGTCGTCGAAGACGTGGCCGAGGTGGCCCCCGCAGGTCGCACACCGAACCTCGACGCGCCGCATCCCGTGGCTGGTGTCGAGCGACGTCTCGACGTTCTCCGCGACGGCGTCCCAGAAGGAGGGCCACCCGGTGCCCGACTCGAACTTCTCCGCCGAGCGGAACAGCGCCGTCCCACACCCGGCACAGACGTAGGTCCCGTCCGCTTTCACGTCGAGGAGGTCGCCGCTGAACTTGGGTTCGGTGCCCGCCTCGCGGAGGATGCGATACTCCTCGTCGGTCAGTCGCTCGCGCCACGCCGCCTCGCTCTCGGGCAGGTCCGCGGGTCGCTGGTCGGCCATGGACGTCCTAGGCGTTCGACGGTCAAGAACGTGTGCCCGGGGCGGGCCCCTCGATTCGGACCGGGGCCTCGCCGTCGACCGACACGTCGACGCCGAACGCAGACACCGTCTCGCGGTTCGTGCGGACGTGGTCGGTGACCGCCGGAGCCGTGTAGGCGCCGCCGGCGAGTGCGACCCAGACCACCAACTGGTCGGCCATGTACTGGTCGACGGCGCCGGGACCGGCGTGGAACGCCCCGAACGCGTCCGCGGCCTCCCGGCCGACGTCCTCGGCCGGTTTCCCCCGCGCCCCGAGGGCCGAGAACCCGGCGAGCGACCCGTCGTAGGCACCCCGAACGAGCACCACCGATCCGGGGCAGTCCGCCGCGCGGTGGTCGGCCCGCACCGCGTCCGCCGGCGTCCCCGCCGCCCGGAGCGCGTCCCGCGCGGCCGTGGCCTGCCGACCCGCGACGTCGCGGTCCGCCAGCGCGGACGCGGCCACCGACTGCACGGTCACCGCGTCGAGGCCGCCGCGGTCGGTCACCTCGAGCGGTCGGAGCGCGGAGGGGCGGACCACGAGCGTCGCGCGCCCGCCACCCGCCGGGAAGAAGCCCGGCCGGTCGCAGGTCACCGTCGCGTCGAGTCCGAACCGCGCGAGGAGGTCGACCTTCACCCGGCGGAGGTACGCGAGCGTCGGCGCCCACTCGACCGCCGTGCCGCCCGTCGCGGTCACCGACAGCGGCGCGTCGAGGCGCGTCGCGAGCGGGAGGACGGCGTCGAAGACCAGGGCGACGCTGCCGGCGGTCCCGACGTCGATGGTGACGTCGCCGCCGGTCACCGGACCGGGGTCGAAGCGGAGGCGCTCGCTCCCCACCTCGTTGCCGGTGACGGCGGCGTCACAGCAGGCCGCCACCGCGTCGACCGCGGCGCGGTGCTGTGGACGGATGCCGGGGGTCGAGCGCGCGCCGCGGACGTTGCGCACCTCGACGGCCTCGCCGGTGACGGCCGCGAGACTCACCGCCGTCCGGAGGACCTGTCCGCCGCCAGAACGTCCGTCGATGCGAATCACGGCCGGAGCGTCGTCGCCGGGGGAGAAAAGGGGTCGGTCCGTCAGTCGGACTCGAGGCCGGCGAGTTCCGCCACGCAGGACGCCGAGCAGAGGTACGTCTCGCCGTCGGGTGCGACGCGGACGTAGAACCGCCGCTCCGGGTCGATGCCGGCGCCACAGACTGCACAGGCCGTCCCGTCGGGCGGACACAGCGACTCGCGCACGTCGCTCGCCATGCTCGTCGGTAGGGAACCCAGGGGGAACTGCTTTGTCTCCGGTCGGACGGACTGTCGTCGACGCAGACCCGTCAGGCCTCCCGCTCGCGGACCTCGACGCCGCGACCGGCGAGGTGGCGGGTCTGCCGGCGGGCGAACTCCTCCTCGCGGGTGCCTCGCGTGGCCAGGACGTACACCAGCGACTCGCCGGCGGGTCGCATCGTCCGCCCCGCGCGCTGGGTGCCCTGTCGGCGCGACCCGCCGAGGCCGGACGCGAGGACCGCAACCTCCGCGTCGGGCAGGTCGATGCCCTCGTCGCCCACCCGCGAGACGACGAGGACCTGGCGCTGGCCGGCCCGGAACTCGCGGAACAGGCGGGCGCGCTCGCTGTGGGGCGTCTCGCCGCTGACGAAGGGGGCGTCGAGGGCGGCCGCTATCTCGTCGCCCTGGTCGAGGTACTCCACGAACACCAGCGTCTTCCGCTCGGGATGCTCGGCGAGGACGTCCCGTACGGCGTCCAGTTTCGCCGGGTTGGTCGCAGCCACCCGTCGTCGCTCGTGGCCGGACGCCGCGCCGTGTTCGGCCTCGGCGTCGTCGTCCATCGGCACGTACCGTATCTCCACTTCGGGTTCGGCGACGTGGCCCGCTTCGAAGAGTGCGTCCCAGTCGGTCCCGACCGGCGGCCCGATCAGGGTGTAGATGTCCGTCTCCTTCTCGTCCTCGCGGACGGGCGAGGCGGTCAGCCCGAGGCGGTGGGTGCTCTGGAGGTCGGCGCTCACCCGGGCGACGGGGCTCGGGACGTGGTGGGCCTCGTCGTAGACGACCAGTCCCCAGCGCCGGTCGTCGAACAGCGAGCGGTGCCGGTCCATCCCGGCGATCTGATAGGTCGCTACCGTCACCGGTCGCAGTTGCTTGGCGCCGCCGTGGTACTCCCCGACTTGCCCGGGCGTCAGCGTCGTGTGCGCGAGCAGTTCCTCGCGCCACTGCGCGGCCAGTTCCCGCGAGGGGACGAGGACCAGCGTCTCCCCGCCGACGGCCGCGAGGACGCCCATGGCGGCGACGGTCTTGCCGCTCCCCGACGGCCCGACGAGGACGCCCGACCCGGCGTCGAGGAACCGCTCCACCCAGTCGCGCTGGTAGTCGCGCAACTCGAGGCGGAGGTCCACCTCCAGGGGGTCACCGGTCTCCAGGTCCCGGTCGTCCTGCACGGGATAGCCCGCCTCGTACAGCGTCCGCTTGATTGCGGCCTCGGCCCCGTCGACGACCCAGGACGCGTCGTCGTCGATGGGTCCGTGGAGGTGGTCGGCGCCGAGTCGCTGGCGGGCGACGTTGCCCATCAACTCGTCGGTGGCGGCCTCGAGGACGGTGTAGCCGTCCGAGTGGGTGTAGAGGCGGAAGCGGTGGGCGCGTCGCCACTGGTCGGCGACGTACTCCTCGAGCGCCGGATACCGCTCGGGCGCCACCGCCCGCACCGCTCCGAGGAGCGAGTCGAGGTCCCGGAAGGGCGCGTTCCAGACGTCCTCCCGGCGGACCTCGTAGACGTAGCCGCCCTCGCCGTTGGTCGTCACGAGGCGAGCGAACTGCGAGACGCGGGCCCGGGTGAACTGCGTCGGGTGGCTCACGACGAGTTCCCGGCGCTCGGGGAAGACCACGACGCGCTCTCGCTCGGTCATGGTTGTCCAGTCGGTCGGGTACCAGACGACCGGGTCGCCCGAGGCGTCGAACCGGTCGACGCCCGCCTCGCCCGCCGCGCGCAGGGCCTCGTCGGCCGCCGCCTGGCTGACGTCGAGTTCGCGGGCCACCTCCGCGGCGGTCACCACGGGGCGGCCGACCGACTCCAGCACGTCGTAGAACCGGTCCGGGGAGAGCGAGGGCGTTCGGTCTGTCACGGGTCTGGGTAGCGAGTCGACGGCCAAGTCCCTGTCGCACGGTCCCCGGCCCGGCCGCTCACTCCTCGTAGGCGTGGGCGTCGTCCACCGACGGGGCGCCGACGGCGACGACCCGGACGGTCCCGTCGCTCGACGCGGGGTTGTGGGCCCGGTGCGGGCTCTCCGGGTGGGCGACGAACACCTCGCCCGGGGCGACGACGTACTCCCCCTCGGGCGTCTCGACGTGGAGGTCGCCCTCGAGGACGTAGAACGCCTCCTCCTGCTCGTCGTGGTAGTGGTAGACGAGCGGAATCTGCTCGCCGGGCGCGGCCTCGTAGACGCGGAGGCCGAGCGTCTCGAGACCGGCCGCCTCGCTTATCGAGCGGGCGTCGGCGGAGCGGTCGGTCATCGGGTCGATGTCCGCCGGGTCGACGACGTGATAGGGCATGACCGGGAGCAGGGCCCCCGGCGCCTAACCCGTTCTGGTCCGGACCGCCCCTGGACGGGAGTAGAAAGAGCCAAGGCGCCGGGTCCTGACGGAGCGACTATGCGAATCGGCCGATTCGAAGCCGACGGACAGGACCGCATCGGCGTCTTCGAGGGCGACACCGTCCGGGACGTCTCCGAGGAGTTCGAGGACTTCGCGGACGCCGTCTCCCGGCCCCAGGACGCCGCGGACGTGGACGGCGAGGAGTTCGACGTCGAGGACGTCACCCACAAGCCGCCGACGACCGAGCGCAACACCGTCTTCTGTGCGGCCCTGAACTACGAGGCCCACGCCGACGAGTCCGACATGCAGGTCCCGGAGTGGCCCCTCGTCTTCATGAAGCTCCCGCGGACGCTCGTCGGCCACGGCGAGCCCATCAACTACCACACCACGGTCACCGAGGAGATCGACTACGAGGCCGAACTCGCCGCCGTCATCGGCGAACCCGCCCGTCACGTCTCCGCGGACGAGGCGCTGGACTACGTCGCGGGCTACACCCTGCTCAACGACACCTCGGCCCGCGACCTGCAGCTGGGGCTGACGGTCGGCGACGACCAGATGCTCGACTGGTTCTCCGGGAAGGCCCAGCAGGCGACGACGCCGGTCGGCCCGAGCGTCGTCGTCGACGAGATAGACGACCCGCAGGACCTCGACATCGCCTCCCGCGTCAACGGCGAGACCATGCAGGACGACAACACGGGGATGATGATCCGGTCGGTCGCGGACCTCGTTGCCTTCGTCTCCTCGCGCGTCCGCCTCGAACCCGGCGACGTCATCGCCACGGGCACCCCCGAGGGCGTCGGCACCTTCCAGGACATCCAGCTCTACCCCGACGACACCGTCGAGGTCGAAGTCGAGGGGATCGGGACCCTCGTCAACACGGTCCAGGAAGCCGACCAGTAAGCGACGTCTGCGGGCCCGACCGTCCCGTCAGCCCTCGACGACGGGCAACCCGACGACCACGGCGACGTCGTCTCCCTCGCGCTCTGCGAAGGAGAGCGTACCGCCGAGGTGTTCTGTGAGCCACTTGAGCGCCCAGATCTCGAGCCCGACGCTGTGGGTCAGCGGCGTCTCGACCCCGGACTCGATGGCCCGCCGGTCCGTCGGCGGGACGGGCGGACCGTCGTCGACGACCGTGACCGCGACCCACCCGGCCGCCCGGTCGACGTCGACGCTGACCGCGACCGCCGGTGCCGGTCGCTCGCCGTTCACCACGCCGTTCTGGAGCGCCCGCTCGAGGACGACGTCGGCCATCGCGTTCACCGTCGCGTGGTCGACCGCGACGAGGTCGACCGTGGCTCCCGGGTTCGCCCGCTCGCACGCGTCGCGCTGTCGCTCCAGGGCCGTCGCGACGTCCACCGTCCCGTAGTTGTTCGGGTCCGACTCGAGGTGGTGCTGGACGTCGCTCGCGACCCGGCTCAGGTGGTCTAGCTCGGAGGCGGCGTCCCGGACGACGTCGACGTCCGCCGAGACGGCGTCGCCCGCCACGTCCTCGATGCGCGCCGCCGTCCCCCGGATGACCGAGAGCTTGTTTCGCACGTCGTGTCGGAGGACCCGGTGGAGGACGCTCAGCCTCGCCTCCGTCAGGACCCGGTTCGTCACGTCGCGCCCGACGCCGAGGTAGTTGGTCGTCTCGCCGTCCTCGGTCAGTTTCGACACCGAGAGGTCGACCCGGAACAGGTCGCCGTCGCGTCGCCGCGTGACGACTTCCGCGTTCCACATCCCGTGGTCCGTGAGGTCCGCGAGGTGCGATGGCGCGGTCGGCAGCGGGTGCGTCGGAGACTCGATGAGCGAGAGCGTCCGCCCGACCGCCTCCTCGCTCGCGTAGCCGGTCGTCTCCTCGAAGGCCTCGTTGACGTACTGTATCGTCGCGTCGCTGTCGGTGATGAAGACGGCGTGTCCCGTCTGGTCGAGCGCCCGCTCGAAGAACCGGCGGTCGCGCTCGCTCGCGGTCCGCGCGGTGACGTCCGTCGAGATGCCCGCGAGGCGCCGGACGGCCCCCTCGTCGTCGCGTATCGGGTAGACGGTGGCCAGGATCCAGCGAGTGCCGCCCTCTGGGTGGTGGACCCGGAACCGCTGTCGCACGGGCCAGTCCGCCTCGTCTTCCCGCTGTCGCTCGACGCTGGTCTCCAGGGCCGCCCGGTCGTCGGGGTGGACGTGCTCGAGCCACGCCGTGGCGTCCCGGTAGAGGTCCGTCACCGACACGCCGTACATCTCGGCGCCCCGCTCGTTCACGTACAGGACCTCTTCGTAGTCCGGCGTGACGAGGTAGAGCGCCTGGTCGACGTGCTCGGCCAACTCGCGGAACCGTCGCTCGAACTCGGCGGCCTGGCGCCTGGCGCGCTCGCGGTCGGTCACGTCCCGACCGACGCCCGCGAACAGCGTCCGGTCGCCCTCGGTCTGGAGCGGCGTGCAGGAGAACTGGTAGGGGCGCCGGTCGCCCGCGGCCGTCTGGAGCGGTGCCTCGACGGTCACCCGGGTCCACTCGTCCATCGAGCGCACGATGGCCGCTGCTACCGTCGACCGCTCCTCGACCGGGAAGAACTCCGTCGGACCCATCGACGCGACGGCCGCGGCGTCGTAGCCCGTCACCCGCTCGAGCGTGTCGTTCCAGTAGCGGAACTCGCCGTCGTCGGTGAAGACGTAGACCAGCTCGTCGACGGCGTCGAGCGCCCGCCGGAGGGGCACGTCGAGGGGCGGGCCGCCGTCTCCGGCCGATTCGGTCATTCTCCGATGGTTTCGCCGGCGCACACATAGGCGCGTTGGCTTCGCCGCGACCGGCTACGAGGAGTAGTCCTCGCGCCCGGTGTCGCTGGCCGCGAGGTAGTCCTCCAGCAGTCCGGGGAACTCCCGCCCGCGCATGTACCGCAGGCCGAAGTCCTCGGCCCACCCGACGATGCCCTGGTCCTCGGTGACGACGCCGGCGTCCAGTTCGCGAGCGAGGACGAGGAGGTCGAAGTCCTCCCGGGAGTCGAGGACGCCCTGGCGGAGCGTCCGGCGGTACTCGTCGCGCAGGTCGGAGATGACGCGGTCGACCTCGGTCACGTACTCGTGGTCCGGGACGGTCTCGTCGCGCTTCTCTTCGGCCTTCCTGACGGCCTTCTCGGAGACGCGGAGCCCCCGGTTCACCCGGTCGGACATCTCGTCGATGAACCCGTAGACGATCTCGGCGGGGATCATCACCTCGAAGCGCGCGGGGTTCTTCCGGATGACCCACGTGTTCAGCTTCGAGAGCAGTTCCTCCGAGACGCCGCGGTCCTGCAGCATCGTCGTCAGTTCCCGGTGGATGGAGGGGGGCATGTAACAGGAGATGTTCAGTTCCAGTTTCGCCCGGGCGATTGACTCGAGCAGTCGGTCCACCGCCGCCTCGACGCCCTCGTCCTCGCGCCGTATCTCGTCGGTGATGAACACCGACGTGTCGAGGACGAACCGCTGTTTCAGCGGGTACTCCGCCATGGCTGCCGTTTCGCCACCGGCCGGCAAAGAGGTGCCGGCTCCCACACGCTTTTCGGCCTGGGGCGGGTGTGGCGCTCATGCGCGACGCGGACTACGCGGCGGCGCTGGGCGTCGACGAGGACGTCGTCGACGCGTTCCAGCGCGTCTCGGTGGCCGGCCGGACGTACCGTCACCTCCCGGACTACGGCGCGGGCCTCGAGAAGGGGACGGTGCTGTTCGACGGCACCGCAGTCCGGGGGTTCCCGAAGGTGCCACGGACGCTGGTCCTCGACCCCGGCGTCGAACGTCACTTCGACGGTCCGGTGGCCGTCGAGGAGAAACTGAACGGCTACAACGTCCGCGTCGTCCGCACCGACCGGAGCGGCGTCGTGGCTTTCACCCGCGCCGGCTACCGCTGTCCGTTCACGACGGCACACGTCCGCGAGACCCTGCCTCTCGGGGAGTTCTTCGACGCGCACCCGTCGGCGATGCTCTGTGGCGAGGTGGTCGGTCCCGAGAACCCCTACACGACACACGACTACGAGGGCGTCGGCTCCGTGGCCTTCCGGGCGTTCGACGTGCGCGACCGGACCGCTGGCGCCCCGATGCCGGTCCGCGAGCGCCGCGAGACGCTGGCCGACCACGGCGTCCCGCGGGTCCCGTTCTTCGGCGTCCACGACCCGGCGGACGCCGCGGCCGCCGCACGGGCGGCCATCGAGGACCTGGACGACCGCGGTCGGGAGGGCGTGGTCCTGCGCGGCGTCGAGGGCGGGCCGCTGCTGAAGTACACGACGGGCCACGCGAACCGCGCCGAACTCGCCGGTGCCTTCTCGCTCCCGTTCGACTACGGGCGGGACTTCGTCTTCAGGCGGGTCATCAGAGAGGCCTTCCAGTCCGTCGAGTTCGGGGAGACGGAGGCGGCGGCCCGCGACCGCGCCGCGGCGGTCGGCGAGGCCATCGTCGGGTCGATGCGCGACACCCTGCTGCGCGTCGCGGCGGGGACCACGGTCGGCGAGCGCCACACGGTCAGAGGCGACCCGGCAGTCCTCGACGCGACGCTCGAGCACCTGCGGTCGCTGGGGCTCACGGTCCGCGTCGAGACCGACCGCACGGAGGGGGACGAACGGGTCGTCACGTTCCTCAAGGAGACCCAGTCGACCAACGACCGCGTCCGGAACTACCTCGGCGGACAGGTCGTCCGGGAGTGACACGGGCCGAGACTTTTCTACGATGGCGGCCCCACTCCGTGGTGTGCACGTCGGGGACCTGCCACTCGAGGACGCGGTCGTCGCCCACCTCCGGGAGCGCGGCGTCGAGACGCTGTACCCGCCGCAGGCCGCGGCCGTCAACGAGGGCGTCTGCGAGGGCGAGCGCCTGCTCGCGGCCATCCCGACGGCCGCCGGGAAGACCCTCGTCGCGGAACTGGCGATGCTCACCGCCCCGGGGATGGCGCTCTACATCGTGCCGCTGCGAGCGCTCGCGAGCGAGAAGGCCGCGGAGTTCGACGCGCTCCCGGGCGTGAGCGTCGGCCTCGCGACGGGCGACCTCTCCGCGAGCGAGGACCTCGGCGACCACGACGTCGTCGTCGCCACCTCCGAGAAGGTGGACTCGCTGGTTCGACGGGGCGCCGACTGGGTGGCGGACCTGGGCTGTGTCGTCGCCGACGAGGTCCACCTGCTCGACTCGCCGGACCGCGGGCCCACGCTCGAGGTGACGCTCGCGAAACTCCGCGCGCTCAACCCGGACCTGCAGGTGGTGGCGCTCTCGGCGACGGTGGCGAACGCCGGCGAGGTGGCCGACTGGCTCGACGCCCGCCTCGTGCGCACCGCGTGGCGGCCCGTCGAGTTGCGCCGCGGGGTCTACCACGACGGCCGCGTGGCCTTCGTCGACGGGGGGACCCTGTCGGTGCCCGTCGACGACCCCTCCCCGGGCAGACCGACGACGGGCGACGGTGACCGCGCCTCCGGGCCCACACACGGCGCGGCGACGGCGGCGCTGGTGCGCGACGCGGTGGCAGACGGCGGCCAGTGTCTCGTCTTCGTCCACTCGCGGCGGGCGGCCGAGCGACTGGCCGCCGCCCTCGGCGACGACGTCCCGGAGTCGGCGCCGGCGGTGGCCGCGTCGGTCCGCGGGTCCGCGTCGACCGACACGGGCGAGTCGCTCGCGGCGCGTCTCGAGGACGGCGTCGCCTTCCACCACGCGGGCCTGCGACCCGACCACCGCGAGGCGGTCGAGTCGGCCTTCCGCGGGCGCGACCTGCGAGTGGTCTGTGCCACGCCAACCCTCGCGGCCGGCGTGAACGTACCGGCGCGACGGGTGGTGGTCCGCGACCACTGGCGGTACGGCGACGCCGGTCGGGAACCGCTCTCCGCGCGGGAGGTCCAGCAGATGTGCGGACGGGCGGGTCGCCCGGGTCTGGACCCGTACGGCGAGGCCGTCCTCGTCGCCGACGACGCCGACCAGGCCGCCCGCCTCCGGGACCGGTATCTGACCGGCGACCCGGAGCCCGTCAGTTCGAAACTCGCCAGACCCGACGCCCTCCGGACGCACGTCCTCTCGACGGTCGCCAGCGGGTTCGCCGAGACGCGCGCGGAGTTGCTCGACGTCCTCGGCGGCACGTTCTACGCCGCACAGGAGGCGTCGACCTCGCTCGTCGACGTCGTGGACCTCCTCCTCGACGACCTGGTCGCGGCCGACATGCTCCGCCGCGACGACGGTCTGACCGCGACGCCGCTCGGAGCGCAGGTGTCTCGGCTCTACGTCGACCCGCGGACTGGCGAGTCGCTGGTGACCGACCTCCGGCGGTCGGCGGCGGGGGACGTCCGGCCGACCGCTCGCACGTACCTGGAACTGTGCTGTGCGACCCCGGACCTCCGGACGCTCTACCTCAGGGACCGGGACCGTGCCCGCGCCCTCCGGACGGCCGAACGCCGCGCAGACGAGTTCGTCAGGTCGCTCGAGGGCGTCGACGACGTGGAGTCCTGGCTCGCGACGCTCAAGACCGTCGCGGTGCTCGCGGACTGGGCCGAGGGCGACGCGGAGGGGACGATCACCGACCGTTACGGCATCGGTCCCGGCGACCTCCGGACGGCGGTCGAGCGGGCGACGTGGCTGTTGAACGCGACGTCGTCCCTGGCGGACCTCGTCGGCGTCGACGTCGCTCCCGCCCTCGACCGCACGCTGGCGCGACTGGAGGCCCGGGTGCCCGAGAGGGTCAGCGGACCCGGTTGACCATCGCCGAGCGGTCGCCGGCGACGTAGGCCTCGTAGTTCCGCGCGAAGATGTCGACCACGCGCGAGACCTTCTCGGGCGTCGACCCGGCCATGTGCGGCGTCAGGACGGCGTTCGAGAGGTCCCACAGCGGGGAGTCGGCGTCGAGGGGCTCGGACTCGAAGACGTCGAGGGCGGCACCCCGGATCGCCCGCTGCTGGAGCACCCGGGCGAGGGCGTCCTCGTCGACGATGGGGCCCCGGGCGACGTTCACGAGGACGGCGTCGTCCCGCATGGTCGCGAGTTCCTCCGTGCTGAGGAGGTGGTGCGTCTCCTCGGTCAGCGGGCACGAGACGACGACGTAGTGCGAGCGCTCGAGGAGGTCGTACAGGCCGTCCGGGGGCAGCATCTCGTCGACGGCGTCCGGCGCGTCCTGCACGTCCCGTTTCGTCCCGACGACCGTCATGCCCAGGGCCGACCCGAGTTCCGCAACCCGCGTCCCGATCGCCCCGACCCCGACGACGCCGAGCGTCTTCCCGCGGAGTTCGCCGCCCTCGTAGCGCTCCCAGACGCCACGCTGCTGGTTCTGTATCCCGCGGTGGATGTTCCGCTCGAACGTGAGGAGGTAGCCGAGCACCTGCTCGCCGATGGCCTCGGCGTGGATGCCGGCCGCCGTGGTCAGCGCCACGCCCCGCTCCTCGAGTTCGTCGAGCGGGTAGAAGTCGACCCCTGCGGAGAGCGCCTGCACCCACCGGAGGGCGTCGGCGCGCGCGAGCAACTCCCGGGGCAGGTACGCCGAGACGACCACCTCGGCGTCCGCGATGGCGGTCCGCGAGGCCGGCGGCGTGCGGGCGTGTTCGACCGTCGCGTCCGGGGCGACCTCTCGCAGCGCCGCCACGAGGTCCTCGCCGTCGCCCCACCAGTGGCTCCCGCGGACCGTGTGCAGGACCAGCGTCTTCGGACCGTCGTCCATGTTCCCCCGTGGCTCCCCCGCCGGCATCAAGGTTCGTGCGAGTGGCGTGGCACGACCGTCTGGGCGTGGGAGCGTCCTCCGCCCCGGAGGCGCCGGGACGACGCGGTCGCCACACTGCTCGTCGACGCGCCGCCCAGATCTGTGCGTGCACCCGGAGTCGCCCCAGACCCCTCTCGCCGGCAGACCGTCGACGCGGACGCGGCCGTCGGGGAGCGCCGGGGTTCAGTCCTCCGTCACGCGGACCGTCAGCACGGGGACCGGTGCGGTCCGGACCACGCGCTCGGCGACGCTGCCGAGGAGGTAGCGGTTCAGACCCGTGCGGCCGTGGGTGCCCATCACGACGAGGTCGACGTCCCGATCAGCGGCGCACGCGACGATCTCCTCGTGGGCTCGCCCCCGGGCGACGGTGGTCGAGACGTCGACCACGCCGCGTTCGACCGCGCGGTCGCGCACCGCGTCGACGGCGTCGCGGGCCTGTCGCTCGAAGGCGCCGTCTACGAGGTCGACGGGCGCCTCCATGTCCGCGGCCACGGCGTCGACGACGGAGACGACGTGCAGTGCGGCGCCGCTCTCGAGAGCCAGGTCGACGGCGTACTCGACGACCGGGTCCATCGCGTCGCTCCCGTCCGTCGGGACGAGGATGCGCTCGAACATGGCTTCGGGTACGCGCCCCGGGACCATACCGCTTCGTGCCGCGGGGGCACGTTTCATGACCGCGGCCGGTCAACGTTCGAGCGGTGACCACCGTGGACCACGCCGAGTACGCCTTCACGTTCGGGATGGACGACGCGGAGATCACGCGCCACCTCGAGAGCGAGACGTCGGGGGTGCTCGCTCTCGCGGACGGGGACGACGCCTACGCCGTCCCGCTCGCGTTCGTCCACCGGGACGGCATGCTCTACTTCCGCCTCGGAATCGAGGCTGACAGCCGGAAGATGGCGTACATCGAGCGCACCGACGACGCCTGCTTCGTCTGCTACGGCACCGAGGGCGAGGAGTCCTGGAGCGTCATCGCCGAGGGACCGATCGAGGCGGCGTCGCCGTCGGAGCGGTCGGACTTCGACGAGACGGCCATCAACGACCGCTACCCGCCGCTCCGGGTCTTCGACGAGGAACTGGGGGACCTCGACCTGGACCTCTACGTGCTCAGGCCGGAGCGGACGACGGGTCGGCGAACCGCGGAAGCGCCCGACGGACAGTCAGACGCGGGATCGGTCGTCGACACCGGGTCGGACGCCGGGCCGCCCTCCCGGGAGGACTAGTCCGACGCCTCTCCGGGCGAGAGGCGGACCGTCAGCACCGGCGCGGGGGACGTCCGGACGACCTTCTCCGTGACGCTGCCGAGGAGGTAGCGATCGAGGCCGCGGCGGCCGTGGGTGCCCATGACGACGAGGTCGACGTCGTGGGACTCGGCGTAGTCGACGATGGCGGCGTGTGGCGAGCCGCTGACGACCTCCGTCTCCACCTCGACGTCCGCCTCCCGCGCGCGTTCAGCGACGTCCTCGAGGACCTCTTCGCCGTACTCCTCGAGGGCGTCGTAGGTCATCGAGGCGTCGATGCCCGACGGGATGCTCGCCGCGTCGACCACGTAGACGGCGTGGATAGTCGCGCCGAACGTCTGGGCGAGGCCGATGGCCTCCGCCACGGCGCGTTCGGACCCCTCGCTGCCGTCCGTCGGAACGAGAATGTGTTCGTACACGCGTGCGGATTCGACCACGCTCGACAAAAAGATGGGCCCATCGCCGGCCGCCGTGCCGCGAACTGGGCGGGGGCGTTCGACGCCCGACAGGTCGACCCGCGCGACAGACGGCACGCCGGACACGCCGGCCTGCCACCTCGGCGTTTGACTCGGCTTAGCCGGTCGCCACGCCGTCGCCGCCACCCCGTTCCGCCGTCGCGACGTCGAGACGGTGCGGATCGCCGAACACTCCCGGCCGCCGAGGTGTGGCCGAACGGGGTGACGTCACAGTCGCGCGGACTCTCCGGGTTGCACGCAAATTAACAGCGTGCGGTCACTTCTTTACTTTCCCAATGGCAGTCGAGGGATTGACCTATGACACACGTGTGTCGGAAGGTCCTCGCCCTCCTCGTCGTCGCCACCCTCGTGGCGCCGGCGGGCGTCGTGGCCGTGACCGACTCCGCAGCGAACGCACCGCCCGCCTCCGACGCGGCCATCGGGTCACCCGACGGCGTGACCGCCGCCCATTTGACGCCCGAGCGCACGGACGTGCCGTCACTCGCGAACGACGACGTCGTCGTCTACGTGAGCGACAACGCGAGCGAGGGTATCGGGACCTACACCCTCCAGACCGGCAACGACAGCGCTCCCCTGCAGGACCTGCTGTACGGGAACACCTACACCGGGACGAACTACATGACGGTACAGGTCGACGGGACGAACTACACCACCGCGGACGTGCCGAACGCGACGCAGATGAACCGGTACGTCACGCAGACCCCGACCGTCGTCGGTGACACCATCGTGACGCGGTGGTCGCTCCCGAGCGGCGTCGAGGTGACCCAGAACGTGAGCCTCGCCGGCGAACTCGCCGACTGGGACGTCGACGTTCGCAACACCGACGGCCAGCCCCACGACGTGAACGTCCGCCTGCTCTTCGACTACCAGGTCGCCGACCAGGACGGGTCGCCCGTCTTCCTACAGGGGCAGGTCCTCACGAACGAGACGCGCGTCGAAGACCCCTCGTTCAACGAGTGGCGGACCTACGACGCCGTGCCGAATCCGTCCCTCGTGGGTCGCCACACGCTCACGACCCAGCCGACGGCCGTCGCGTTCGTCGACTGGAGGCTCGCCTTCGGCGCGCCCTACGCGTACGCGGTGAACACGAGCCACCGGTTCTTCGACGTCGCCACCTCGTCGGGCGACAGCGCGGGCCTGCTCTACTACGAGTTCGGCAGCCTCGACCCAGGCGAGGCCGCCAGCGCGACGACCAGTTACGGCACCGGTCAACCCGGGACGCCGGCCGAGCGGCTGAACCTCGAGTTCTCGAACCAGACCTCCGACGGAGCCAGCGTCGTCGTCGACTCGGTCTACCTCCCCGACGGCGGGTTCCTCGCGGTCCGGAACGCCTCGGGCGCGACGCTGGGCGCCTCGGCGTACCTCTCCGTGGGCACCCACGAGAACGTCACCGTCCCGGTCTCGCCACCGCTGACCGAGACGCAGACGCTGACCGCCGTGGCCCACCGCGACAGCAACGACAACCAGACCTTCGACTACCTCACGTCCGCGGGCAGCGCAGACGGCCCGTACACGGCCGGCGGTGACCCCGTCACGGCCGACGCCGTCGTGACCGTCGGCGGTCCGGCCGAACCGGCGTTCTTCGACGTCTCGAACCTGTCGGCGCCGGCGAACGTGACGCAGGGCGACCCGGTGACCGTGACGGCGGACGTCACGAACACCGGGGGAACGAACGCCACGCAGTCGGTCGAGTTCCGCTTCGAGGGGACGGCCCTGGCGAACGAGACGGTGAGCCTCGACGCCGGCGAGTCGAGGGCGGTGACGTTCACCGTCGACGGGACCACGACGGCCGGACTCGCGCCGGGCACCTACACCCACGGCGTGTTCAGCGACGACGACGAGGAGACCGCACAGCTCACGGTGGAGGCGCCGCCGGGACCGGCGTTCTTCGACGTCTCGAACCTGTCGGCGCCGGCGACGGTGACGCAGGGCGACCCGGTGAACGTCTCGGCGGACGTCACCAACACCGGTGGGTCGGCGGCGACGCAGACGGTCGAGTTCCGCTTCGACGGGTCGCCGCTCCTCAACACGACGGTCACCCTGGACCCGGGACAGACCGCGCCCGTCGAGTTGCGCGTGGCCGGCCCGACGACGGCCGGCATCCCGCCGGGGACGTACACGCACGGCATCTTCACCGAGGACGACGAGGAGACGGCCGAGATTACCGTCGAGGCGGCGGGTCAGCCCGGGTCGTTCTTCGCCGTGTCAGACCTCGTGGTCCCGGCGAACGTGACGCAAGGCGACCCGGTGACCGTCTCGGCCACCGTCACCAATACCGGCGACGAGGCGGGGACCGGCCCGGTCGCGTTCGCGTTCGACGGCGAGACGTTCCTCGTCGACACGGTGACCCTCTCGCCGGGGGAGTCGACGACGTTCGCCTTCACCGTGCCCGGGACCGTCACCGCGTCGGTGCCGACGGGCGACCACGAACTGTCCGTGACGACCCCCGACGACGCGGCGACGGCGCCGTTCACGGTCCTCGTACCGACGCCTCCGGGCGTCTTCACCGTGACCGACCTCTCGGTCCCGGCGAACGTCACGCAGGGCGAGTCGCTGACCATCGAGGCGACGGTGACCAACACCGGGTCCCAGGCGGCCACGGGCGTGGTCACGTTCGCCCTCGACGGTGACGCCTCGCTGAACCAGTCGGTGACCCTCGATCCGAACGAGTCCGTGACCGTCGCGTTCACCCTCCCCGGTTCGGCAACGTCCCGCCTCTCGACGGGCACCCACGTCTTCGCGGTGCGGACGCCCGACGACGCGGCCGCGGCCGACTTCGAGGTGCTCGCACCACCGGGACCGGCGTACTTCGACGTCTCGGACCTCTCGGCGCCCGCGACGATAACGCAGGGCGACGCCGTGCCCGTCACCGCCAACGTCACGAACACCGGCGGCGAGGCCGGGACGCAGACGGTCGAGTTCCGGTTCGAGGGGACGGTGCTGGCCGACCAGACGGTGACGCTCGCCCCCGAGGAGACGACCGAAGTGGTGTTCGTCGTCTCTCGGAACGCCACCGCGGACCTCGCGCCGGGCACCTACACCCACGGCGTGTTCAGCGAGGACGACGAGGAGACGGCCGAGTTGACCGTCGAAGCCGCCCAGGCCGAACCGGCGTTCTTCGACGTCTCGGCCCTCTCGGTCCCGGCGAACGTGAGCCAGGGCGAGTCGGTGACCGTCTCGGCCACCGTCACGAACACCGGTGACGAGGCAGGGACGCAGGACGTGTCGCTCACGTGGGGCGTCCTCCCGCTCGACGAGACGCCCGTCTCGCTCGACCCGGGCGAGTCGACCACCTACGAGACCACCGTCTCGGCCGGCACGACCGCAGCCATCCCGCCCGGCGAGTACGAGGTGACGGTTGCCAGCGAGGACGACGACGCGTCCGCCACCGTCACCGTCGTCCGGTCGCTGCCCCTCCGGATCGGCGCCGGCGCCTGAGGGGCAGTCCGTCCGAGGCCCCTCTCGCGCATCCGCCGTCGCCGTGGCGGTTCCCGACGTTCGCGCTCCGCCGAGGGTAGCCACTGGCCAGTGGGGGACGCGGTCGCGTCGCGACGACGACCGTCCCGGCTGCGAGTGTGGGCGGGCGGACAGTACTCAGCGCTGGGCCCGGTTCGCCTCGACGTGGGGGTTCGACCCGGTGCGGCGGCGTCCCCCCACCCGTCGCTGGACCGTCCGGCGCGCGATGTTGGCGAGCAACTCGACGCCGTGGACGACCGGGTTCATCGTGCTCGTGTCGTCGCCGTCGTACCGGACGACGACCCCGACCTCGTCGACGGTGAAGCCACGCGAGACGACGTGGTAGAGGATGTCAGTACTCGCGGCCATGCCGTCACAGACGTCGTCGGCCTCGGCGAGCGATTCGACGACGGGCCCGGCGTAGGCGCGGAACCCGCTCTGGGTGTCGCGGACCGTCGCCCCGTCGAGCGTGAGGTTCGTCGCCCCGTTGACGACCCAGAGGCCGAGGCGCCGGTAGGCGGGAATGTCGCTGTCGACGTCTCCGGTGAACCGGGAGCCCACGACGACGTCGGCGTCCGAGTCCGCGAGTTGCCCCACGAGGCGGTCCACGTCCGCCACGTCGTGCTGTCCGTCGGCGTCGAGGACGACGAGTGCGTCCACGTCGCGTGCTGCCCCTTCCCGGAAGGCCGTCTTCAGTGCCGCGCCGTAGCCGCGATTGCCGTCGTGGCGGACGACGCTGGCCCCCGCGGCCAGCGCCCGGGCCGCGGTGTCGTCCGTGCTGCCGTCGTCCACGACGAGGACGTCGCCGTGAGCGGCGGCCTCGTAGACGACGGACACGATGTTCTCCGCCTCGTTGTACGCCGGGATGGCGACGAGGACTGTCTGCGGCGGGCTCTCCGACAGCGTGGCGTACGTATCAGAAATCATATGGTATCTCGTTTCGAGCCGACTCGATACGCTCACTGACGAAGTGACGACGCTTTGTTAATTGGCGTATATCGGGCGATAGGGGCGGTATAACGGCCAGTTAGCCGGAAATTAACCGGAACAGTGACGTCCACGACGTGCCCGGTGGTGGGACAGTCGTGAAACTCATCGGATCTCTGACAAGAACCGCCTGGCCGCACCTATCACCGCGCCGGGAACGCTGTCGGCACTGAGGAGGTAGGCGACCCGCAGGGGACGGGAGTGGACCCGCTCCCAGCGCACGGTCGGGACGAGGTCGCCCCCGAACCCCTCCTTGTACCGGAAGTTGCCGCTCTCGTGGTCGGGGTCCGTCTCGCCGAGGTTGCACGCGGTCGCCCACTCGGCGTCGACCGCCCACCGCAGCGCCGCCCGGTAGAGCGCCGTCGGCGACTCGTAGGCGAACCCCTCCTCGCTCCACCCGGGGAAGAGGAGGTGGACCTGTCCCCGCTCCCGGTCGCAGACGGCGAACTGCTGGCCGACGTCCTCGCCGTCGACCGACGCGCGGAACAGCAGTATCCGCTCCGGCACGTGCCTGCGCAGCGCCTGCAGGAGCGCTCGACTCGCCCCCTCGCCGTCGAGTCGGTCCATGGCCTCCCGGTGACGCTCGAAGAACCGGTCGACGTCGGCTGGCGTCGGCTCGACGCGACGCGTGGTGACGTCCCGTTCGTCGGCCGTCTGGAGGTTCCGCCTGGTGTCGCGCCGGAAGTCGCCCTCGACCGCGTCCCAGGGGCGGTCCACGTCGACGAGGAACTCCACGCTCCGGACGGTCGGGACGTAGCCCCGCGAGCGGAGGTTCCGGGCGTACCGGAGCGCGGCCGACCGGGACGGTTTGACGAGGTGGCCGATGGTCCGCCACGAGCGGTCGACGAGGACGGCGTCGAGCAATGCGTCGAGGACGGCGCGCTCGTCCGTCGCGATCGACGGCCCGGCGTAGCCCGGTCGCGGCGGTCCGAGGAACCGCAGTCCGGTTCCGGGCACGGGCCGACGGACGGCCGCGAGGACCCCCACGAGCGTTCCGTCCTCCCGGACCTCCACGTAGCGTCCCCCGGTACCGGTGGCCGCTTCGTGGGCGCGCAACCACCCGTAGCGCTCGAAGACACTCCCCGTCGACGACTGCTCCGCGACGACGGCGTTCCACTCCGTCGGCGTCACCCCGTCCAGGGTCCGGTGGACGGTGACCTCGATGCCCGTCACCTGTCCTAGTGGGGGACCCCATCCCATCGTTTCTCGGTGCTTACCACCGGCACGTCGCCGACTCTCCACCTGTCTGGGGGACAATAATTATGTCGCCGTGTCGCTTACTCGGAGTCGGACTGTTCCACCGCGGACGCCGCGAGACCGCGCCCGCTCAGGCCGTCCTCCGTCGCGTTCGACCGGGGGTCGGCCGGCGGGTCGCCCCGGCGCCCCGGACGAACCCGACTGCCACCGACAATGGACACGCCCACACCCGCTGACACCGACGACGAGGCCGACGAGCGACGAACGACAACGCGCAGGCGATTCCTGGCGGCGACGGCTGGTGGCCTCTCCCTGTCCGGGGTCGCCGGCTGTTCGAGCCGGCGCGACCAGGCGCGGAGCACGACGTCCACCGACGCGCCGACGTCGACGACTGCGACCACGACGACGACCGGAGCCGTGCCCCCCGGGAACGAGACCGAGACGACCGAGGCGCCGCCGGAGCCGTACTTCGAGCAGGGGCCGACGGTGGGCCTCGAGACGGTCGCCGAGGGTCTGGTGCTGCCGAACGTCTTCGCGGTGGCGAACGAGGCGGCCGACCGCAGGTTCGTCGGCGACCAGCTCGGCCGCGTCTACGTCCACGGCCCGGACGGCCTCCGGGACGAGCCGTTCCTCGACATCGCGGACCGCGTCGTCGAGGTCGGGTCGGGGCTCCCCAACTGGGTGTCAGAGGACGAGCGGGGCTTCCTCGGGCTCGCGTTCCACCCCGAGTTCGAAGAGAACCGCCGTTTCTTCGTCCGGTACAGCACCCCGCCCGACCCCGGCGAGACGGACCTCGATCACCGCGAGATACTCGCGGAGTACCGCGCCACCCCGGACCTCGCCGCCGGCGACCCCGAGAGCGAGCGGGTGTTGCTCGACCTGCCCTGGCCGCGCCCCATTCACCAGGCGGGCGCGCTCTCGTTCGGCCCGGACGGCTACCTCTACGCCGCCTTCGGCGACGGTCTCAACCCCTACAACGGCCAGGACGTGACGAACAACTTCAAGGGGTCCATCCTCCGCCTGGACGTCGACCAGAACGTCGACGTCGACGCGGCGGACGGCCAGGCCTACGGCGTCCCCGAGGACAACCCGCTAGTCGGCCGCGAGGGCCGCGACGAGCACTGGGCGTGGGGGCTCCGCAACCCGTGGCAGATGGCCTTCGACGGCGACCGCCTCATCGCCGGTGACGTCGGACAGGCCCTCTACGAGGAGGTCGACGTGATACGGAAGGGCGCCAACTACGGGTGGCCCCTCCGCGAGGGGCTCCACTGTCACGACCCCGACCACCCGAACGACCCGCCTGAGACGTGCCCGTCGACGTCCGAGCGCGGCGAAGAGCTGGTCGACCCGGTCGTCGAGTTCCCCCACTTCTACCAGGAGCACAACGTCGGTTTCGCGGTCATCGGCGGGAACGTCTACCGCGGGTCCGCGGTCCCGGCGCTAGAGGGCGAGTACCTGTTCGGCGCCTTCACGGCCTCGTTCACGACGCCTTCCGGGAAACTCGTCGCCGCGACGCCGCGCGCGAGCGGCCAGTGGCCCACCCGCGAGATACGGTTCGCGGGCCGCGAGAACGGCGACCTCGGCATCAACCTCCTCTGCATCGGCCGCGACGACGCGGGCGAGATCTACCTCCTCGGCACCGCCGCGTCCATCAGCGAGAAGATGCACACCCGACAGAAGGGCGTCGTCTACCGGCTGACCGGCGCGTAGTCAGGCGAGGAACTCCCGGGCGTTCGCGAGGACCTTCCCCCGGAGCGACCCGGAGGCGAGGACGAGGCCGAGGTAGACGACGCCCCCGAAGCCGACGACACCGACCAGGGAGACGACGTCGTCGACGGCGACCACCTGTCGCACCGCCAGGATGGCGGCGGCCATCGCCACCGAGGCCACGGTACACCACGCGAGGTCCCGCACGGCGAACTCGATGGTGACGAGGTGGCGGAGGTAGCCCCCGAGGACGACCGTGTGGACGACGACGGCCGTCGTCGTCGCCACCGCCGCGCCGACGAGGCCGAAGGTCGGGACGAAGGCCACGTTCAACACGACGTTCAGCGTCAGCGACGCCGCGGTGGCGATGGCGCCGACGTCCGGGCGGTCGTAGGCCCGGACCGCGGCGTCGAAGACGAGGTTCACGCCCGAGACCACCTTCTCCCCCATCAGGACGACGAACGCCCCGGCCGCGACGACGTACTCCGGCCCGAAGGCCACGCCGAGTATCTCGCGCCCGAGGACGGCCACGCCGAACAGTGCCGGCACGACGAGAAACAGCGACGACGTCGTCGCCTCCCGGAGCGTCTCGCGGATCCGGTCGTGGGCGCCGGCGCTGCTCCAGGCGCTCAACTGTGCGAAGATGGTGTTCGAGACGACGCTCCCGACGAGGGTGGTCATCGTCGTCACGCGCCACGCCAGCGCGTAGGCGCCCACGTCCGCTTGCGTCAGGAAGAGGCCGATGACGAGGATGTCCATCGTGTTGTAGACGTACCCGCCCAGCGCCCAGACGCCGTTGAACTTCGCGTAGGAGGTCAGGGTCGTGAAGTGTCGGAGCTGCGGACGGGCGGGCGTCAGCGAGATGCGGAGCAGGCCCGCCGCGCCCATCACGACGTAGCCGGCGATGAGCCCGAAGATGAGCGCGCGCACCCCGTAGCCGAACTGGAGGAGGACGACCGCCACGCCCACGTAGGTCACGAGGCGGAGCAACTGCAGGGCGGCCGTCTCGTCCGCGCGGAGTTCCCCCCGGAGGACGTGGACCACCAGCGTCGCGAACTCGAAGGTCACGGCCGTGACGACGAGCAGTCCCGCCACCTCTGCCCCGACGTAGTCGTTGACGACGCCGCGGAACGCCCAGACGACGGCCCCGACGGCGGCCAGCAACAGGACCTTCAGGACGACGCTCGCCGCGAACACCTGCCGCGGGTCGGTCCCCTCGCTGATGCGCTTCTCCACGGCGCCGCGGACGCCGAAGTCCGCGACGACGGTCATCGTGTCGAGCGACGCCTCGAACAGGAAGAACACGCCGAGCAGCGTCGCACCCAGGGTCTGCGCGAAGTAGACGGTGCTCCCGAGGCCGATGAAGAGGTTGAGCACCTCGGCGCCGACGAGCAGGCCGCCCGCCCGCGCGAAGTTCAACTGCCTGGACGGGCCTCGCCCGTCCCGTCCGAGGCCCTCGCCCTGCGAGTCGCCGTCCGTCCCGTCGTCGCCCGTCATTCCTACAGGAGGCCGACCTCCCGGTACCAGTCGGCGGTGTCGGCCAGCGCCGACCGCCAGGAGCGCTGGTCGACGGGCGCGCGTTCGGTCAACTCGGGGCGCAAGGTCCCGTAGTCGGACCGCTCGAGGAAGCCGCTCCCGCCGACGGGCGAGACGCCGTGCCGGTGGAGGGCGTCCAGGGCGGGCACGACGACGTACTTCGTCAGCCGGTAGGGCACGTCGACGACCCGACACGTCCCGCCGACGACGTCCGCCACCGTCCGTAGCACCTCCATGTTCGTCAGGTTCGGCCCCGAGACGACGTACCGGCGGTCGGCGTCGCGCGTCAGGCAGTAGGCCACGCTGTCCACGACGTCGTCGACGTGGACGAGGTTGTACTCGTCGTAGGTGTACAGCGGCGGGACCAGCACCCGGTTGGCGTCGACGCGGCGGAACAGTTCGTAGCGGGCCAGCCGGTAGTCACGAGGCCCGAGGATGTACGTCGGGTAGAGGATGGAGAACTCGAAGGGGCGGTCGCCCTCGAGGAAGAGGTTCTCGGCGCGGACCTTCGAGTACTGGTACTGGGAGCTCGGATCCGTGGGCACGTCCGGGTGGGCGCCGATGGTCGAGGCGAAGACCACCCGCTCGACGCCCGCCTCGCCGGCCGCGTCGAGGAGGGCCCGGGTGCCGTCGACGTTGACCGTCATCATCTCCTCGGACGGCGGGACGGCGGCGGCGAGGTGGACGACCCCCTCGACGCCCGCGAGGGCCGGCGGGAGCGAGTCGGGGTCGGTGACGTCGCCCGCCACCGTCTCGACCGACTCCGGCAACCGTTCGGTCGACGTCCCCGGCCGCACGAGGGCGACGACGTCGTGGTCTGCGACCAGCGAGTGGACGAGGTTGAGACCAACGTAGCCCGTGGCGCCGGTGACGAGGACTCTCACGCCGGCTCACCCGCCTCGGCGTAGATGTCGTCGATGAGTTCGACCACCGTGGCGCCCCGGGATGCGGGCACGGCAGTGTCCGGGTCGCCGGCGAGGACGTGGTCGACGAAGTCGTGGATGCGCTCCGTCTGGGCGTCGTCCGACGTCGCGCCGAAGAGGCTCGTCACCCCGAGGTCGACGAGCGGCGACTCGCCGTGGCGGAACTCGAAGTCGCGGCCGTGGATGGCGCCCTCGAGGCGCTCCTGATCGTACTCGACCCAGCCGTCGGTCCCGACGACCGACGTTCGCGAGTAGACGTCCGGCTGGCTCCAGCTCACCGAGAGGGTCACGGGTACGCCGTCGAACTCGAGGCCGACGTCGACGGCGTCTTCCACCGCCTCGGTCCGGACGCGGCGCGTCCGGCTCCGGCTCACCTCGGGGGTCCCGAACAGTTCGAGGTGGACGTCGAGCAGGTGGGGCCCCAGGTCCCGGAGGACCCCCCCGCCGGAGACGGCCGGGTCGTAGTACCACGACTGAGACGGCGGCGTCGAGTGGTGGACGGTCCGGGCCTCCACGAGTTCGCCCAGCAGGTCGGCCCGGACCATCGCCACCACGCGCTTGGTGTTCTCGTAGTAGCGAGCGTTGTAGCCCACCTGGGTGACGACCCCCGACGCCTCGGCCGCGTCGCGCATCTCGGCCGCGCTCGCGGCGTCGACGGTCAGGGGCTTCTCACAGAAGACGTGACAGCCCGCCTCCACGGCGGCGAGAAAGACGTCGCGGTGGGTGCTCGGCGGCGTGCAGATGCTCACGACGTCGAGGTCCTCGCCGGCCAGCATCGACTCGACGTCAGCGTAACCCGCGAGCCCGAACTCCTCGGCCACCGCACGCCGGCGGTCGGGGTTCAGTTCCGCGACAGCGACCACGCGCGACCCACCGTGGGCGCGGTAGGCCGGGATGTGGTAGTCCGTCGCCATCCACCCGGCGCCGACGACGCCGACTGTGGCCTCTTGCATGCCATCCCCATCGACGGTGCGGCTGATAAATCCCCGCTGACAGACCGTTTCACGCCCCCGGCCCCGTCAGTGTCGGGGGCGGAGGGCGGGGTGAGTGTTGACCGCGTGGATGACGACGGCGAGGACGACGAGTCCGACGCTGACGACGCCGAAGAGGACGCTCGCGAACGCGAGCACGAGCGTCGGCTGACTCGAGAGTGCGGCCCGCACGGACGAGGTGGCGAGCACCGCCGCGAGCGTGGCGAACACGAGCCCCGGTGCGCCGAGCGACACCAGCGGGTGTGCGTGCTGGAGGGCGCCGACGATGTTCCGTATCAGCCCGACGCCGTGTCCGAGCGCGCCCTCCGAACTCGACCGGGGGACGTCGTACCGGATGGTCGTGCCCACCTCCTCGACGCCGAACCCCTCCCGGTCGACGTGGTAGAGGATGTCCGTGCTGGCCCACATCCCGTCTCCGACGTCGAGGGCTGTCGTGAGCGAGGTCACCGCCGCACGCGAGTACGCCCGGTAGCCGCTCTGCGTGTCCCGGACCCACGAGCGCGGACGGACGCGTCCCATGCTGAGGTTGGTCAGGACGTTCACGACGGCCAGTCCCACCGAGCGGACCAGCGGCAGGGCCGTCTCCGACCCGACGGCGTACCGGCTGCCGACGACGACGCCCGCGCCGGTGGTCCGCTGTCGCTCGACCAGTTTCGGCACGTCCGCCGGGTCGTGTTGGCCGTCCGCGTCCAGGGTCACGAGGTGCTCGGCCCCGCGGTCCGCGGCCTCCCGGAACGCCGTCTTCAGCGCAGCGCCGTACCCCCGGTTCCGGTCGTGGCTGACCACCACGGCGCCCGCCGCTCGCGCCACCGCGGCCGTGTCGTCGCTCGATCCGTCGTCGACGACGAGAACCACGTCCGCCACCGCGCGGGCCATCTCGACCACGTCGCCAACCGTCTCGGCGGCGTCGTACGCCGGGACCGCGACGAGGACGTGGGGCTTGGCGCCCCCGGTCGGCCACGTCGCCGGCACGCCGGTGGTCTCGAACCCCTCGACCTCGAGGGCGGCGAGGCTCCGGTCGTAGTCCAGCGGCGGACAGCCCGGAGGGACGAAGACCACGCCCGAGAGGCCGGCGTTCCTGACCGCGGCAGAGAGCGCCCGCTCGGCTCGGACCCGGGTCCAGGGGGTCGGCGTCTCCACGACGGTTGCGCCGAGCCGGTGCGCGAACCGGGCGACCTCGTCGTCAGCGTCCTGCGCGACGGCGACGAACACGTCGAACCCGCGGTCGGTGGCCCGGAGCACCGTCGCGTACGCCGCCTCGGCGTCGGCCCGCGTCGCGACGACGGCGACGCCGGGGCCGTCCCGCGCGCCGCTCGAGTCGCCGGTCGCCGTGCCGACGACGCGTGCTGCGTCCGCCGTGGTCCCCACCTCCAGCGCGGTGCGCTCTCCGCTCTCCTCGTCGGTCCAGAACAAGACCGCGCCCGCCGGCGTCGGCCCGGTGGCTCGCTCGACGACCGTCGCGGTGACCTCGCCCGCTCGCTCCGTCTCCGGGACCGACACCCCGTCGAGGACGTAAGAGACCGACGCAGTCTCGTGGCTGTCGAGGCCGAACGCGCCCTCGATTCGGCCGCCGGTCACGCCTGCGTCCGCCAGCAGGCCGGCCGACGGTAGGTCGTCGCTGAACTCGACGACGGCCGGGTCGTCGCCGCAGACGGCCCGGACGGTGACCGCGACCCGCCCGTCCGCCGTCTCCCTCACCGTCCGGTCGACGTCGACGGCGTCGCCCCCCTCGTCATTTCGCGTGGCGCTCACGGTCACCGCTCCTCCGTCACGCCGACCCAGAGGTGGACCTCGCGGTCGGCGTTCGCTGCCGTCGGCGTCGGCGGCGGGTCGCCCTCGTAGACGAGGTAGGCCAGGCGCAGCGGGTCGCCCGCCCTCGTTGGCACCACCGCGTGGTCGACCACGCGCGTCTCGTTCGCCCCGACCGACACCTCGAAGCGGTCGAGTTCCGTCGACGAGACCACCGAGGCCCCGTCGTCCGACAGGTCCTGGAGGAGGACCACCACCGTGACCGTCGCCTGCCGGTCGCCCCCGGTGACCATCAGGGACGGTCGAACCGGCTCTCCCCGGGTCAGGTTCCGGGGGTAGTCAGCCATGGCCGGCCCGTCGGCCCCCGTCCCGAGGAGCGCGACGGTCGGCCCGTTCGACGCGCCGCCGTCGGGTCCCGGCCCCGCGTAGACCGCCCCCGCGGCCAGGAGGACCGACGCGACGGCGACGACCGAGAGAATGGCCTCCAACCGCGTCCCGCCTCGGGCCGCGCGCCGGATGCGGCCGACCGCGGCGGTCGGCGCGACGCCCGCCCGGCGGTCGGTCCCCCGCGACCGGCGACGGTAGGCGGCGACGCCGACGAGGGCGAGGGTGCTCACGCTCACCCCGGCCAGCACTGGCACCGTCTGGAACCCGTAGTCGGTGAAGTCGAGCGTGAGCGTCACGGCCGCGACGACGCCGACGCTCCCGCCGAACGCGAGGACCACCCGACCGAGGGTCGGCAGTCGGGGGTCGGCCGGGCCGCCTGGCGCCGTGCCCTCGGCGACCCGGGCCGCGTCGGCGGGGAACAGCGCAGCCACGAGCGCGTACCCCGGGACGACGAGGACGAACGGGAAGACGACGACCGGACGGAGCGCCGTCTCCGAGAGGAACGGCGCGAGGACGACGGCGTCGGTCACGGCGACGGCCAGGACGACCGCCCAGAGGTCTGCGTCGGACGGCGATTCGCCCGACGAGGGCGGTGTCTGTCCGTCGTTCATGTCCGCTCCGTCGCGTCGGTGCACTAAAAACGGTGTGGTCACCAGGTGCGTGCGCCACAACTAAGACGCCGGCCGGTATCTGCTCTGACTGAACCGTGACCCCGAGTCAGCACGTCGGGCACGACGAGCGACCGGCGCGTGCCCGCGGAGGCGGACGGCGATGAGTCCGGGGACGAGCGCCGACGTCGGCGGTCCGGCCGCGCCGCGCCGAGTTCTCAGGCGACCGTCGGCATCCACGGTGGGCGCCCTCCTCGTCGGCGTCGTCGCGGTCGCACTCGTCCCGGAGGTGCCGCTGCCTGGCGCCGTGCCCGCCGTGTCTCCGGCGCTCTCCGGCGCGACGTTCGCGGTCGGAGCCAGCGCCGTCGTCGCGGGGCTGTTGAACCACCTCCTCGTCGGTGGCCGGGACGTCCCGACGGACGTCGCGGCCGGCGTCTACCACGCACACGCGACCAACGGCGCGGCCATCGTGGCCGACCGGGGGCTCTCTGACCGCCGGCTCTACCTCCCGGGCGACGACGAGGACCCCAGGCTGTTCGTCCCCGCGGACGGGCGGTCCGACGTCGCGGACGCAGCGGCCACCGAGGGAGCCACGTTCACGCCGACGGGGGCTGCCCTCTACCGGACCTACGAGCGGACCCGCACGTCGACGCCGGACGGCCCCGGGGCGGCGCTCGCACACCTGTGTGACGCCGCGACCTACGGGCTCGGACTCGCCGCCACCGCGGAGGTCCTCGCCGTCGAAGACGACCGCGCGACGGTGGCTCTCGGCGGGAGCGAACTGCCGGACGTGGACCGGTTCGACCACCCGCTCCCGTCGCTTCTCGGCGCGGGGCTCGCGGCGGAACTCGGGGCGCCGGTCGAGGTCACGACGGCCCCTGCGAGAGACGCCGACGCCGGCGAGTTCGTCGTGACCTGCCGGTGGGACGGCGGGCACGACGGCTGAGCGGGGGCCTACACCCGCACCGCGACCAGGGCCGCGAAGACGAGGAGGCCGGCGACGACGACCCACCGGAGTCTGGTGCGCCACGGGGGCATGACGTGTGCCGGCGACGTCGCCTCGACAACGAGCATGAACCCGACGAGTGACGCGACGAACCAGCGGTCGCCGGTGAGTTCGCCGGCGGCGCCGAGGACGACGACGGCCGCGAGCGACCACGCGGCGGTCAGCCTGACGACGCGACGCTGGGCGCGGGCGACCATGTGCGTGCGTCGGCGGCCGCTGCCTTAATACCCGCCGCCGTCGGTTCGCGACGAACGATATATGGCGGCCAGGGCGCTACTGGTCCCCATGTGGCCCTGGGGACACGCCGCGTTCGGCTACGCGACCTACCTCCTCGGCCGACCTGGCGCGTGGCGGCGGACCGACCGGAGCACCGTCGTCGTCCTCCTCGTCGGCACGCAGTTTCCAGACCTCGTGGACAAGCCCCTCGCGTGGGTCGTCGCGGTCCTCCCGTCGGGGCGGTCGCTGGCCCACTCGGCGCTGACGATGGTCGCGCTCGTCGCCCTGATCTGGTGGGTCGCCCGCCGCGTCGACCGCGCGGCCTGGGGCCCGGCCTTCGCCGTCGGGTACGCCACTCACCTGGTCGGCGACGCCGTCTCTCCGCTGGTCAGCGGTGAGTACGCGGAACTCTCGTACCTCGGCTGGCCGCTGCTCCCCGCGCCCGACTACGCAGAGCCGAACAGCCTCGACGGCGTCCTCGCCTTCGTCCGGAGCGTGGAGCTCTCGTCGGGCTTCCTCGCGGAGGCCGGCGTCGCCGCCGCCGTGGGCGTGGTCCTGTGCTATCACTTCCTGTTCCGGACCACCTGAGCGATCACTCGGCGACGACGACGGTGCCGGTCATCCCCGCGGACTCGTGGGGGATGCAGAAGTACTCGTAGGTCCCCGCCACCTCGAAGGTGTGCTCGTAGGACCCGTCTTCCCCGATGCCACCCTCGGGATAGGCCCGGTTCGCCGCCGATTCGGAGTCGAAGCCGCCGCTCGCGAAGTACGCGGCGTCGGACGGGACGTCGTCCTCGTAGGCGGTCACGCTGTGTGCGACGACCCCCACGTTCGTCCACCGGACGGTGTCCCCGACGCTCACCTCGACCCGGTCCGGAACGAAGTCGAGGTCGTCCGTCATCTCGACCACCGTCGTCGTGCCGCCGCTGTCGGCCGGGGTCGTCGTCGTGCCGCCGTTGCCGGCTGAGGTCGTCGTGCTCGTCGTTTCCGTCTCGCCGCCCCGTCCGTCCGACCCACTACAACCGGCCAACCCGGCCGTGGCGACAGTCACCGTGCCCACGAGGGTCCGCAACACCGTCCGTCGAGCGCGTTCCATGGTCCGGAGAGGGAGCGCCGCCGGCAAAAGTCTCCCCGTCGTCGAGTCGGGCCCTACGGGGAGTCTCCTCCCACCGGTACTGTTTTTACAGGCGCCGCCGGTGTCCCACCCATGCCTCGGGACGACGGAACACCGACGGGAGCGGCGCTCGGCGGCGTCGCACCGGTCACCGCGTCGCCGGGTGTCAGATGAACCGTTCCCGGGCGGTGGCGGCCGTCGCCCTCACCGTCGCCCTCTTCGCCCTCGCGTTGGTCGGGGCGCTCGCGGCCCTCGGCGTCTCGTCGTTGCCCACCGTGGTCCGCTCCGGGTTCGCCCCCATCGCGGCCGTCCTCGCGCTGGTCGTCTTCCGCGTGACCCGGGACGGGACCGGGCCGCCGGCGAAACGGGCCTGGCTGGCGCCGGCCACGCACGCGAAACTCGTCGTCGCCGTCGGCGCCCTCGCTCTCGCCGTCACCGCCCGGACGGGGAGCCGGGTCGGTCCGCTCCTCGTCGCGATGCCGGTCGGCTACCTGCTCGTCGCCGACCAGCTCGCCGGGGAGCCCCCGGCCGCGCCGACGCTCGTCTCGCTCTCGACGCTGTTTGCCGTTCCCTCTCTCGCGAAGTACCTGACGACCGGGTTCTACTTCGGCGGGACCGACATCTTCGCCCACGTCGACGCCATCAGTCGGCTCGTCCGCGCCCAGTACACGACGGCCATCCCGCACGGCTACGACCTCTTCCCCGTGTATCACCTCTACGTCGGCACCGTCTCTCTCCTCGGTGACCTCTCGCCCTACGACGCCATCCTGCTCACCGGCGTGGCCGTCTACACCCTGCTCGTGCCGACGACCTACCTGGTGGCCGCGCGGGTGTTCGGGGACCGCCGGACGGCGCTCGCGGCCGCCACCGGCTTCACCGTCCTCGAGTACGCCACCTACCAGTCGGTGTACTTCTTCCCGCAGGCGCTGGCCGTCGCGCTGCTCGTCGTCGGGTTCTACCTCGTGACCTCGATGCCGTCGGCACGGACCGCCGCTCGGCTCCACCGGTACGCGGCCTACGCCGTCGTCCTCGTCGGTGCCCTCGTGCTCCTCCACCACCTCACCTACCTGTTCCTGCTCGGGGTGCTCGCGGCCGTCCTCGTCGTCGCCGTCGTCCAGCGGCCGCTCGCTGCGACCGCCGGCTGGCACCGCCTCGCGCGGGCCGCGCCACGCGTCCGCTACCGGTGGCTGTTCCCCGTCGTCCTCGGCGCCGTCGCCTTCTGGACCTACCTCGTCTACTCCGGGACGTCCATCCTCGTCGGCATCGCCCTCTTCGGCTACTCCCTCGCCTTCAACTTCTTCACGACGGCGGGGCCGTCATCGTTCGCCTACGGCGTCACGCCCGTCGCCGACACGCTCTCGCGGGCGGTCGCGTGGTTCCTCACGCCGTCGGGCGTCTACTACACGCTGTTCGCGGCCGTCCTCCTGACCGGGGGCTACCACCTACTCGCCAGGGCGGAGCGGTACGGCAGACGACTCCCGCTCCTCGCGGTGAGCGTCGCCCTCACGGGATTCCTGTTGCCCCTGCCGGTCGATCTGCCCCAGTTCGACCGGTTCCGGTTCGTCGTGGTCGTCTTCGCCGCGCTCCCGCTCGGGCTGGGCCTCGCGCGCTCGCTGGACACCGCTCCGGGAGCGGGGCGAGCCGCCGTCGCCGTCCTCGTCCTCGTCGCCGCCCTCGGTGGGACCGCCCCCCTCACGAGCGTCGCCGCAGACGACGTCGGCTCTCTCCACCCGGGCGGGCGGAGCGCACAGGTTGCCATGTCCGACGCGGAGTACCGCGACGTCGTCGGGACGGCCCGGTTCCTCCGCGCGAACGCCCGCAGTCCGGCGGCGACGGACTTCGTCACCCGCCGCGCGCTCCGGTCGACCGGTCGCGAGGTGCCGGTGAGCACCGACCTCCTCGCCACGCCGACGGGCCTGTCGGCCCCGCCGGGCCCGCTGGTGGTCGACCGCGGATGGAGCCGTCACGTCGTCCCGGTCGTGGTCGACGAGGACGTGGCCGGGGCAGACCTCCGGTGGTTCACGACCTCGCGGGGGCGCATCGAGTCGGCGGTGGCCCTCCACGACAAGGTGTACGACGCCGGCCAGGTGTCGGTCCTCTACAGCGACGCGCCCTACGAGGACGTCCTCGGGGGTCCGAACGCCACCGCGTCCTGACGGTCACGGCAGGCCGCGGCGGAGGAGGCTCCCGAGGAGGCGCCACAGCGTCACCGGGTGGGGCGAGACCCGGAGCGCGCGGAGGTAGTACTCGACGGCCCGGTCGTGGCGTCCCTCCCGGGCCCACCGCACGCCTGCCTCCGTGAACATCTGCGTGTAGTAGATGGTGAGGTACGGGCGGGCCGCGGGGACCCGATCGTCGACCAGCGTGGCGAACAGGCGGTCCTGCGCGAAGAACTCCGCGGGGTCGACAGGCGAGGCCGTCACGCTGTCTGAGTGTCGCCGCCGCGTGAACAGGTCCGGACAGAGACAGACCCCGCCCTGGCTGGCCGCCTCGAGCGTATAGAGGTTGTCCTCGCCGTGGCGGAGTCGTTCCTCGAACCGCGCGTCGACGACGTCCGCGTCGACGAGCAGCGCCGAGGTGTTCGCGGAGAGTCCCCCGACGAACACCTCGTAGACGAAGTCGTCGAACGACAGCGGGTCGCCCTGCAGACAGAGGCCCGCTCCGGTCTCGGCCATCCGGTCGAGCTGTCGCCTGAGCTTCCCGTCCGTCCAGCGGTCGTCGGCGTCGAGGAAGGCGACGTACCGCGTCTCGGCGCGGTCGAGACCGACGTTCCGCGCCCACGCCGGCCCCCGGCTCTCGGCGTCCTCCACGACGATCAGGTCCGTCGGGACCGACTGGGAGCGCACGCTCTCCTCGGCCTCTTTGAGCATCCAGGCGGGCGTGTACTCCGGGGCGTAGGGGACGACCACGGAGACCACCGGGTCCTCGCCGTCCGTCGGGTGGCTGCCACTCACGTGGCTGTCTCAGTCACGGGGCGACCACTTGCCTCTTCCGGCGCCCGCGCGGCGTCGTCACCCGCCGAGCAGGCGGTCGCGGAGGCCGAGTGCGCTCCAGAGCGCCACCCTGAGGAGGTCCAGCGGCCGGAGGCTGTCGGGGTCGAGGTAGGAGAGGCCCGCGCGGAACCGGCCGGCGCGGAAGTACATCCCCGCGACGGCAACGTGGTGGACGCGGCGGACGTCGACGCCCTCCGCGCGGAACCGGTCCACGAGGCCGGCGTGCCGGTCCAGCAGGCGGCGCTTGGCCGCGGCGAAGGCCTCGGCGCTCGGCGGCACCGACTCGGAGACGACCGCCAGCGGTTCGTCGACGTACGCGACCTTGCCGCCGCCCTCGATCAGCGCGAGGACGAGGTCCCAGTCCTCGTGGATGTCGAGTTCGGTGTCGAACCCGCCGGTCCGGGCCAGCGCCGACCGCTCCGCCAGCAGGGTCGACCCGGGCGCCATCAGCACCTTCATCTGGAGGAGTTCGCGAGCCAGGTCCACGCCGCCCTCGCGGGTCCGCGGGTCCGGCCGGAGCCACCCGACGAGGTCCTCGACGGCCGTGAGCCGGGACCCCCTGGCCGTCTCGTAGTCCGTGTAGCTCGCGACCCACGCCGGACCCCGCGACCGGAGGTCGGTGACCTGCCGCTGAAGCTTCCGGGGTCGCCACCGGTCGTCGGAGTCGAGGAAGGCGACGTAGCGGCCGCGCGCCGCCTCGATGCCCGTGTTCCGCGCCGCGCTCCGCCCGCGGTTCGTCTCGTGGGCCACGTAGCGGACCCGGGGGTCCTCGCAGCCCGTGACGACGGCGCGAGTCTCGTCGGTCGACCCGTCGTCGACGACGAGCAGTTCGAGGTCCGTGAACGTCTGCTCGAGAACGCTCTCCATCGCGGTCCCGACGCTGTGGGCCCGGTTGTACGCGGGGACGACGACGCTGACCGCCGGGTCCTCTCCGTCCGCTGGGCCGTCCCGGTCGCTCATCGCATCGCGTCGGCGTGAATCTCGCCGACGCGCTCGGCGTGTCGCTGCCACGTCCAGCCCTGATCGAGGAGGCGACGGTGGCCGGCGGCGCCCATCTCGCGGAGGCGCACGTCGTCGTCGAGGAGGTCGTCCAGCGTCGCCGCGAGCGCCTCGGGGTCTTTCGGCGGCACGAGCACGCCCGTCTCGCCGTCCTCGACCATCTCGGGGATGCCGCCCACGTCGCTCGCGACGACCGGCGTCTTCGCGGCCATCGCCTCGTAGATGACCGTCGGCCGGGCCTCGACCCAACTCGGGTGGACGAGGGCGTCGGCGGCGATCTGCCAGCGCCGGAGCGCCACCGGGTCGAGGCGCCAGAACGACTTGGCGGGGTGGTCCATCTCGCCCGCGGCGTCGAGGAGCCACCACCGCAGGTCGCCCTCGTGGCCCACGGTCACGAGGAGGACGTCGTCGCGGTCGAGAGCGTTCATCGCGGCGACCAGTTCGCGGACGCCCTTCTCCTTGACGTAGGCGCCGACGAACAGCAACAGCTTCGTGTCTGGGTCGACGCCGAGTTCGTACCGTATCTCCTCGCGCTGGTCGGTCGGGAACTTCCGGGGGTCCTCGCCGATGGGGACGACCGAGACCTTCTCCGCGGGCGCGAACCGCCGCGCGACCTCTCCGAGCTCGTCGCTGACGACCACCACGCGCGAGGCGTAGTCGATGGTCTCCCGGATGCGGGACTGGACCTTCTCGTTGAAGCGGTCGTAGTTCTTCAGGTCGCCGGCGTGGCTCATCGCGACGAGCGGGACGTCGTGTTTCCGGCAGTAGCGCAACATCCCGTAGCCGTCCATGTAGACGTCGCAAGCGTGGACGACGTCGTGGGGCGTCTCGAAGGTCCGCTCGACGTAGCGGGTCACCCGCTTCTGGATGGAGTCCCCGGAGACGTGGTAGAGCGGTTGCTTCGGCAGGGCGTAGAGGAACCGCGGGTAGTGGGCGGTGTAGGTGCCCCACCGCTCGGTCGCGGGGACGTTGCCGTACTCCGAGTACGGCCCGACCGGCGGCGCGAACGGCGTCGGCACGACCACGTCGAGGTCGGCGGCCGTTCGGTTCAGCGCGTCGAGTTGCCGGTGGTTGAACGGCGACCGGACCGGGAGGACGTGGCTCTGGTGGTGGACCGAGCACGCGAGGACGCTGTACTCGTCCGCCGGCGTGCCGCCCGAACCGGGGCCGTCGTGAGTCGTGTCTGGTGTCATGTCAGTCGTGGGTGTGCAGTTCCGCGAGCGTCTCGCTCAGGTGCTGGCCAACCTGCGTGCGGTCGTAGTGGGCCTCGACGTGCGCTCGCCCCTGGCGACCGAGACGTGCGCGGTAGTCGTCGTCTGTCACGAGTCGGTCGATGGCCGCCGCGATGGCCCGCGGGTCCTCGTCGACGGCGACGCCGCCACCCGACTCCGACAGGAACTCGGCGAGGGCGCCGATGTCGGTGCCGATCACCGGGAGGCCCGCGGCCATGTACTCGTAGGTCTTCGAGGGGACCGCGTACCGCAGGCCGGGGGTCCGTCTGAGCGTCGCGAGGCCGACCGCCGCGTCGGCCAGGAGCCCCGGAATCTCGGCGCGGTCGACCGGGTCCCGCACCTCGACGCGGTCGCCCAGGTCCAGTTCGTCGACGAGTCGCGCGATCTGGGGGCGGCGGTCGCCGTCGCCGACGAGGAGGAGGCGCGCGTCGGACTCGACGTGTTGCATCGCGCGGACGCAGTTCTCGAGGTCCTGCGCGTGGCCGAAGTTGCCCGCGTAGACGACAGTCCGACCGTCGCCCTCGGCCGGCGTGAACCGGCCGGTGTCCACGGCGTTCGGGACCGTCACGAGCTTCGCGGCCACGTCGTCGCCGTGGGTCGCCGTCACCTGCCGGTTCATCTCGCCGGTCGTCGTGAGTATCTGCGCGGCCCGCGAGAAGACCAGCCCCTCGAACGCGCGGGTCGCCCGCGTGAGGGGACTCCCCTCGCTGACGAGACCCAGGCTCGCCGCGGCGTCGACCCAGAGGTCGCCCACGTCCACGACGAACGCCGCCTCGCCGAGACGGTCCGCGACCAGTCCGGGAACGGCCGTGAACGGCGGCGGCGTGGCACAGAGGACAACGTCGAACGCCGACCGCCGCAGGGCCACCCAGAGCGTGGCGTGGACGGCGAACACGAGGTAGTACGCCAGCCGCGAGAGGAACCCCGGGTCCGGGCGGGTTGGCTGCCAGGTCCAGAGGCGGTGGACGTCGACCCCGGCGTACCCCTCGTGGACGTGGCGCTCCCACGAGCGCTCGTGCGCCCCGAAGGGGTAGGTCCGCGGCGGGGCGAGGACGGTGACCTCCCAGCCGGCGTCGTGGAGATACCTCGCGGTGTCGCCGACGCGGTTCGCGTTCCCGCCCATCTCCGGCAGGAACTGCTGGCTCACGACCAGGACGCGGTTCCGGTCGCCCGTCACGGCCGCTCACCCGACGTGAGGACGTCCAGGATCTGGACCGCGGCGGTCCCGTCGCCGTACGGCACCGGCCAGTCCGTCGGCGCCTCGAGCATGGCGGTCGCGGCGCGCGCCACCTCGCGCGGGTCGGTCCCGGCGAGGCGGTTGGCCCCGATCTCGACCGTCTCCTGTCGCTCCGTCGAGTCGCGGACGGTCACGCAGGGCGTCCCGAGGATCGCCGTCTCCTCCTGGACGCCCCCCGAGTCCGTCACGACCAGGGCCGCGCGGTCTTCGAGCAGCAGGAAATCGAGGAAGGACAGCGGGTCGACGAGGTGGACGGCCGCCGGCACGTCGAGGCCGAACTCCTCGATGCGTCGCCTGCTGCGGGGGTGGATCGGGTAGACACAGTCGAGGCCGTGGTCGCGGGCCACCGTCGCCGCGCCCTCGAGGATGCCGGCGAGGCGGTCCGGGTCGTCGACGTTCTCGGCGCGGTGGGCGGTCAGCAGGACGTAGCCGTCCGCGGTCAACTCGAGGTCGTCGAGGACCGTCGACTCCGCGGCCGCGATGTCGATGTGCTGGCGGACCGCGTCGACGACGGTGTTGCCGGTCCGCCAGACGCCGTCGGTGACGCCCTCGTCGCGGAGGTGGCCGACCGCGCGCTCGGTCGGCGCGAACAGGTAGTCAGCGGCGTGGTCTGTGAGCACGCGGTTGTGCTCCTCGGGCATCTCGCGGTCGAAGCTCCGGAGGCCCGCTTCGACGTGTGCGAGCGCGGGGGGAAGCTTGCACGTGGTGATGGCCCCTGCGAGCGTCGAGTTCGTGTCGCCCTGGACGACGACCACGTCGGGTGCCTCGTCGACGACGACCGGTTCGAGGCCGGCGAGCATCTCGCCGGTCTGTTCGCCGTGAGAGCCCGACCCGACCTCGAGGTTGTGATCTGGCGCCGGGAGCGCCAACTGCTCGAAGAACACCTCGTCGAGTTCGCGGGAGTAGTGCTGACCGGTGTGGACCACGGTGACGGGGAGGCCCCGCGCTGCCGCCTCCCTGAGCAGGGGGGCGCACTTGATGATCTCCGGGCGCGTCCCGAAGACGAACAGCAGGTGGGGGCCGCGCCCGCTCATCTGCACTCCTGCTCGCTGGTGACCGTGGTCGATGCGGACATGTCCGTTCCTGACAGGTGACCGAGCGGACGCATAGTAGTTGCGGGCCACCCCCTGGCACGGTCACGGCAGCACCCCTCTCAGGGGACGGAACAGTTATCGTGCGGGAAATTGTGTAACTGACTATGAACGTCTTCGGCGGGCGCGACGCCTCGCCCTGGCGGACGCGCACGCTCCGGGCGGCCGCGCGCGCGGACTGGCGCCTCCGCTGCTCGCCGGTCGGCCCGGACGCGCGCGGTGCGGTGCTGATGTACCACTCCGTCGGCGGGTGGGCGGGCAACACGGGCGGCCGGACGGTCGACGTCGACCGGTTCCGCGCACACCTCCGACGGTTCGCCTCCCTCGGGCAGTTCGTCGACCTGCCGGCCGTGGTCGAGGGGGACGCCAGCGGGCCGCTCCGCGTGGCCGTCACCTTCGACGACGGCTACGAGACCGTCTACACGGACGCGTTGCCCGTCCTCCGCGAGTTCGACGCGCCGGCGACCGTCTTCGTCATCGCGGACCGCGTCGGCGGCGAGACCGAACACGGCGTGCCGTACCTCGACGCCGACCAGGTTCGGGAACTCGTCGCAGACGACCTCGTCACGGTCGGCAACCACACCCGGACGCACGCCCGACTGCCCGACCTCGACGCGGACGCCCTCCGCGAGGAGGTGGTGGGCGCGAAGCGCGCCCTCCGCGAGCGCTTCGGCTGTGCCGCCGACCGGTTCTGCTACCCCTACGGCGCCTACGGCGACCGGGAACTCGAACTCGTGAGCGAGACGCACGCGCTCGGGACGGCCGACGCCGGCCTCGTCGGCGACGACCCGGACCAGCGGTGCGTCCCCCGCGTCGACATGTCCGACCCGGCGTCGATCCTCCGGTGTGACCTCGCCGGCCTGGCCAGTCGCGTCGGCGTCCGCCCCTGACTGCGCGCGAGTTTTATTGCCCGCGGGATACTCTGTCTCCGCGTGTGTACGCTCCGGTCTCCGCCGTCGAGCGAGGTGTCGCTCCGTGAGATTGCTCCCCCGCCGCGAGTACCTCTCGCTGCTGCTCGCGTCGACGGCCGGGTGTTCGCTGTTCGAGGGGGCCGGCGTGCCTGACGACCCCGGCGACGCCGAGGGCGGTGCGGGGCCGTCCCGGACGCAGGTCAGGACGACGTCTGTCCCGGACGAGGAGTCACCGTCCGGGTCGCCCGTGACGGACGGCGCGGTGGCCCGCCTCCTCGACGGGAACCTCGTGGTCGTCTCGAACGACGCCACGGCGGCCCTCGTCGACCCACGGGGGACGTCGACGCCGGTGCAGGACGGCATCGACCTCGCGGCCGACAGCGGGGGCGGACGCGTCTTCTTGCCCCCGCGGGTGGTCCGGGAGGACGGCCCCATCCGACCCCGGTCCGAGACGGGCGTCTACGGCTTCGGGATGAACGTCTCCGTCGTCGACATCACGCGCGAGGGGGTCGACGGCGTGCGCTTCGACCGCTCGCCGGCGGTCCACCGGTTCGAACTCGACGGGTTCGCCCTGCGCGGCCCGGGTCTCGACGCCGACACGGGGGCCGCCATCCACCACGTCAGGGGGTCCACGACGGCCGACGCCGCCGACTTCCACGTCGGTCGGCTCTACTTCCGCCGGTGGGCAAACGCCGTCTACCGCGTAGACGAGGGCGTCGGCCCCTACCAGTGCCGGCACGACTACCTCCGGGCCGACGACTGCGACGCGGGCCAGCACCGCGGGCTGGTGGAGTGGAACTCCTCCTACGGGCCGGCGAACTGGTTCGGCACCCTGGTCGCCTACCCCGTCGCAGACCGGAGCGGTGCCAACACGACCATCCTCCACCAGCGCGGTGGCGAACTCGCCGTGGACGAACTCACCGTCGGTGGCTCGGCCGGCACCGTCGTCAACCAGCGCGACGGCCGTCTCCGCGCGGGCCGGATTCACTACGAACCGACCGACCAGCGGACGACGCCGCGGGCCGTCGTCTCGCTCGCGGAGGCGGGGGCGACGAGCGTCGGCGCCGTCGTCCCGGACTCCGGCGTCGTCGACGCCGTCTACGAACTCGGTCCCAACTGCGGCGGCAAGACGTTCGCGTTCGACGGGAACACCCGGGCCAGAATCCTGCGGGCACCGGTCGTCGTCTCGGGCGTCCCCAACGTCACGCGGCGGAACTGGTACTACGGCCGCCGGAGCGACGTCCTGGTGACCCACGGCGGCCCGACGACGGGCGCGGTCCGCGTGATGGACGACGCGGGCACGGGCGTGGCCTGAGCGGGCCGGTCACGGCCCGGCGTCGACCGGCGGCGAGGCGTAGATGCCGATGGCCCAGTGTCCCGGTCCCAGGAGGCCGCGACCGAGTGCCACGTCCCCGTCGACGGCACACCACCACCGCTCCCCGTCGTACCAGGGGTCGACGTGGTGCATGAACCCGCTGTTCCACCCCACGCTGCCGCCGGTCGGACTGACCGCGGGCGACCACGACGTCTCGCGGTCCTCGTACGTGTCCGGCGACAGGGCGGTCACCTCGTAAGCCCGGATCTGGTCCCCGTACGAGCGGATCCCCTCCTGGAAGAACGCGAGGACGTAGTCCTCGCGGACGATGGGCCTGCCGCCCGGTCGCCCCGCCGTGGGCCGGTCCTCGACCACGGGGTTGCCGGCGTGCGGCGTCCAGTCGTCGTCCGTCAGTCTGTCGGCGTAGAACGCCTGGAGGTTCCGCCCGTCCCCGACGAGGGCCCACCACCGCTCCTCCCACCTGAACGGCACGGCGTCGTGAATGGGGGACTCCGGGCGGACGACGTCGGCGACGGGGACCCACTCGTGGGGGAACGACTCGGCCCGGTAGAGCGTCACCGGCGACGGCCGGTCGCGGTCCTTCGACCACCGGTCCGGGACCATGTAGTGCTCGCCACGCCAGCGGAAGACGTAGGGGAAAGAGAGGTGCTCTCCCGTCTGCAATACCACGCGATCGTAGGTCCAGTGGACGCCGTCTTCGCTCTCGGCGTGGGCGATGACCGCCGTCGGGTCCTCGAAGTGGTTGTACGCCTCGAAGAAGAGGTGCCAGGTCCCGTGGCCGTCGACGAAGAGGAACGGGTCGGCGACGAAGTGTGCCCGCCCGAAGTCGTCCACGTCAGCGGCGGTGAGTACGGGATTGACGACGCCGGTCGGCGGGCCGAGGTCCGCCGGGTCGGTCGGCGGCGCCGCGTACGGGTAGGTCGGCACCGTCGGGCCCTGGTGGACCTCCCCCGCCGGGCCGGCGCGCGTCCCGGGCGGCGTCGTCCGGGGGCGACGGTGGTGGACCGCCTCGCCGAGGTGCCACGCGGCGTTCGACAGCGGTTCGACTCGCCCGAGCAACGACCGAGAGGAGAGTCCGACCCTCCGGGCCCGCCCGGTGAACCCGGAGGTCGTCCCTGACTCCTCGCTCACGCCACGGCCCCCGTCTGTGGGTCGCGGTCGCCGTCTCTCGGTTCACTCTCCGGCCGTCCCCCGACGTCGGACATGACAGATAGTTCGACTGGCGCGGGTAAATCTATTCCCCCCGATCGGACCGGTGGGCGTCAGCCCAGGCCGGTGCCCGCGCCTCCGAGGACGCGCAGTCCGCCGGTCCCAGACTGGGAGTGAGTGACGGTCACGTCGTCGACGGCACCCCGGTAGAACGACGGGTTCGAGGGGTCGACGGGCGAACTGAGGTTGACGATGTTCGACCCGAGACCCGCCGAGGACCCCGAGTTGACGTACGGACCGAGCGTCTTCCGGCCCGGCGACGCCGCGTTGTAGGAGTCGTAGGCCAGTTCGAAGGCGTAGTCCGCCTCACCGGTCACGTGTTTCACGCTCTGGATGGTCGCCGTGCCGTTCCCGGCGAGTCGCACGATTGCGGGCGGCGTGCTCTGGAGTGCGGTCGGTTCCCAGTGGACGTTCCCGAATTTCAGGTCCGCGGCCCAGGTCTGGTCGACGGCGACGCCCGAGGACCCCCCCATCGTCAGGTAGTCGACCGTCTGGGTGCCGCCGCGAGAGAAGAAGACGGTGCTGTTCTTCCCCGAGGCGGACGCGGACGGGTAGGCAGCGATGGTGCCGAACTCGTTCGCCGGCCCGTACCACGAGCGGAACTCGAAGAGGCCGTCCTGGTCACCGGCGTCGCAGTCGTATATCGTCAGCAGGTCGTGCCGGCACTGGAAGGGGCCGACGCCCTTGTCCACGCGGTAGACCGAGTTGGCCCAGCCCCAGAACAGCAGGCGCCCCACGTAGAGGTCCTGCGTGTCGCCGTCCGTGTGGTGGATGGCGACGCCGGAGTTACTCGACGGGCCGGGCCCGCTCAGCGCGAACCCGTCGAGTCGGACGCGGCTGATGCCGCCGCGCGCGAACTCGATGCCGTCGACGCCGCTCCCGAAACTGATCGCCGAGAGGTTCGGGCCGAAGCCGACGATGGACGTGTCCGCGTAGGGCCGGACGGTGTCGCCCTCCGAGACGGTCGTCGGCGGGAGGCGAACCTCGCCGCCGCCGTTGCTCCCGACGGCGTCGAGGGCGTCCTGCACTGGCGTGGCCGTCGACGACGGGTCGACGACCTGCGGTGCGGAGAGGTTCTTCGCGACGCCGACGACCAGGCCGCTCGCGAGTGCGTCCTGGACGTCGCCGCTGGTGGTCGTCGTGCCCGTGCCGCTGCCCCCGCCGGAGAGCGACCCGAGCGCGTTCCACGAGGAGCCGTCTCCGATGTAGACGGTGCCCGTGTCCGTGGCGAGGAACTTCGCCCCGTCCTTCGGCGTGTAGTTAGTCCTGTTCGCTGCGACGTCCCGCAACTCGACGTCCGTGTCGAGCGCCGCGAAGTTGGCGTTGAGCGGGACGTCCCAGTTGAGCGTTCCCTCCGATGGCGTGTTGTACTGGTGGTTCTGCGTCATCAGTTCGTGATCCCCCCGTAACCGAGTTGTCCGTACCCCTGGACGCCGTAGTTGGCGTCAGTCGTCGTCTGCTGTGCTGTCGTCGTCGTGGTGGTCGTCGCCTTCGTCGACCCCGACGTGGTGGTCGTCGTCGACCCGGACGACGACGTGGACGTCTGCTGTGTCGTGGTCGTCGTGTTCGACCCGGACGTGCCCGAGGACCCGCCCGGGGCCGTGCCGTCGTAGACGGCGGCGACGTCGTCGGCGGCGAGCGCCGAACCGTAGACGCGCACGTCGTCGACGGCGCCCTCCATGTCGTAGTAGTTCGACCAGCGGTTGTGTCCGCGGCCGACGTAGAGGTTCGTCGTCGAGTGGACGACGTCCCCCGACTGTCCGTCGTCGCGAGCCACTTCCGAGCCGTCGTGGTACATGACCAGCGACGCCCCGTCCCACGTCACGAAGACGTGGTGCCAGGCGTCGTCGTGGGTCGTGATCCCCCAGGGATTGACGCTGGCGGTCCCGCTGTCGACGTCGACGTGTGCACGCAGGCTGGACCCCGTCTGTACGTCCACGGCGTACCCCTCGCCGCTGGTCAGCGACGTCGCCTTCTGCAGGACGGTCTGACTCGACCCGCCGGTGGTGCGATACCACCCGCCGAAACTGAGCGCTGACGTCGGCGTCGGCGCCACGCTGGCCGACACCTCGACGTAGTTGCCGTCCGCGGTGCCGAAGTCGAACGCCGTCGTCCCGTGGACGCCGTCCACGCCGAGCGTGGGGGATCCCCTGATGGCTCCGTCGGCGTCCCCCGCGGCGTCGAAGGCCGTCGTCCCCGACGTCTCGTCGAGCGCCCACCGCGCGACCGGTGACGGTCCCCCACCCGCCGTGGTCGTCGTGGTGGTCGGCTGTTGCGTGGTCGTCGTGGTGGTCGGCTGCTGTGTCGTGGTCTTGGTGGTCGGCTGCTGCGTGGTCGTCGTGGTGGTCTGCTGTGTGGTCGTGGTGCCGCCGCCGGCCGTCCCGACGGTCAGCGTGTACGCGCCGCCGCCGCTGTTGACGTTCACGACCTGCACGGCGTACGTGCCGGTCGCGTCCGCTGTCGCGGAGACGGTGACGGCGTCCCCGGTCCCGACGTACCGGCGGTTCAGCGCCTGTCCCTCCGGACCGTAGATGACGACCGCTGAGACGCCGTCGGTCGTCCCCCGGTCGAACGTCGCGACCACGGTGTCGCCCCCCGCGAAGTCACACGCGTACCAGTCGACCTCCGGGCCGGACAGGTCACCGGTGACCTGCGTCCCCTGGTCGACCCGCATGGCCGCGGTCCGCGCGTCGTTCGGCTCGGCTTCTCCGAGTGTCGTCACCGCGGGCACCGTCGTCCCGGCCCCGCCGTAGCCGTAGGCTACGACCGGCTCGACCCCCTCGTCGAGCGCGGAGAGTCCGGCGTACCCCCCTGCGGCGGCCACCGCGAGCCCGGCCGCCTTGAGCATCGACCGCCGTGCCAGTGACGACCCCCCGGTCTCGTCGTCGTTCGTGCTGTGATCATCCGCCATCGCACCAGATATGCACTCCTTAACTGCAATAAATTTACCGACCTAATCTTTTGAAACATTGTGCTAAAGTCGTAAACGCTTATCAAATTCAGCGTGAATGTCACGGAAAAATATATTTCTGAAATCCGGGCGGTAAATGAGCCGTTAACGCCATCCGACGGGCCGGCCCTCTCAGTCCACCAGACCCTCGAAGGACTCGAAGGCGCGCCGCCGCGCCCGCCAGTCACGGTACTGTCCCCCGGCGAGGACGAGCGCCCCGGCCGAGACGCCGACGAGGGCGAGCGGAAACACGACGGACCGGGCGACACCGACGACGCCAACGACTGCCAGCAGGAGGCCGACGACGCCGAGGACGAGGCTGTAGACGTGCCAGGGTTGGGGCGGCGCGGCGTCGGCGTCTATCGACCGGAGTTCCGCCGCACCGTCGGTCAATCGGAGAGTCTGGGTGTCGCTGTCGTACTCGACGAGACCGACGGACTCGAGTTTGGGGACGTGCGTCTGGTAGAGCGAGATGTAGACCCGGTTCTGCTCCTGTTTGCCCACCTCCTCCGGCGAGGTGTCCTCCTCCTGGGCCGCGATGTCCACCGCGAGGTCCTGCAACCGGGCCGTCCCACCCCGCTCCTGCAAAGCGTGGAGCAACCGGCGACGGCGTGCGCTACTGAGGACGTCGAACACCTCGTCCATGCTGAGACTCATCTGACTCGGGTAGCTCCGTTCCTGACGAGGCCGTCTTCGCGCTTTGCTATGCAGCGCTTAACGACCGATGCGCCCCGACTCCGGCCGGGTGATCGTCACGAATCGACGAGGTCGGCCAGGCCCTCCGCGAGGCCCCGCTGGGGGTCGTACCCGAGCTGCCGGCGAGCTTTCCCGATGTCCGCCTCGCTCGCGTCGATGTCGCCCTGCCGTGGTTCCTCGAAGACCACCTCCGCGTCGCTGTCGACGACGTCGCTGACCGTCTCCGCGAGTCGACGTATCGTGATCGCCTGACCGCTGGCGACGTTGTAGGCCTCACCGACGTGGGGCGTCGTCGCCGCGAGCAGGTTCGCCTGGACGACGTCCGACACGTGGACGAAGTCGCGGGTCTGGGTCCCGTCGCCGTGGACGGTGATCGGTCCGCCGGCAACGGCCTGCCGAACGAAGACGGTGATGACCCCGCTGTAGTCGCCGCCGCTCCCCTGCCCGGGCCCGTAGACGTTGAAGTAGCGGAGCGCGACGGTGTCCAGGCCGAAGAGGTCGTGATAGAGGCGCACGTAGTGGTCGCCGGCGAGTTTCTGCACCCCGTAGGGCGAGGTCGGATCCGTCGGTTCGTCCTCCGGTATCGGCACCGCGGTGGGTTCGCCGTAGATGGCAGCACTCGACGCGAAGACCACCCTGGCGTCCTCGCGTCGGGCGGCTTCGAGCACTCGCAGCGTGCCCGTCAGGTTCACGCTGTTGGTCTCCGAGGGCGCCTCGACGGAGTCGGAGACGCTGACCCGGGCGGCCTCGTGGAAGACGACGTCCACGCCGTCGACCGCCTCGCGGAGTGCGGCCTGGTCGCGGACGTCGCCGTCGTAGAGAGTCGCACCCGCCGGGACGCGCGAGCGGTCGCCGGCGCTCAGGTCGTCGAGGACGCGGACCTCGTTGTCCGCGACGAGCGCGGACGCGATGTGGCTACCGATGAATCCGGCGCCGCCGGTGACCAGTACTGTCTCACCGGCCAGGTGGGGCGGTTCCATACGGCACCGTCGACGGACGCGGCCTTAAGCGTCGGTGTCTGCGAGTTCGACGAACCCGACCCAGTCGAACCGGCACTCGCCGTCGGAGACGGCGACCCGGAGGGAGTGCTCGGCCCCCGCCTCGAGGGTCACCGTCCCGAGGCCGACGGTCCGCCAGAGGCGCCACCCGCCCGCTCTGGGGACCCGCGTCACCTTCGTCTCCTCGTCGACCTCCACACGGACGCGGGTCCCGCCCACGACGCCGGCCAGGCGCGCGACGAGTGCGTGACGGCCCGGTTCGACGCGCAGGGAGTGGGCCAGTCTACTGCCGTCCTCGAGGACGGCCCCGTCGTAACCGTCCCGACGGTCACCGACGGGCGCGACCGGGTCGGCGACGGACCCGTCGACCCGCCCCCGGTAGTCGTAGTCTTTCACCAGGAACCGGTAGCCGCCGACCGCGTCGACGGACACCGGTCTGAGGTAGTGCGGTCCGGCCGCGTAGGTCACGCCGTCGAGGACGGCGGCCTCGTCTCGTCCGGCGTAGGCCATCCCGAGGAACGTTCCCGCTGGTCCGTAGAGGGCGACAGCGGCGCGGCCGGCGTCGGGCGCGAACTCGACGACGACGTACTCGCCCGCCTCGGCGTCGAAGACGTACCACGCGGATTTCTCGTCGAACCGGCCGCGGTGGACCTCGTTCGTCGCCGTCGGCGACGTGGCCGTCGGAATCTGTCGGTCCGGAATCCGACACTGTCCCCCGTCGAACCCCGCGGCGCTCACAGCCGTCGAGGTGTCCCCCGTCACTTCGACCCCCGCCGGTCGCGTGACCCCCAGGCGATCGGCTCCGTGCATCACTAATGGCCCTAGGGGGACCCGGCATAAGCTTATCGTTACTTACACTTCGTTGGCGAAACGAAATTTCCGTCTGCTGACGTGTCGCCCGCACCGTCAAGGCTAAAGGTCGCCCCCGCCCGAATCAGCACATGGACGTAAGCGTCGTCGGGAGCGGCTACGTCGGGACGACTGTCGCCGCGTGCCTCGCTGACGCCGGACACCGCGTACTCACCGTCGACGTCGACCGGGACGTCGTCGCGGACCTCGAGTCCGGCGTCGCACCGATCCACGAACCGGGGCTCGACGACCTCGTCGCAGCACACGGCGGCGACCGCCTCAGGGCAACCACGGACTACGCCCGGGTCCGCGAGACCGACGTCACCCTGGTCGCCCTCCCGACGCCGTCGACGGACGAGGGCGCACTCGACCTCTCGGTCGTCCGCACCGGCGTCCGGTCGCTCGGGGCGGCCCTCGCGGGGACGGACGACGACCACGTCGTCGCCGTGAAGAGCACCGTCCTCCCGGGTACGACCGAGGACGTCGTCGCGCCCATCCTGACCGCGGAGAGCGAGAAGGCGCTCGGAGAGGACCTGTTCGTCGCCGCGAACCCCGAGTTCCTCCGCGAGGGCTCGGCGGTCGCGGACTTCCGGGACCCCGACAAGGTCGTGCTCGGGAGCCGAGACGACGCCACCCTCGACCGTCTCCGGGCGGTCTACGACCCGCTCCTGTCGGCCTCGGACGCCACGCTCGTCGAGACGGGCGTCCGCGAGGCGGAGATGATCAAGTACGCCAACAACGCCTTCCTGGCCGCAAAGATCAGCCTGATGAACGACATCGGGAACGTCTGCAAGGAGTACGGCGTCGACGCCTACGAGGTGGCGGCGGCGATGGGCCTGGACGACCGCATCGGCGCCCACTTCCTGGACAGCGGGGTCGGGTGGGGCGGGTCCTGCTTCCCGAAGGACGTCGCAGCCCTCGTCCACGCCGCCCGCGAGGCGGGCTACGAACCCCGGATGCTCGCCGCCGCCGTCGCGGTCAACGACGACCAACCACGCCGCCTCCTCTCGCTGCTCGACGACCACGTCGACGTCGCGGGCCGACGGGTCGCGGTGCTGGGCCTCGCGTTCAAGTCCGGCACGGACGACGTCCGCAACTCGCGGGCGATTCCGGTCGTCGAGGGCCTCCGCGAACGGGGCGCGGACGTCATCGCGTACGACCCCGTGGCGGCCGAGAACATGCGCGAGCGGTTCCCCGACCTGACCTGCGTCGACTCGGCCCGCGAGGCACTCGCGGGCGCGGCGGGCGCCGTCGTCGTCACCGACTGGGACGAGTTCGCGGCCCTCGACGAGGAGTTCGACGCGATGGCCGACCCCGTGGTCGTCGACGGTCGACACGTCGTCGAACGGCGCGATGGCATCGTTTACGAGGGGCTAACGTGGTAATGGAGAGGCTACGGCGGGAGTTATCGGCGTTATAACAATATCTCCGTCTCTCCCTTAGATGGCGCATGGACATTCGGATGGAGGCCCTGACGGGATTTCAGCGAGATCTCCTGTACGTGATGGCGGGGCTCGAGAAGCCGTCGGGACAGGACATCAAGGCGGAACTCGAGAAGCAGGTGAGCGAGATAAACCACGGCAGACTCTACCCGAACCTCGACCGACTGGTCGAACTCGGACTCGTCGAGAAGGGCCAACTGGACAGGCGCACGAACTACTACCAGATATCCGAGACCGGTCTCGACCTCATCGCCCGACGCCGCAACTGGGAGTCGAACTACGTCGACCAGGACCTCCTCGTCGAGTGAGGGCCCGCCGGTCACCGCCTCCCCCGAACTCCCGTCTGCCCACCGACGCCGCCCGCCCCGTCCTGTGCCCACCCGCGTCGTCTTCCGTTCCGCCGTGTGGCCCCGCGTCGTCTTCCGTTCCGCAGTGTGGCCGCGAGTCGGTCCCGTCTCGCGGCGCGGCGAATCCCCGCTACGGGCCATCCTCGGCGGCCGCGCTGCCCGTCCCCGCTCGCGGCGCCCCCTCAGAAGGGGTAGAGCGGCCGGACCACGACTTCGCCGTCCCCGAAGACGGTCACGTACGAGTCGGCGTAGGGGAAACTGATCGAGCGCTGGTGATGGACCTGCTCGCCGGGCCGGAGCAACGCGTCGAGGCTGTCCGGGTCTACGGCGTCCGTGAGCGGCGGGAGCGTCATCGGGTCTCGGCCCTCGACGGTGGCGACGGTGACTACGACGGTTGCCGCCAGCGACCGGCCCGCGCTCCAGTCGTGACGGGTCCGCAGTTCCCGCATCGACGGCGACGAACGTGCCCGGCGTTCGGCCCTGTCTCCGGTGTCGTCCATGGTGTCCACGACGGTGTCGTCGCCACCTAGCGGGGCCGTGGAGTTAGGTATAGTTGTGATAACGGGGGACTCTCCCGATTAACCGAACGTTTACCCGTATCGTGACAGCTTTGGGCCGCCCGGGGCAGGGACCGGTATGTTCGGGACCAGCGGCGTTCGTGGACCGGTCGGAGACGCGGTCACGGCGGAGCTCGCCCTCGACGTCGGACGGGCGGTCGCCACCGACGGGGCGGAGGCGGTGATTCTCGGGCGCGACCCGCGCGAGAGCGGCGACGTGCTCGCCGACGCCGTCGCGTCGGGCCTCCGCGAGTGTGGGGCCGACGTGGTCGACGTCGGCGTGGCCGCGACGCCCAGCGTCGCCCGGGCGGTGGCGTGGCGCGACGCGGACGCGGGCGTCGTCGTCACCGCCTCGCACAACCCGCCCGAGGACAACGGACTGAAACTCTGGACGCCGTCCGGACAGGCCTTCGACTCGGCGGCACAGGACCGCATCACCGACATCGTCGAACGGAAGGCATTCGACCTCCGTCGGTGGGACGGACTCGGCGACCGGACTGAGTGGGACGGGGTCGCCGACCGCCACCGCGAGGAACTGGTGTCGGCCACCGCCGCCCTCGACGGCCTCTCGGTGGTCGTCGACGTCGGCAACGGCGCCGGGGGCGTGGTCGCCGACGCGCTCTACGAACTGGGGGCGTCGGTCGAGACGCTCAACGCCCAGCGCGACGGCCGCTTCCCGGGCCGGCCGAGCGAGCCGACCGCCGAGACCTGCGAGACGCTCGCGCGCACCGTCGCGGCGACGGACGCGGACCTCGGCGTCGCCCACGACGGCGACGCCGACCGCTGCATGGCGGTCGACGAGACGGGCACGTTCGTCCCGGGGGACGTCCTCCTCGCCCTCTTCGCCCGGGCCGCCGCCGCTCCCGGTGAGCGGGTGGCCGCTCCGGTCGACACCAGCCTCGTCGTCGACGACGTCCTCGCCGACCAGGGCGTGTCGGTCACGCGCACTCGCGTCGGGGACGTCTACGTCGCGGAGGCCGCGAGCGACCCGGACGTCGCGTTCGGTGGCGAACCCAGCGGAGCCTGGATATTCCCGGAGGAGACGCTCTGTCCCGACGGTCCCCGTGCGGCCTGTCGGCTCGCGGAACTCGTCTCAGAGGGGGCGCCGCTCTCGGACCAGGTGGCCGACGTCGGACAGTACCCCATCCGGCGGACGTCCGTCGAGGTCGCGGACAAGGCGGCCGTGATGGACGCCGTCGCGGCGGCCGTCGCCGAGCGCTACGACGACGTGACGACCCTGGACGGCGTGCGCGTCGGCACCGACGACGGCTGGTTCCTCGTCCGGGCCTCGGGGACCCAGCCGCTGGTCCGCGTCTCGGCGGAGGCTCGCGAGGAGGACCGCGCGGAGGTCCTCTTCGAGGAGGCCCGCTCGCTGGTCGCGGACGCTAGCGGTCCCGAGTGACCACCTCGCCGGGGGTAGTTCGAGCCCCCGTCGAGAGTGTCACGCCGGCGTTCAGGCTGGTGTTGATGCCGGTCTTGACCTCGTCCCCGAGGACGACGCCGAACTTCCGCCGGCCCGTCGAGACGCGCTCGCCCTTCACGGTGACCCGCACCGGGCCGCCGTCGTGCCGGAGGTTCGCCACCTTGGTCCCGGCGCCGAAGTTCACGTCGCGGCCGAGCACGCTGTCGCCCACGTAAGCCAGGTGACCGACCGTCGCGCCCTCGAAGAGCACGCTGTTCTTGACCTCGACGGCGTGGCCCACCTTCGCGTCCGGCTGGAGGAGGGTCGACCCGCGGACGTACGCGTTCGGGCCGACCGTCGCGCCCGCACGGACGAGCGTCGGTCCCTCGACGACGGCCCCGGACCGGACGCGGGCGCCCGCCTCGACGACGACGTCGCCGTCCAGGTCCGCGTCGGGGTGGACGTCCCCGTCGACGCCGCCGCGGACCTCGGCGAGTTTCCACTCGTTGGCGGCCAGCAGTTCCCACGGGCGGCCCACGTCGAGCCATCGCTCGACGGTGACGGCGGCGACGTCGAACTCTTCGCACGTCCGCGCGAGCACGTCGGTCAGTTCGAGTTCGCCGCGCTCGCTCTCCTCGACGCGGTCCAGCCACGCCAGCATGGCTGCCGGGAACACGTAGGCGCCGGCGTTCACCAGGTCCGTCGCCGGGTCGTCGGGCTTCTCGACGACGCCGGTGACCTGGTCGCCCTCCCGTTCGAGCACGCCGTAGTTCTCAGGGTCGGGGACGCGGGAGGCTCCTACGGCCGCCTCCGTCTCGTAGAGCGCACCGAGCGACGGGTCGTCGTAGAGCGCGTCGCCGTTGAGGACGGCGAACGGCGCGTCGTCGAGGTGTGGTCGCGCCGCGCGGACGGCGTCCGCGGTCCCGCGCTGTTCGGCCTGGACGGCGTACTCGACCCGTACTCCGCCGCGCTCCTCGCCGAAGTACTCGCGGACCGCGTCGGCCTCGTAGCCGACGACGAGGACGATGCGTGAGGCTCCCGCCGCGACGGCGGCGTCGACGGTGTGTGCGAGAACCGGTCGGTCCGCGACCGGCAGCATCGGCTTCGGGCGGTGGGCCGTCAGCGGGCGCATCCGCGACCCTTCGCCGGCCGCCAGGACGACAGTCTGCATGCCCGGAGGCTACCGGAGTCGGCCTAATAGGCGTTTGCGTTCCGTCAGAACAGGTCGCGGAGCGCCGTCACCAGTCTCCCGGGCGACCGCGGCGGGTCACCCCGGTGTTCGTCGGCCAGCGCGAGATAGGGGAACAGGTGGTCGGCCGCCGGCAGCAACTCGACGACGCCGCGGGGCTGGTCGTAGGCGACGACGCCCCGCTTGGCCATCTTCGGCAGGTGTGCCTGGTAGAGCGCGATGTAGACGCGCTTGCGCTGGGTGGCAGACAGCGCGTCGACGTCGACCCCGTTCTCCGCCGCGGCGATGTGCTCTGCGAGGTCACCCAGCGTGGCCGACCCCTCGTGGTCCCTGAGGTACCACAGCACGGCCCGCCGCCGAGGGTGTATGAGCAACGCGAACGTCTCGTCGAGCGACAGCGACCCCTCTCCCGTCTCGTGTCGCGTCTCACCGTCCGGTCCATCGGCATCGCCTCTGGCATCGGCGTCAGGCATCCTGGTGTGTCCTCCTGTCGTCGCGTGGTTCCGGCCGTACGTGACGTGACCCCCCGGGTCGGTACTGCCGAGCGCGAAACGTCGACAACTGTCGCTACAGAGGCGTCCGGAACATATCAATCGACCTGATTGGTTCTATCGCCACACACGTGGAACGATGTCGGGCGGACCGCGCGAGGACCCGCCGTCGCTCAGTCGTCGGCCGTCGCCGCCGGGCCGGGGTCCGGGGCGGGGGCGGGCGCCGAGGTCCGGCCGTCGGCCAGGCCGCGCACCGAGTTCGCGACGACGAGGAGACTCGAGGCCGCCATCGCCACCGCGGCCACCGCCGGGTTGAGGAGGCCGAGCGCCGCCACCGGGACGGCGACGACGTTGTAGAGGAAGGCCCACGCGAGGTTCTGCTGGATGCGAGTGCGGGCGGCCGCCGTGAGGGCGAAGGCCCGCGGCACCGCTCGCAGGTCGCCCTCTGTCACGACCAGTTCCGCCGCGTCCGCGGCGAGTTCCGTCCCGGAGGCCATGGCCACGCCCACGTCCGCCGTCGCGAGGGCCGGCGCGTCGTTGGACCCGTCGCCCACCATGGCCACGGTGCCCTCGGCCCGGAGGCGGTCGATCACTTCCGCCTTCGCCTCCGGCGGGACGCCGGCGAAGACGTCCGCGACCCCGGGGTGCTCGCGGAAGCGTGCCGCGGCGGCCGCGCTGTCGCCCGTCAGGACGACGACGCGCTTGCCCGCGGCGTCGAGGGCCCCGACCACCGCCTCCCACCCCGGTCGCGGTTCGTCGCCGGCGACGACGACGCCCCGGGCCCGACCGTCCCACCCGACGAGGGTCGGGGTGTCGCCGTCGGTCCGCGCGGCGTCGTAGGCGTCCGCGAGGCGTGTCGGCACCTGGACGTCGGCCTCGTCGAACAGCGCCCGCCGGCCGACCAGCACGGCCGTCCCGTCGACGGTGGCGCTCACGCCGCGCCCGGGGTGGCGCTCGAAGTCCTCGACGGCGGCGTCGGGCGGACCCGCGGCGTCGACGACGGCCTCACCGAGCGGGTGGTCCGCGTACTGCTCGACGGCGGCCGCGTACCGGAGCGTCCGCTCGTGGCCGACCACCTCACGGACCGCCATCTCGCCCGTGGTCAGCGTGCCCGTCTTGTCGAAGGCGACGACGTCTGCGTCGCTCGCGCGCTCGAAGACGGACTCGTCCGTGACGACCACCCCGCGTTCCAGCGCCGCGCGCACCCCGGCGGCGACGGCCAGGGGCGTCGCCAGCCCCAGCGCGCAGGGACAGGAGACCACGAGGACGGCCAGGCCCGTGAGGAACGCGGCCGTGGGCGCCGACCCGAGTGCGAGGTGGACGACGAACGTGCCCGCCGCGAGGAGCAACACGAGCGGGACGAACACGCCGGCGATGCGGTCCGCGAGCGCCTGCACGCCTCCTCGCGAGGACTGCACGTCCCAGAGGACGTCCACGAGGCGGTCGAGCGTGCTCTCGGCGCCCTCGCTCACCCGGACGACGAGGCGGCCGTCGGTGAGGACCGACCCGCCCACCACCTCGTCGCCGGGCGTTTTCTCGACGGCCCTGGCCTCGCCGGTGACCAGCGACTCGTCCGCCGCGCCCCGGCCCTCGAGGACGGTGCCGTCCACCGGGACGCGGTCCCCGGTGGGCACGACGAGTTCGTCGCCCGCGCGCACCGCGTCGACGGGCACCGTCTCGGTCCCGGCGTCGGTCCGGCGAGTGGCCTCGTCAACGCGCGAGGCGGTCAGATCGGAGAGCCGGTCGGTCGCGCGGCGCTTGATGCGCCCCTTGTAGTAGTCGCCGAGGGAGACGGCCATGACCACCACGACGCTGATGTCGAAGTAGACCTCCGAGCGCCCGAACAGCATCGCGGCGGTGCTGTAGACGTACGCCGTGGACGCGGCGACGGCGACCAGGAGGTCGACGTTCGGTTCCCCCGCCCGGAGGCTGACGTAGGCCCCGCGGAGGATGGGGTAGCCCGTGTAGCCCAGGACCACGGACGTCATCACCCAGACGTTCCCGAGCAGGTAGCCACCGGCGGCCCCGTGCAGGTCGAGGAGGCGCCACGACGGCGGCGCGCCGAGGTAGGCCGGGTAGAGGAAGAGGACGTACCACAACATCGTCATCATGCCGAAGAATCCGCCGACGAGGAGGCGGCCGACCGTCTCCTCGTCGTCGTCCTCGGCCGCCTCGCCCCGCTCTCGCGCCCGGTAGCCCGTCCCGTCGAGGACGCCCGGGAGGTCGCCCTCGCTCACCGCGTCCGCGTCGTAGATCACTTTCACCGTGTTCGTCGGGTAACTCGCCTCCGCCGCCCGGACGCCGGGGTGGGCGGCCGCGCGCGACTCGAGGAAGGCCTCGCACGTGGCGCAGTGCATCCCCGACACCGAGAGGTAGGCCGCCGCCCCGTCGGCCTCGGCCGCGTCCGCGCCGGTGTCGAGGGCCTCGCGGGCGGCCTGCCCGTCGGCGGCCGCGACGTCGTCGAGTGACCGGGCCACCTCCAGACAGCCCCGACAGCAGAAGGCGCCCTCGACGCCGTCGCCAGTCACCGGCGGGTCCGGCGTCGGCAGGCCACACAGCGCACACTCCCCGGCCGTCATGGCGCGAACACGGGGAGCGTCGGGTGCGGGAGGTGGACGCCGACGAGCATCAGTCCGTGCGCCAGCGGCACGTACCCGAGGACGAGGAACACCGCGCCCATCGCGCGGTGGAGCCGAACCCGGTTGCCCGCTCCCAGCGACGTGAACGCCGTCCCGTACGCGAACAGCGTCGGGAACGTCCCCACGCCGACGGCGGCGAGCGCCAGCGCCCCCTGGACGGGCGACCCCAGCGCCAGCGCGTAGAGGTAGGCCGGGTAGAGGATCGGACAGGGCAACACGGCGTGGACGACGCCCAGGCCGACGATGCGCGGCCCCCCGACCCAGCCGTCGACGCGGGCGCTGATGGCGCCGTAGACGCGACCGAACGCGGCGCCGACGAGGGGAAGGGAGTGACCGCTCGCGGTGGTCCCCGTGAGGAGGTAGCGCGCGCCGGTCAGGACGACGAACGCGCCGACGGCGACGCCGGCGACGGCGCGGACGACGTCGGCGAGTGCGAGGACCGACGCGGCGTCGAACAGCAGCGCGCCGAGGGCGCCCATCACCGCGCCGACGGTCGCGTACCCCGCGGTCCGACCGGCGTTGAACAGGGCGTGCTGGCGGAGTTCGAAGAACGTCAGGCGCTCGGAACTCCCGCCGTCCATCCTGTCTGCGTACATCGTCACGAGGGGCCCACACATCCCGAGGCAGTGGGCACCCCCGAGCACGCCGAGGAGGACGAACACCGCGAGTCCGGCGTTCTGAGATATCGCGCCGGCCGTGCCAGCGTCCATCGCCTCAGTGGCCGGTCGGTTCGCTCTCGCCGCCGCCGAAGAGACGGTAGAGCGACCCAGCGATGATGGCCACGCTCACGAGCGAGAGGACGACGACGGGGTCGGCGCGGCCCGTGATGTACAGCGCGGCCGGGATCACAGCCAGCAACACGAGCAGCGGAACGTATCGGGACGGTGCCGGTGCCATGGGGGGCGTTAGGCAGTCCGGTTTCTAAAGTCCAGCGTAATTCTCACGAACTGGGAAGCGCCGTACCCCATTTTTACGTGCTTTGGCTACGGTAGCCCAGAACAGGCACTCGTTGCGCCGGTCGGACCGGTGCCGAAGTGACTGTCGCGCACGAACGGCGCGGAGACTGGGCCGAGTCGGCCCGACAGACAACAACGGAGGACACATGTCACAGGCGTCAGATACGAAGACCTTCGGACGACGCGCGCTGCTCCGGACCGCAGTCGGGACCGTCGCCGGCGTGGCGGCCGCGACGGGGACGGCCAGCGCGCAGTCCGAGGAGTTCGGTGGGTGGTTGCAGGACACGACGAACTACGACGGGGTCGTCGACAAGACCGGGCAGGACGAGGTCAGCGTCCAGGTCGGCGTCGAGCAGGGGCCCGGCCCCTACGGCTTCGGGCCGCCCGCGATTCGCGTCTCGCCGGGGACGACGGTCACGTGGACGTGGACCGGCGACGGCGGCGCCCACAACGTCCACGCGATGGAGGGCGCGGACTTCAAGAGTCAGACCGTCTCGGAGGCCGGGCACACCTTCTCGCACACCTTCGAGAGCGAGGGGACCGTCAAGTACCAGTGTGACCCGCACGCGCCCCTGGGTATGAAGGGCGTCGTCGACGTCGCCGGCGGCGGTGGCGGCGACGGCGGCTCCGGCGACGGTGGCGGCGGGCCGGCGATCTCCGAGGTCGACCTCAGCGGCTGGCTCGGCGACACCAAGAACTTCGACGAGATCCAGGACGAGACTGGACAGGACGAGGTCAGCGTCCAGGTCGGCGTCGAGCAGGGGCCCGGCCCCTACGGCTTCGGGCCGCCCGCGATTCGCGTCTCGCCGGGGACGACGGTCACGTGGACGTGGACCGGCGACGGCGGCGCCCACAACGTCCACGCGATGGAGGGCGCGGACTTCAAGAGTCAGACCGTCTCGGAGGCCGGACACACCTTCTCGCACACCTTCGAGAGCACGGGCGTCGTCCACTACCAGTGTGATCCGCACGCGCCCCTGGGCATGAAGGGCGCCGTCGTCGTCACCGGTGGCGGTGGCGGGGGCGGCGGCCAGCAACAGCAGGGACCGGCCGCGGCGAACAGCGCGAACCGGGAGATCAGCGCCAACCCGCCCGGGAACAGACCGGGGTCGCCGCTCCTCCTCCTGTTCGGCAGCGGGACGCTGTTGGTCGTCCTCGGCGTGGGGGCGAGTCTCCTCTCGCGGCGCCGCGCCTACGAGTACGAACCGGACCGGACGGAGGACGGCACCCTCGTCGCCAGGGAGGCGCCCGAGGAGGGGGCCGCGAACCCCATCGAACACGACGAGTACGACCCGATGGGCACGGCGACGCTCATCGCGGCGTACTTCCTCATCCTCGTCGTGATGTGGGTGTTCACCTACTTCGTGGAGTTCCTCGGTCGCGGACCGACGGTGATCGGATAACGGAGGGTCAGACGTGGAAATACACCGATTCGAGAAAATCTGGGTCGCAGTCGCGCTGCTGCTCATCATCGGGTTCATCGCGACTGTCACGTACGGCGCGGTCGGCATCGGCATCAAGATGGTCGACGACAGCGGAGGCACGGTCAACCAGCAGGCCATCGGGAACGGCAACTTCGATCAGACCGACTTCCGGGCGCCGGGCGTCTACAAGCGGGACGGCACCGCGAACCACTACGACGTGTACGTGGTCGCGCGCCAGTTCTTCTTCCAACCGGGCACCAACCAGCCAATCCGGGTTCCCGCCGGGAGCACCGTCACCCTGCACGTCACCAGCGGTGACGTGATCCACGGCTTCGAGGTGGTCGGGACGAACGTCAACACGATGGCGATTCCCGGACAGGTGTCGACGATGACCGTGCGCTTCGACAGACCGGCCCAGTACGGGCTCCTCTGTAACGAGTACTGCGGGACCGGCCACCACACGATGTCCGGGTCGCTCCAGGTGGTCCCCCAGTCCGAGTTCAACGCGACGGAGGCCTGAACGATGGCATATCCAACAGACACCGAGACGGCGACGCAGGACGAGGCGACGACCATCGAGCACTCGGCGTTCGTGACGCAGTTCCCCACCGAGGCGCGCGTCGTGCGCTGGTGTTTCTACGTCGCGTTCTCCGCGTTCGGCGTCGGAGCGCTGTTCGGTCTCGTCCAGGCGCTCCACCGCACCGGCGTCTACCGGGGCTTCGTCTCCTCCGCCGACTACTACACCGTCCTGACGGGCCACGGCGTGTTGCTGGCGCTCGTGTTCACCATCATGTTCCTGGCCGGCCTGTTCACGTGGGGGATGACCCGGAGCCTCGACAGGGGCGTCGTGGACGTCCGCCTTACCAAGACGTGGTTCGGTGTGATGGTCGTCGGCGCGGCGCTGGCGGCGCTCGCCATCCTCGGCGGCCTCGTCACCGGCATCCCGTTCAGCGCGAACGTGCTGTACACGTTCTACGCGCCGATGAAGGCATCGCCCATATTCTACATCGGGTTGGCGCTGTTCATCGTCGGGTCGTGGCTCGCGGGCCTCGACTGGTTCCGGATGCTCTGGGCGTGGCGCTCCGAACACCCCGACGAGCGCATCCCCCTGCAGGCCTTCTTCGTCCTCGGGACGATGCTGATGTGGTACATCGCCACCATCGGCGTCGCCGTCGAGGTCGTGTTCTTCCTCATCCCGTGGTCGCTGGGCCTCATCCCGACGGTCGATCCGCTGCTCACGCGGACGCTGTTCTGGTACTTCGGCCACCCGGTCGTCTACTTCTGGCTCCTGCCGGCCTACTTCGTGTGGTACACCATCCTCCCGAAGCTCTCCGGCGGACGGCTGTTCTCCGACCCGCTGGCCCGCATCGTCGTCGTCCTCTTCATCCTGCTGTCGACGCCGGTCGGGTTCCACCACCAGTACCTCGACCCCGGCATCCCCGAGGGCTTCAAGTTCGTCGCGATGACGAACACGATGTTCCTGCTCTTGCCCTCGCTGCTCACTGCCTTCACCGTCGTCGCGAGCATCGAGCACGGCGCCCGACAGCGCGGCGGGGGCGGCCTCCTCGGCTGGCTTCGCTCGCTCCCGTGGGACGAACCGGCGTTCTCCGGCAGCGCGCTCGCCGGCCTGATGTTCGCGGCCGGCGGCTTCTCCGGTATGGTCAACGCCGGGATGAACCTCAACTACCTCATCCACAACACGCTGTGGGTCCCGGGGCACTTCCACCTCACCGTGGGGACGGCCGCGGCGCTCACGTTCATGGCCATCACCTACTGGCTCTACCCGCAGGTCAGCGGCAAGCGCCTGCAGTTCCGCTCGCTCGCCGTCGTCCAGCCCTACGTCTGGTTCATCGGCATGACGCTGATGTCCAACGCGATGCACCGGGCCGGCCTGGCCGGCGTCCCGCGGCGGACGGCGGAGCCGACCTATCCGGAGATCACCTTCCACGGTCTCGTGGGCGGCATCGACGAGATGCGCATCCAGATCGCGCTCGGCGGGACGCTGCTGTTCATCGCGGCGCTCATGTTCCTCGTGGTGCTCGTGGGGACGTGGCTCGCCGAACCGGGCCGGGGACGCCTCCGCGTGAACGGGCACATCCCCGAACCGCTGTCGCCGGCGGAGAACAGTCCGCGCATCCTCGACAACCTGCGGCTGTGGGCCATCATCGCGCTGGTCCTCGTGGCCATCGCGTACGGCCCGCCGCTGTTCGACATGTTCGCGGACGGGATCCTCTACCCGGGCAGCCCGCCGATTCCGGTCTGACGGGTCGGCGACGGCACGCCCACCGGCACCGCACTCGGCCGCCGCAGTCGGCCGGGAGAGACGACGCGCACTCACGGACGACATGGCTGACACCGACGCGACGACGGACGGCGACGGCGACGGCATGAGCCGGCGGACCCTCATCCGCCTCCTGGTCGCCCTCGGCATCGGCCTCCCCATCCTCGTCGAGGGACTGACGTTCCTCGGACTGGTCCGCAACGCCTTCGGCGGCGAGGACGGCGACAGCGGCGTCCCGGGCGTCCGCCCGGGCGACGAGTTCCTGCCACAGACCGACCGCGAGGAGACGCTGACCGCCGCCAGCCTGACCGAGTCGGGCGGCGCGCGCGAACTGACGCTGACGGTCCAGGTCCACAACACGGCCCCCGAGCCCTACAGTCTCCGCCTGGGGGCGCTCATCCTCGAAGACGGCGGGTCCGTCGACGGCGACGCGACCACCGGTCGCATTCCGCCGGGCGAGACGGACGACGTGACCGCCCGCTGGTCGCTCCCGCCCGAGGGCCGCCCGCGGAGCGTCTACGTCGAGTGGACCACCTACGGGGGCGATCAGGCGGTGACGAACTCGACGCAGGTCCGTCTCGCGCCTCTCGAGGACTGACGCCGCCCCCGCTCGAGCGGGGGCCCCGCCCCCTGGCTATTTCTCGGTGCGCCTCGCAGGGTCGGAGCGATGCCCGCGGTGACGACCGGGACGGTGCTGGTGTTCGCCCTCGTGGTCGCCGCGCTGGTCGCGTTCGTCACGGAGGTGGTTCCGAACGACGTCACCGCCATCGCGGTCCTGGTCGCGGTGGCGCTCCTCGAACCGTTCACGCGCGTCTCCGCGACGGAGGCGATTCGCGGCTTTGCGAACCCCGCGACCGTCACCATCATGGCGATGTACATCCTCAGCGCCGGCGTCCAGGAGACGGGCGTCGTCGAGCGCCTGAGCGTCGTGCTCGCGCGCGTCGCCCGCGACAGCGAGTCCCGCTTGCTCGGCGTCACCGTCGCGGTGACCGGTCTCGTCGCGGGCGTGGTCAACAACACGCCGGTGGTCGCCGTCTTCATCCCGATGGTCCAGCACCTGGCGTCGCGCGCCCGCGTCTCCCCCTCGAAGCTCCTCTTGCCCCTGTCCTACGCCGCGATGCTCGGCGGGACGCTCACCGTCGTCGGCACGAGCGCGAACATCCTCGCCAGCGACTTCGCCCGGGAGGCCGTCGGCCGGCCCATCTCGATGTTCGAGTTCACCGGTCTCGGTCTCGTCCTCTTCACCGTCGGCGCGGCCTACCTGATGACGGTCGGGCGGTGGCTCGTCCCCGAGCGCATCGCCCCGTCCCAGGACCTCACGGCCGAGTTCGACCTGGAGAACCACCTCTACCAGCTCACGGTCCGGGAGTCATCGCCGCTCGTCGGTCGGCGGGTCGCGGACGTCCTCCCCGGCGTCGAACGGGACTGGGACCTCGCCGTCCTCCAGTTGGGACGGGACGAGGAGATATTCGTCGCCTCCGCCACCGATCAGACGTTCGAGCCGGGCGACGTCCTGACGGTACGCGCCACCGCCCGGGTGACCGATCGGTTCGCCGAGGCCTTCCGCCTGCGTCGCCTCCCCCGCGCAGCGGTCGACGACCGGTATCTCGACAGGCCGGGCCGGGACGCCTCGCTCGTGGAGGTGGTCGTCCCGCCGGGCTCGCGGTTCGCCGGGGACCGCGTCGGGGACTCGCCGCTCGGGACCCGCTTCGACCTCCGGGTGCTCGCGGTCCGCCGCGGGGGCGAGCCGACACGCGACGACGTCGACGACTGGAGGCTCGGGGTCGGCGACGGCCTGCTCCTGCAGGGGGTCTCGGACACCGTCGAGTATCTCGCCGACCGGGGCGACCTCGCCGTCACCCAGGTCCCCCGGGACCCCGCGGGCGACGGCGCCGACCTGACCGCTGCGCCGCTCTCGGAGTCCGCGCCTCTCGTCCTCGCCATCATGGGCGGAGTGGTGGCCGTCGCGGCCCTCGGTCTGGTCCCGATCGTCATCGCGGCTCTCGCCGGGGTCGTCGCGATGGTCGCCGTCGGCGGGCTCTCGACCACCGAAGCCTACGACGCCGTCAGCTGGAACGTCGTCTTCCTGCTCGCCGGGGTGCTCCCGCTCGGGGTCGCCCTCCAGCAGACCGGCGGCGCCGACCTCGTCGCCGCCGCCATCGCGGACGCCGGGACCGTGGCGCCCTCCGTCGTCGTGCTCTGGCTGTTCGTCCTCGTGACGGGCGCGCTGGCGGCGGTCATCACCCCGGTGGCGACGGTGGTGTTGCTGTTCCCCGTCGCCGTCGACACGGCGGCGCGCATCGGGGCCACCCCGTACTCGTTCCTGCTGGGGGTGATGTTCGCCGCCAGCACCGCCTTCGCGACGCCGGTCGGCTACCAGACCAACCTGATGGTCTACGGGCCGGGTGGCTACCGCTTCGGGGACTTCGTCCGCGTCGGCGCCCCGCTCCAGGTGCTGTTGAGCGTGGTCACCACGCTCGGGGTCGCCGTCCTGTGGCCCCTCTGAGGGCTCAGAGGTCTATCCGGTCCCCGATCTCGACGACCTCGACGCGGTCGGGGTACTCGAAGGAGCGAGCGTGCGGGTACAGCGCCGTCGGGTCGGCGGTCAGCCCCTTCCACATGTCCCAGTGGGTCGGCACCAGGCGGTCGATGCCGAGCGCGTTCGCGGCGTCTATCACCTCGTTCTCGTCGGCGTACCACTCGGTGCGGGTCCGCTCCCAGGTCTGCTTGTCGTGGATGACCCCGACCGACCCGAACGCGAGGACGCCGAGGTCGATGTCGTAGCGCTGGCCGATGGGTTCGAGCGTCGCGGCGTCGTGGCGGGTGTCCCCGCCGTGGAAGAACGTCCCCGCCTCGTGTTCGATCACGTAGGACACCTCGCCCTCGGCGTTCGGGTCGTGGGCGGGTTCGACGTGGACCGTGAGCGACCCCACGTCGAGGCTGTCGCCCGCCGCCACCTCCCGGAAGCGGTCCTCGGAGAGGCCGTACTCCTCCACCCACCCCTCCTCGTCGACGCGGGCAAGCGAGGCCGCCGCGCCGTAGTAGGTCGCCTCCGTGCCCGCGAGGATGGGCCCCTGGCTCGGTCCGTCGACGTGGTCGGAGTGCTCGTGGGTCGCGAGGACGGCGTCGGCGGCGACGACGTCCGCCGGGTCCATCGGCACCGGTATCATCCGGATCGTCCGCGGGGGCATCCCGAGGCCGAAGTACGGGTCGACGAAGACGGTGGTGCCGTCCGCTGCCGTGAGCGCGAAGCCGTTGCAGCCCAGATACCAGAGCGCCACGCCGTCGGGGTCCGCGTTCGCGACGGCGGTGGGGAGCCAGTCGCCCCAGTCGGATTCGATGGCCATGGGCCGGTGTGGCCGCCCACCGGGGGTAAAGGTGCGGATTTCCGTCGCGTTCGAGGCGCGAACCAGGGCGCATTTCAGTCCCTCGCCGGTACGTGCTCCCGATGAACCGTCGACGGGTCCTGTCCGTCCTCGCCGGCCTCGGCCTCACCGGCGGGAGCGCGTGGGTGGCGCAGAACCGCCTCACCGCGGCGGACGGGGCGAGCGACGCCCTCCCCGTGCGCCTGGAGACGCTGGGCGCGCCCGGGTCGTCGGCCGGACACGTCACGGTGCCGCGACCGGGCCGGCCGACGCTCGTCGACGTGTTCGCGACGTGGTGTGGGCCGTGCGGCGAGCAGATGGACGCCCTGACGTCCGTCCACGACGCCTACGACGGCGCCGCGGCGTTCGTCTCGGTGACGAACGAACCAGCGAGCGACGAGGCCGCACGCGAGCACGTCCGCGACTGGTGGCGCGCCCACGACGGCGCGTGGACCGTCGGCCTCGACGCCGACGCGGACCTCACCGCGGCGCTCGGCGCCAGCAGTCTGCCCTTCCTGGCGCTGACGGACGGGACGGGCGCGGTCCGGTGGACCCACGCGGGCGTCGCCGACGAGGCGACGCTCCGGACCCGCCTCGACGCTCTGGACTGACGCTCCTTCGAGAATCCGACCAGACGGCCTATCTGGACGCCGGTGCGTAGTGTGCCCGTGCACGAACGTGGTCCATCCCGTCGGACGATGCTGGCGTCGCTCGGAACGGCCGCCGTCACCGGCCTCGCCGGCTGTGCCGGGGGCCTCCTCGGCGGCGACGGGGACACGTACCTGTCCGGGCGAGACTGGAAGGCAGACCCCGACGTACTCCCGTTCCCGACGCACGGCGACCACCTGCCGTCGGCGACGCTCCCGGCCGCCCTCCGGGGCGAGACGGTCACGATCCCCGACGACTTCGCGGGCCGGGACGTCCTGTTGACCTTCGTCTACACGCACTGCCGGACGATGTGTCCGCGACTGACGGGGGTCCTCGCCGGCGTGCAGAAACACGCGCTGGCCAACGACTACGTCGACCGGATGGCGTTCGTCGAGGCGTCGTTCGACCCGGAGCGGGACACCGCAGAGCGCTTCCGCGCGTGGGCGGATCAGCACGGTGTGACCCTCGACGGCGGGAACTGGTACTTCCTGCGGCCGGAGTCGGTCGACCGGGCGAAGGCCGTCGTCCAGGACACCTACGGCGTCACGTTCGAGAAGACACACCCGAAGGGGATGGACGGCTACATGTTCGTCCACGGGGGCTACGTCGTCCTCGCGAACAAGGGCGGCTACGTCGAGAAGACCTACCAGCTCAAACAGCAGAGCGACGACCCGGTGACCTGGCAGACGGTCCGTGACGACCTGCAGACGCTGCGAGAGCGGGAGGGCTGACCGACCCGGGCCGGAACCACTTAAGCCGGTGGCGGCCCAACCCCGCGCCATGGTCGCGATTCCCTCGAAGTACGCCGACGAGGTCGGACCGGGACTGGTCGTCCTCGTGGGGTTCGTGCTCTTCGTCATCCCCGAACCGCTGACCTCCACCATCGGCGCCGGCCTGTTGCTGTTCGGGAGCGCCTGGTGGTTCTACGAGTGGCAGCGGCCGTGACTCTCGCCCGCACCGCGGCCGGTCGGACCGCGGCCGCCCTCGCCGCCGTCGCCGCCCTCGCGGCCGTCGGCCTCACCGTCGCCGCCGGCGCAGCGCCCGCCCTGGGCGTCTCGGCCGCCGTCGGCGCCGCCCTCCCCGTCGGCTTCGTCGCGTGGGTCATCGCACGCGAGGCCGACGCGGACTGACCGCGCCCGTTCCGTGGGAGTGAAACCGCTCGGTCCCGTCTCTCGATTAGCGACGGCGGGGCCCCGTCCCCGCCCGATGGACCGATGACGGACACACCGAACTGGCGCGAGTACTTCGGATTCGACGCGCCGTACGACAACCAGGCGGACGCCGTCGAGGCGGCCCTGCGGGCCGGCCAGTCGGAGGGCTACCTGCTGATGGAGGGGGCCTGCGGGACCGGCAAGACCATGGCCGCGCTGACCGCGGCGACGACGCTGCTCCGCGAGACGGACCGCTACGACAACGTGGTCGTCGTCACCCCGGTCAAGCAACAGCTCCGCCAGTTCGTCGCTGACCTCCGCACGCTGAACGAGGGGCTCGACGACCCGGTCCGGGGCGTCGCCCTCGTCGGCAAGCCCGACCTCTGCCCCTACAGTCGGGAGGGCGTCTTCCCCGACGACGTGGGCGTCCACGACCGCTGCGAGGACCTCCGGGAGGCGACCGCCGGCCTGGTCGACGGCGGTGACGGCGACGCGGTCCCCCGCGGGGAGGTGGCGCTGGGCGAACAGACGGAGGACGTCTGGTGGGACCCCGGCGCAGCCAGCGACCTGGCCGCCGCGGCCCGCGTCGACGCCGACGGGCAGCACACGCTCGAGGGCGCGCTCTCGACGGCGGGGGCGACGGCGCCCTACCGCCGGACCCAGCCCACGGCGCCGGCGTCGCTGTCAGACGGCGACGGCGACGGACCGCTCTACTGCCCCTACGAGGCCGACTGGTACGCCCGGAACCGCGGGTCGCCGTTCGGCTTCGAGGCCGGGGACCGGGGCGTCGTCACCGCCGCGGAGTTCCTCCCGGCCGCCGTCGAGCGGGGGACCTGTCCCCACCGGGCGATGGGCGTCCTCCTCGAGGCGGCCGACGTCGTGGTCGGCAACTACAACCACCTGTTCGACCCGCGCACCCGGGGGCTGACCGAGTCGATACTCGACGAGCGCACGTTCGTCGTCGTCGACGAGGCCCACCGCATCGAGGAGCGGGTCCGGGACCTGCTCAGTCGCACCGTGGGCCGGCACACCCTCCGGCGGGCCCGACGGGACTGCGGCCTGGTCGTCCAGCACGCCCGCGAGCGCGCCGGCAAGGGGCGCCGCGTCGAGGACAGACTGGCCGACCACGGCGTCTCCCTGGAGGACGTCGACCGGGCCAGGGCCTTCTACGACGACGCCCTCGCGTGGCTGACCGGTCGGGTGACCGACCACCTCCGGGAGGCGGTCGACGGCTACGACGACCTGCGCGCGGACCCGCTCCCCGAGGACGACGTCGAGATACCGCTCCAGCCCCCGGGCGACGACGATCCGGACGCCTTCCGCCGGTGGGCCGAGGAGGCGGGCTACGAGGTCGACGTCTGGCGGACGCTCGGAACGGTCGGCGCCGCGGCCGCCGACGTCCTCCGCGACGCCCGCCCGGACCGCGCGACCGTCTGTGCGTCCGTCGGCGGCGTGTTCGAGCGGTGGTGGGACGGCGGGGACACCGCGTACTTCCGCGAGATAGAACTCGAGTACGCGCCGACCGACCCGCCGAACCCGGACCACGCCTGGGAGCGGACCTACCGCGCCCGGTACCACCTGTTCAACTGCGTCCCCGACCGCGAACTCCACGACGTCTTCGCGTCGCTCGGCGGCGGCGTGCTCATGAGCGCGACGCTCGAACCTCTCGACGTCTTCCGGGAGATAACCGGCATGGACCGGTTCGAGGACCGGCCCGTCCTCGAGCGGACGTTCGGGTTGCCCTTCCCGCCGGAGAACCGGGCGAGTTGGGTGGTCGACGCCACGCCCTTCACCCACCGGAACCGCGGTGCCCCCGGCGAGGCCACCGACACCAGAGAGGAGTACGCCTACGTCCTGCGGACGCTGGCCCGGAGCCCCGGGCGGGTGCTGCTCGCCCTCCCGAACTACCGCGAGGCGGCGTGGGCCGGTAATCGCCTCGCCGCGGCCGTCGACGCACCGGTGTTCGTCGACCAGCCCTCGTCGGCCGAGGAGACGGACGCCCTGCTGGCCGACTTCTTCGACGCCCCGGAGGGCGTCCTCGTGACCAGCACCCGCGGGACGCTCACCGAGGGCGTCGACTACCCCGGCGAGAAGCTCTCGACCTGTGCCGTCGTCGGGGTCCCGCTCGTCGACGTCAGTTCGCCGCGGGTGCGCGCCGTCGAGAGCGCCTACGACGAGCGGTTCGGGGCGGACCACGGCTTCGAGTACGCCCTCACGGTGCCTGCCGTCCGTCGCGCGCGCCAGGCCATCGGCCGGGTCCTCCGGGGCCCCGGGGACGTGGGCGTGCGGGCCCTCGTCGGGCGCCGGTACACGGAGGACAGGTTCGGCCGGTCGGTCCGACCGTACTTCCCGGCGACGGAGCGCGAGGAGTTCACGCGAATGACGCCCGAGTTCCTCGCGGGACAGATACGGGCGTTCTGGGCGGACCGCTCGCCGGCCCCCGGCCGGCGGTAGCCCGGCGCCGGACAGCCGGAAACCCCGGCCGGTATCCGAACACACGTTAGGTGGCCACCGGAACGCGTCGAGCGAGAGCATGTCGTTCGACGCCGACGGCCTGGAGTTCCCCTCGCTGTACCTCACCCGGTTCGCGACGAGTTTCGGGTTCATGACCGTGCTGACCCTGCTCCCGACCTACATCGAGACGCTACACGCGACCGGCGTCACCGTCGGTCTGTTCGTCGCGGCCCTCGAGGTTGCGCGCACCGCCGGCATCGTCCCCCTCGGCTGGGCCGGCGACCGCTACGACAAGCGCACGGTGCTGGTGGGCTCGCTGGCCCTGAGCGTCGTCGCCTACCTCGCGTTCGGGGCCGTCGACACCGTCCCGGGCTTCCTCGGGGCGCGTCTCCTCCAGGGGCTCAGCCTGACCGGGGTGGGGATGTTGAGCCTCGCGCTGGTGGGCGAACTCTCGCCGGCGGACCGGCGGGCCAACCGCATCGGCCGGTACAACGCCGCGCGGATGGCCGCCGGCATCGCCGGCACCCTCGGCGCCGGCGCCCTCTACCACGTCTTCGGGTTCGGCGTCGTCTTCGGCCTCCTCGGGGTGGTGCTGGCGGTGGCGACGGCGAGCGTCGCCCTGTTCGTCGGCGCCGACGGGACGAGCGTCGAGGGCTTCGCCTTCGCGGACGTCGCGGTGAACCCCAAGATAGCGACGGTGACGGGGTTCCGCGCCCAGTACGCCGTCGCCGTCTCGCTCGTGCGGAAGTGGGTGCCGATATTCGTGGGCGTCTCGGCGGCCTCGGGCGGCCTGGGCCACGGCGCCGTCGTCGTCGGCGCGGTGCTGGCCGCGGAGAAGTTCACCAACATGCTCTGTCAGCCGTTCACCGGGCGACTCTCCGACCGTCACGGGCGCGCCGTCTTCCTGTTCTTCGGCGGGGGCGCCTACGGTCTCGTCGCGATGGCCTTCCCGTTCGTGCGCCCCCTCGCCGCTGCCGGCGTCGCCCTGCCGGTCGTCGGGGCCGTCTCGGGTGCCGTCCTCGCGGCGGCGGGCCTCAACGCGCTCCTCGGCGTCGCAGACGCCGTCCGCGAACCCGCGAGCATGGCGCTGTTCGCGGACGAGGGCGACGGCGACGGTATCGCGAGCAGTTTCGGCGTCCGCTCGCTCGTCTGGAAGCCGGGGAGCGTCCTCGCGCCCCTCGCCGGCGGGTGGGTGATGGGGACGTACGGCCTCGATTGGGTGTTCTTCCTCGGAGGGGCCGCGGCGCTCTCGGGCGTCGTCACGTTCTTCGGGTTGCTCGCTCGGCAACCTGGCGACGGCGCACTCACCCGGTGGTGACGACTCCTGCCCCCTGGCGACCGACACAACTACGTGGCGGGCCACACAAGCCCCTCGCATGCGACGACGGGGGTCGTCGACGCCACGTCCCGGCCGGGAGGCGGGCGACGTGCTCACGCGGCCGCGGGCCGCCCGCCTCCTGAAGTTCACTCTCGTGGGGGTCTCGGGATTCGTCTGTAACCTCGCCGTCTTCGCGGCCGTCGCCTCCTCGGTCTGGTACGTCCTCGCGGGCGTCGTCTCGTGGCTGGTCGCGAACTTCGCGACGTACAACCTGAACCGTCGGTTCACCTTCCCGGACCCGCGACACGGCTACGTCCGTGGCTATCTCCGGTACCTCGCCGTCTACCTCGGGGGGTTCGTCGTCTACACGGCGGTCCTCTGGGCGCTGGGCGTCCGGGTCGGCCAGTACCTCGCCCTGGCCGTCGCCGTCGCCGTCGCCGGCCTCGTCAACTTCGTGGGGAGCGAGTTCTGGGCCTTCGACGCGGGGGTCTGAGCACCCCGCGCGGTCCGACGCACGGGCGAGGACGGCGCCGACTGCCCGTTTCGCTGTGCTTAACTATGCCGGCCGGACCCGCCGGTACGCCCATGGACGGGAAGCTCTCCCGACGGCTGGTGCTGTCCGCCGCGGCGGGGGCCGCGGGCCTCGCGGCGGCCGGCGACGTCGCCGCGCTCGACCGGGAGTCGGCGGCCACCGGGAGCGACGCCGACGGCGCGCTCCGGACGGAGACCCGCCCCCTCTCGTGGGCGAAGCGCCGCCTCCGAGAAGCCATTCCGAACTACTGGGAACCGCCGGACGAGGGCGTCTTCCACCTGTGGAACGACCGGGAGTTCCACCTGCTGGAGACGCGTGCGCAGTTCGTCACCTCGGCACGGGTCTTCGCCCACCTGGACTCGCGGGCCGCCGTCGAGGACCGCTGGGACTGCGAGGACTACGCTCTCCAGGTGCGCGGCCGGTACGCCGGCCTGTCCCCGTACGTGAACGGCGTCGGCGTCTGCTACTCGTTCGCCTCGGAGCACGCGTGGAACGTGGCCCTGACCGCCGACGGCGCCGTCACCCACTGGGAGCCCCAACTCGGCACGACCGTCGACCTCGGGGACGGCGACTACCGACTCGAGAACGGCGTCCTCCTCCTCTGACGCGCCCTCACCGGTCGGCGAGGAACCTGTTGATGCGGGCCGCGACGGCCTCGCGGAACGCCGGTCCGCCGTCCTCTCCGGGGAGGACGGCGTGGTGTTCGCGGGCGACGCCGTCGCGGACCCGTTCGGCCACCGCCTCGAACGTGACGGGCCGTCCCGCCGCCTCGAGGGCGGCGGCCGCGCGCTCGAACCGGTCGCGGTCGAGATACCGGTCAGCCAGTTCGGCCACGTCGACGTCCGGCGGTCCCGCCCGCTCTGCGCTCGCCCCCGCCGCCCACGTCGGCCCGACCGGCCCGTCGATGCGCGCCCGCGGCCCGGCCTTGGAGCGGACGACGACCCCGGCCGCGGGGCCGTCGTAGTACGCCGAGTCGGGCATCGCGTAGCCCTCGGCGTCGAAGTCGGCCGCCCGACGTTCCTTCGCCACCGCGTTCGCCGGCGCCAGTCCGAGTCGGTCGAGGCTCCGCTCGACGACGTCCGGCGAGAGGAACCGGTCTCTCGTCCCGTCGTGGACGTCGTAGCCGACGAACGGGGGCGTGCGCGCCCAGTCGTAGGCCACGGCGCCCCGGTGGGTGGAGACGCCGCAGACGGTCACCGCGGACACGTCGTCGACCGCGGCACGCAGCGCCGCCCGGTCGAGGGCGTCCCGGACCTGTCGGCCGGCGCACCGGTACCGCGGCGGCAGGGCCTCGACTCCCTCGCCGAGAACCCGGTCGGCGTCGCCGAACCGCAGGCGGCCGGACTCGCGCAACTGGAACCGGAGGGGGCCGCCGTCGACGAGTTCGAGCAGCCAGAGGTGGCCGCCGTCGAACAGCGCCGGCGGGGCGTCCGCGACGGGCGGGAGCGGTGGGAAGTCGTGCATCTCTCTGACGTCTCTCCCCCGTTGGCCGGGGCCGGGGATAGGCGTTTGGGGCCTCCTCGACGTCCTCGCGGAGGAACGTGCCGTGGAGCGTTCCCGGCCGGCGGAGACCGCACCCGTTCGACAGTTCTGGAGCGCGTCGTCGGGAGGCGCAGGAGGTGTGGTCGCCTGCCCACTCGATGTCTGTCACTCGTCGCGTGACCGCTCCTCCGGCGTCTCCGGCGACGGTCGACGACCGTGTCCGAACCCCATCGTCCGGAAGGACTCGTTGCTACCGAGTAGGAACGTTGAGGGGGACGACGGGAGACGTGAAACTCGTGAGTCCAACCGTCCACGAGGTCCGGAACGCGATTCGAGTGGCGACCGGCCGCTTCGAACGGGAGGTCGAGTCGTCGTTCACGAAGGAGGAGTTACTGGCGATCTGTGCCGCCCTCGAGGTCGACGTCGACCAGGCGGGGCGGCCGTCGACGGCGCAGATGCGCCGACTGATCCGGGCACAGGTCGACGTCGCGGAGTCGCCCGAGACGGCTGACGACTCCCCGTTCCGGAAGCGCGCACTCGGGGTGATTGCCGACCGGGTCGGGGCGTTCTCCGAGCCGTAGACGCCGGGTAGCCGCGCAGTTTGGCCGCTGTGATTTCCGGTCAGACGGCCGGGGGAGCCCCGACTCCGGCCCGCCTCGCCCCGAACGTCCGGGTCGGACCCGGCGGTCCGTCACCGGAGACGGCTGTCGACGGAGCCTCGTCCGGCCCGGCCGGGACAAGACTTGTGCGTCGCGCGGCCCACTGGACGCCCATGGAGTTCGTGGTCTACGGGCCGCTCCGGGCGGCCACCGGCGGGAAGACCGTCGAACTGGCGGCGTCGCCAGAGACGGTCGGCGCGGCCATCGAGGCCCTGGTCGCGGCCCATCCTCGTGCCCGTCGTCACCTCTACGACGGGGACGGGCAGGTCCGCCCGAGCGTCCGCGTCCAGCGTGACGGCGAGCGCCTCGCACTCGACGACGCCGTGGACGGCGACGAGACGCTGACGCTCCTGCCGGCGATGCGGGGCGGCTAGAGGTCGTACTGCTCGCGCACGAGGTGGCCGATGCCCCGGTCGTCCAGGCGGTCCATCGGGGCGAGCATCGACAGTTGGACGACGCCCGGCAGCCGCCCGACCTCGACGCCGCCGGTGAAGGTACACCGGGCGCGCACCTCCCCCTCGGTCATGTCGAGGAGTGCCCCAGCGCGGTCGAAGGCGTTCTCCGTCGCGTCGTTGATCGTCGCGCCCGACCCGATGACCTGTATGGGCCCCATCTCCGTCTCGACGTCGACGCCGTACCGGTCGCCGAGCGCCCGCCCGGTCTCCAGTTCCGCGTCGTCGTAGGGCGTCGCGATGTGAGGCAGGTCCGCCTCGTTCGGCAACAGGAGGGGGCCGTCGACGTCGAGACCCTCGATGACCTCCACCTCGATCTCGGCGCGGCCGCTCACGTCCGTGGTGTGCAAGGAGAGTTCGCCGTCGCCCTGGTTGGCGTGCATGTCGCCGACGTAGACGCCCGCGCCGTCGACCTTCACCGGCGCGACGAGGACGGCGCCCTCGCGCACGGCGTTGACGTCCATGTGGCCGTCCGTGCGCTGTTCGAGCGCCGCCTCGTCGGGCAGCCCCCAGTCGTGGTCGGCCCCGATCAGGAACTGTCCGAAGTCGCCGGCGTTGTGGGAGTCAGGCATCTCGATTGGCGGCGTGGTCCCCACGTTGCCGATGAAGGGCCGGAGGTGGCCCAGCGTCCCCGGCATCTCCGACGGTTCGTACAGGAGGATGGGGTGCTGTCGAGCGTTCTCGGGGAGCGCCGCTGCCTCCTCGGCGCGCTCGGCCAGGTCGTGGGCCGCCTCGGCGTCCATCGTCAGCCCGACGGTCCGGTCGTCGTCGAAGGCGACGGTGTAGCCGTACTCGAAGCCGAACGAGGAGGCGTTCGCCCCGCACTCCGCACAGCGGATCGCCTCTTCGCCGGTGCCCTCGACCAGGCTCTCGGGCCACTCGGCGCCACAGCCCGGGCACCGGTGGTCGACGAACGGGTCGTCGCCGAACGCGCCCTCGCGTTCCCGCATGCTCCCGGTGCTGGTCGCGACGCTGGTCACCTCGATCGACCGGATCTTCAGCGCGACGGCGTCGCCCACCTCGGCGCCCTCGACGCGGATCGGCCGGGTCACCTCGTGGCCGCCCCGGAACTTCGGGGTTATCATCGGTCCCCAGCACGCGGGCGGCGTGTGCGTCCGGATCGTGCCGCCGTCGGCGACGGTCCCGGCCCACGTCTGGTCGGGCCCGACCAGCCCGAGGGTGTACCGGTCGACGGAGAGCTCTTGCTGGACTTCCTGTTGTGCCATGCCGGTCGGATGTTGGTCGTCGTCTATCATGAAGGTACGCCCGCTCCGCCGACCGTCCACGCCCCACGCGGCCGAATCTCAGTTTCCGGCAATCGGGTGCGCCACCTTTCCCCCGCGAGTGCCAACTCCCGAGTCGATGACGCCCCCCGCTCCTCGGGAGTCGACCGCCCACGCTCGGCCGCCCGCATCGCACCGGGACGGCGACGGCCGGTTCCCCCGCCCACCGCTCTCTTTCGTCGACCGGGACGGTCGGTCAATCGCGGTCCGGGAAGACGGCGACGCACTGGACTCGCTCGCGGAGATGTACGCGGCATTCGACGACGCCGACCGGGCGCAGGGACTCCCGCCGCGCGGGGCGAACCGGCGCCGGTCGTGGCTGCGCTCGCTCCTCGAGGACGGCGTCCACCTCGTCGCCTGGGACGGCGACCGGGCGGTGGGACACGCCGCCCTGCTCGAGATGGCGGACGGACGGCACGAACTCGTCGTCTTCGTCGCGCCCGACCACCAGCTCGCGGGCATCGGCACCCGACTCGTCCGCGCACTCCTCGGCGCCGGCCAGGCGCGCGGCGTCACCGACGTGTGGCTCACCGTCGAGCGACACAACCGCGTCGCGAAGACCATCTACGCGGGCGTCGGCTTCGAGCCCGCCTCCCGAGGACGCGTCTGGGAGATGGAGCGCTCGCTGTGAAGTGCGGTCCCGCGGGGAGCGGTGACCCCGGCGGTATGGGCGTCGCGCGCGCTGCGACCGGTTAGGTTCTCGATAACAAACCCCCTCGGCGTCCTACCTCCGGCAGACGACCGACTGACGCGAGGGAGCACACGAATGTTCGAGCCCACCACGCCACGGACGGACGACAGCCTCGACGCCGGGACCGTCACCTACGAACACGTCCGGGTCGTCGTCGTCCCGGAGGGGCCGCGCCACTACTCTGTCGAGGTGGCCGACGGCGGCGACCGGTCGGGGTCACACGCCGTGGAACGGGTCCTCGTCAACTCCGCCGAGGTGGTCTTCGAGGAGACGCTGTGGTTCGCGGACGTACAGGTCGACGTCGGCGTCCCCATCGGCGTGCCCGGCGACACCGCCTGGATCTGGACCTGACCCGTCCCCCGGGGCTGGCGCACCGCGAGGACACAGATACGATTATGGCCGTCGACGCGGAACTCACTCGGAGGACCATGGCCGACGACGCAGGGGAGACCCCGCCGGACGTACCGATCCACTGCCCGGAGTGTGACACGACCTCCCGGGTGCCACTCCCGTCGGTGGCGGACGCCATCGCCCGCCACAACGACCAGTTGCACGATGGAGCGGACGTCGCCGGCGTCGACCCGACGGTCCGTGACCACCTCGCCGACCTGGTCGCCGCGGACATGGGTCTGACCGACGAGGAGTGAGTCTCTGACCCACGTTTTTCGTCGTCGGGTTCGCGCCTGCGGCGCGAACCGCTCACACTCGGAAACGCTCCACGTTTCCGATTTGCTCACGAGAGCGTAGCTCTCGTGAACCTCGAAAAACTGGACTAACAAGGCCGCTCGCTCGTTCCGAGGCGCGTCGCGCCTCGCGTCGCTCGCGAGTGCTAACTGACGCCGACCGCAACGCCATATCGTCTTCCTCCGGTTCGAATCCGCGGCGGTCCCGCGAGCGAACGGACGCGAGTGAGAGGGTCCCCGCGGACGACGGCAGGGAGTCCGCGGCGGTTAGGCCCGCGTTCACTGTCGGATGGTCCGCTTAGGTGAACGTGATGACGCCCCGCCGTCGCTCGGTCGGGGTCCGTACCGTCGACCGGCGGACCTATTTCCAATCCGACTAGAACGTAGACGGAGGGGCGCAGTCATGCGTTTCAATACTCTCGGAGTTCGGAACAGTTTGTCGGACGGTAGGTCGGACCAACCGGTCCATAACAAACCCCGTCGCCGCTCTCCCGTCGACCATGACCGAACGCGGGGCGGCGTGGTCGCGGCGCCCGTCCGACGTCCCGTCGGCCGTCCGGACCGCGGAGGCGGTGGACGCGACGGACGCGGACGGCCCTCCCGGCCGGGCCGCCGACTCGGACGCGGTGGGAGACGCCCCGACCGGCGGTCTCGTCCCCCGGGACAGCGAGACGCCCCCCGTCGTGTCGCTCGTCCTGCCGACGAAGAACGAAGCGGCGGGCGTGGGCGAGTGCATCCGCCGTGCGAAGGCCGTCTTCGCGCAGGCGGGCGTCCCGGGGGAGATAATCGTCAGCGACAGTTCGACGGACCGGACGCCCGCCATCGCGACGGAACTGGGCGCCCACGTCGTTCACCCGGACCGGCCGGGTTACGGCTACGCCTACCGGTACGCCTTCGAACACGTCCGCGGGGAGTACGTCGCCATGGGCGACGCAGACACTACCTACGACTTCTCCGAACTCCCGAAACTGCTCGAACCGGTCGTCACCGGCCAGGCGGACGTCGTCCTCGGCAGTCGGTTCGCCGGCACCATCTCCCCCGGATCGATGCCGGCGCTCCACCGCATCGTGGGCAATCCCCTGCTCACTGCCACGCTGAACCGCCTGTACGGCGTGGGTGTGAGCGACGCGCACAGCGGATTCCGGGTGTGCAAGCGGTCCGTCCTCGAGGACCTCCACCTCGAGTCCGACGGGATGGAGTTCGCCAGCGAGATGCTGCTCCGGGCCGCGGCCCGCGACCTCCGCATCTCCGAGGTCCCGATCACCTACCACCGGCGCCTCGGCGAGGCCAAACTTCACAGTCTCCGCGACGGCTGGCGGCACCTGCGGTTCATGCTCGTCAACGCCCCGACGGTCCTCTTCGGCGTGCCGGGCGCCGCCGTCGGCCTCGCGCTCCTCGCTCTCGGCCTCGCCGGCGTCTCCCCGGGGCTCGTCGTCCACGCCACCGGGAGTCTCCTGACCGTCGTCGGTGCGCAGGTGGCGCTGATGGGCGCGCTCTGCACCGCCGCCGGGGACCCGATTCGCCCCGCACGCGACCCCGTCTCGCGCGCCTTCGTCGCCCACTTCTCCCTCGAACGCGGCCTCGTCGTCGGCGCCGTCGCACTCTGGTGTCTCGGCCTCTACGCCCTCGCACGCGGCCCTCTGAGCGCCGGGCCACACGCCGACGTGGCCGCCCTCACCGCGGGGACGCTCGGTCTCCAGGCGGTGTTCGCGTCCTTTTTCGCCAGCAGCCTCGTCGACGGGCGATTCCGAGGCGGTCGATGACCCCCGCGACGTTCCCGGCCGTGCGCGGCGACGTGTTGCTCGTCGGCGGCTACGGCGCGGGCAACCTCGGCGACGAGGCGATCCTGGCGGGCCTCCTCCGGTCGGTCCCCGACGAGGTCCGACGGCTCTCGGTCGTCACGCGGGACCCGCCCGAGACGCGACGGCGCGCCGCCGACCTCACGGCGGACGTCCCGCTCCGTCCGGTTCCAGCCACGGTGCCGGCGCTCGCGGGTGCCCTCCGCTCGGAGGACGCGTTCGTCGTCGGCGGCGGCGGCATCTTCTCCCGGTACGTCGGGCCGGCCGCCAGGAAGATTCCGTACTACGCGCTCGCCGTCCACGCGCTCGGCAAGCCCGTCCACTGGACGGCGGTCGGGGTCTACCGGTCGACGCCAGCGCGGGTGCGGCCAGCGCTGTTCGCCGCCCTGGAGCGGGCCGCATCGGTCAGCGTCCGCGACCCCGCCTCGCAGCGGTTCCTCGACGCCCACGGCGTCTCGGACGTCCGCCTCGTCGAGGACCCGGCCATGCGACTGACCCCGGACCGCGCGGCGGGCCGCAGGCACCTGGCCGAGGCCGGGTTCGATCCCGACGCGCCGCTGCTCGGCGTCGCCGCCCGGCGGGTCCTTGACGTCGACCGGGACGCGGACCTGCAGGTGGCCTACCGGAGCGTCGCGGACGCGTTCGACCGCCGGGGCTGGCAACTCGCGTTCCTCCCGTTCTGCCGCCACCCGACGGCGCGGGTCGAACAGGACCAGCGGGTCTGCACGCCGCTGGCGGCCCGGTACGGGGGCCGCGTCCTCACGGTCACGGACCCACAGGCGCTCATGGGCGTCGTCGCCCACTGTGACGCCCTCGTCGCCACGCGCCTGCACTCGATGCTGTTCGCACTCCGTGCCGACGTGCCCTTCGCGGCCGTCACGTACGCGGAGAAGGTCGAATCGCTCCTCGAGGCCTACGGCGTCGCGGACCGCGGAGTCCCCCTCGACGCCGTCGGCGACGGCCGCCTCCTGGCCAGCCTCGAACGCGCCGTCGACGCCGCCGAGGGGCGAGCGGTCCGGTGACCGTGTCCCGAAGAACCCTCGCGGCCCGGGCGGCGGTGACCGTCGCGCTCCTCGCCCTCGTCGCGGTCCGTCTCGACCCCGCGGCCCTGCTCGGTCGCCTGGTCGCTCTCTCGGTCCCGTGGGTCGGTCTCGCCCTCGCGTTGCAGTTCGGCGGCGTCGCCGCCAGCAGTCTCGCGTGGGGCGCCCTGCTGGCACCGTTCGCCCGAACAGGCGCCTTGGGTCGCCGACGCCTGTTCCGGTGGTACCTGGTCAGTCGGTTCGTCAACCTCGCGGGACCGGGGACGGTTCTCGGAGACGCGACCCGCGTGGTGCAGACGCGGTCCGCGGGCGGCAGCCGCGCCGCGCCGGTCGCGGCCGTCCTCGCGGAGAAGGCACTCTACGTCGCGGGATTCGTCGGCGTCGCGTCGCTCGCGGCCCTGGGCGCCCCACGCGGCCCCGCCGTCACGACGCTCCGCGCCGTCCTCGTCGCCGTCGCCGCCATCGGCCTCGCGGTCGGCGCTGTGCTCGCCGTCGTGGCCCGCGCCGGCCGCGGCCGCCTCGGTGACGCCACGAGGACGGTCCTGTCCACCTACCGCCGCCGCCCGGGGGCGCTGGTCCGCGGCGGCCTCGGCACCCTGGCCGTCGTCGCCGCGACGGTGCTCTCGACGTGGGCGCTGGTCCGCGCCGCCGGTGCCGTCGTGCCCTTCACCTACCTCTGGGTGGCGGTCCCGCTCGTGGCCGTCGCCGTGGCGCTCCCGGTGTCGATACAGGGCGTGGGCGTCCGCGAGACGGGCTACGTGGTGTTGCTCGGCGCCGTCGGCGTGCCGGCCGAGACGGCCGTCGCCGTGAGCGTCGCGAGTTTCGCGCTGTCGGTGGTCGTCTCGCTCTCGGGCGGGGCGCTCTACCTGCGCGCGCCGGACCGGCGCCCGTGGCGGGGGACCTGACGTGGGCGCTCGCCTCGCCGCCGCCGGTCTCGAGGGCACCACGGCGGACTACTCGCGGGCGGCCCTCCTGGTCGCCGTCACCGCGGTGAACCTCGCCGTCGCGTGGTCCGGCGTGTTCGGCCGCTGGTTCCCGCCCAACGACACCAAACACTGGATCGTCCGCGCCCGCTTCTACGCCGGGTGGCAGATGCCCGCCTCCGAGTCCGTGGGCCAGTTCGCCACCCACCCGGTCGCCATCGCGTCGCTGGCCCTCCTGCTCGTGATCGTCGGGTCGGCGGTCCTCGCGGCGAAACTCTGGACCGTCCTGGTCTACGTCTGGGCGACCACCGCCGTCTACGTCACCGCCCGCGAACTGTTCTCGGGGCGCGTCGCCCTCCTCGCGTTCGCGACGGTCGGCCTCGGCCAGTACCTCTACCTCGACCTCCTCTCGTTCGGGGGCGTCCCGCAACTTGTCGCCGTGGGCTTTCTCACCCTCTGCGTCGGCGCCCTCGTCCGCGCCCGTCGCACGGGGGCGGCGGCAGACCGCCTCGCCTACGCCGCCCTGCTGACCCTGGGGCTGTTCGCCCACCCCCCGAGTTCGCCCGTCTTCGTCGCCACGCTCGGCGCCGTCTCGGTCGCCGTCGGCGTGGCGACCCGCGAGGTCCGCGCCGTCGTGGACACGGTCGTCGACTCGCTCGTCCCGTCGCTCGTCTTCGCGGTCTACCTCGCCGCCCAGTGGCGCGTCTTCTCGCTCTACGTCTCTGCCACCGACGGCCACGGCATCGCGACCCTCGTCCAGATGGCGACGCGGAGTCCACCGCTCGGGGCCGCCGCCGTCGGCGTGGCCGCCTCGCTCCCGCTAGTCGTCCACGTGGTGGGAGCGAACCCCGACGTCGCCAGCGCGTTCGCGCCGACGCCGGCGAGCGAGCGCCGCCCCCGTCGCCTCGGCGCGTCGCCCCGCCTGGACGCGCACGCGTCGGCCCTGATCGTCGCCGGGTGGCTCCTCGGCCCCCTCTCGGTCGCCGTCGCCGTCGGCGCACTCCCGGGCGTCGAGACCGAACTCGCGCGGGTCGCCTACTTTCTCGTCGCGCCGTTCGTGACGGCGTTCGCCCTCTACGTCTGCGTCGTGGCGTGGGTCGGCGCCGGCGTCCTCGGCCGCGTCGTCCGGAATCCGGACCTCCGCGGCGCCGTCTGGCCCGCCCTGACCGTCGCCGTCGCCCTCCTCGTCCTCCTCCCCGGGTTCGCGTGGTCGACCGGCTACTACGCCGACGCCCGGGTGTACTACGGGGTGAAGAACCCCGACTCGACGCGCGCCGTCGTCGGGTGGGTGGACGAGAACGGTCCCGTCGACGGCCAGGTGGCGGCGCCGTTCTACGTCGCGCCGTGGATCGAAGCCCTCGCCGGGGAGAGCGCGCTCACGGCGACGCCGGCATCGGGGTCCTATCGACCGGACGAGGCTCGCGAGTCGGACGCCTACCAGCGACTCGAACACCTCCGCTGGAACGGCGACACGCCCCACAACGTCAGGGCCGCCCGCCGGACCATCCGCGAGTACGACGTGCGCTACGTCGTCCTGCCGAACAACTGGCGGAAGACGCGCTTCGACCCCCTCGGTCACCAGGTGTACGCGACCGACCGCCTCGTGGTCTACGCGGTCGACGCCGACGCCCCGGAGGTCGACGCGTGAGCCTCCGCGTCGCCTTCGTCACCGACGTGGTCTACCCGTTCGTTCGCGGCGGCGCCCAGAAGCGGGTTCACGAGATCGGGCGCCGCCTCGCCGCACGCGGCCACGACGTGACCGTCTACGGGGGTCACTACTGGGACGGCCCGCCGGAGCACACCCACGCGGGCATGACCCTCCGGGCGGTGGGGCCGGGCCGTGACCTCTACGCCGGCGACCGCCGCTCCGTCCGGGAGGCGCTCGGGTTCGCGTGGGACGTCCTGCCGGCCCTCCGCCGCCGGACGGGCGACCACGACGTCGTCGACGTGTCCGTGTTTCCCTACTTCCCGGTGCTGTCCGCCCGGGCCGCGACGCTGGCGCCGTCGACCCCGCTGGTCGCCACCTGGCACGAGGTGTGGCTGGACTACTGGGCCTCGTACCTCGGCGTCGCGGGCCTCGGGGGCCGCCTCGTCGAGCGCGCGGTCGCGCGCGTCCCCCAGCACCCCGTCGCCGTCTCCGAGACGACCGCCGACCGCCTCGCCCGCATCGGACCGCCCCGCGAGTCCATCGCCGTCGTCCCGAACGGCGTGGACGTCGACCGCTTCCGGACCGCGACGCCGGACCCGGACGCCCCGGACGTCCTGTTCGTCGGCCGCCTGATCCCAGAGAAGCGCGTCGACCGCCTGCTCGACGCCTTCGACCGGGTGGCCGCCGACGCGGACGCACGCCTCGGCGTCGTCGGCGACGGGCCGGCCGCGGACCCGCTCCGCGAGCGGGCCGCGGGGATGGCCCACGGGGACCGCGTGACCTTCTACGGCACCTACGAGGGCGACCTGGCGCGCCTCCTCGCCGGCGCTCGGGTCTACGCCTCGGCCTCGTCCCGCGAGGGATTCGGCATCACGCTGGTCGAGGCGATGGCCGCGGGGTGTTCGGTCGTGGTCGCCGACCACCCGATGTCGGCCGCGCGCTCGGTCGTGGGCGAGGGCGGGTTCGTCGTCGACCCGACGGTCGAGGCGCTGTCCGAGGGCCTCGCGAGGGCGCTGGCGGGGGCGCGACCGGCGGCGGACCCCGTCGCGGTGGCCCGTCGCTACGACTGGGGCCGGGTCACCGACCGCGCGGAGGCGGTCTACGCGCGCGCGACAGACCGGCGCGCTCCCGAGACGGTCACCGACCGGGAGGGCGAGGATGCGGCGTGAGCGCGTCCGGTCTGTGGGAGAGAGCGCCGCCGTCGCGGTCCGGGCGGCGCCGCTCCACTGGCTGTTCGCCATCCTCTCCATCGCCGGCTTCGGCCTGGCCTCCCTGTTCGCGGTGGTCGTCAGCGCGGCCCGCCTCCTCGGGTGAGGCCGGGACTGTCCACTCGCCTGACCAGTCACCGCGACCGAGCGTGCCACCTACCGTTATCCCCGCGGCGGCCCTACAGTCGGTGTCATGCCCGACACCAAGGACTCCCGCGAGGAGCAGGCCGCCGAGGAGGAGAAGCGACAGCGGGAGCGCGAGGTCGAGGCGGAACTCGACGAGCGCGAACGGACAGAAGCGGCGACCGCCGACCGGGACGAGGCCGAGGCGGAGGCGGAACGGACCGACGACGAGTGAGCGGTCGCCGCCGCCCGACGCACGCTAGGGGTCCTCGGCGTCCGCGCCCGTCCACTCGCGCGCGAGTACCCCGTAGTAGTGGGTGTCCCGGTAACCGCCGTCGACGTAGGCGTCCTCCCGGCCGACGCCCTCGCGGGTGAACCCCACGGACTCCAGCAGCGCCCTGGAGGCGTCGTTGCCCGCGAAGGCGTTCGCGGTCACTTTGTGCATCCGGAGTTCGTCGAACGCGTAGTCGAGCATCAGTTCGGTCGCCTCCCGCGCGTAGCCGTTGCCCTGGTGGTCGGGGTGGACCCAGACAGTGAACTCCGCGACGCCCGCATCGCGGTCCACGGGGTCGAACTCCACGACGCCGACCCGCTGGCCGTCCGCGCTCACCAGCGCCTGGACCACGTCCAGCGTCTGGCTGGCCTCCTCGAAGTACCGTTGCTCGCGGGCCAGCGAGGTGGGGAACGACTGGCCCACGTGTGGTCTGACCGCAGGGTGGTTGACGCCTTCGCAGACGAACTCGAGGTCGGCCTCCTGGAGCGGGTGGAGCGTGACGGCGTCGCCGCGGGCGAACACGACGTTCGTCATGGCCGCGCTGACGACCGGAACCGGGTTGAAGCTACCGGCGCGAGACCCGGGAGTCTGTCGCACGGTCGCCGACCGTGACCGCGCCGGTCTCCGGGCGCCTCAGGCCCCCCGCACTGCGTCGAGGACGTCGCCGTACGGCGGTTCGTTCGTCGGGTCGTCGGCCACCCATCGGTAGGTGACCGTCCCGTCGCCGTCGAGGACGAACACCGCGCGGTTGGCCACGCCGTGGAGGCCGAGGTTCGGCAGGTCTATCTCGAGTCCGTACCGCTGGATGGCGGAGCGGTCCATGTCGCTCACGAGATCGAACTCCAGGCCGTGTTCGTCGCTGAAGGCGCCCTGGGTGAACGGCGAGTCCGCGCTCACGCCGAACACCGTGGCACCGGCCGCGCGGAACTCGTCGAGGCGGTCCTGGAGCGCCACCATCTCGTTCGCACAGGGCGGGGTGAACGCGCCCGGGAAGAACGCGAGCACCACGGGGCCGTCGCCGAGGTGGTCTGTCAGGTCGAACGGTTCGTGGTCGGCCGTGCCGCGCGTCGCGGTGAACGCCGGGGCCGTCTCTCCGTCGGCTACCATGGTGGGGCCGTTCGCCCCCGGAGGGGTAAGTCCGAGTGCGAACATGTGACCCACCTGCGCCGGGACGGCAGGCTCAGCTCCGGTGGCGAACACGTTCCCGACAAGACCCATATCCGTCTCTCCGGAACGCCCGCCCGATGGTTCACAGTTCGGTCGTTCTGTCGGTCGTCACGGGCGCGCTGTTGCTGGGCACCGTCGGCTGGTTGGCTCGCGTCGTCGACTGGCGAGCGTACGCGCTGGCCGGCGACGCCTACGGCGGGGGGACGGTCGGCGAGACCCGGTCCGAGAAGCCGACAGGGCTGACGCGCTGGCTGACGACGGTCGATCACAAGGACATCGGCGTCCTCTACGGGGCGTTCTCCCTGGTGGCGTTCGCGTGGGGCGGCGTCGCCGTCCTGCTGATGCGGACGGAGTTGCTCACCCCCGAACCGGACGTCCTCGGACCCGCCCTCTACAACGCCCTGATGACCAGTCACGGCATCACGATGCTGTTCCTCTTCGGGACGCCCGTGCTCGCCGCCGTGGGCAACTACTTCATCCCGCTGCTCATCGGCGCGGACGACATGGCGTTCCCGCGCATCAACGCCATCGCGTTCTGGCTCCTCCCGCCCGGCGCGCTCCTCGTGTGGGGCGGCCTCCTCCTCGCGCCCTTTGTCGCCGGCGTCGAGGGCGCACAGACCGCCTGGACGATCTATCCCCCGCTCTCGCTCCACCAGACCAACCCCGGCGTCGACCTGCTCCTCCTCGGGTTGCACCTGACGGGCGTCTCCGCGACGATGGGCGCCATCAACTTCGTCGCGACCATCTTCGCAGAGCGGGGGGAGGACGTCGGGTGGGCGAACCTCGACATCTACTCCTGGACCGTCCTCGTCCAGTCGGGTCAGATACTGTTCGCCTTCCCGCTGTTGGGGAGCGCCATCGTGATGCTCCTGCTGGACCGGAACTTCGGGACGACGTTCTTCACGACGGGCGGCGGTGGCCCCATCCTCTGGCAGCACCTCTTCTGGTTCTTCGGTCACCCCGAGGTGTACATCCTCGTGCTGCCGCCGATGGGCCTGGTCAGCCTCATCCTGCCGCGGTTCTCCGGCCGGAAGCTGTTCGGGTTCAAGTTCATCGTCTACTCGACGCTGGCCATCGGCGTGCTCTCCTTCGGCGTGTGGGCCCACCACATGTTCGCGACGGGCATCGACCCGCGCCTCCGCGCCTCCTTCATGGCCGTCTCCATCGCCATCGCGATTCCCTCCGCAGTCAAGACGTTCAACTGGATCACGACGATGTGGAACGGCAAACTCCGCATGACCGCGCCGATGCTGTTCTGCGTCGGGTTCATCCAGAACTTCATCATCGGGGGCGTCACCGGCGTCTTCGAGGCGGCCATCCCGGTCGACCTCGTCCTCCACGACACCTACCACGTCATCGCGCACTTCCACTACGTCATCATGGGCGCCATCGTCTTCGCCGTCTTCGCCGCCGTCTACTACTGGTTCCCCATCTACACCGGCCGGATGTACCAGCGGACGCTCGCGAAGTGGCACTTCTGGCTCTCGATGGTCGGGACGAACGTCACCTTCTTCCCGATGATCCTGCTGGGCTACGAGGGCATGCCCCGTCGCTACGCCACCTACGACTTCGGCTCGGCCGCTCCGGTCGAACTGTTCACCCACCTCCACGACGTGGCGACCGTCGGGGCCTTCATCCTCCTCGTCGGCCAACTCGTCTTCGTCTGGAACGTCGTCCAGTCCTGGCGCGAGGGGCCACGCGTGACCGACGACGACCCGTGGGACCTGGCCGCGGACGGCCTCCGGACGCGCGAGTGGGCCTGGTTCGAGCGCCGGCGCTCGCGAACGCCGACCCTCGCGGACGGCGGCGAGGAGGAGTGAGCCGCGACCGAGACACGTTGCGACCCGGACACGTTCGACGCCACCGCTCCGAGAATCGGGGGGCTGCGGCACGTCACGTCGTTCGAAATCGATATACGGTGGCGGAGGGATTCACCGACCATGTGGGATTTGACGGGATTCCAGCGCGACCTGCTCTACGTGGTCGCGGGGTGTGACCGGCCGAAGGGCGTCGAGGTGAAAGACCACCTCGACGACTACTACGGGAGCGAGGTCAACTACGGGCGCCTCTACCCGAACCTCGACGACCTCGTCGAGAAGGGACTGGTCGAGAAGGGGTCGAAGGACGACCGGACGAACGAGTACGCACTCACCGCCCGCGGCCGTCGGGAACTCGCCGCCCGCCGGGAGTGGGAGCGGACACACCGGGCGGTCGACGGCTGACCTCGGGCCCGCCCCCCCGACCGCTCACGCTCGCTCCAGTTCGCGCTCCAGGCGCTTCCGCTCGGACACGTCCCGGAAGTAGAAGGAGAGGCCGCCGCCCTCGTCCGGGTAGACCCGGACGCGGAACCAGGCGTCGAGGCCGTCGTAGTGAGCCTCGACGGTCGTCGGTTCGCGCGTCTCCATCGCCTCGCGATAGGCCGTCTCGAAGGGCGTTCCGAGCGCCGCCTCGAACACGTCCCAGAACCCCCGCCCCTGGAGGTCCGACTCCTCGACGCCGTATATCTCCTCGGCGCGGCCGTCGACGAAGGTGAACCGCCAGTCGGCGTCCACCCGGACGATGGCGTCCGAGGTCCGGTCGATGACCGTCTCGCGGGCCCGCTCTCGACGCCGCTGCTCGGTCACGTCCCGACTGACCACGAGGTAGCGGTCCTCGTCGTTCAGGTCGATGCGGCGGACGTGGACCTCGACGGGGAACGTGGACCCGTCGCGACGGCGGAACCGGCCCTCGACCTCGTGGCGCTCCCCGCGCTCGAGGCGGTCGAGGATGGACCGGAGGTCCTCGGGGTCCCTGTCCAGGTCCACGTCCGTGACGTTCTTGCCAACGATTTCGTCCTCGTCGTAGCCCAGTTTCTCGCAGAGGCGGTCGTTCACCGCGAGGATGGTCCCCGCCGCGTCGTGGACGTCTATCATGTCCGGCGACGCCTCGAAGACGGCCTCGAGGCGGGCCGTGGTCCGCCTGA